>CAJUTL010000001.1 GCA_910589395.1 uncultured Oscillospiraceae bacterium
CGCGTGATAAGCGGCAATAGAGGGCGGTAATTTTGTCAGACTGCCTTAACATAGAATGTTCCTCCTTTATCGGCGGGCAGTCTGCCAATACAGGATTGCATATTTCTATTTTAACGCTCTTTGTTTCCATTGTCATCATCTTTCTGTAAATTATCCTGCTCCATAAGCCGCAAAACCTTGCTCGGCAACGCTCTTTGCCCGTCATAACTGCCCGTAAAATGGTAGAGCGTCCTGCCCGACTTTATTACGACTTCACGCTTTGGTAGTTCATAGGCAAGTGGATTTTTTACCACGATATGCCCGTTCTTGATTATTCGTTTCCGTTCCATTCTTTTCCCGTCCTTTCTGATGTACTAATCACGCAGCAAGCATAGGGAACGGATAGCCGTTCCCGTAAAATGCCCGTCTGCCGCCGCTGCATTTTGCTTGTACCCTCGCAGGCTTCGCCTGCTGGGGCAGACCCTTGGGAAGTTTCCCAAACCCTCATTTTGCAAGCCCTTTGAATTGCAGGAGCAGCCGTCTTTCCAATCTCCATACTTCTTCCATGAGCCGCTTTAGCTCGTCCATGTCGGCGGCGTAAATACACCCTGTTTCATTGATACGCCTTGCAATCTGGTTGACGTTCACGCCGATTTTCTGAAGCTGTGCCGTATGCGCTTTGACTTCCTGTAAATCAAGTAAAATGATGTACCCGTCAATGAGCATTTTGCGAGCGTAAGCGGATAGGTTTATCGTCGGTATCTGCTTCATTTTTCCCCAATCAACGCACGTTCTTCCTCTGTCACTCGAACAATGATTTGTACGTTCCGTTTTCGGTTTTCCATTCGCATTTCTCCTTTCACTACCTGCAACACCGCGCATGGCAATTTTGCCAAAGTTTCAGAGAAATTTTTCAAAAAAAGTTTTCTCACTTTTTAATACGGAGAAAATCCGAAAATGCCAAATGGAACGCAAAAAACGCTGCAATCCTAATAAAAGATTGCAACGCATCTCAATCTCTTTTGCTGTAGCGGCAATAACCTACGGCCTATTGACTACGCGCAGAGAATGGATTATAATAGTCTTGCTAATTAGTAAAGCTAAATAGCAAGACTAAGGAAAGGAAAAGAGTATGGAAAATAGATATGTTCAACAATTCAAAAAAGGCTCTCTTGAAATGATACTCTTATGCTTAATAGGCCGCAGAGAAACGTATGGATATGAAATCATCACAGAGCTAAACAGTAGCGCAGCCATTTTAGGTTATGCCAAAGAGGGAACAGTTTATCCTATCCTGTATCGCTTGCAGGACGCCGAGTTAATACAATGTCGTTTAGCTCCGGCAGCGGCAAATGGCGGCTCAAAAAAATACTATTCACTAACCCCTAAGGGCGGGGACGTATTGAAAGAGCTTATAGGCTTTTGGAAAAACTATTCTGACTGCGTAAATGGTTTCATTGCGTCATACATGGAGGAAGCAAAATGATAAAACAGTACATTAAGCAAGTAAAAAGGGAATTGTCTGTTTCACGTCGGGCGAAAAAGGAAATTGTACGCGATTTGGAGGAAGTTTTCGCGTCCGCGTTGGAACATGGCGAGAACGAAACACAAGTCATGGAGCGCTTAGGCTCTCCAAAAGACTTTGCGGAAAACATGGAAGAACAGATAGGATTTGACCGCGTAGGATATAGGAGCAGGAACAAACTGATACAGATTGTTTGCAGCTTTGCAACTGCTTTAGCGCTTTTCGTGATATATATTGTTGTCAAAGCCTTACAGATACCTAAAAATGTAATCGGACAAGCGGACAGCATGACTGGCATTAAAATTGAAGCCCTGTTTGTTCTTCACTCCCTGTCTATTATCGTTATACTGGGTGTCGTCGCTTTGATTGTTGCGATTGCCCTCACGATAAGATATATCCATACAAAACACCATGAAGATAAAAAGGAGAAATAAGCTATGTTAAAAAACAAATCATGGTATGCCCTTGTAGCAATCATACTGGTATGCACATTAGCTATGTTTGCAGGGTGTTCACAGAATGATAGCTCTCAAACTCCCGATAACGCAATAGCAGCGTTGCCTTCGGTAACGCCCGAATACATTACCGAATGGTCGGAAAATGAATATACCGAGCTAATTCCTAAACCTGAATATGGCACAATGGATTATGTATGCGATTATTCCGACACAGGGCGTTATATGCTTGTCTTGACTGATATAACAAAAGAGCAATCAGACAATTATGTGGACGAATTGAAAAAACAGGGATATACCGAAATACATTCCAAAGGCAACGAGGTTTCTGTCGGTACAATGCTCCAAAAGGACAACTCCATTCTTAGCATTGCGTTTTCCGACGATATATTTAATATTCTGATTACGATAGAAAACGACACTTGATTTTAGATAATACTCTTTAGCGAATGGTGTGGTGCTATGGCTGTTTTTGAATGGATATTATGTCCTATTTGCGGAAATAAAACGAGATTACGAATACGCGGAGATACGGTACTTGAAAACTTCCCGTTATTCTGTCCGAAGTGTAAGCAGGAAACGTTAATCAATGTTAAACAACTTAATATATCAGTTATCAAAGAGCCAGACGCAAAGACGCAGAGCCGATAACACGCAGAATGAAAATGCGGTTATCGGCTCTTTCTTTTTGAAAGTTGTTTAACATTATACGATTTCTGACAGAGCGCAACACAAACACAAAACCGCTGCTTGCTGGTCGGCTTGTGTTCAGATATAGCGGCGGTTTTGAATAATCAAAGCCGCCGTTTTCCTTTTTGAAAAATGGAAATACAGAGGGTGTATTGAAGTCACCCTTTTTTAAGGATACGGCGGTATCAAGGAGGTATCGCCGTGTCCTTTTATATTTGCTTTAAGCCGCCTAACGGCTACTTATCAAAAAAAGCCTATCCCTGCCTACGGGATATTGCGGCTATCAAGAGGAACACACACATCATCATAAATGCCTTATCACATCATATAGCATAATCGCCTGTTCAGTTTCGTGCTGCACAGGCGGTTTTTGTTATAGCCCTCATTCCAAAGGGAAAAGGGGTGAGAATGATGTTATCCACAGAATACAGGGAGAGTATCGAACGCCGCTTTCACGCATTTTGTAAAGCCGTATTACACAATGAAGCCTGTAATTATTACAGGGAACAGAAGCGCAAGGTACAGCGTGAAATATCCTTTGAATTTTTGCAAGAAAACACTTCTTTTGTGCCGCACAGCACAGACGAATACTTTGTCTTGCAGGACAAGCCGACTGGTTTTACAGTTTGCGGGCAAATCGTAACCGTTGATAGTGAAAAGTTAGCAAAAGCTTTGTTGTGCCTGTCGGAAGGTTGGCGGGAAATTATCCTTATGCGCTTTTTTCTGCAATTAAGAGATAAGCAGATTGCGGCGTTATTGGGAAAACCGCGCACAACCGTCAACTATCAGAAAAAAGCGGCATTGAAACAGTTACGAAAAGAAATGGAGAAAATGAATGATGAAGAATAGCAAATACAACCTTGTTCCCTATGAAGTGATTGAGAAAGCAATCACAGGCGATACCGCCGCGCTCCTTGCGGTGCAGGAACGACACAAAGCATACATAGGCAGACTAAGCGGAGGGAACGCCGATTTGAAAGAACGATTAAACACAAAGCTGCTTATGGCTGTTTTGAAGTTCCGATTGGAGTATCAGCCGCCGAGCAAGTAGCAAAGCCATGAAAAACCGTCAAGGGTCAAGATGAACGGCTGCGCCGCCCTTGACGGTTTTCCATGTCCTTGCTATGGGGTAATCAAGAGGGCGCAAACGGATAGACCGCTTGCGCCCTCTCTGAATTATGGGGTTCTTTGTCACGCAATAGAGGTTAATTTCTCCTTAATTTATGCGGCTTTGCGGACGCAATAAGGGCATGGGTAAGGGTTTTATACTCGTACCCCTCAAAATGGCGTTCTACTGCGTGACAAGTGTAAGTAATAGTAGTATAATGTCATTATAGTAGAAAAATTAGGAAACGGAGGACAAATGTCATGTTTTTCTCTGAAAAATTTCAAGTTAGTAGTGACTTGATAAAAGACTATGGCGCAGTCGATATATCCTTAGTATGTGATATTCCTCTGTTCATTGACCCAATGCTGATATTTAATAGTGAAAAAAATGTTTATAAAAAGTTACATAATCAAATTATCCGTTATTTTCATTTCCTTTACATGAAAGCAGAGCAAGGGCTATCAAAAAAAGAAATCAATGCATGGTTTAATTTTAGCGAAGTACCTAATAATTGGCTTGGATATGCGTTAGTCGGAAATAAGGGGTTAGCATTGGGACATAAATATGCTAAGTTTTTGTATGAGAATATATCATTTGCATTAAATACACATGGCATATCTCAATCCCAGCATATTGAAAAAGCAATGCTTCTTTATGATGGCAGCGGAAAAGATAAAATTAGTGACTTAACAGTAAATCTGATAAAAGGATTTCTATGCGAGTATACTGAACAGTTTGCCAAAGAATATATTCAACCACAGTTTATAAAACGCTTTCCTGTTGATAAGGCTTATTTCAATTATGATACTGAAAGTTTTATTAGCAAAGAGTTTGCACTTCCTTTTGTGTATGATGAAAAGGGAATACCAGAATATGTTCTGCTAACTCCTTTTGACATTTTGCGTGAAGATGAACCCTCAATAAACAAAGCTGATTTTTACAACAGTTATGACCGCATTCGAACGGTGATTGAAAATGATACCTTACGAGCGTATGTTAATAATTATATTGGATTAGCTGTTAGACGGTATGAAGAAAATCAAAGAAGAAATAGGAAGCCTATCAAAGAAAAGTCCATAAGCAAAATTGAGAAAGAAGCTTTTAGTGAGTTGGTAAGGGAATATCCAGAACTATATGATTATTATATCAAATTGCGAGAAGCTGACACAGATGAAATACGCTTAAAGTGTATGACAGAATTAAATTTGCAATTAGAACGTCTGTTAGTGTCTTCCAAAAACATAATATCCATTTTTGAAAATTCAAATTATCAATTTGACGAATATCTGTCGGCAAGAGAGGAAGCAAAACAAAGATTAAAGTTTTTTAAGCATATAATTGAAGATTGCGACGGATACAAAAACCTGTATGTTAAAGGAAAACAAATTGCAAAGGAAAATGATTTGCAAAGACTCTTCCGCTTTGTTTGGTATGGTACGAACTATAAAGTAGACGCAGAGCCTAATAACGGAAGAGGACAAGCAGACTTCATTATTTCAATGGGGCAAAAAAATCAAAGTATTGTCGAGTTTAAATTGGCGAGCAACTCAACATTAGCACATGCATTTACACAAGTGAAAATATACGAAGCTGCAAATTGTAGCGATGGTAGCTTGATTGCAATATTTTGCTTCTCTGAAAGTGAATATCTTTATTCGGAGCAAATTGTTAAAGCTGCTGGGTATGAAAACATGATTGGTGAGTCAATTTACTTAATCGATTGTAGAAATGACAACAAGCCATCTGCTTCAATAGCATAAATGCAAAAAGTAGGCGTATCGCTTTGACGATACGCCTACTTTTCTGTACCCTGTATGGCAGCTACCCTGTTTCAGTTTGTTGTGATACTGTTTTATGAGTAGCTACCTAAAGGGTGCTTAAAATTACTTTGGAAAGGACAGCTATCCAAAAACACAGTATTTTCTGTTCTGTCGGCTTTTTACAACAGCGGCTCGATCACAAGCTCATTCTCCTTCACAGCTACCGATATACCGAAAAGCCCGCCCTCTCCACGCTCCACCAGAAGCGTGGCAATTTTGTCCTCTACCATGCGGCGGATATTGTTCCGCAGGTCTCTTGCGCCGCTGGCGCCATGTATGGATCTCTCCGCAAGCAGGGCGCAAACAGCCTGCTCATATTTCATTTCTATGCCCTTTTCTTTTAAGGAGCCCACATATTCCTCCAGCATCAGGGCGGCGATTTTTTCATAATCCGCCTGCTCCAGGGGACGGAACAAAACGATCTCATCAATACGACTCAGAAATTCGGGCCGCAGGAATTCCTTCAGGGCTTTCATGGCCTTTTCCCGGCTTAGGTCGGCGGCGGTTTTCGCAAAACCCAGGGAACCGTCCTTTCGGTCGCTTCCGGCATTGGAGGTCATTACGATCACGGTGTTCTCAAAATTCACCGTTCTGCCATGGGCGTCGGTAATGCGGCCCTCGTCCAGAATTTGCAGCAGAATATTCATCACATCGGGATGCGCTTTTTCAATTTCATCGAACAGCAGTACGGAATAGGGCCTTCTGCGCACCTTTTCCGTGAGCTGCCCCGCTTCGTCATACCCCACATAACCGGGAGGGGAACCGATGATCTTCGATACGGAATGCTTTTCCATAAATTCGGACATATCCAGCCGGATCAGGGTCTCGGGGCTGTCGAACAGCTCCTGGGAAAGCACCCGCACCAGCTCGGTTTTCCCTGTTCCGGTGGGGCCTACAAACAGGAAGGAGGCGGGCCGCCTGCGGGGGCTGATCTGCACCCGGCTGCGGCGCACGGCGGAGGACACGGCTTTGACGGCCTCCTCCTGGCCGATGATCTTCTGAGACAGCACCTCTTCCAGATGCAAAAGCTTTTTCAGCTCGTTTTCCGCGATCCGGGCGGCCGGGATCCCCGTCCACAGCTCGATGACATGGGCGGCGTCCTGCTCCTCCACGGCGGCAAAGGCCCCTTCAGACCGCAAGGCGTCCAGGTTTTCCTCCAGGGTGGCGATGCGGTAGTGGGTTTTCGCCAGCTCCTCATAATCCACTGTGCCTTCATTGGCCTGCTCGGAAAGCTCCTGCTCTCTGGCCTTCTCCTTTTTCAGGGACAGCTCCGTGGAATCGTATTCCTCCAGCTTCTTATTGCGCAGGGCGGCACAGGCGCAGGCCTCGTCCAGCAGGTCGATGGCCTTATCGGGCAGATAGCGGTCTGTGACATAGCGCTCCGCCAGCGTCACCATGCGGCGGACAAGCTGATCCGACACCGTGACCCGGTGGTAGGCTTCATAGTAGCCCTTGATACCCAGCAGCACCTGAACGGCCTCGCCGATGGAGGGCTCAGTGACGGTAACGGGCTGGAACCGGCGCTCCAGGGCGGCGTCTTTTTCAATGTATTTTCGATATTCCGCAAAGGTAGTGGTGCCGATCACCTGGATCTCTCCCCGGGAAAGCGCGGGCTTCAGGATATTGGCGGCGTTCATGCTGCCCTCCGCATCACCTGTACCCACCAGGTTGTGGATCTCATCGATAAACAAAATGATATTACCATCAGCCTTCACTTCGTCCACCAGGCCCTTGATCCGGCTTTCAAACTGCCCCCGAAACTGGGTGCCCGCTACCAAAGAGGTTAGATCCAACAGCTGAACCTCCTTTTCCCGCAGGCGGGCAGGCACCTTTCCCGCCGCAATGCGCAGGGCAAGGCCTTCCGCAATGGCGGTTTTTCCCACACCGGGCTCGCCGATGAGGCAGGGATTGTTTTTGGTGCGGCGGGAAAGGATCTGCACCACCCGCTCGATCTCCCGCTCTCTGCCGATAATGGCGTCCAGCTGGCCCTGCCGGGCCTTTCCTGTGAGATCGGTGCAGTAATTTTGAATATGCTTCCGCTTCTTTTTGTGATAGCTTTCCTTCTTTTCCCGTACTCCAGCTTCGGAAGCTCCACCGTTCTCTCCGGGCGCGCCGCCCAGCATCATATCGGTGGGCAGCATGGTTGCCGCCCCGCCCGGCACAAAGGAATCCTCTTCGTCCTCCATGTCTTCCAGGTCCATCAGTTCTGCCATCTGGCCGGTAACGGCCTCCAGCTCTTCCTCGCTGATCCCCATTTTTTCCATAATATCATTGACCGGCTTGATGCCCAGCTCCTTTGCACAGGTAAAACACAGCCCCTGGGTATTTTTTCCATCGATGGAATGAGAAACAAACACCACAGCGGGCCTTTTATGACAACGCGAACACATCAGCATAGCTGCTAACCACCTTCCTTGCCCGGTAAACGGAACAGCTTCCTTAACAAAGCTTCAAACGATTTATTTTTTCCTTGGCTCCCGCACCGTTTTTGTGCGGATCTCATCGGGCAGATTCAATTCATACTTTTCATCGCTGGAATGCAGTATTTCCAAAAAAATCTGAAAATACCGAATGCCGGAATAGATCATCATAAAGGCCGTGAGCAGCAGCAAGCCGTAGGAAACGCCGCTGAACACCGGGCCGGATAACTGAAACGCCCCGTCCATAAGCACTATGACGCCCACGGAAATATAGAACATCACCGTGGCAATCTTTCCGTACCATTTGGCGGCGCAGGGCCGTTTTCTTTTTTTCAGCAGCACCGCCGCACAACACAGCATGCCCAGTTCCTTACAGATAAAAATCACCAGCACCGGACGGATCACAGGAAATTTTACGGCAAGGCAAAGAGCCACCACGCCCTGGGTAAGCTTGTCCGCCAGTGGATCCAGCATTTTCCCCAGCTCCGTGATCTGGTTGAATTTGCGGGCGATCATCCCGTCAAACAGATCGGAAAGGCCGGAAACCGCCAGCAAAATCGCCGCCGTAAGAAGATCTCCATTCAGAAAAGCCATGGCAAAAAAGGGTACCACAACAATGCGCAGCAAGGACAGCGCATTGGGTATGGTAAGATTTTGATTTCTCGGTTTACGTTCCAGAGCCATGGCCTAAATTCCTCTCTTTTCCAGTCTCTTCCCTTTCCCGCGGGAGGCGAAGCGCCTCGGAAGCTTCTCAGCGGAACATAGCTCCCAGTGGGTTCAGCCGGGTCACAAGCCCGGCGATCACAGAACGGTCCAGCATAATTTTCACGTCCGCCTGGGCCTCCGTTTCCAGCATTGGCAGAAATACCTGCAAGGCGGAAACGAGGATCCACACGGAAACAAGCGCCAACAGAAAGCCGAACAGCCCGCCCAAGGCGCCGTTTAACTGCCGAAGCAGAGGCAGCCGGAACAACCCCGCCACCATATCCGCCAGTACCCGCACCACGATCATAAACAGGCAAAACAGCACGATCACCGCAAGCACCTTCAAAAAGCCGATAAACACCGGAGCCAGGGAATCCGCTATTAGCTCCGCGGCCTCCCCGCTTCGGGTGGAAACCACACCCTCCAGGCTGTTGGCGGTGATACCCGCCTCCGCCAGCGCACGGACAATAAAATCGGGAAGGGAAGAAAGCAGCCCGTTTACGGCGGCAGAGGTGCTTCCCGTTCCCAGAGACGCGATAGAACTGCCGATCCGTTCCACCAGCGCGTCCCGAAACATCACGTCAAAAACCCATTTGGCGGCGGCGCCGCCCAAGGCGGAGGCAAAAAAGGCCGCCAGGATCGAACCCAAAAAGTGGGCGGCGGATTTCACGAATCCTCTGCGGATCCCTATGAAGATAAACAGCAGAAAAACACAGAGAAGCACAAGATCCAGCATGATATTCACAGCGCTTTTCTCCCCCTTACGGCAAATCCAGGCGCAGAACCTGTAGGTTATAAGTTTATCACAAAGTTTCCAGTTTCACAAGGGCCATTCCCCTTACAGATATCTTACTACAGAAGGACAAAGCCCACGTCACTGTATTCCCACCGTGCGGATCTCGCTGACGCCCAGCACATAGGCGGCCCGTTCACTGCTGAGAGCAATGCTTTTCGCGTCGCTTCCTGCGTCCGCGCGGCCCTGCTCCAGCCCGGTGGAGTAATCGTAGAACACCGCCTCGCCGTCTACCAAAGCCCCCACCGTGCCGCCGGAAACAGAAAGGGACACGATTCGCTCCGGGGATTCCACCCGCACGGGGTCGTTTTCCCCACGGAATACCAGCAGCGTACAGGGGCCGGCATGGGCATAGGCAGAGATCGACAAAAACGCCCTGCTCTGATCCAGGCGGTAGGCGGTAAGCTGCCGCCCGTCATAGCTGTATTCCCGAAAAACGTAATCGGTGGATTTCGCCAGCAGCAGGGCAGAATCCCCCACGGCGTACAGATCTCCGCTTTCTGTCCAAGCCGCGTCGATCAGCAGATTGTCCCTGGTTTCATAGCTTGTCAGCGGCTCTGCCTGATTGAAATCAAATACCGTGACTTTAGAGATCAGCTCACCCTTTTCACTGCGCACCGTACAGACCGCTCCATAAACCCCGTCATAATTCATGGCGATGGCCGTGATATAGTCCTTCGCGAAGGCATAGGTATACTGTAGAGAGCCGTCTTTTTGGTAAACATTCAACTCAGAGGCCCCGTCTGCGCCATGTAAACCCAGGGCAAATCTGCCGTTTTGGGCCACAACGCCAAAGAGGATCTCCCGCTCCGCCGTGCCCTTGAGCTTCACTTCCGTACCGGAAAGCACCATGTACCCGGTGCTGCCCTGATTATAGAGCAGTGTCTGCCCATGAGCGGAGCGCATGGCCGGCTGATTCAGGCTGTGCCGCAGGGAAAGCCCGGTTTTTCCCGTGGGATCCACCATAGTCAGGGCGGTATCACTCAGGATCAGCGCGTCGCCTCCGTAGGAGGTAAAATTAGAGGCAAACACCGAAGAACCGGTAATGGAAACGGGGAATCCGTCTCCCTGGCCTTCTCCCACAAATTGCAGCTTTACCCAGGTGGTGATATTCTCCAGCGTCAGGCTGGAACGGTTGATCCACAGGGCAAGGCCGAGGATCAAAAGGATCAGAATGATCACCACCCGGTAAACGGCCTTTGGGACCCGCATTTTTTTTAGTCTTGCTTCTCCCGCCGCTTCCGCTTCTTCGTCCTCATACTCAAAAAAGGCCTCCGCCTCCTGATAGTCCCTGAGGCGCACGATCTCTCTGGTATTGGCCTTGGAATCTACTTTTTTCTTGTGCTTTGCCATAATTTGCCCTCGCTAAATCAGTAAAACACCCGGTTCAGGTACAACCCGCAGGCAGGGGCGGTGGGCCCGGCGGCCTTGCGGTCTCTGGCTTCGATCACGCCGGGGATATCCTCCGGCGCAAGCTTTCCCTGCTGCACCCGCAGGAGCGTGCCCGCCATAATGCGGACCATGTTGTAAAGAAACCCGTCCGCTGCCACGGTAAATACCACCAGGTTCCCCCGGCGTTCTACTCCGGCCTTCGTCACCGTGCGGGTCAGGTCCCCCCGGTCTCTGCGGTCCAGCGTGCAGAAGGAGGAAAAATCGTGCCGCCCGATGTAGTGCTTCGCAGCCTTATCCAACCGTGCCGCATCTATGGGGTACCAGTAGTGTAACGCCCGCCCCAGCAGAAAGGGCTCCCGCACAGGGTGGTTCCAGATCTCATAGGCATATTCCTTCCCCTTGCAGGAATACCGGGCGTGAAACTCCAAAGGAACCTCCCGGCAGCCCTTTACGGCGATATCCTCCGGCAAATAGTGGTTCAAGGCGGCTAAAAGCCGCTCCGGGGGAATTCTGCTTTCCGTTTTCAGGCTCACGCAGAACTCTCTGGCGTGAACGCCGGTATCGGTGCGGGAGCAGGCTTTGATTTCCTCGGAAAGCCCGGTCACCTCCCGCAGGGCCTTTTGAAAAACCTCCTGCACCGTCAGGGCGTTTTCCTGCACCTGCCAGCCATGATAGCGGGAACCGTCGTAGGAAAGCATCAACAGCAGATTCCGCTTTGTTTCTTTCGTTTCAAAGGCCTCCACAGGAGCACCCCCATATCAGTTGTTAGTTGTTAGTTGTTAGTTGTTAGTCGTTAGTTGTTAGAGAAGGACAAGCTTTTTATTTGGCGGCTAGATCACTTTTGGAAACAGCAGGTTCAGCGTGAGGAAAATTCCCAGGGCCAAAACGGCAGAGCAGAGGGAAAGCCAGTCTCCTCTTCCGAATTTCAGGATCTTCATTTTTGTCCGGCCCTCTCCGCCGTGATAGCAGCGGCTTTCCATGGCGGTGGCCAGGTCGTAGGCCCGGCGGAAGGCGGAAACGAACAGGGGGATCAGCACCGGCACCAGCGCCTTGATGCGCTGGATCACGCCGCCGCTTTCCATATCGGCCCCTCTGGCCTTCTGGGCGCTCATGATCTTTTCCGTTTCCTCCAGCAGAGTGGGAACAAAGCGCAGGGCAATGGTCATCATCATGGCGAATTCATGCACGGGCACCCGCAGCTTTGAGAGGGGCTTTAACAGCCGTTCAATGGCGTCCGTCAGCTGGGTGGGAGAGGTGGTAAAGGTCAGCACGGAGCTTGCCAGGATCAGCAGCACGATCCGCAGGGAAATGAAAACGCTGTTCAGGATCCCGGCTTTTGTGATCTTCAGCCAGCCCCACTGCACCAGGGGCTCTCCCGTGCCGTAAAAGATATTCAGCACAGCGGTAAACACCAGCAAAATCAAAATGGGCTTCAGGCTTTTCAGGTACATTTTCGGGGGGATTTTGGAAAAAGCGATCCCCAAAAAGATATACAGCACCGCCGCGGCCAGAGAAAAGAAATTTCGCGAAACAAAAATGAGAACAATGGAAAACACCGTAAGACACAGCTTCAGCCGGGGATCCATTCGGTGCATTACAGAGGGTGCGGGAAAATACTGGCCCAGAGTAATATCGGAAATCATACGGAAGGCCCTCCTTTCTGCACGGGCTGCGTCCTACCGCCCTGAAAAACAGGCAGCAGCTGCTTTAGGGCCTCGTCCACCGTGAGGGTGGCAGGATCAGCCGGATAGCCCATGGCCTCCAGCTCCTGCATGATCCTGGTGATCTGCGGCACCCGAAGGCCGATCTGCTCCAGCTTTTCGCCCTGGGAAAATACCGTGCGGGTATCCTCCAGCAGCACCACCTGCCCCCGGTTCATTACCAGCAGCCGGTCTGCTGTGCGGCCGATATCCTCCATGCTGTGGGAAACCAGCAGCACGGTATTGTGCCGCTCCTTATGATACTGGCTGATCTGGGAAAGCAGCACGTCTCTGCCCCTGGGATCCAGCCCGGCGGTGGGCTCGTCCAGAACCAGCACGTCCGGGTCCATGGCGATCACCCCGGCAATGGCCGCCCGGCGCTTTTCTCCGCCGGAAAGCTCAAAGGGGGATTTTTCCAGAAGCTCCTCGGAAAGCCCGGTAAACCGCGCGGCCTCCAGCGCTCTGGCCTTTGCCTGCTCCTCGGAAAGGCCCATGTTTTTCGGCCCGAACATGATATCCTTCAGCACGGTCTCTTCAAACAGCTGATATTCCGGGTACTGGAACACCATGCCCACCTGAAACCGCACGTCCCGTATTTTTTTTGGCTCTGCCCAAATATCCCGGCCCTCCAAAATGACCTGACCGGCGGTGGGTTTCAAAAGGCCGTTCAGAAGCTGGATCAAAGTGGATTTTCCGCTGCCGGTATGACCGATCACACCCAGAAATTCCCCCTGCCGGATGGAGATGGACGCATGATCCAGCGCCGTTTTCCGAAAGGGCGTGCCGGCCCCGTATTCATACGTTAATTCCTTTGTTTCCAGAACTGTTTTGCCACCCTCCCTGGAAGTTTTTTGGAATACGGAGGGAGACTCTTGTTTTGAAAGCTCCACTTCGGCGACATTCTGTTCCCGATACCGCCGAAACAGCTCCACACAACGCTCCGTGCCCAACGGCATACCCGAAAGCTTCGCGCCTGCGGTGGAAAGCCGGTATACCAGTTCCGTGGCCTGGGGTACGTCCAACCCATGGCGCTTCAAAAACTCCACCTTGCCGAACACCTCTTCCGGAGAACCGTCTGTCAGGACCGCGCCCTGATCCATGACCACCACTCGCCCGGCCTGAACCGCTTCCTCCATATAATGGGTGATAAGCACAATGGTGATCCCTTTTTCCCGATTCAAGCGCTTGATGGTCTCCATGACCTCCCCACGGCCTCTGGGATCCAGCATGGCGGTAGGCTCGTCCAGCACGATACAGGCGGTTTCCATGGCAATGATCCCCGCAATGGCCACCCGCTGCTTCTGTCCGCCGGAAAGCTTGTGGGGCGCACTCTCCCGGTATTCGTACATATCCACGGCCCGCAAAGCCGCGTCCACTCTTTCGCGGATCTCCAAAGGCGGAATGCCCAGGTTTTCCGGGCCGAAGGCAACGTCCTCCTCCACCACACCGGCAACCAGCTGGTTATCGGGGTTCTGCTGCACCAACCCCACCCGGCGGCGCACCTCCAGCTGGCGGGCCTCCTCAGCGGTATCGATGCCATCTACCAGCACCTTGCCGGAGGTGGGCACAAGCATGCCGTTTAAGAGCTTCGCCACGGTAGACTTGCCGCAGCCGTTATGTCCCAGCAGGGCCACAAATTCTCCCTGCTCTATTTGTAATGTCACGCCGCGCAAAGCCTCTTTTGGCTCCACAGCCTCCGGCTCATAGGAAAACCGGACTTCCTTCAAATCCAGCAGGGCCATCTGCATCTCCTTCCCTTTCGATCCGTCCAAAATCCTTTCTAACAGCTAACGACTAACAACTAATAACTACTTTCCCAAATCGCCGTACTGCCGCAGGGCAGCACCAGGCCGGTGCTCGTTACCGGCAGGCCGATCTCATCGGAGGAAACCTGCCCGCCCAGCTTCTTTTGAAGAAGCGTGCCCAAAAGATACTCCATCACCGCCGGAGAAAGGCCGGTGGTGTAGGAATTGAGCAAAAAGAACAGGGCGCGCTCCGAAAGAATGGGCAAGCACATTTCCACCAGGGAGTAAAGCTGTTCCTCCAGCTTCCACACCTCTCCGCCGGGGCCTCTTCCATAGGAGGGCGGGTCCATGATAATGCCATCATAGGTGTTCCCTCTGCGCTGCTCCCGCTGGACAAATTTCACGCAGTCGTCCACCAGCCAGCGCACAGGCCGGTCACTGAGGCCGGAGACCTCGGCATTTTCCTTTGCCCACTGCACCATGCCCTTGGAGGCGTCCACATGGGTCACGGCGGCTCCCGCCCGCATACAGGCCAGGGTGGCCGCCCCGGTATAGCCGAAAAGATTCAGCACCTTGATGGGCCGGCCACTATTCTCAGCCTTCGCGGCCCGGATCCGCTCCATAGCGAAATCCCAGTTCACCGCCTGCTCCGGGAAAATCCCCGTATGCTTAAAGCCCATGGGCTTTAAGCGGAAGGTCAGGCCCTGCCAGTGGATCTTCCAGACGTCGGGCAGCTTTTGATATGCTTCCCAGCTTCCCCCGCCGGAGCTGGAACGGCGATACCGGGCATGGGCCGAGCGCCAGCGGGGATCCTGCTTTTCCCCGGACCAGATGATCTGCGGGTCCGGCCGGATCAGCAGGATCTCCCCCCACCGCTCCAGCCGTTCTCCGTCCACCGTATCAAGCAATTCATAATCCTGCCATTTGGCTGTTCTCATAGTTCATCACCGTTTTTTCAGATGTTAGATGCCAATTTCTGGAAGTAGTAATCGGTGCATTCAGCAGGCTTCCCTCTCTGTCGTCTTGAGCTTTCCTGCCAGTCATCCTGAACTTCCCTGCCAGTCATCCTGAACGAAGTGAAGGATCTCGTTCTTTTTCCCTTTCCCTCAGAATGACAAGAAAAGGTGCCCTTCTCTAACAACTAACTACTCCTGACTAACAATTCCTTCAGCAAAGCTCCGCCTTGATCACTTCCGCCACATCGTTTGCCAGCTTCTGAATCAGCGCCTCGTCCTGGCCCTCCACCATCACGCGGAGCAGCGGCTCAGTGCCGGAGGGGCGCACAATGATCCGCCCGTCCTTGCCCAGGGTTTCCGTCACCTTGTCGATGGCGGCCCGCACCTTGTGGTCGGTGTAGAACGCCAGCTTCCCTTCAGGGGAAACCTGCAGGTTCACAATGGTCTGGGGGAACCGCTGCATCAGGGTAGCCAGAGAAGAAAGCTTACCCTCTCTCCTGCGCAGCAGGCTCAAAAGCTGGCAGGCGGTCAGCTGGCCGTCACCGGTGGTGGCAAAATCCCGGAAGATCACATGGCCGCTCTGCTCGCCGCCGAAATTGTAGCCGCTCAGGCGCATTTCCTCCAGCACATAGCGGTCGCCCACCTTGGTGGCCTCAAAACTCATGCCGTTTTCCTCACAGAACCGCTGAAAGCCCATATTGGTCATAATAGTGCCTACCACCGTGTTTTTGGAAAGCTTTCCCCGGCTCTTCATATCCATGGCGCAGATGGCCATCATAAAATCGCCGTCAATAAAATTGCCCTGTTCGTCCACCATCAGACAGCGGTCGGCGTCGCCGTCGAAGGCCACGCCGGCGTCCACTTCGTGGGCCTTTACATATTCGATGAGGCCCTCCATGTGGGTGGAGCCGCAATCCCGGTTTACGTTGATGCCGTCGGGCTTGTCATTCAGCATAGTGACTTCAGCCCCCAGCTCGGTAAACAGCGTTTCCGCCGTGGCGCTGGCGGAGCCGTTGGCGGTATCGATGGCGATCTTCAGGCCGTCTAAGGAAAAGTGAACGGAATTTTTCACATGGTCAATGTAATCCCGCACAGCGTTCTCCGCCTGGCTGACGGTGCCGATGCCGTCCTCCTCCGGGAATTCCCCGGAAATATCGGATTTCCCGAGAATGATATCTTCAATGCGCTCCTCCAGGTCGTCCGGCAGCTTGAACCCGTCTCCGGAGAAGATCTTGATGCCGTTGTATTCATAGGAATTGTGGGAGGCGGAGATCATCACCCCCGCGTCCGCCTTGTATTTTTCTACCAGATAAGCCACAGCCGGAGTGGGCACCACGCCCAGAGTCACCACGCTGGCCCCGATGCTGCACAAGCCCGCTGCCATGGCGGTTTCCAGCATGTCAGAGGAAAGCCGGGTGTCCTTACCGATGAGCACCTTGGGGTGCCGGTTCGATTTGTTAGTCAGCACGCAGGCTGCCGCCCTGCCCAGCTGTGTGGCCAGCTCACAGGTCAAATCCTTGTTCGCGATCCCTCTGATTCCGTCTGTTCCGAATAGTCTGCCCATACTCGATCTCTCCTTTTAAGATATAAAACTATCTGCCGCGTTTACAAAAACGATTTTTCTGAGCTTACGAAAGCCGATCGTTTAAGCTCAACTGATCGGCTGCCCCACTTTCCCGAAGCCTGCCCGGCACGGGCAGCCCCAAATGGAGATAGGCCGCTGGGGTGGCGCAGCGCCCCCGGGGGGTGCGGGTCAGAAAGCCTATCTGCATGAGATAGGGCTCGTTTACGTCCTCGATGGTGACGGCCTCTTCTCCGATGGCCGCCGCCAGGGTCTCCAGCCCCACCGGGCCGCCGCCGTAGTTTTTGATAATGGCGGAAAGCATGTTCCGGTCGCTCTGGTCCAGGCCCAGCTCATCGATCTCCATTCTGTCTAAAGCAATGCGGGCCGTGTTCAGGGTAATCACCCCGCCGCTCATGACCTCGGCAAAATCCCGTACCCTCTTTAAGAGGCGGTTGGCGATTCGGGGCGTGCCCCGGGAACGGGAAGCGATCTCCAGCGCCGCGTCGGCTTCGATCTCCGCCTGTAAAATTCCAGCGCTTCGCAGGACGATCTTGGAAAGCTCCGCCGGGGAATACAGCTCCAGCCGGAGCACCACTCCGAAGCGGTCCCGCAAGGGGGCGGAAAGCTGGCCCGCCCTGGTGGTGGCCCCCACCAGGGTGAATTTCGGCAAGGGCAGATGATAGGAAGCGGCCATTTGCCCCTTGCCGGTGATAATATCCAGGGCAAAGTCCTCCATGGCGGGGTACAGTATCTCCTCCACCGTGCGGGGCAGACGGTGCACCTCGTCGATAAACAGCACATCGCCGGGGCTGAGATTTGTCAGCAGCGCCGCCAGATCCCCCGGCTTTTCAATGGCCGGGCCGCTGGTAATGCGCAGGTTGACCCCCATTTCGTTGGCCACGATCCCCGCCAGAGTGGTTTTGCCCAGACCCGGAGGGCCGTACAGCAGCACATGATCCAGGGTCTCCTTCCGGCTTTTGGCCGCCTCAATATAAATTTTCAGGTTTTCCTTGGCTTTTTCCTGCCCGATATATTCCGAAAACGTCCGGGGACGCAGCGGGTTTTCCACTTCTCTGTCCTCCGGGGTGTAGCCGGTTTCCGTCAAGCGGTTTTCCAGGTCCAGGTCGTCCTGGGAATCCCAATCGATCCCGTACTCCGTGGCTTGCCCGCTGGTTTTTTCGATCATGGAGCCTTCCTCCTTTCACGCTTTTTATTTGATGAATGAGAGAAACTGCTTTTCCGTCATCACGGCGGACAAAAGCTTCCACAGCCGTTCCCTGGGAGCTTCACAGCCATACCGGTTCGGCGCGTCCTTTTCCCACTGCTCTGCCGTTCCATACAGGAAGGACGACCAGTTTTCCTGAAGATACCGGCCGTTTCTCAGGGCGGTGACGTACAAATTCTTCAACAAAAGCTCAAAGCCCTTTTGGTATTCTTTCCCCGGCAGGGCGGACAGCTCCTTCAAAAGCTCCGTTTCAGAACCCGGGTTTTCTCTGAGCAGCGCCAGAAGCTTTTTGGCCGGTTCCGTCAGAGGCCTTTGCCGCCGGAGCCGCTTCAAAAGGTAATAGGCCTCCGGGGAAAGATAGGTGGTGCGCCCCTGAAACGCCTTGGAGTAAAAGAGCCCATGACTGTCGATCAGCTCCGTCACGTCCTGCCAGGTACAGCCGATATCCTCCAGGGCGGGCAGCAGGGGGTTGGTATTGCACAGTAAGATCCCATTTTCCGTAAGCCACGCCTGCAAGCTGTTCATAGGCTATCTGCTCCCGAAGGACTTCAGCGCCAGGCGGATCAGCTCCTCCGGAGGCAGGGCGGAATCCAGCCTGCCCACGGCGGCGGCGGCATCCGAGGGGGAATAGCCCAGGGTCACAAGGGCCTCCACCGCTTGAGCCGCGCTGCCGGAGGCGGAAGGGCCTCCTGCCTGCAGTTCCTCCATATTGAGGCCGGAAGCGGACAGGCTTTTTACCTTGTCCTTTAATTCCAGCACAATGCGCTGGGCCAGCTTTGGCCCAACGCCGCTTGCCTTGGTAAAGCGCTTGGAATCTCCCGCAGCCGCCGCAAGGGCCACGTTTTCCGGAGTAAGCTCGGACAAAATGGCAATGCCCACCTTGGGGCCCACACCGCTGATACCCGTTAACAGCTTAAAGCAGTTTAATTCCCCCTGGGTGAGGAACCCGAAAAGATCCAGCGCGTCCTCCCGCACATTCAAATGGGTATACAGGGTGGCGTTTTCTCCCAGCCGGGGCAGATTTCGCAGGGTGTTCATAGAGGTAAAGCATTTAAACGCCACGCCCCCCACATCGATCACCGCCAGTCCCGGCTCCGTATGAGCAA
The DNA here is from genome assembly GCA_910589395.1 of uncultured Oscillospiraceae bacterium. GTDB lineage: Bacteria > Bacillota > Clostridia > Oscillospirales > Acutalibacteraceae > Acutalibacter > Acutalibacter caecimuris_A. The sequence goes on from CAJUTL010000001.1 coordinate 19,184, forward strand.
CCCTTCCTGTCAGACTGTAAAACATGGTTTCCTCACGCTCCTTGTTCACCGCGCGCTTTCAAAAGCGTTTTTTCTTCCTGATCCTTCAAATCACTTTTCCCGGCTTTCTTGCCTTTTCCAGCAGGCCGCGGCGCAGGGCAGAGCCTGCCGCCTGGCCGTGGCAGATGGCCAGCGCCAAGGCGTCGGCCGTGTCGTCCGGTTTGGGGATCGAGGGCAGCTTCAAAAGCCGCCGGGTCATTTCCTGCACCTGGGGCTTCAGGGCCTTGCCGTACCCCGTTACCCCCTGCTTTACCTGCATGGGCGTGTATTCAAACAGAGGAACCCCTGCCTGGGAAAGGGCCAGAAGGATCACGCCCCTTGCCTCCGCCACACCGATGCCGGTGGTTTTGTTATTGGTAAAATACAGCTTTTCCACGGAAGCGGCCTGGGGCTTATGCAGAGCAAGCAGCTCAGTCATACCCTCATAAATTTCCGTTAAGCGCAGGCCAAAATCATCCCCGGCACGGGTAGTGACGGCACCGTATTCCACTGGGCGGTACAGACCGTTTTTCGCTTCGATCACGCCATAGCCCACGATGGCATAGCCAGGGTCGATCCCCAGGATACGCAAGCCGCTTCCCCCCTGTTCCCGATGATTTCGCAGATACAAGGGAAAGTATACCATAAAACCGGGGATTTGAACAGATAAAATATTTTGAACGCACCGTGAATTTTCAAAGGAAAAAATCCCGTGTATGTTAGCCCGATTTCAGCAAAGGCTAATTTCAATCTTATTTTTGGATAAAGGAGGCCTGCTTCATGCGAAAGCGAGGCAAAATCAGAGCCTTTACACTGCTGTCGGCAGTTTTTCTTACCCTATGCGGGCTTTGGGCGGACGCGGGCTATGCCCTGGCCTCCAGCCGGACGGAGCTGGAATATTCCTACCGCCGGGCTCTGGGAGACCTGACGGATCACGTAACCGCCATGCGGTCTGTGCTGCAAAAAGCCCCTTATGTCAACACGCCCACCATGCAGAATGCGGTGTCCGCCGAACTGCTGGAGCAGAGCAGCGGGGCAAAAAGTGCTATGGCAATCCTTCCCTTCCCCCAGGAAAAAACGGAACGGATCAGCCAGTTTTTCTCTCAAACAGGAAGCTACGCCCTTTCCCTTTCCCGCCATGCCGCGGCGGGGCGGAGCCAGGAAGAAAGCGACCTGGAAATTCTCTCCGTGCTGGAGGAATACGCGGAAACTCTTTCCGAGGCATTGCAAAAGACCCAGGCCAGGATCGACACGGAGGGAATTTCTCTCGGCCGGTTCAAAAGCCTGCTGCGCAATGTGGAAGCGCCAGCTGACCAGCCGTTGTTTTCCGATGAATTCGATGAGGCGTCGGAGGCCTTCGCCCAGTTCCCGGCCCTGCTGTACGACGGTCCTTTTTCCGACCATATCCAGCGCCGGACTCCGCTGTTTTTAGAAGGCATGCCGGAAATTGACGAACAGGAGGCCGCCCGAAAAGCCGCCGAATTTCTTCACTGCTCCCCGGACGAGCTGGAGCCTCAGGGAGAGGGCGGGTCCCAGCTGCCCGTGTTTTCCTTCTCCGGGAGGGAAGCTCACGTCACCGTGACAAAAGCCGGCGGTCAAATCGCTTATTTCAAAAAAGCAGGGCCCATTTCCGAAGCGAGGCTGGACTACACCGACGCGCTGACAGAAGCCTGCCGCATGCTGAAGGAGCTGGGGATCTCCGAGTTCCGGGAAACGTATTACGTGAGCAGCGATAACCTGTGTACTATCAACTTTGCCGGAACCGCCCGCTTTTCCGGAGAAGGCTCCGACTCCGCGGAGGAAATCGTCTGTTACCCGGATCTTGTCAAGGTCACCATAGAGCTGCAGGAGGGCGGCATGGTGGAATACGACGCTTCCGGCTACCTGATGAACCGCCGGGAGCGGGAGCTCTCCCGCCCCGCCCTTTCCAAGGAGCAAGCCGCTGAAAACCTCAGCCCCAGGCTGACCGTGGAAAGCGCGCAGCCGGCGGTGATCCCCTCTCCCGGCTTAGAAGAGCTGCTGTGCTGGGAATTTCGTTGCACTGCCGAAAACGGACGCGAGTTTCTGGTCTATATCAACGGAGAAACAGGCCTGGAGGAGCAGCTTTATCTGCTGCAAAAGGACGACCACGGAATTTTGGCCATGTGAATATTTCTTTTTATAAGCTGTCGGGAAAACAATGCCCGGCGGCTTGTTTTTCCCCGCGGGTTCTGGTAAAATGAGGAAAACAACGGCAGGAGGCGGGCATATGGAAAAAGTCAAGCTGGGCATGATCGGCATAGGAAACATGGGAAGCGGACATATCCAAAATATTCTGGCGGGGAAAACCCCTGAGATCGAGGTCGCCGCGGCGGCGGACCGCCGGGAGGAGCGCCGGGCATGGGCCAAAAAGACACTGCCGGAGGGCACCCCGGTTTTTACCGAGGGCTCGGAGCTGATTGAAAGCGGCCTGTGCGACGCGGTGCTGATCGCCACCCCCCATTACCAGCACCCAGTGCTGGCGCGGGAGGCCTTTCAAAAGGGGCTGCATGTGCTGTGCGAAAAGCCGGCGGGGGTCTACACCAAGGCGGTCAGGGAAATGAACCGGGCCGCGGAGGAAAGCGGCAGGGTCTTTGCCATGATGTTCAATCAGCGCACCAACTGCCTGTACCGCAAAATGCATGAGCTGGTACAGGGCGGAGAGCTGGGAAAGCTGAAACGGGTGAACTGGATCATCACCGACTGGTACCGCACCCAGATCTATTATGATTCCGGCGACTGGCGGGCCACCTGGGACGGCGAGGGCGGCGGCGTGCTCTTAAACCAGTGCCCTCACCAGCTGGATCTTTTGCAGTGGATCTGCGGCCTGCCCAAAACCGTGCAGGCCTTTTGCCAGGAGGGAAAATGGCACGATATCGAGGTGGAGGACGACGTGACCGCCTATCTGGAATTTGAAAACGGCGCCACCGGCGTGTTTGTCACCACCACTGGAGATGCGCCCGGCACCAACCGTTTTGAGGTGACCGGCACCAGGGGGAAACTGGTGTGCGAAAACGATACCCTCACCTTCTGGAAGCTGAACACCGACGAGCGGGACTTCTGCAAAACCTCCGGGGAGGGCTTCGCCAAGCCGGCATGGGAGGAATTCACCGTGGAAACCGATGGGGAAAATCCCCAGCATGTTGGGGTGCTGAACGCCTTTGCGGGAAAGATCCTTCACGGAACTCCCCTGGTGGCCGAGGGCAGAGAAGGCCTGCGGGGACTGACACTTTCCAATGCCATGCACCTTTCCAGCTGGCTTCACAGGCCGGTGGAGATCCCCTTTGACGAGGAGCTGTTCCTCAGGGAGCTCACAAAGCGCCGGGAAAACTCCCGGAAAAAAGAGGGAAAGGAGATCACCTTCTCCACGGAAGGTACGTATTAAAGAATGAAAAAACTGGCATTATCCGGATTTTCCGATGAGATCTCCCCGGTATTTGACGAGCAGCTTGCCGCTATCCGGGAATTCGGCCTTTCCTACATAGAGCCCCGGGGGATCGATGGCGTCAATGTTTCCGAGCTTTCCCCCGAAAAACTGCGGGAGGTAAAGGAAAAGCTTTCGGCCTTCGGCGTTTCCGTTTCCTCCATCGGCTCGCCCATCGGCAAAATTTCCATAGAGGACAATTTTTCCGCCCACCTGGAAAAGCTGAAGCGCACCCTGGAGATCCAGAAGGAGCTGAACGCCCCTTATCTGCGCATGTTCAGCTTTTACCTTCCCGCCGGGAAGGCCCCGGAGGAATTCCGGGAAAAGGTATTCGAGCAAATTCACGCCATGATCGAGGAAGCGGCCCGGTGGGATTCCGTGCTGCTCCATGAAAATGAAAAGGGTATTTACGGCGATACCGCCCCCCGCTGCCTGGAACTGCTGCAAGCCTTTTCCGGTTCCCACTTCAAGGCGGTATTTGATTTTGCCAATTTTGTAGAGGTGGGCCAGGACACGCGCGCCGCCTTTGACAGCCTCTTTCCTTACATAGAATATGTTCATATCAAAGATGCTTTGCGCGCGGAGAGAAAAATCGTCCCCGCCGGGCAGGGAAACGGGCAGGTAAAGGCCCTTCTTACCGAGCTTTTGCACAGCGGCTGGCGGGGCTTCCTTTCCCTGGAGCCCCACCTTACCGATTTTACGGGCCTTGCGGCCCTGGAGCAGGAGGCGAAGCAAAGAAACTCCACGCTGGACGGAAAAAGCGCCTGGAAGCTGGCTCTTACCGCCCTGCGGGAGCTTTTATCGGAAATTCCCGAAGCAAAGGAGCTGATGGTATGAAGCGGCTGAAATGCGCCATTGTCGGCTGCGGCGGCATTGCCCAGGTACACGCCGCCGTCCTGCATGAGCAGGACACGGCGGAGCTTCTGGCCTTCTGCGATATTCGCCCGGAGCGGGCGGAGGCCTTGGCAGGCGCCTACGGCGGAGCCGCTTATTCTTCGCTGGAGGAGCTTTTAGAGCGGGAACGCCCGGAGGTGCTTCATATCTGCACCCCTCATGTGCTGCATACCCCCATGGCAAAGCTGGCGGCGGAGCGGGGCATTGCGGTCTTTACGGAAAAGCCCCCCGTGATAAACGAAACCCAGTGGAAGGAATTTCAAGAGCTGGGTGAAAAAACGCGGGTGGGCGTTTGCTTTCAAAACCGTTATAACCCCGGCGTGGGGCTGCTGAAGGAGCTTCTCGCTTCCGGAAAATTGGGGAAGCTCCTGGGCGGCAGGGCCTTTGTCACCTGGCACAGGGACGCTTCCTATTACACGGAAAGCGGCTGGCGGGGCAGCCTGGAAACCGAGGGCGGCGGGGTGCTGATCAACCAGTCTATTCACACGCTGGACCTTTTGGGGCAGTTTTTAGGCCGGGCCGTTTCGGTAGACGCCACAATGACGAACCACCACTTGAAAAACGTCATTGAGGTGGAGGACGCCTTCGAGGCATCTATCGATTTCGGCGGGAGCCCGGCAGTATTTTTCGCCACCACCGCCCACTGTACCGATTCCCCGGTGCTGGTGGAATTGGTCTGCGAAAACGCTACCGTTCGCATGGAGGAGCAGGAGGTCACCCTGCTTTGGAAAAACGGCGGCAGGGAATTCCACCGGCTTCCTGAGCCTCTTTCCCCTATTACCGGAAAAGCCTACTGGGGACAAAGCCACAGCCTGTGCATCGCGGATTTTTACCATGCCGTTTTGGAAGAGACCCCCTTCCGAAACGATATCCCCGGCGTAGCCGATACCGTGGAGCTGATGCTGGCGGCCTACCGCTCCGCCCGGGAGCACAGGGAAGTTTTACTATAAGAGTGTTGCTGAAAAGAAGGAGCTGCCGCAAACTGTGAGTTTTGCGGCAGCCTGTTTTATTTAGATGCTGGATACTAGAAGCTAGACGGTTCTTCGCTCACTTCCCGCCTGTCATCCTGAACGAAGTGAAGGATCTCGTCCTTTGCCCTTTTTCCGGGAATTAAGGACAAGATTCTTCGTCACTGCGTTCCTCAGAATGACAAAAGGGAGCTTTCTGCTAAACTATAATTTATCGAACTATGTCCTTGACCTTCTAACTTCTAATTACTAATTGCTAATTTCTTTAAGCGGATCGCCATGTATTCCTTTCCCGGCAGCGCAACACGGAATTTACCGCTGTGCACGCCGGCGTCGGTGACGGTCATTTCCCAGGTGTCGATGATCTCGGCCTGCCACTTTCCCTCCGGCTTGATAAAATCCCGGAAGGAGGGTCTGCCGAAGCCGTAATAATGGATCTCATAGCCGCCGGCGCCTTCCATCAGGAAGCCGGGGGAATCCGGTACGCCCACTGTTTCGTCAAAGGAGCCCTGGCCCCGGCGCAGCCCATAGCCCGGCGTTTCCTTCAGAATTTGGTGGAGAAAACGGATTCGTGCGGGGCTTTCCCCGTGCAGGGGGCCTCCGTGGCTCCACCAAAGAATATCGTGCTCAGGATCCACAAAGGTTTCTCCGTGCCCGGCATAGCCGCCCCGCATGGCGGCCTCCCAGAACCGGCGGGTCAGCTCTTGCCCGGAAATATTGCCCCAGCCCATATCAAGATTGCCTTCATAGGAAATTTCGTCCCACACAACAGGCTTCCCCCAGCGGGTACGGTACTCGTCCGTATATTCCACATGGCGGTACAGATCCTGCCGCTGCAGGCTGCAATGGGTGATCCAGGGACGGCTGTGGTCGTAAAAACTGATACAGTTGTGAATGCCCCGCAGGTGGCGGTAAGGATCCAGTTCACAGAGCAGGGCGGCGTAATGCTCCCAATCCTCCAGCGTTTTGGTGCGAAGCAGGTCATATTCGTTGGCAAGGCTCCACCACACGTTCCGGTAAGCGGAGAACCGGGCGATCACATAGCGCCAGTACAGGTCGTCCTGCTCCCTTGTCATTTGGGAGAAGCCCCAGCGGTCATAGGGGTGCATCACGATGAGGTCGGCCTCGATCCCCCGCTCCTGAAGCTCCAGAATACAGCGCTCGATCCGGCGGAAATGCTCCGGGAAAAAGCGGGTAAAGTCCCAGCTGTTTCCGGAAAGGTTCGCCTCGTAGGTGAAGGTTTCTTCGCTGAGACCGGAGTTGTCCACCGGCGTGCCCTCATAGGGAAAGGTTTCCGGGTCCCGGAAATTGTGAATGTAGTGCTTTGGGAATACGCAGAAGCGCATTTTGTTGAAATACCCCTTGGAAAGCTCCTCCAGCGTCTGCCGGTGAACCTCCTCCGGCTGGTGGGCCCAGGCATAGCAGGTGGTTCCCACAGAATAATAGGGCGTGGCGTCTTCATAGGCAAAATGGTAGGTGTTCACCACCCGCATGGGACCGTGGTTTCCCTTGGACGCAGGCGTAACAAGAAAGCTTCCCGCTGTTTGAGCCCCCGGGAAATTCCCGCTGGTCTCATAGGTGTATTCCCCCTCAAAGGACGGCATGAAACGAACCTTGTACACTCCTTCTCCATCATAGAAGCCGGAAACCCTTACTTCCTCGTTTTTCCCCCGAAACACGGCGGTAAGCTGCCGTTCTGTAAAAGGATTTCCTTCCTTCGGGCCATGCGCCTCCAGCTCCAGCATGCCCCAGCGCTCCACTGTTTTTTCCATACGAAAGCCTCCACTTCTTTCCGAATTTCAGAGCTTACAGCTCCACAAGCTCATACTTCCGGCTGCCCATGCCAATGCTTTCCGCCACCTCCACGGTATAAACGCCATGGCGGGATTCAATACGCTCCAGCAAATGGGGCTTGCCGGGGTCGTCGCTGGCATAGACCAGATCCAGGCAGGCCTGATCCAGCGCCACCGGATCGAGAGAAGCGAGAATGCCAATATCCCCAATGGCGGGATCCTCCGCCACCGCGCAGCAGTCGCAGTCTACCGACATATTTTTCATCACGTTTACGAAGGCGATTTTCTCGCCGAAATATTCCACAATGGTCTTGGCCGCGTCCGCCATGGATTCCAGGAAGGAATCGTGACTGGCGCTCCACATCTCCTCCGGCTTTCCCGCGCCGTGGATATAGGCCTTACCGTGGGAGGAGGCAAGGCCGATGGAGATATTCTTCAGCGCGCCGCCAAAGCCGCCCATAGGATGGCCCTTAAAATGGGACAGCACCAGCAGAGAATCGTACTGCTTCATGTGGCCGCCCACAAAGTTTTTGTCAATACACCTGCCGCCGTGGACAGGCAGCTCAAAATCGCCTTCCTCGTCCAGAATATCCACCGGGGCGATCTCCGTCCAGCCGTGGAGCTTCATGGTTTCCCAGTGGGCTTCGGTGGTGTTGCGCTTGCCTTCATAGGCGGTATTGCACTCCACAATGGTGCCGTGTACCTTGTCCACCATGGGCTTCATGAAATCGGCGCGGATAAAGTTCTGGTTCCCCACCTCGCCGGAATGCACCTTCACCGCCACCTTGCCGGGCAGCTCTGTCCCCAGCGCGTCATACAGCCGCACAACGGCTTCCGGAGTGATCTCTTTGGTAAAATAGACCTTTGCCATACTGAACTCCTCTTTCCTTTTTATTCCGGCACTCTGCCGGTTTTTCTGCCATTATTATACAGCTTAAAGCCCACTGTAAGTCAAGAAGAAAATGGGGGAAACGACAAGGTAATGAGGAATTAGGAATGAGCAATGAGGAATTATTTAAGAGCAAGAGTGCGAGCACTGTAAGTAGCACGAGCGTTACTTACAGTGCTCGCTAAATTGGAACTGGGCGGTGAGCGAAAGCCTCCCCTTACTTTGTAAGGGGAGGGGGACCGCCGAACGGCGGTGGAAGGGATAGTCACACGCAGAAAGTGGGATAGAATCGCCAGTTTTGATCCCCTCAGTCACGGCTTCGCCGTGACAGCTCCCCTTACTCGCGCAAGTGGAGCCTAAGGACGCTAAACTATAGCCGGGCATTGGTTACAACGCTTGTACCCTTGCCCTTCCTTGCACCGAAGGTGCCACCACCGTCCAGCATCTATTATCCAGCATCTATCATCTAAACCCCCAAGCCCCGGCGGAAGCTTCCGCCGGGGCTTGGGGGTTCAAAAGGAGATTATCTGAATTACGCTTGCTTGTAAAAAATCGGTCAGGCCCGGCGCAGCTCCACGGCGCCGCTGATGGCATTCATATCGATCTCCGCGTCTCCGTCCCCGTAGGCGCCTTCGCCGGACTTGGCGTTCAGCTCTCCTGTGAGAGGGAAATCGCAATGGAAGGCACCGAATTTTGCGTGGTAATTTACCGTAAATCCATCTTCGGAATCGGGTAAATAAAGGACCGAACGGCCGGAAACAGTGTGAACGTTTGCCTCTTCCGGAAGTCTGTTCAGGGTCACGGAGGCAAGGCCGGACACAGAATCCAGCGAGAGCTCATCGCAATCTCCAAAGGCGTTCAGAGAGCCGGTCACAATACGCAGGTTCGCGTCCTCCGCGTGGAAGCCCGTGATCCCCACTTCCCCGGAAACTCCGGAAATATCCAGATCCTCCGCCTGAAGGTCTCTTGCCGTGATCTGCCCGGATACCGCGGAAAGCTTCAGTTCCTCAGCATGGAGCTCGGAAACCTCAATGCGGCCGGAAACCTGGGAAAGGGTGATGTTCTCCGCTGAAAAACCCTGGAGCCGAATATTGCCGGCAATGCTTTTGATCTCCAGCTCCTCCAGCCCGTGGAAGCAATTTTCAGGAAGCTCCACCAGCAGATGTTTGGAATAAGGAACGCCCTGCCGCATCTTTTCTTTTCCCCAGGCAATGGAAAGCTCGCCGTCCTCCAGGGTGACCACCGTTTTTTCCCGCTCCTCCAAAGGCATGCGGGAATATTCCGTGATCCTGATCTCACCGCCCTCTGTGGGGCGCAGCTCCACATTGCCCCGGATCCACTGAATATTCAGGTTTTCCAGTTCTCCCGCCATCAGGGGATATTCCAGCGGGCTGCTTTGCGCCTCCCGAAAATCCTCGTCCTCCTGTTCCCAGTTGGCCCCCAGAATATTCTCTGCCTCCTGCGAATCTGTGGGAAACTGAATTTTCCCCAAGCCCTTCAGCGCCTTTTTCGCTTCCTCCATGGCAAGCCTTGCCGCCTCCGCCGCGCCCTCCTGAAGCTCTTTGCCCAGTCTTCGGAGGTCATGAAATCCTGAAGCGGGCTCTGCCGCCGGGGGAGGCGGTGAAGCAGCCGGCTTCTGAGGCGCCGCCGGGCCGCCGTCCAGCGCCTTCAAAAGCCTGGCCGCGTCCTCTGAGGTGATGATCCCCTGTTCCACCATATCTAAAATTTTTCTCTGTTCGTCATTCATTGCGAAAACACCTCTTCTTTCTTCAAAAATCCGGGCCTCTAGCTCTTTTCGATCCGCATGCTCCCGGAGGTGGTGGAAAGATCGATCCTTGTTTTTCCCATGCCGCAGCGAAGGGAGCCGGACCTCTTTTCCCTGGTTCCGGTCACGGGGAAGTCACAGTCAAAGCCGCCGGAAACCGTGTGGTACTCCGCAGAGAAGCCTTCGGCCGTGTCGGGAAGCAGCAGGGTAACGCTTCCGGAAACACTGCTGCTCTGCAGGGACTCCGGCATTGTGCCAAGGGCCAGACAGGAGCTGCCGGAGGCGGTTTTCGCCTTCGCGCTTCCGCCCGCCGTTCCCTCAAACCGGACAGAGCCGGAAACCGAGGAAAGCTTCAGCGTTCCCGCCGCGTCTCCACGCAGCTCGATTTTGCCGGAGGTGGAAGAAATACCGGCGTTGACCGCGGAAAAATCTCCGGTAAGCTTTCCGGAAACGGTGGAAAGCTTCAACTCCTCGGCGGAAAGGGCGCGGGCGTCGATCCTGCCGGAGGTGCTGGAAAGGCCGATCCGCCTTCCCTGCAGGCCAAAGGCTGAAATTTCTCCGGAAACGGTATGGGCGGACAGGCTGTTCGCCATCAGACCATTTAAGGAAATCGCGGCGGATACGACGCCGATGTCCACGGTTTCCAAAGGCGAACCGGTTTTGGGCAGCTCCACCACCAGCCGCTTTGCGACGGATTTGAAAAAGGGCCAGCGGATATGGCTTTTGCTCCAGGCAATGCGCAGGCTTCCGTTCACCATGGAAACCTCCATCTTTTCCCCATCGGACAAAGGCCGTTTGGCATATTCCGCCACCTTGACCTGGTCGCCTTCGCCGTAGAACACCTCCACCGAGCCGCTCACCCACTCCACGTCCAGGGAACGAATGGCGCTTCCCAGCCCCGGATATTCGTGGGGCGTTTCCACCCCCGTCTGTTCCGCCGGGGAGCTCTCAGAGACAAAGGGGATCGAGGAAGCTTGGGGAATGGGCGGTGTTTCAGGGATCTCCGGTATTTCCGGTGCGGGCGGCGCTTCGGGTGCGTCGGCCTCCGCAAAAACTTTCTCCAGCTTCTCTTCCATTCCCTCGGGGTACAACGTCAGCGAAGGGACCCCGCCGCTTTCCTCCCGCTGCTCCGGCGGCGCATCGGCCTGCTGCTTTTCGGGAAACTCCGTTTCTTCTCCCAGCGCCTCCAGCAGCCGGTAAGCGTCCTCCTGGGAAATGATCCCGGCCTCCAGCATATTCAGTATCTTTTGTTTTCCCTCATTCACAGAACATTCCTCCCTTCCCACACCTTTTCAGGATCTATCTGCCATAAATACAGGCTGTGCTGGCCCAGGCGCCGGATCAGCCGCGGCCTTGCCGAAAAAGACCGTTTTGCTTTCCGCAGAAGCGCCAAAAGCCCCGTAAAACCTTTTTCCAGCATTCCCGTTTCTCTTTGAAACGCTATATCTCCTAAAACATCTCTTTGCAACCGGCAGTTCCCGCAAAAGGGAGGCCGGTACAGAGCCGCATTGACAGCGCGCATGTTATTTTCCTCCCTTCAACTGGTTCAAGGCCTCGATGGCCGTATCCACATCGATCTCCCGGCTGGAAAGCCGGGACAGGATCTCGGCGCGCTCCTCCTGCTCCCGCAGCGCCCGCAGCTCCGGCTTCTCATCAAAGCCCAGGGCGTTCAAAGCGGCGTCCAACATGTTCTTTACCGTGGGGTAGCTGACCCCCAGCGCCTTTTCCACTTCTTTAATGGACCCTCTGCACCGCAGAAAGGTTTCCACAAACTGCAAATGCTTCTCTTCCAGCCGGCAGAAGCGGCAGGGCGAAAAGCTGCCTGTCAGCTCCGTGCCGCAGTTTCCGCACTTCAGGCGGGTCACTGCCATGGTGCCTCCGCATACCGGGCATTGGGAGGGAGCGTGAAACGATTGATTTGCCATAACGATTTCTCCTTTCAAGCTTTTTGGGAAAAGCCTCTTTCTTTTCCGGCTTCCACAGGCGGCCGGGGCAAAGACTTCTCTTCGGCGGCGGGCTTCGGAGGTTTTTCCTGTGTATTTCTCAAAAGCCTGCCTGGGATTTCAAAAAAATCTAATATTTTCTTGCTTTCTGTCCGCATTATAACCCCTTGTATTAACTTTGTCAATAGAAAAATTAACTTTTTTAAGATTTTCGCTTAATTTTTTTAATTTCAGGCTTTCGCGGCATGAAACCTGCCTGTATTTGCCGCCAAATTCACCTCGAGCTCACGGTACGCTCGCCCAAACTGCTAAAATAGAAAGAGAAAATCCGGTATTCAAGCTTGAAGCCCATGGAGGATAAAAGGTATCCTGAAGAAAAAGAAACCACAAAAGGAGCCATACGCTTATGACGAACCGGGAAAGATTTCTCAAGACGCTGAAATGCGAGCCCATCGGCGGCCAGGTACCCACCTTTGAGCTGGTGTTCTTCCTGACCATGGAGGCTTTCGGAAAGGTACACCCGCACCAGCGGAGTTATTCGCAGTGGAAGCAGATGAGCCCCAGAGAACAGGAGCTGCAAATCAACGACATGGCGGATCTTTATATAGAAACAGCCCGCCGTTACGGCCACAGCGCCATTCTGCTGCACCCGAATCCCTACAATGTGGAAGACACTCAGCGCCTGCTGGAGGCGGTACGCGGGAAAACCGGCCAGGAATATTGCTTGCTCATTGACCGGGACCCCACCTGGGCCATTCCAGACGGAGAAAGCATGATGGAATTCTCCGCCAAAATGTACGAAGCCCCCGAAGAGCTGAATGAGATTTCAGAGCGGCGCATGGAAAGCATGCTGGAATATGCCTACAAGCTGGACAGCTGGGGCCATCTGCTGGACGGCTTCACCCTTTGCTCGGATTACTGCTTTAACACCAATCCTTTTTTCAGCCCGGAAAAATTTGACGAGCTGATTGCTCCCTACCTGAAGGCAGTCCTCTCAGAATACCGGCGGTTGGGGTATTACACCATCAAGCATACGGACGGCAACATTATGCCCCTTGCCCGTAGACTGGCGGACTGCGGCCCCGACGCTATTCACTCTCTGGATCCCCAGGGCGGCGTATCGATCCCGGAGGTGCGAAAGCTGGTGGGAGAGAATATCTGCCTGATCGGCAACGTAAACTGCGGCCTGCTGCAAACCGGCACAGACGAGCAGTGCGATGCCGACGTGATGCGCTCTCTGCGGGAGGGTATGGCAACAGGCAGAGGCTATGTGTTTTCCACCTCCAACTGCGCCTACACCGGCCTGCCCCTGGAACGCTATGAAAGAATGATAGAACTTTGGCGCACTTATGGAAATTATGACCGGCGGCAAAATACGCCCTGACCCGATAAAAATCGCCAGGGCGTGTTCATGCCCCGGAAAAAGCCGAACTGTTTGGAGTATTCGCAGTTTGGTTTTTCAGCGTATTTTTTCCACTTTTTAGGAAAAAATATGGAATATTTGAAAAAGATATCCGGTTTTCAAAAACCCAATATCAAATTTTTGAAATATTTTTGCAGATCGTTCTGTTTACGTCCGTAAAAAAATGAATTACAGTATTTAAAAGAATTCTGTAACGTGTCACCGCAAAAGGGGCCCGTCTGTTCCGCAGTCTTTTCTCTTTTCACAGAACAGGCCCGGCCGCATAAGGAGGAAACGAAAAACTATGGCGTCGGAAAAAACCATAAAAAAGAAAAAGGGCGGGTTGCTGCGCGATATTTCAAAGAATAAGTTTTCCTATTTGATCGCCCTGCCCGCGATCGTATATGTGTTTCTGTTCAGCTATATGGCATACCCCTATATGCTGTTGGCCTTCCAGCGCTACGACTACAGAAACAGCTCTGTTTGGGATATTATTTTTCACGGCGACTGGTGCGGGCTTCAAAACTTTCAGTTCTTCTTTGCTTCGCAAAATGCGTTTCGGGTGACCTTCAACACCATGTTCCTGAACATTCTGTTCATTCTTACCGGAACCTTTATGTCCGTGCTGCTGGCTCTGCTGCTCAATGAGCTGCGTTCCAGGTGGTTCGCGAAAACCACCCAGGCCGTGATGCTGTTTCCCCAGTATATTTCCTGGGTCATGGTCAGCTATATTCTGCTGAGCCTGTTTGCCAATCAATACGGCCTGGTCAATTCCACCCTGCGCTCCTTGGGAATGAAGCCGATCAACTGGTATACAGAGCCAAATGTTTGGCCCGCCATTTTAGTTGTTATGAGGATCTGGAAGGGTGCGGGCATGAACGCCATTATTTTCCTGGCGTCCATCACCAGTATCGATTCCTCGCTGTACGAAGCTGCCGCCATTGACGGGGCCAACCGCTTTCAGATGCTGCGCCGGATCACCCTGCCGCTGATCGCCCCTACGGTGGTCATTATGACACTGCTATCTCTGGGCAAGATCATGTATGGCGATTTCGGTATGATCTATGCTTTGGTGGGAGATAACGGGGTGCTATACCCCACCACGGATATCATTGACACCTATGTGTTCCGGGCGCTGCGGCAGGTGGGCGATATGTCGCAATCCACCGCCATCGGTCTGTTCCAATCAGCCATTGGATTTGTGATGGTATACGGCTCCAACTGGCTGGCCAGGAAATTCTTCCCCGATGGCGCGCTGTATTAAAGGAAGGGGGTAGAAGCTATGACAACGATCAAACGGAAATTTTCTCTGCCGAACTTCTTCATTGGGCTTTTTATTCTGATCTTCGCTCTGTTCTGCCTGCTTCCCATGATCCTCACCTTTATGGTATCCATTACGGACGAATCCACGATTCTGCGAAACGGCTACAGCTTTTTCCCGCAGAAATTTTCCACGGAAGCTTATGAGCTGATGTTCCGGGGAGCAAGTATTCTTCACGGATATCTGATCTCCATTGCAGTCACTGTTGTGGGAACGCTGGGCGCCATTCTCATTACGGGCCTGGCCGCCTACACGCTGGCCAATAAAAATGTAAAATACCGCAATGTGCTGGGTATGTACTTCTTTATTCCCATGGTGTTCGGGGCGGGCATTGTGCCCTGGTATTTGATCTGCAATATGCTGCACCTGCGGGACAACATCTTCGCTCTGATCGTTCCGAACCTGTTATTTAATACTTTTAATCTTTTTTTAGTGAGGAACTTCATGAGCGGGCTGCCGGATTCCCTGCGGGAATCCGCCACCATTGACGGCGCCAACGACGCGGTGATCGCCTTCCGCATTTATTTCCCTCTGACAGTTCCGGCGCTGGCTACTGTGGGTTTGTTTTATGGCCTGAACTATTGGAACGACTGGTGGAACGCCATTATGCTGGTAGACGATAAAAATCTTTATCCTATTCAGTATTTTCTGCTGCAGCTGAAATCCCAGGTCACCATGATAAAGGATCTACAGCGAATGACGGGCATAGCCGGCGGAACCACCGCTCCTACGGAGTCATTGAAAATGGCTACGGCCATTGTAACAGTCGGCCCCATTGTGCTGTTGTACCCATTTTTGCAGAAATACTATGTAAAAGGCTTGGTAGTAGGCTCTGTAAAGGGCTGAACTATAAATTCGAGGCAAAACCGTGGTTCAAATTTGCGCCGTCTGGCTAAATCGGCGGTCGCAAATTGCGCGGCGCTGCCTCAATTCAAAAGGAGAAAAGAAACATGAAAAAATCGATCGCTCTTTTGTTGGCATGCATGCTTTTGATCACCGCGTTCGCCGCATGCTCCAACACCCCCGCGGATTCCTCGCAGCCTCAGTCCTCCGCCGCGTCGAAGCCTGCCGAAAGCAAAACAGAAAGCACCAGCGGCAGCGAGCCCGCCGAAACCATGAAGATGACCTATGTAATCCCCGGCGATGCGCCGCCCGAGTATGACCGCGGCATTAAGGCTATCAACGATAAGATGGCTGAAGACGGCGTGGGCGTAGAAGCTGAGTTCAACTATATTTCCTGGGATGTTTGGGATCAGAAGCTGAACATTATGCTTTCCACCGGTGAAAAATTTGACGCCTTCCATGTCATGGACGACCGTGTTTCTCTGGCGAACTATGCTTCCAGAGGCGCTCTGGCCGATATCACCGACGCCATGGAGCAGTACGGCGAGAACATCAAGGCCAATGTGCCCGAGCTGGCTCTGACCAACGGTAAGATCGGCGGCCAGCAGTACGGTATCCCCGCCTTCTGGGTAGAGACCGCCTTGAACGAGCAGGCCACTATTCGGCAGGATATTCTCGACAAGTACAATATCCCCATGCCCACAAACATGGAAGAACTGACCCAGGCTTATATCCAGGTCATGGAGCAGTGGGACGGAGATCAGCTCCCCTATTTCCCCTCTGTTGCCGTCAACGAGCGCCTGCCCTATTTCTTCACCAGCTCTGATGATTTCTGTGTTTACAGCAATGTGATCTACGTCAATCAGGACGGCACCATTGCCAACTATTTTGAAACAGAGGATTTCAAAGAAGCCGCGAAGAACGCCAAAACCTGGTATGACGCCGGCCTGATCAATCCCGATGTTCTTACCTTTACCCAGGATCAGCTCAGCAATCAGCTGAATTCCGGAAACTGGTTTGTTATGAACGGCACTGTGGGCAATGTATCCGGCATTCAGGAAAACATTCCCGACTTTAAGCCCGAAAACATTGCCTGGCTTGATCTGACAAACGGCGCTCAGCAGATCCGCCCCTATGCGGTCAAGAACCAGCAGGCAGTGCCTCTGGCCAGTGAGCACCCGGAAGCCGCTGTGAAATTCTTCAACTGGGTTTACACCGACCAGGCAAACTTTGACCTCTTCATGTACGGCACTGAGGGCGTAGACTACACCCTGGGCGAAAACAGAAGCTACACTCCCATTATCGATGCCACCGCAGGCCAGGCGCTTTATTCCTTCTCCGGCTGGATGGGCGGCAACATCAACTTCGGCTACGTGGATAACAACACCGCTCCCGATGTCAATAAGCACCTGTACACCATTGACGAGACCGCTGTTGACGGCATTGCGGCAGCCTTTGCCTTTGATGCCTCCCCCGTACAGACTCAGCTGGCGGACGTGCAGACTGTGATCTCCTCCACCCTGGTTCCCATGGCCTGGGGTATCACCGACTATGACAGCGGAATCGACGCGGCGCTGGAGATGCTCAAAACAGCCGGTGTGGACGACGTGATCGCGGAATATCAAAAGCAGTTTGAAGAAAGCCAGAAATAATGCTATACTGTAAATAATGGCTTTTTAGGAAAAAGATCAAATTACTGTTCTCAAGGCGGGGAAGCGGACGTATCTTTGGCGGCTGCTTCCCCGCTGGGGCAGTAAAGACAAGGCCGCGCAAGGATCGTGCGCTGGCTGCCTGAATCAAATATTTTTCGTTCAGAAAGGATGGTTTCCTTGTCTATTCAGGAAAGAAAAGCGGAATTTGAACGGCATATTTCCGAAAAGATCTATGAAAGCGTCAAGCTAACCTTTTTAGGGATCGATGGCTTTGACGTGTACAACTGTTCCATTCCCTTCCGCTGGGAGGGGAAGGAATACATTTACGGCCGCGTGGAAAAGCGGGAAGAATGGGCCAGGTCCTGGGTCCGGCTATTTGAAAAAACCGGGAAGGACGAATACACATTGGTGAAGGATCACATGATCTACCAGCTGGAGGATCCCTACATTGCCATGATTGGCGATGAGCTCACCTTCGGCGGCACCCATGTGCGCAAGAGAAGCGGTAAAATCGACACCTATTACGGCTATTTCTACCGTGGAACCGACCTGAATGACCTGTTTTACTTCACCACCGGCCCCAACGAGATGAAGGATATCCGGCTGGTGGATCTGAAGGACGGACGCATCGGCGTGTTCTCCCGCCCAAGAAACGAAGAGATCGAAAAGAAATACGGCTCCGCCTCCATGATCGGCTTTGCGGTGATCCATGACCTGGACGAGCTGACGGATGAGGTGATCTTAAACGCGAAGCCCATCGAAGGCATTTTTGATACCGGAGAGTGGGGCGGCTGCAACCAGGCCTATCTGCTGGAAAACGGGAAGATCGGCGTCATTGGCCACCAGAGCTACGCAGAGGGCGAGGGAGAGGAAAAGCTTGCCGTGTATCTGAACGTTTCCTTTGAATTTGATCCGGAAACCTTCGAGGTCTCAAACCGCAAGGTGATCGGCACCCGGAAATGCTATCCGGAAGGCCCGGCGAAGATCCCCGCTCTTGTAGACTGCACCTTTACCTCCGGCATGGTGGTGCGGGAGGACGGAAAGGCCGACCTTTACGGCGGGCTCAGCGATGTGGGCGAAGGGCGCATTGTGATCGATTATCCCTTTGACGCAAAGGTAAAATAAAACGGAACAAGAGCCTGCCTATGCCGGGGGAATCGCCCCCGCCGGGCAGGTTCGTTTTCCTGTTTCTTAGGGCGTGCACTTATCTTATGGGAACATGCCCTGGTAAAGCTTGCTTCCACCGGAAAAGAAAGTGAGGAAGAGATCGATGCCCAGGTTTTTCAAAAAGCTGCTGTCCTACTCCCCATACCGGAAAACGCTGATCACCTATGCCGTCAGCGTTGTGATCCTTACGGTTCTGATCCTGGTCAGTACTTTTTCTGTTTTTTCCTATTATTTTCAGAAAAATTCCCTGAAAAACTCGGAGCTGGTCTTAGATCAGCTGCTGGAAAATTCCTATGCGATCCAGAATGACGTAGAGCACATTTTTACTCTGGTATACAGCGAATCTGATACCCTCGATTTTGTTACCTCCAACGTGGAAAACAAGCTTACAAATTACCATCTCTATCAAACTCTGGCAGATCTGAAGGCCACCTACACCTATATCCGGGATATTTCCGTCATCAACCTGAATAACCAGGTCTGCATCCAAAGCTATGGTATCAATGTGGCCGGCTCCCACAATTACGATTTTCTGATGGAAATGATGAACTCCGGCAAAACGGTGGCCCCAAGGCAGATCAGCCTGTTTCTGAAGCGGCAGGAATATACCGTGGTCTCCTTTTTGAAATATATCCCTACCAGCAACAGCGCTGTGATCGTAGACATCAACGCAGATCGCTTCAATTATGTCATCAGCTCTGAGGAAGCGGCCCGCAGTGTATTTGTGGTGGACGATGAGGGCCAGGGAATTTCCACCAATACCTCAGAGCTTTTTGAGGACGGTAAAACCTATTCCGAATATTTCGCAGAGATCATCAAAGAGTATTCCGATGGAAAAGACAATTTCGTTTACAGCGATCCCCGCCATCAGATGATGCTGTTTTTCTCCAAGTCCTCCCATATGAACTGGTGGTATATCGACGCGCAAAGCTCTTCCTCGTTTTCCCAGGCATACAAATATGTATTTACCATTTTCACTGTGATCGCCGTTCTGTTTTTAACGCTTTGCATTGTGGTTTCGGTCATTTTCAGTAAAAGAGCGCAGGCGCCTTTAATTGCCCTGGTCAATAAATATCGAAATCCCAAGGACGTTCAGGACAGAACCGAGCGGGACGAGCTTGAAAAAATTGACAGCACCCTTCAGAAAATCGAGCATGAACGCTATCTCAACGACAAATACATTGTTTCACAGTTCTTGAAAAACACCCTGCTGGGAGAGGAAATGCCCTTCTTCGTTTCCAGGGAGAAACTGCGAAAAATGGGAGAATCCTTTTTGGCGGAGTATTATACCGTGCTGCTGCTCAAGCTGGAAAGCCACATCGAATTTTCAGAAAAGCTTTTTGCGGAGGAATACAGCATTCTGCGGTTCATGGTATGCAACATTGCCGATGAGATCTTCGGCGCTCACTATCATTGCAAATCGGTGGACTTGGGCGGACAAAGCGTGGCAGTGCTCCTGATGACGGAGGAGCAGCTGGGAGAAGAGCATATTCTCTGCTATAACCGGCTTCAGGAATTCAGCCGGGACAATCTGGACTTAGAGCTTTACGGCTCTCTGGGCAATACGGTGGCTTCTCAAAAGGAGATCTATCTTTCCTATAAAAACGCGGTGCAGTACATGGAAATGGGACATCTGGTAAAGCGAAACAGCCTGATCGATTCCGCCAGCTCCGTCAACGTCAATTACCGGGAAAAAAATGAAAAGCTGGTGGCTTCCGTGGAAAGCTACACGGAACTGCACTTCGCAAACCCCGATCTTTCCTTGAAAAGCATTGCGCAGACCTTCAATTTATCTCCCACCTATTTGGGAAAGATCTTCAAATCCATCAAAAAGTGCTCCTACTCTGTTTTTCTGACCAATTACCGGCTGGAGCGCTCTAAGACCCTGCTGCTGGAAACCTCTAAGCCCATCAGTGAGATCGCTCTGGAGGTGGGCTTCGCCAATTCCTCGTACTATGCCACCGTATTTAAGGGCGCCTATGGAATGACCCCTTCCGTATATCGGAATAATTTGAAATAAAACGGCGGTTGCACCGCTGGCACTCGTGAAGCTGCTTGATGCGAAAGCTTGGTTTTCAACCCGACCACAGCCAGGCAGATAAATTGGAATTTGGCGGACTAATGACCAGCAGCACCCTTGCCTCCCCTGAATAGGGGAAGACCGCCGATAGGGTGAGCGCGTCCCGGTGGGACGCTGATGCGAACCGACCGAACCGGCAGGTGAGACTCGGTGGAGAGGTTCCAGCTCGCTGGCGACCCGCATAAAACCTAATTTTTCTGCCACATTACCACGGAACCCCTCAGCCACGGCTTCGCCGTGACAGCTCCCCTTTCAGGGGAGCCAAGGGTGCTATATATATTCCAATTTATCAGTTTCATTTGGCTTTCGACTGCGGAGCAATTGTCGGGTTCTCAAAATTTCAAGGTTTTTCTCACAAATTTAAAATATCTTTTTCACGGAGCCTGTGCTACACTAACAACAATCCCTTGGAAAGGACAGGATATCACATGGATTACCTGAAAAAAGAAGCTTTTGCACCGGATTTCCGGAACATTGTCAAAACGGCAAACAATCAGTGGGTAGACCGGATCCCCCTCTATGAGCATGGGATCGGCGACGGCATTATGCAAGAAATTGCCGGGATACGGCCCCAGGAAAAAATGTGGCGGGGCAGCCTGAAGGAGCAGGAAGAAGGCTGCCGGGAATTTTGGGAGTTCTGGCGGGGCATGGGCTATGACACCGCCTCCATGGAATTCCAGATCACCGGGATCCTCATTGGCGGAGGAGCCCTGGGCGCCCACAAGGAGGGCTGCATCAAAACCAGGGAGGATTTTGAAAAATATCCCTGGGAAGAGCTGCCCGTTCGCTTTTTCGAGACCTACCGGTCCCTGATGGAGCTGTTTGAAAAAACAAGGCCCCAGGGCATGAAGGCCATCGGCGGCGTGGGAAACGGCATTTTTGAATGTGTACAGGACCTGGTGGGGTATATGGATCTGTGCTATATCAAAGCAGACGACGAGGAACTTTATGAGGATCTTTTCAAAAAAATGGGCGAGATCCATTTTCAGATCTGGAATACCTTCCTGGAAAAATATGCGGACGCCTTTTGCCTGATGCGCTTCGGCGACGACCTGGGCTTTAATTCCTCCACGCTGATCTCCCACGAGGACATTCGCAACCTGGTGCTGCCGGGCTATCGAAGAATTGTGGATCGTGTGCATCAGGCCGGGAAGCCCTTTTTGCTCCACTCCTGCGGCAATTTGTTTGAGATCTTTGACGAGCTCATCACCGCTACCGGCATTGACGCGAAGCACTCCAACGAGGATCAGATCGGCCATTTTTCCCTGTGGGTGGAGCGCTATGGAGATCGGATCGCCAATTTCGGCGGCATCGATACCGATGTGGTCTGCCGGGCCTCGAAGGAAGAGATTCGGGACTATGTGCTGGACTGCCTGGAAAAGGTAAAGGGCCATGGCGGCATTGCCTTCGGCTCCGGCAATTCCATTCCAGACTACGTTTCCGTAGACGGCTATATGACCATGGTGGGCACCGTGCGCACCTGGCGCGGAGAATAGGAGAAAAGCTTTATGAAACAGGAAATGACCTCCCGGGAAAGAATGCGGTGCGCTCTCACCGGAGGAATCCCCGACAGAGTCCCCGCCGCCCCCGATATTTCCACCATGGTGCCCTGTAAGCTGAGCGGACATACCTTTACCGATGTTTTACTGCGGAACAAGCCGCCCCTTTGGAAGGCTTACTTACAGGCGATCCGCCATTTTGGCATGGACGGCTGGTTCACCTATGGCGAACTGGACTTCAAAATGAAAAAGCAGTACACGGAAACCACACGGGAATATCGCGACGGGCAGGGGCTGCTCCATGTGCAGCACTGCTTTGACACGCCCGCCGGGACACTGACCAGAACTTATCGGTATTTTGACGATGACTGCTGCGTGCCCACAGAAAAGCTCATTAAGAATTTCAAAGAGGATTTTCCAAAATTCAAGTACCTGTTCCCCGAGATCACCGGCTATGATGACTCTCTCCTGCGGCAGCAGGAAAAAGAACTGGGCGAGCAAGGGATCATGGCCGTAGGAATTTACCCGCCTGGCATGCACATGTTTTGCGATTTCTTTGATGGCGGCCTGGAAAATGTGATCTATGCCTATTACGATGAGCCGGAGCTCTTTCAGGAGCTCAACGAGCTTTACGCCGCCCACGTGCTGCGGCAGGCGGAAATGATCTTAGACGCGAAGCCGGATTCGATCCTCACCGGCGGCAGCGGCTCCATTACCATGCAGTCTCCGGAGATTTGGGAGGAGCTGGCCCTGCCTACCCTGCGCAAGATCGTCTCCATGGCCTCTCAGGCCGGGGTGATCTCCGGCGTTCATTCCTGCGGAAAGGAGCGCCACCTGGTTCGGGTCATGGCGGAAACCTCAGAATTGAATTATGTAAACCCACTGGAGATCTCTCCCGGAGGCGACTGCGACTTGGCAGAACTCAAAGCCTCCCATGGCTCTCAGATCGCTTTCATGGGAAACCTGCAAACCACAGGCGTTATGCTGATGGGAGATGTGAAAAAAGTGCGGCGGGAAAGCCTCCGGGCTATCCGGGACGCGGGTCAAAACGGCGGCTTTGTGCTTTCCACCGGCGACCAGGTACCAAGGGACACACCGGAAGAAAACATTTTCGAAATGGTGAACGTTGTGCGGGAATTCGGACAATACCCCCTGAACCTGGACAAAATCGAGGAAGAACTGAAGCGCTTGGAAAATTAGGAATTATCAATGAAAGATCAAAAACAGGGTTCGGTAAATTGGGATTTAACGGTTATCCACTCACCTCCCGCCTGTCATCCTGAGCAGAAAGCAAGGAAACCTTGCTTTCTCGGCGAAGGATCTCGTCCTTAACCTTTTACCAAGAATTAAGGGCGAGATTCTTCGCCTGCGGCTCAGAATGACAGTAGAGGGAACTATGTACTAAACTACAATTTGTCATCTTATCTTCCGGTCGGGTCAGAAACCAAACTTCCGCACTAAGCGGGGACACAAGTGGCCGCGGCGCCTCGCCGCAAACTATAATTTAGCGCTCAGTTTGCGGTCGGGCCAGAAACCATTCTTCTGTACCAAGCAGGGACACAGGTGCCAGCGGCACCCACCGCCGAACTATCATTTACCGCACAGCTTCCTCGCCTTTAATTGCTCATTGCTTATTGCTCACTGCTCATTCCTCATTATAAACGAAATTCCCACCGAAAAAGCCGCTCACGGGCCATGAATTTTGGCCCGTGAGCGGCTTTCAAAATGCGAAGCCGCGCTTTTCTTCGGCTTTCCGATATGGAATCCGTTTTGTGTATCAGCCCACCGCTTTATCGTATTCCAGCTTGGAAGCAATGTAGCCCTGCACCTGATCCTTAGGGATCTCCAGGGCCGCGGCCAGCTCGCCAAACAGCAGATCCTCCGCGCGCTTCAGGAATCTTTCGTCCACTGTGCCGAACTTTCGCTTCTGCTCCTGAAACGATTGCTTTTTTGCGTAAATCGACATAGTGAGCTCCACCAGCGACCCACAATCGTGGCTGCGCAGGATCGCTTCATAATGCTCCGTAAGCTCCCGGGAAACCCGACTGTGATACATTTCCACACGCACCTTGGGAATACCCGCGATAAGCCGCTCCGCTTCCTCCCTGGAGATGATGGGGCGAATGAACACCTTATCGGAATCCACCGGCACGGAGATCACACAGTCCTCATATAAAGGGCGCAGGGTATAATAGAGCCGTTTTTCTCCCGTGCTGGGAAAATTCTGCTCCCGAATTTCCTCTACCTTACACACACCTGTGCTGCCGTACAGAACCAGCTCACCTACCTGATACATGAAAATGACCTTTTTCCTTTCCCGCAAAGAGGGCCTAAGAACTTTTTATATATTTCAGTATAACATATCTTTTTTGAAATGTAAGAAAATTTTCCAAAGCGATCTGTTATTTTTTCCTCATATGCCGGGGCTTTACCGCTTTTCTGATATGAAGCAGCCGCGCGATAGTTTCTCCCTTGGGCAGCATGGCCACATCGTCATAGGTAACGGCCCGGCAAAGCACCACACTCACGGCATAGACGATAATGGCAAGTAAAATGGCGGGCAGTACCGCTGCCCGGGAAGGCAGAAAGAAACACATGCCCCAATATGCCGCATAAGAAACCGCACCCATGATGGCGGCGGAAAAAATGAGAGGCAGGGCGGTTTTTATGATGCTGTCCAAATTGGGCTGAGCACGGCGGATCGCAAGGAAATTCAGCACCATGATCAGGCAGTAGGACACTACCGTGCTGATAGCCGAGCCCATTGCGTTTATCTGCGGCATACCGGTAAGCACATAAGAAATGGCAATTTTTACTACACCGCCGATCGCCATATTGATTACCGGCAGAGTGGGCCTGCCAAAGGACTGCAAAATGGCGTTTGTCACATACAGGGTGCTGTTAAAGGCAATGGCCACGCTGAGCATGCTAAGCAGCGGCGCGGTGCCTGCCGCCGCGCTGGGCGAGCCAGCCAAAAGCAACCCGCAAATGGGCTCCGCGAACAAACACATTCCCACCGAAGCGGGAATAGAAATCAGAAGCGTTACCCGCAAAGAAGTAGAGGAAATGCGATCCGAGGTTTCCACGTCCCCGGAGGCCACTGCCCCGGAAAGCACCGGTAAAAGGCTTGTGGAAATGGGGATCACGAACGCGCCGGGCAGGTCGTAAAATTTCCTGGCATGGCCTAAAAGGGCCTGCATATCCTTTGCCTGAAGTTCCGTAAAGCCTGCGGTATACTGAAGCTGATTCATCATCACGCCCCCGTCCACCAGATCCAATAGGCTTAAAAAGCAGGAGCCGATGGTAATGGGAACAGCAAATTTCAACAGGGTAGTCAAAAGCTCCTTCCGGCTGGCAGAGGCAGGGTCTCCCTCCCCTTGTGCCCGATCCTTCCGCTTTTGGTTCAGCGTATAGAAGGCCAGGTAGACCGTGCCAAGAAGGGCACTGACCGAAACGCCCACAATGGCCCCCACAGCAGCCCATTCGCTGGAATCGTACCGCTGAAGGATATACACCGCCAGCCCCACGCCCACAGCCACCTTCGTGATGGCCTCAATGGTTTGGGAAACCGCGGTGGGCACCATGTTGGAGCGCCCCTGGAAATACCCCCGCAGGGCGGACATGACGGAAATGAAAAACACTGTGGGAGAAAGGGCCATTATGGCATACAGAGCGTCCGGATTCCCGTAAAACCGCGCGATTTGCCGGGAACCAAAAAACATGAGAAGGCAGCCTGCGATGCCAATGAAAAAAAACAGCCAAAAGGCCACGGAAAACACGCGATCCGCTTCCTTTTTCCTGCCCTGAGAATAAGCTGTGCCCACCATGCGGGAAACAGCGATGGGAAGCCCGGCGGTGGAGAGCATCAAAAATACGGCAAACACATCATAGGCCGTATAAAAATAGGACATACCCTCCGTATCGATCAGGTTCGCCAAGGGAATGGAGAACAGAAGGCCCAATATTTTTACGATCAGGGTGGAGGCGGTCAAAATTGCCGCCCCTTTCATAAAGCTCTGCTTTTTCTCCTGCGCCATACGCTCTCCCAATGCCGAAAATTTCATCTGTGAATACAATAGAAGCTACAGAAAATACTAATGTAAGTATACCCCAAAGGCGGGCAAAGGTCAACGCCGCCCTTTGCTTTTTCTGAAAATTGCAAAAATCTCCCGAAAGCGGCAAAACACACCGCTTTCGGGAGACCGGCCTATTGCTTTTCTATCGTCTCATATCCATTTTGAAATATCCGTCACAAAGGCATATGGTTCGGCAGACATTTTCAAAAGCGCCGCGGCCAGCAGAGCCCTGGTATCCACCAGATACGCATTGGCGGCCAGCAGCTTTCCCCGGTGGAGATCGGGCTCCTCCAGAATTTCTTCGATCCGCTGGAATTCCGAGCCCCAGCCGAAATCATCGCTGGCCGTGTACCGTTTCCTTTGTCCGTTTACCAGATATTCCGTCTCGCCGCACGCCTGGAGACAGGGCGGCTTTACGATGGTTTCGATGCTGGAAAAAATTCAATGGGCACACAAAACGCCCTTGAGAGCGGCAGAGCTTTCCCCTATTTCAACCGCTTTTCCATTTCCGGGAAATAGGCCTGAAAAGCCGAGGGCAGGCTGAGCTCCTGAGAAAGCTCCCTGGCGTCCGCCCAGTGGAACGCGGGGGCGGGCTCCGCTGTTTCAAAGGCCCAGCCGGTCATGCGCCACTCCACATGGGTGAAGATATGCTTTGCCGCCGGAAGCTGCTCCGGCTTTCCGGCGGGCTTCAGACCCCAATCCTTTAGGACAGCCTCCGCCTCTTTCGCAGAAAGCGTTCCCTGTACTCCCGGCAGCTCCCACAAACCCGCCAAAAGGCCCTTTTCCGGGCGGCGGTTCAGGGCCAGTCTCCCCTTGCAAGTCAAAAGAAACACCGTGCGTTTCTCCGCTTTTCTGGGCTTTTTCGGCGCTTTTACCGGAAGCTCCCCCTGGATTCCGGCCCGGTGAGCCAGGCAGATGGCTTCCAGGGGGCAGTTCCCGCATTTCGGCGCGCCGTTGGGAAGGCAGACCATGGCCCCCAGTTCCATCAGGGATTGATTGAAATCCCCGGCCCTTCCTTTGGGAATGATCCCGGTAATCTCCGTCTCTACCCGCTTTTTCACTTTTGCGTCCAGAATATCCTCCCGGCGGGCCAGCAGGCGGGAAACCATCCGCAGCACGTTGCCGTCCACGGCGGGAACGGGAATGCCGAAGGCAATGGAGGCAATAGCCCCGGCGGTATAGTCTCCCACGCCGGGCAGAGAGCGCAGGGCCTGAAAATCGGCGGGCACCTCCCCGCCGAACCGCTCCATCACCTGCTGGGCGCCCTTTTGCAGATTCCGCACCCGGTTGTAGTAGCCCAGACCTTCCCAAAGCTTCAGGAGCTGCTCCTCCGGAGCCTCCGCCACCGCCTTTACCGTGGGAAGCCGCTCCAAAAACCGCTCATAGTAGGGCTTTACGGCCTCCACCCTGGTCTGCTGCAGCATGATCTCCGACACCCACACCCGGTAAGGAGCGGGGTCCTCCCGCCAGGGCAGCACCCTGGCGCAGCCATCGTACCAGCGCAGTAAAAGAGCCGGTATTTTTTCCAATATTTGTCTTTCTTCCACAGCTTGAGCTTCCACGAAAATCAGCTCCAAATCAGTAAATTGTAGTTTAGCGAACTAGTCGTTAGTCATTAGAGAAGGACGAGTCCCCTTTATTGTCATTCTGAGGAACGCAGAAAGCTATAGCTTTCTTGACGAAGAATCTCGTCTTTCATTCCGGAAAAAGGGCAAAGGGCGAGATTCTTCACTTCGTTCAGAATGACAGGTGGGAAGTGAGCACTTCGCCGTCGGTCGGGTCGAAAACCAGTCTCCTACACCAAGCGGCTTCACGAGTGGCTGCAGCGGCACGCTGCAAATTCCAATTTACCAAACTCTGCTTTGCCCTTCTTTGCTCACTTCTCATTGCTCATTATTATACACCATATCCCGTACCTGTCAAAGCTCCAGCCATTTTTTCAGTTCCTCGTAAAGCTCTACCGCCTTGAACTTCACCTTGTATTTCTGCGGGTTCTTCACCAGCTCCCGCTGGCTTTCCGGCAGGAGGGAAAGGGCGTCCTCCGGCTTTTCCTCCGCGGCGGGCAGGCAAAGGGCCGGGAACACCACGCACCACCAGTTTTTTCCCTTGCCCTCCCCGATGGTCACCAGCAGGGTTCTGTATTTTCCCGCGGGAAGGCTGAAGGCATCATATTCCCGGGTGGGGAAATACTGATCCGTTACCTGCACCCGGGCGGTTTCCAAAGCTCCGTTTTGCCGCAGCGCCTCATTTGCCGCTTCCCGAAGCGCCTCCAGGTGGACGCACAGCGCGGCGTTGGCCTCCTCCATGGTTTCCGCGCCCCGGATCCATGGCTCCGCCTTTTTGAGCACGGCGTCCCGCACCTTCAGCTTTATCGCCTGATCCCGCTCAGAATCCGAATTGGCGATCACATGGAGGCGCACCACATGCTGCGGCAGCTCCTCGCTGGAAGCCGCGAAGGGAAGCAGCGATGCCAGCGCGGCCAGCAGAAAGCCGCAGACTATGGCCCGTAAAACTGTTCTTTTTTTCTCTTCCGCCGTACAAGGTTTCATATGTACCCCGTCCTTTCGCCAAGAGTATGGGACGGCTTTTCGGGAAATATACAGTTGACAAAGGGAGTATAATACTAGATGCTGGATACTAGATGTTAGATACTGGATAAGGGCAAGGGCCTTTATCTTTTTGGGGGAGCTTTTATGCTGGAGGTTTTTCTGGATTCGGTTTTTGACACGCTGAAGGCCTTGCCCTTTCTTTTCGGGGCCTATTTACTGCTGGAACTTTTGGAGCACCGGGCAAGCGGCAAGCTGGTTTCCGCTTTGCGGGGGCCCTTTGGGCCAGTGGGTGGGGCTGTATTGGGGTGTGTGCCGCAATGCGGCTTTTCCGTGGCGGCGGCCAATTTTTACGCTGGGCGGTTGATCTCTCCCGGCACGCTGCTGGCGGTATTCCTTGCCACCAGCGATGAAGCCGTTCCCATTCTGCTTTCCCACCCCGGCGCTATGCCGGATCTTCTGCGGCTTTTGGGGATAAAGCTTCTTGCCGCCACCCTGTTCGGCCTGCTGACGGACCTTGTCTGCCACCACTTTCTGAAGCTTTTTCAGGAGCCCCCTTTTCACG
This sequence comes from uncultured Oscillospiraceae bacterium, assembly GCA_910589395.1. Lineage (GTDB taxonomy): Bacteria > Bacillota > Clostridia > Oscillospirales > Acutalibacteraceae > Acutalibacter > Acutalibacter caecimuris_A. The sequence goes on from CAJUTL010000001.1 coordinate 48,047, forward strand.
AGCTCTGCGAGGAATGCGGCTGCGAGGAAAGGGGCGTTTTCTGGGCGGCCCTGCACCACACCGGGAAGGTGATCCTGCTTCTGTTCCTCATCAATCTGGCTCTCAGCTACGCGATCTATTTTATCGGGGAAGAAGCCCTTTCCCGGTTTCTGCTTTCCGGCAGCATTTTACAGCCCTTTTTAGCAGCTCTGCTGGGCTTTATCCCAAACTGCGCCGCCTCCGTGCTTTTGACGGAGCTGTATCTTGCGGGGTCCCTTTCCTTCGGCTCCGCCATGGCCGGGCTGTGCACCGGCGCAGGGCTGGGACTAATTGTGCTGTTTCAGGCAAACCGCCGCCTCAAAGAAAATCTCACGCTGGCGGGGGCGCTGTACGCGGCGGCTGTCTTTACGGGGCTTCTCTGTGATCTTCTGTTCGCCCGTTTAAGTTGAAAAAAAGTTGATAGCCTCCGCCTATTCTATTCCATAGAAAAAAAGGGGGGATCTCCATGGCTTATAAGCTTTTGGTGGTGGACGATGAACAGGATATCGCCTTTATGCTTCGGGACTTATTTACCCTGAAGGGCTATGAGGTAGTTACCGCCTTAAACGCCCGGGAGGCCCTGGGGCTGTGTACCGGAGGGCCTGATCTGATCCTGTTGGACGTGAACATGCCGGACATGGACGGCTTTTCCCTTTGCAGGCAGATCCGGGATTTTGTGCCCTGCCCTATTCTCTTTCTGACCGCCAGGATCGAAGACGCCGACAAGGTGATGGGCTTTGCCGCCGGAGGCGACGATTACATTTTGAAGCCCTTTTCCAGCGAGGAACTGCTGGCCCGGGTCACAGCTCATCTGCGCCGGGAGGAACGGCGCAGGGAAGAAAGCCGTGTGAAATTCTCTGAGGGCATGGTCATCGATTACAGCCAGCGCTGCCTGTTTCAAAACGGAGAGCCGGTCAGGCTGGCAAAAAAGGAATTTGATATCATCGAGCTTTTATCCATGCACCCCACCCAGGTGTTTGACCGGGAGCATATTTACGAATCGGTGTGGGATTGGGACAGCGAGGGCGACAGCGCCGTGGTGGCGGAGCACATTCGCCGCATTCGGGCAAAGCTGACCGCCGCGGGCTGCGGCGACCGGATCGAAACCATCTGGGGCGTGGGTTATAAATGGAAGGCGTAATAAAGCCTTCCCCTTTGATAAAGCGGGTGTTTTTGTGATAAGAAAAAAGGAAGCGGGAAGAAAACGGCGCTGGCGGGACAAGGTTTCTCTGCGGGGCGCTTTGATCCTCACCACCCTTGTCTGCCTCATCGGCGGGGTCTCTGCCTGCCTTGCGGAGCTTTCTCTTCTGAACCAGCTGAACAACAACATTTACGACACCTATGTACATGTCTATCTCCCCGAGAGAAAGGAACAGTATTTTTACGTGGAAAACGGGGCGTTTGTTCGCCTGGAAAAAGATCTGCCCCAGTATTACGAGGACCCCGAAACGGGAGAGCGGTATTCTTTGGAGAACACCAGCCCCTCGCAATTTATCCCCAATGACTTTCTGCGCTTTTTCTGGCTGAATAACGGCCTTATTGAACTTTTGGCCTGCTTTCTCACTGCCGGGCTCTTCTTTTTGCTGGACGCCGCCTGGTTTTATCGCTGGAAGCTGAAAAAGCCCTTGTCTGTGTTAAATGAGGCGGCGGAAAAAATCGGAAAAAACGACCTGGATTTCCGGGTCAGGCAAACCAGCGCCGATGAGCTGGGCAGGCTCTGCGGCTCCTTTGAGACCATGCGCGCTTCTTTAGAGGAAAACAACAGGGCCATGTGGCGGGCAGTGGAGGAACGCAGGCGACTAAACGCCGCCTTTGCCCACGACCTGCGCACGCCCCTCACCGTGCTGCAGGGCTACAGCGACTATCTGCTGGAGGGCCTGCCGACTGAAAAGATAGATCTGAAAAAGGCCGAGGCCACAGTTGTTACCATGAAGCAGAACCTCACCCGGCTTCAGCAGTATGTGGAAAGCATGAACTCCATTCAAAGGCTGGAGGAACTTTCCATAAGCCCCGCCGAAATAAGCTTTTCCACCCTTTGCGGCCAGCTCAGAGAGACTGCGGAGATCCTGCGGGGCAAGGAGGGTTTTTCCCTAACCGCCCAGGGGGAGGGCAGCCTCCTTCTGGATCAGGAGCTCTTCTTCCGGGTGTTTGAAAACCTGATGTCCAACGCCGGGCGCTATGCGAAAGCCAAGGTGGAAATCTCCCTGACAAAGCGGGAAAACACCCTCTCCCTCCGCGTGGCGGACGATGGCCCGGGTTTCCCGCCGGAAGCCTTAAAACGCGGGACAGATCCCTACTACCGAGGGGAAAAAAGCGAAGCGAAGGAACGCACCCCTCACTTCGGCCTGGGCCTTACCATCTGCAAAACACTGTGCGAAAAGCACGGCGGCAGCCTCCTTCTGCAAAACAGGCCCTCTGGCGGGGCCCAGGTCACGGCGGTTTTTCAGCTGGAAAAAGCGCGCCTGCCGTAATTTCCCGGTAACACACGTTGTTCTTTGGGCGCTCCACGGTTATGAATACAGAGTTCTGAAACAAAGGGGCATGTTCTAAAACAATGCCACAAAAAGAAACAAAGCAGCTGTTGCAAATTTACCTTTTTGCAGCGGCTGCTTTGCTTTTAGATGCTGGACGGTGGTGACGCTGCACAGCAAAAAGCTTCCTTGTGTGATTCGGAAGCTTTCCTGTAATAAAAGCAGGGCGGATACAATGAGGAATGAGCAAGGAAGGGCACAGACAAAACAATAAATGGTAATGCGGTAAATGATAGTTTAGCGAACTAGTCGTTAGTTGTTAGTTATTAGTAGTTAGAAAAGAGCAAGCTCTCTCCTTTGTCATCCTGAGCGAAGCGAAGAATCTCGTCCTTAATTCCAGAAATTGGCAAAGGGCGAGATTCTTCACTTCGTTCAGAATGACAGGTGGGAAGTGAACACCTCGCCATTGGTCGGGTCAGAAACCGATTTCCCGCACCAAGCACCTTCACGAGTGCCTGCGGCGGCACAAGTGTTGTAACCAACGCTGATAAATTCCAATTTACCGAAACTATGTCCTTGATCTTAATAATTGCTCATTCCTAATTGCTCATTGTAATCCGCTGTGCTGTTCGGCAAAACCCGAAAAAATGATAGCGGAACATGAAATACTGTACCTTGGCGCGAGATGGCAATTCCTTTATAATTTTGTCAGAAAGAGTAAAAAAAGTAATGGAAGTGACAAAAATGGAGCTTCTCGTTTTGGGATCAGGAGCAGGAGAAAGCTATCCCGGCTCATGGTGCACCTGTCAAAACTGCACCTACGCCAGGGCTCACGGCGGAAAAAATCTTCGGGGCGGCAGCTCTCTGCTGATCGACCAGGAGCTTTTGATCGACCTGCCGGGAAGCGCCTTGCAGAACGCCTCCCGTTTCGGCGTTTCCCTTTCTGGCGTCCGCGCGCTGCTGGTCACCCACCCCCATACGGACCACTTTTCCCCCAATCATTTATGGGAAAGAAATTATCCTGAGGAGTTTCAGCAGTTTACAGAGGCCCAGCTTACGGCCAAACACGGCGCGCCCTGCGTTACGCCCCTGCCATGCCTGGAGCTTTACGGCACCTCCTTTGTGGAGGAGGCCATCAATGCGGCCGGAGACCTGACCCTTCCCCGGAAGAGCTATCACTTTACGTATCATCAAATTCGCGGCGGAGACCGCTTTGAGACCTGCGGCTGCTCCATCACGGCACTCAGCGCCAGGCATGACCGCCCCGGCTATACTGTCAACTATATTGTGGAGAAGGACGGCGTTTCCCTTTTGTACGCCTCCGATACCGGCGGCTATGAGGAAGACGTATACCGGGAGCTTCAAAAGCACCGCTTTCACTGCGTTTTTGTGGAAGCCACCATGGGAAACACCCCTGCCCCGGAGCTCTGCGGCCATATGAACCTGGAAAAGGCGGAGCGTTTTCTCACCCGGCTGAAGGAGCTAGGAAGCCTTGCGGCCCATTGTGGAAAACGCCATAAAGCACGGGCTGCGGCCGGAAGCGCCGCTCCATATCGAGATCCGCATTCAGGCGGCGGAGGCTGGGTTTATGGTCACTGTCAGCAATGACGGGCGGCCTATTCCTCCAGACAGGCTGAAGGAACTGAACGACAGCTTTATCCGCCCCGCGCCGCCGAGTACAACCGGACACATTGGCCTCCAAAATTTAGCCCAACGGCTGTATCTGACCTATGGAACGAGAGCGGCCCTGCGCATCGCCGTAAAAGACGGGCTTACTGTGGCAACTGTGTGTATTCCCTACGAGGAGCAGTGAGGAAACTATGAACATTTTAGTGGTAGACGATGAATTTTACACCTGCGAATTGCTGGCGGAAAAAATACGGTCCTTTGGGCTTCGAGAGATAGAAGCGGTGCTGTGCGCCGGTTCCGGAAAGGAGGCGCTGCGTATTTTGGAGAAAACAGACTGCCAGCTTCTCATTACGGATATCTGCATGTCCCCCATGGACGGGCTGGAGTTGATTTCAAAAGCAAAGGAAATACAGCCGGAGCTGATCTGCGTTCTGCTTTCCGCCTTTGATGAGTTCGCCTACGCCCAGCGCGGGATCCAGCTGCGTATTCGGGACTACTGGCTGAAGCCTGTCAATGAGGAAGAAATGCGGGCTTCCCTGCTGGAGATCATCCAGGAATATCAGTCTGACCAGCATCAATCGCGAGCCCTTTTGGATACGATCATTTCCGGAGCGGTGCTTTCCGGGGATAAGACTCTGGAGGAAATTTTTCAGGGCACGCCGGGCTATCCGGGAAACGGCGGCTATTTCATGGTCTGGGAGGAAAGCGTCTTTCAGGAGCTTACGGCCCCTGGGTTTTGGGTCTACAGGCGCTTAAACGGGCAGTCCCTGTTCGCCTGTCCCGCCGCGCGGCCTTCCCCTGAGGACAAAAACGGACTTCTCCGGCTGGCGGATCAGCTGGGGAAGCCCTGCGGCGTCAGCCTGGCCGGCGGCAATGCGGCGGAGCTTGCCCGGCAGGCAAAATACGCTCTTTCCCTTCAGTGGGTTTGGGAGGAAAAGAAAACTGTTTTTTACGAGGCGCCGGAGCATTGCGCCGAAGCGCTGAGCCTTGTGGTCAGAGAAACCCTTACGCAGGCCATGACTGTAACCGAGTCAAATATCGACCAGCTTCTCGCCGATATCGCGGCGCGGCATGGAACCCTGGAAGAGTTCGCGTTTGCCGTATCTATGGATCGCGTCCGGCAGGGCCTTCTGAAGGACCTTGCCGGGCTTACCGGCAAGCCGTTGCAAGGGTATTCGCGCCCCCACCGGAAACAGGGCTGGCAAAGCTCTATCAAGGCCTTGCTCAAAGAGCTGATCGCCGCAAAAAGCCGGGCGGCAGGCAGCCGAAAAAGAGACCCCATTCAGTGGCGCGTCTCCTATATCGAAAGCCATTACGGCGACGCCGGCCTGGACATGACGCTGCTGGCGGACAAGCTTGGCCTCAGCTATCAGTACTACAGCGAGCTTTTTCACAGGCAGATGGGGATCACTTTTTCCGAATATATTCTGGATTTCAGAATGAAGGAGGCCTGCCGCCTTCTTTTGCAGGGAGAGCTTGTGTCTGAGATCGCCAAAAAGACGGGCTACAGCCACGCCCACAGCTTCACCCGGGCCTTTAAGCGAATGTACGGAATATCGCCCGGCGCGTTTCGAGAGATGAAGGAATGAGAGCCTGCTTTCCCAAAAAGGAAAGCAGGCTCTCGAATTCTTCCGGCAGCTTCTTTTTAAAGCACTGTTCCACCGGAGATGCTTTTCCGCGAAAACAGGCTGAATATTGCGGCAATCCCCACCGGGACACAGCTGATCCATAGCAGTGTTAAAAATACGCCGTTCCAGCCGAAATGATCCGCCAAAGCTCCCAATCCATAGGAGCTGAGGGCGCTGCCAATGTAACAGCAGCCATTGAGAAGACCCGCCAGCAGACCGGAATCTATCTGTTCCCGCAGGTAGAGGGGCGCCATACTGGTGATCACATTGTTCACAGCGTGCATAAACAGCGAGGTGCAGCCAAAGGCCGCCAGCACAACGGCCCACAGGCCGGTATCCACAAACAGCAGCACCAGTCCCATGCACAGGGCGGTCAGCAGAAACCACACCCCGGAAAGGAACACCAGGGAGGATATCTTTTTTTGCAGCGCGGTATTGCAGATAGCGCCCAGCAGCCCCAGCAGGGGCAGAAGCAGCGTTAAAAAAATGGAAAGGCTTTCCGGCAAACCAAATTTTTCCTTCAGAATAGAGGGCACCCAGGTGGTAAGGCCGTCCTTTACCAGGTTGTTCGCTACGGCGAACACGCCCAGTGCGATCACGGCCGCCAGCGCGCCGCCGGCGATGCCCCGGGAAGCGGAAGCCGCCGCAGAGGACGGCAAATTGCCGCTTTCCTCCCTCTCCGCCTGAAACACCTTTTCATAGAAAAGGAACCAAACGACCGCGGAAACCAGCATCAGCACTGACGCGGCCAGAAAGGAAAAACGATATCCCCCGGAGATCGCCAACAGGGCGCTGAGCCCGTAAATGAGGAACGTGCCCACAGGCACGGTGGTGCTCATGGCCACAACGGCCTTTGTCAGATCCTTTTTCTGAAGCGTTCGGGAAAGAACAGAGATCAGCGTGGGCCACAGGATCGACTGCACCGCGCCGTTTAAGAGCCACAAATATTTCATCCAGGAAAAGGGAACGCCCAAAAGCACAGCCAGATTCAGCAAGGAGGACACAAGCAGGGCCAGCGGGATCATATACTTCGCGCGGTAGCGCCTGCACAGCAGGCCGTTTATCACCTGCCCCGCGCCGTAGGCGAAGAAAAAGCAGGTGGTCACCAGGCCCGTATCTCCATGGCTAACGCCGAGTTCACGCAGAAATCCCGTAATGTTGGAGCTGTAGCTGTAGCGCCCCAAATAGGCGGAGGTATAGGCAAGCCAGCAGAAAAGGATCGGCGCCCAGACCAGGAGCCCCGCGCCTTTAATCGCGGCTTTTCCCTCCTTCACCGGATCACCCTGCCTTCCCACTCTGCCGGAGCCTCCACCCCCAGCAGGGAGGCAATCGTGGGCGCGATATCCTGAATGGTGAGGCCCTCTACCGCTTTTCCCGCCTCAAAGGGCTTTCCCAGGCAGAAAATGGGGATCGTCATATCCTCCGGCTGCTCTGTGCCGTGGGACCTGCCGTGCCCGCCGTGATCCGCCGTGTAAATCACAGCGTACTCGTCTCCCAATGCTTCGATCAGCTCCCCTGTCATATCGCAGCACTGGTTCAGGGCGGCCAGATATTCCTTCCCCATCCAGCCGTGACCGTGGCCCGCCGCGTCCGGCCAGCCGAGATACAGAAACGCGAAATCGATCTCGCCGTTTTTCAGGGCGGCCTTGGCGCTTTCCGTGCATTCCCGGCAGGCGGCGCCGTACCCGTAAGCCTCTCCGGACACGAACACACTGCGGGACAGGCTTCCCGGGCGGCCCAGGTCCCGCAGCTCCTCCCAGTTATAGAACATGGCGCATTTCTTTCCCTTCGCGGCCAGGCAGTCGAACAGCCCGGCAATGGGCCGTACCTGGGGCACATAGGTGTTGGTGGTGATCCCGTGGCGCTCCGGATCAACGCTGTGGAACAGAGACATATGGCAGGGCAGCGTGACCGAGGGCATCACTGTGCGGGAATTCATGCAATAGGTTCCGTGTTCCCGCAAATAGCGCACGGCAGGGTGCCCCTCCGCCGCGTCGGGCCGCATACCGTCACTTAGAATCAACAATACCTTCATTCAAATCACCCTTTCTTGTTATCACACGGCACTGGTTGGCCGCGTATATCTCCTTCATGCTTTCTGACAGAGCGGAATCGCTGAGATAAATGTGCTTTGGCGTCATGTCGCAGATCTTGTACAGGGCATTTTTTTCATATTTGCTGCTGTCCGCCAGCACAATAGCCTGGTCGCTGTGCTTCACCAGCTTCCTTTGCAGCTCCAGAATTTCCGGGCAATAATCGCACACGCCGTTTTTCAGAGACACCGCGGAGGGAAACAGGAAGGATTTTTGCAAATGCACGTTTTCCAGCATTTCAGAGGCAAAAGCTCCGCAGAACACCCGCTCCTCCCTGCTGTAGCTGCCGCCGCAAAGAAGCACTTGAAAGTCCCGGCCCCTCCGCACCCGTTCAAAAACGTCCATGGAATAGGTCACGATCGTAAGGCGCCGAAACCGCTCCGTCAGCGCTTCCGCAAATTCAATAGCTGTGGTGCCCGCGTCAATACCGATGATATCGTACTCCCGCACAAGACCCAGGGCCAGGGCCGCAAGCTCCCGCTTTTCCGGTCTGCGCTCCTCCGCCCGGCTGTCAAAATCGTGAAACGGCTGAGCGCTGCCTCTGGATACCGCCCCGCCGTGCACACGAAGGAGTCTGTCACACTGCTCCAAATACAGGAGATCCTTTCGGATCGTCTCTGCGGACACATCAAACAGCTCCAGCAGCCTTGCCACCGTTACCGCCGACTCCTTTTCCACCAGAGCCGCGATCCTTTCCCTTCGCTGGCTGGTAAGCAATACACTCTCCCCTTCCCGCAATGCGCCCGGCTTTTTTCTTCAAGGTCGGCACGCAATATTGCAAATTCCAACTTTTCACAAGTTTTTACAATATTATACCACTTTATCCTTGCTTGTCAACAGATTTCCGCAGGAGTAAAGCAGGAAAAAGTACAAAATTTTCCCAAAATCTGTTCTTGACAACCCGCCCAACGGGTGCTATAATAGTCAAGCACTCAAAAGTGGGTGTTTGCGGATCAGCTTAGTTGCCCGCCTCGGGGGTTCCACCCGTGTAAAAATGTGGGACATATGTGCAGGTGTGGCGGAATTGGCAGACGCGTATGGTTCAGGTCCATATGAGCGCAAGTTCATGCAGGTTCAAGTCCTGTCACCTGCACCAGAGTGAATGAGTCCCGCTTTTCGAACCATTTTATCGAAAAGCGGGACTTGTCATATTCGGAAAGCCTTGATATATGGGACTTTCCGCTTTTTCATATTAGAGTATGGCTTTTCCAAAACTCCTAAAACGCAAAACTAATATTTCTATGCAAAGCAGCTACTTAGACACTACTTCTCGATAAAATAGATTTATAAATATTCTCAAAATTATAGACATATTGTTGCCCAAGTACAGCGACTATGGTATAATTTAAAAATAAAAACCATTTGGCAAAACTGGTATCCAGTATAAAGTATTGTGTTGGGAGAGGACTTGAATGGGGTACAGATTAAATGGAGTTAGCATACCGATAGGCGGAATCTCATGGGAAAAATGTGTTACGGAAAAGGATCGGATTCAATATCTGTTTTTCTATTTAGAGTCTAAACGAATTTTGACTAACCCAATGTCAATGGAAGTTGTAGACGGTTGCATCAATTCTGTGTTAGAGATAAAATCCGTATTAGTAGAAGCAACAAAAGATATTCCATTTTCTGAGAATAATCTCAACAGCATTCGGCAAATGATTAGTGGATGTAATGATTTCCTTAATAATATTAATGAAACAGATTATCCTCATCTCATATATAAAAATAAAGATAGATGGGGAGATTTAAGATTTGACACAGCAATGAAAACTTTCCGTGAGTCTTTTAGACAACCTATTAAAGAAATAGAAAAGCAAACAGGGATAACCTTCAAGGGACACATTTCAGATGTGTGGTAAATAAGTGATTTATCGCTAAAGTTAATTCTGCCTTTTCGATAGTATCTATAGTGTTCCGCTATTACATAATACAAAAAGAGACCCTTTCAGGGTCTCTTTTTGTATTACTATACGGCTTTCACAGGATTTGAACCTGAGAAGGGTGAGCGCGTCCCACCGGGACGCTGCCGCGAATTGACCGAGCCGACAGGCGAGACCTGACCGTTTAGAAAATGCGCCAGTGACGTGTTTTTAGGGCAGAGCGGCAAGCCATCAAGGGCGAACGCCGTGAAGTCCTTGTTCAAGCCCTGTCCCTTGTCTGTTGTGAACGGATAGGAGTTTCCGCTATGCGTAAACTCCGGCAAAGCAGCCGAGCGGCACGAGGCTGCTTTGTGATACCGGCGCCAAGCCGCAGCGAGCCCTGGTGGCTCGCTGCGGCTTTCATTTTGAAATCCGCGGCTTCGCTTTTCGGGCTGCTACCTCTCGCCTATCGGCTCGGCCGGGTCAGAACGCTGTCCACCGGACAGCTTCTCCCTCTCCGCAAAAAATCACGCTTGTCTCCGCTGTTCACTTATAAATGCGTTCACAACGCTCCGACGGCGCGACCAATTTTTTGCGGGCAAGGGCATCTTCTTTGCAGCACACGGTGGAACAAGCTCCCCAAAGCCGCATGAGTTCAATATTCTTGACTTGAAACCAGTTTCAGATATCTGAATTGCAGTGGTGACACAGCAGCGTGACGCTGCGCCAGCACGCGCACCTATGTTTGTGGGTGCGCGTACCTTTTTGCCCGCGTTTTAGCGGCGCCTTTTAGCACATTAGGGCCAAAAAGAGAAGTCCTCAAAGCGTACAGCTTTGAGGACTTCTCTTTTTTCGCGGATAGTTGCCGTGAAACACACCGAGTTCTAACACCTCTTCACGTTAAGCAAGAACGAAAGTCTCGCCGTCCTGTCCTGCTTTCGCTTTATGCAAGACAAATTATTTGCCTGCAAAGATTTTTGGCAAGCACAAACCCCAGTTAGTATTCCAGCTTCCCCGTAAGCCGCCGGAAACACTCCTTGTAAAGCTCTTCCGTTGCCAAAACGACTTCTTCCGGCAGCTCCGGCCCGGGTTCTGCGCCATCCAGCCCATGGTCTATAAGCCAGTCACGCACAAACTGTTTATCGAAGCACTTCGGCGAAACACCGGTTCGATACTCCTCCACTGCCCAAAACCGGCTGGAGTCCGGGGTAAAGATTTCATCTGCCAAGGTGAGCGTACCGTTACTGTCATACCCAAATTCAAACTTCGTATCCGCAAGGAGAATTCCCTTTTGTAAAGCGTGCGCCGCACAGGTTTTGTAGAGCATCATACAGATGTTACGGATCTTTTCCGCCTCCTCCAACCCTAGCTCCTGCCGCAGTCTTTCCATGGATATGTTTTCATCGTGCCCCGCGCCGTTCTTTGCTTGGGGAGTCAAGACAGGCTCCGTCAGCTTTTCCGCCAGCTGATACTTCTTTCCGTGATAATTGCCAAACATCTGGTGCTCTTTCCACAAGCTGCCAAACATATACCCCCGTACGATGAATTCGTAAGGAATCATATTGAGCTTTTTGACCAGAATTGTGCGCTTCTCATAGGCTGCGGGCACATTGGGCTGGCTTGCTGAGAGAATGTGGTTCGGCACGATATGGCGGGTAAAGTCGAACCAGAAATTGGATATCTGCGTAAGCGCGATTCCTTTATCCTTGATGACGGACCCCAAAATAACGTCAAAAGCGGAAATCCTATCAGTCGCTACGATAGCCAGCCGGCCTTCTCCTACTTCGTAGACTTCTCTTACCTTGCCGGAAATGATTTTTTTCATATGCTACTCCTTTTGTCATTCAAATCACGTCAGTCTGCTTGACGGCGTACAGGGTGTCCATACAGTGCCTGTGGGGAGAACCGCCGCTCATGCAGTCGAAAATTTTCTCCTCGCAGTGAGAAATGAGCCAGTCGGCATAATAAGAGAAAAGCTCCCCGGATACCCACTTATAGCGGCCCTCCCGCCGGTCGGATCCTGTGACGAGAAAAGGCTTGCGAACAAAGACATTCAGCGCGTGGAGCCCAGACTCGGCTGTATGGCCTTGGTAATTCTCCAGAATATCCCGCCGCAGCTCTTGGGGGATATAATGGAGGGAGCCGGAGCAAAACACGATGTCAAACTCGCTGTCCAAACGGAAATCGCGCATATCGGCCTGAAAGAAGTTGATTTCCACACGAGCCTTCTCCGCCAGACGCTCCGCCTTGTCCAGCCCCAGCCGCGCCGCGTCGAAAGCCGTGACACTGTAGCCGCTACGGGCGAAAAACACCGCGTTTTTCCCTTCCCCGCAGGCTACGTCCAGCAGGCGCAGGGGCCTCACCGGCGGCCGCAGCTTCATCACTTCATAGCACATCTGTGAGGGCTGCACACCCCAGTAATACCCGTCTGCCTTATAGCGGTCTTCATAATCCGTAATGCGTTTCTGCTCCGCCGCGTAGCCCATCAGCCGGTCGATACTGCAGTGCAGCACATTGGCCAGCAGCGGCAAAGTGGAAACATCCGGAAGCGAGTTCCCATTCTCCCATTTCGACACAGCCTGGAAGGTCACCTTCACCAGGTCTGCCAGTTCTTCTTGGGTCAGTCCTTGCTGCTTGCGTAAGAAATGTATATTTTTGCCAATCTGGTTCCCCATGTTGACCGCCCCTTTCAAAATCAGTATAGCACAAATGGAACGGCAGGGTATAACTTCGTCGGCGAATTCGAGGAAAGGTTCAACTGTTGGTAGAATTAGGAAGTGTGAGGGCTAATGAAGAAAGGATTATGCAACTCACCCGCATCATCATATCAATATCGGCGGCTTTCAGAGCTTCCGTCAAGCTCTGCCGCTTCGCCGTCTGCAATGTGCGAATTGAAAATGCGTGCCCCTGCCGATTGCTTGTTTTAAGTAAATCCGTTATGAACACTCTTACCAAAAATCGACGTGCTTCGACAGAAGTACTTCGATTTTTATTTCTTCACGTTCAATTTTCCTTCTTCACTATTTCCAGGGTCGATTTTTGGAGGTAAGAAGTAATAGTGAAAGGTGAAGAGGTATCGCATCCTTTCGGGAAGATTGAAATTGCCGCCCACAGACGGGGCGAGAGTTACCCTGAGCCGGCCATCTATACAGTGCTCCTTAAACACAAAACCGGAAAGTCTCAAAAGAGGCTTGCCGGTTTTTACTTCTTCACTCTTCATTTCTCACGAAAAGGCAGGATTGATTTTCGAAAGATCAGAAGTTAGAGGAGATAGTGAAAAAGCCTTAGAGCCTATCCCGAAATAAGACGTGCGCAGACTGCACCGTCAGATTTTCAGCCAGACAAGGCGGTTTTTCGCAGGCGGGCTGTCGCCCGGCAAGGAAAACCAACGATGTACGGTTGAAAATATGCGAGCAAGATGTGTGCAGATTATTTTGGGACAGGCTCTTAATATAAGGACTTTTTACCCCTCCGCCATTCTTTTTCCCAGGTATTCCGCAACGGCGCGAAATACTCTGGCAGTGACTCCCAGATCGTCCACAGCGGATTCCCGCAGCACGGTAACGCAGTAGCGGGGGCCGGTTTCATCGCAGACATAGCCGCAGTACCAGAAATGGAGCAGCTCTTCCTTTCCCTGGTACACGCCCGTTTGGGCAGTGCCTGTTTTGATCCCCGCCGTGCAGTTTTTGGGAGCGCCAGGCTTGGCGGTGCCCTCCTTTACCGCCCCCTCCATACTGTTCCTTATGGTCTCCGCCGTGGAAACAGACATCACCCGCAGGGTCTTATCCGCAATAGATTGTGTTTCCGTCATCCTCAGCTCGCTGTTTACCGTTCCCGCAATGAGCTTTGGAGAACGGTAAGTGCCGCCGGAAGCGATGGCGTTTACCACACCGCACATCTGCACCGGGGTAACGGTCAGTTCCCCTTGCCCAAAGGAAAAATTTGCCAGGGCCCTGGCGTTTTCCAGAGAAGCCGCCTCCGGCAGCCGTCCAGCCTCGGAAAACAGGCCGCGCCCAAACTCCTGTTCCGCCCCCAGCCCCAGATTATAGGCCATATTCAGAATATTTTGTCCACCCAAACTTCTGCCGCTGTTGATAAAATAACAGTTACAGGACTGCTCCAAAGCGCCTTTCAGATCCACCTTACCGTGAGCCATACCATCGAAGCAATGAAACAGCATGCCTCCGGCATTTACCACACCGGTGCATTCAAAGCTTTCTTTGGCGCTCCCACCATTTTCCAGCTTTGCGGCCGCCCCCACAAGCTTAAAGACAGAGCCGGGTGCATAGGCGCAAAAGGCCCTGTTCACCAGCGGCCCGTCCGGGTCTTCCGCGGCGGCTCCCAAATCGGTGGGTGAATAGCTTGGCAGGCTCACAAGCGCGCGAATTTCACAATTCGGCACCTCTGTTATCACTACCGCGCCCTTTTTTAAGGGCTCGGAGGCCTTCTGTACTTCTCTTTGCAGGTCGCTGTCCAGGGTCAGAGCAATACCGCCCCGGGATTCCCGCAGGGAATCCGCCACCTGCCGGTCTCCCCCGGCTACCACCCGGCCCAGTGCGTCTACCTGATAATAGACAGTGGCCTTTCCCGCATGGCTTTCCAACACATCGTTCATGGCAAGCTCTATGCCGCTTACCCCGCTTCCCATGCTGTCCAAATAACCGATCACATGGGGGGCCAGCTGATCCTCCTGATACCGTTGCGGCACATTGAACAGATCGATACAGGGATTTTCCAGGCTGCGCTCCAGCTCCATCAGAATGGGCTTACCGTCCTTCAGGGCCAGGGCCAGCCGCTGCCGGTATTCGCCGCCGGTGGCCTTTTCCAGCGCGCCGATGGCCTCTATGGTCGGTGCTATTGCCGCTATCCACTTTCTCTTTTCCCCCACCAACGGACGAAGCTGGCAATCGTAAATAGCTCCTCTTGTTTGGGCCACGTCCAGTTGATAAACGCTTTGCCCTTCCGCTGCCGCTACATATTCCGCGCTGCCGGAAATGCTCACAATGGAAAAGCAGGCGGCTCCAAATAAGAGCAGAAGCAAAAAAAATACGGCATATGCCTTTCTTTTCATCATTTCACCTCGATATTAGGAGTTGTTTCAGATAGAAAAAATGCCAGCGGGCAGCCTATCGCCGCCCGCTGGCATTTTACAAATGGCTATGCTCTTTCTCTGTCGTCACGGAACAACAGGGCAATGCACCACAGGGCGGCGATGGCTATGATCACGTAAATGATCCGGGCGATCACAGAGCCCTGTCCGCCGCAAATCCAGGCCACCAGGTCAAACTGAAAAATGCCCACCAGGCCCCAGTTGATTCCGCCGATGATAGCAAGAGCTAAAGCGATACGATCCAATACCGTCATACTGTTCTACCTCTTTACTTGAGGAAACCTCTAAAAAACCTGCCTGGAAACGGCAAAACTCTCCGCTTCCGCAAAATTAGAGATCCCCTTGAAATTTTCAGGTCGTCCTTATTGTAACCCTGCGGCGGAAATTTATGCGCACCGCTTTTCTGTGATTGAAAAACCGGTCGATTTGTGCTAAAATGATTCGGTATGATCATTTCAGCCGGCGTGTTCCGCGCTTACAAAAAAACAGTTTTGTTTGAAATTTTCAAAAGATTTCTCTGCGCCGCAAAGCCTTTTTCGGGACGATGGCGGCACACACTTAGAAAGGATGATTTTATGAGCAATACAGCACAGGCCCAAAACAAAATGGGCACAGCCCCCATGCTGCCCCTGATCCTCTCCATGGCACTGCCCGCCATGTTTTCCATGCTGGTGCAGGCCCTTTACAACATTGTAGACAGCTACTTTGTTTCCCAGCTGAGCCAAAAGGCCCTTTCCGCCGTTTCCCTGGCTTTTCCCATTCAAAATCTGCAGATCGCCTTTGCGGTAGGCACAGCGGTGGGCGTTACTTCCCTGATCTCCCGGCGGCTGGGACAGGGGCGCAAAGAAGAAGCCGGCTCGGCGGCGGCCCACGGCCTGCTGCTGGGCATTGCCACTTCCTTGCTATTCGCCGTATACGGCGCTTTTTTCACCACCCCCTTCTTTCAGATGTTTGAGTCTGATCAGGAGATCGTGGCTATGGGCGACCAATACATTTCCATCTGCTGCATTTTCTCCTTCGGCTGCTTTATTTCCGTGATGCTGGAAAAAACCTTGCAGGCCACGGGCAATATGATCTGGCCCATGGTGTTCCAGCTGGTGGGCGCCATTACCAATATCGCCCTGGATCCTATTTTTATCTTCGGCTATTTCGGCATGCCCGCCATGGGTGTGGCCGGCGCGGCGGTGGCCACGGTGGCCGGACAGATCGTCTCCATGATCGTATGTATTCTGGTGATGGCCTTCGGAAAACATGAGATCAAGATCAGCTTCAGGGGTTTTCGCCTGAGTCTTCGTACCATTCGGGATATTTACGCCGTAGGCCTGCCTGCCATTGTGATGCAAGCCATCGGCACGATAATGAACATGGCGATGAACGGCATTCTTTCCGGTTTTTCCACAGAGGCCTATACCGTGTTCGGCCTGTATTTCAAGCTGCAATCCTTTGTATTTATGCCCGTGTTCGGCCTGACTCAGGGGCTTCTTCCCATACTGGGCTACAACTATGGAGCAAGAAACAAGCACAGAATGCTTTCCGCGCTGAAGCAGGGGTGTATTATCGCCCTTGTCATTATGACGGCGGGAATGCTTGTCTTTTTACTGCTGCCGGAGCAGCTTTTGGGGATCTTCAGCGCCTCCGCGAAGCTTTTGGAGATCGGCGTTCCCGCTCTGCGCACCATTTGTACCTGCTTCCTGTTTGCCGCCTTGGGCATTGTGACCTCTACCCTGTTCCAATCCGTGGGCAGAGGAATCTACAGCCTGATCATTTCTTTGATGCGCCAGCTCCTTGTGCTGGTGCCCGTGGCATGGCTGCTGGCAGCTCTGGTAGGTGATGTGAGCGCCGTATGGTGGGCCTTTCCCATTGCGGAAACCGTGTCTCTGGCGGCAAGTATTTTCTTCTTTCTCCGGCTGTACTCCAAGGAGCTGAAGCACCTGGAAACGGCAAACACACGCTAAAGGAGAGGATATCAAATGACAGAGCTTTCTCAGGAAATCCTGGAACGATACCAGGTGAGAAACACCAAAAAGCAAAAGGCTGCCTTCCGGGAATTTTCGAAAGCGAAATTGCCGGGGCTTTCCGAAGAAACCGGGGGAAGGCTGGTTCGCAGCAACAACCTGGTTTTAGGTGATCCGGATCACGCCCGGGTCGTATTTTCCGCCCACTATGATACCTGCACTACCTTGCCTGTTCCCAATTTTCTTACCCCGAAAAACATTCCTCTCTATGTGCTTTACAATCTGCTTTTGTGCGTGTTTTTCTTTCTTGTGGCGGGCGGCGTATCCTTTCTTCTAATGAGGCTGACCCACATTTTTCTGGTTGCCTATTTCGGCAGCCTTGCCTCTGCTTTACTTCTCTTTCTGCTGTTTTTTGCCGGAAAGCCCAATCCCCATACAGTGAACGACAACACCTCCGGCGTGATCTCCCTCTGCGAGGTCTACGCTTCTCTTACGGAGGAGCAGCGGGAAAAAGCGGCCTTTGTCTTTTTCGACAACGAAGAGCTGGGGCTGTTTGGCTCCCGCCTGTTTTTGAAGCGGCATAAAAAAGAAATGCCGGAAACGCTGCTTTTGAATTTGGACTGCGTTTCCGATGGAGACCATCTGATGATGATCCTGAACAAAACCGCGCGAAGCCTTTGGGAGCCCGCCCTGCGGGAGGCCTTCCAGCAGGAGATCCCTCCGGGGAAAACCGTGCTTTGGGAAAAATCCTCCTCCACGCTTTACCCCTCCGACCAGCTGGGCTTTCCCTGCTACACCGCCATGGCGGCCTTTCGGAAAAGCAAGCTCTGCGGCCTGTACCTGAGCCGTATCCACACAAAGCGGGACACCGTGCTTCAGGAAGAAAATATCAGCTGGCTGCAGAGCAGCTGTAAACGATTGATAGAAGGGCTGGTTTATAAGAATTAGCAGTGAGCAATGAACAATTTTAAGGACAGATATACTGTAGGGACCGGTCTTCGGACAGTCCGCAGGTTACGTACAAAACCCGCGGACCGCCAAGGATGTCGGTCCCTACAGTATATTAGTCGTTAGAGAAGAACAAGCCTCTTTTGTCATTACTGAGCAAAAAGCGGAGTAAGCTCCGCTTTCCCGGCGAAGAATCTCGCCCTTAATTCCAAGGCAAAAGAACAAAGGACGAGATTCTTCACCGAGAAAGCAAGGTTAAAAAGCTATAGCTTTTTGTGCTTGTCTGTTCAGTAATGACAAAGAGGAAAGTAGGCGGATAATCACTAAATTATAGTTTAGCACACACCCTTGGCTCCCCTGAAAGGGGTGCTGTGCCCCGGTGGGGCACGTCCAGCACCGACCGAAGCGAAAGCGTAGAAAGCTGTCAGCCGCAGGCTGACTGAGGGGTTCCGTGGTGGTGAAGTAGAAAATATAAGTTTCATATGATCCATCAGTGCCTATAACCCCTCCGTCACGGCTTCGCCGCGCCACCTCCCCTTTCAGGGGAGGCAAGAGTTATTGCGATTCGTCGGTTTGATAAATTCCAATCTTATCGAACTCCGCCCAAAAATTACTCATTTCTAATTTCTAATTGCTCATTATTTTCCCTGAGCTCTGCCACAAAATCTGACAGCGTAAACCCGGCGTTTTGGGAAAAGCGCAGCTTTGTTTTTTCCCCTTCCCGGTAAAAGGCATAGCGGGTGATATAGGGCGTTTCCAGATAACGCACCTCCAGCTCCAGGCGGTCCTGCTCCATAGTCAGGGGAAAGACGGCGTGGGGCTGCTCGCCCCATTCCAGATCCCACACAAAGCGGGAGCGGCCTTCCGTCCAGTGATCCGCCCTGTAACAAAGCCCGCTTTGGGAACCGTCGGCGTACCGGAGCGTCGCCTGCCCCGGCTCTGAAAAAGAAACGGAGACGATCCCCAGCGGATTTTCTCCGCAGGAGAAGCTTTTTTCGGAAAAGCGCTTTTCCCCTCTTGTTTTCAGGGAAGAGTTTTCCAGAATCGTCTCTTTTTCCTTACTTTTCCCGGAAAGCAAATGGCGGTGGGCAAGCTCCAGCAAATGCTTTGTTTTGCTGTTTTGAGACAGCGCCACCAGGCCCAGGCCCTGCTTCGGGGCAAGGAGACAAAGCTGCCCGAAGGCCCCGTCCATACGGTAAACGCCGCCGGGCCCCAGGTGAAATTGAAATCCATAAGAGTTCCCGGAAAAGGGACGCTTTTCCTCCGCCGCCTCCTGCTTAAAGGCCTGAGGGAACACGGCGTGGGCCAGATATTCCCGGGAGATCAGCTGCTTGCCCTTCCAAGAGCCCTCGTTCAGCAGCAGCCGGGCAATTTTTTCCAGGGAGGCAGGATACAGCCGCAGCCCCATGCCGCCCGCAATGAGGCCCTCCGGGGCATGTTCCCATCGGGCTTCCCGAATTTCCAATGGAAAAAACAACTCTTTATTCAAAAACTCCTCCAAGCTTTCTCCCGCCGCCTTTTGCACCAGGGCGGAAAGCATATGAGAACCATGGGTGCTGTAACGGTAATAAAAGCCCGGCTCGTGGGGAAATTCCTGGGCCAGGAAAGCCCGTATCCAGTCCTTTTGCGGAAAAAGCCCGTCATAGGTGTTTTCGTGAAGCCCGGAGGTCATGGAAAGCAGGTGGCGCACCTTGATTTTTCGCAGATTGGGGTGAGGACTCTCCGGCAGTTCTTCCCGAAACCAATCCGTGATCCGGTCGTCCAGCCCCAAAAGCCCCCGATCCCAGGCAATGCCCACAGCCAGGGAGGCAAAGGATTTCGTCATGGAAAACAGGAGCCGCAAGCCGTTTTCCGGGTAAGGCTCTTGGCGGTATTCCCCCAGCCGCTTTTCCCTTCCGGTAAGAATCACGTGGCTGATGTGAATATCTTCTGCCTGCTCGCAGGCGGAAATGAATTCGGCAAAGCTCATTTACAGCTGTTCCTTCAGCCAGGCGGCGGAGCGCCTTAAGTAGGAAAGCATCTCTTTTGCGCCGTAATGCTCCAGGGCAAAATTTCCCCGATAACCGTCCCGCTTCAGGCGGGAAAGGATCTCGGAAAGTTTCAGCTCTCCGCTTCCTACAGGACAGGGGTACAGGGCTTTTCCGTCCACAGAAATAGAGGGCGCTTCTCCACTGACAGCGGCATAGGCCCGATCCTTCAGGTGAACATAAGCGATTCTGTCCTTCAGAGCTTCATAGGCGGAAAGCTCTTCCTCCCCGGAAAAGGCAAAATTTCCGGTATCAAAGCAGCAGGAAAGGCCGGGGCAGCCTTCCAAAAACCGTTTCACACCCTGCAGGGTGGAAAAGGGGGCCAGGGAATTATCGTAATCCTCCAGGATCAGAGAGACCCCATAGCTCGCGGCCAGTTCCGCCAGTTGATTGACGCAGGAGATCATGCGCTCCACCTGGCGTTCCCGCTCCTCTTCCCCATCTTCCTGACGAAAAAAGCCGGGAATCACCAAAAGCCTTTTTATCCCCAGGAACCTGGCTGCCTCCAGAGTGGGCTCCGCCTGCTTTATCACCTCTGTGTCCCGGCCAAAATCAAAATAGGCGGGAATGCTGGAAATACACAGCCCGGCACAGGCAAGCTCATTTCCCAGCTCGTCCTCCCTGCCAAGAAGCTTGTTTTCCGAAACCTCCACCCCCTCGATCCCCAGGTCTCTGATTTCCCGCAGCGCCTCCGCCATGGAAACTTTTTCCTGCCGGGAGATCTCCAGCGCGTGGTCATAAAAAGTAGTGATCATAAACACTTCTCCCCCTGTCAAATAAAAAAATTATACGCCGGGAAAGAGAATTTGTAAAGTCAGCACCGCTTTGTAAGCCCTAAATTGTGCGGGACTGTCAAGGGCATGCAAAAAGGACGGCCCCGCCAAACGCGGCCCGTCCTTTTTTAAGGCAACTATCTGCCCTTATTCTTTCGCGGAAAATTCCTTGGAATAAAGCTCTGTGCCGTCCTCTGCCACACAGGTGACCACCACAACGGGATTTTCAGCTTCCACGGCCTCCTTTAAGGAAGCCGCTGTTAGTTCAAAGCTCTTTTCCATGCTTACCATGGCAGTTTCCAGCTCAGCGGAAACTGTTTTCACGTCCCGGTCTCCCAGTTCATAGAGAAAGGTGAAGACCATCTTGTTTTCCTCTCCGGCCACATTCACTTCCAGGCCGTTTCCGCCGCCAAGCTGCTCCTTCATGGTTTTCAGCTGGCTCTGCATCAGATCGGAATCGACAAAATCCTTTACTGTGGCATATTTGCCGGTTTCTGTACGGCCGCCGGCGGCAGAGACCGCAGAAGAGATCTCCCCGCTGCTGGTATTCCCGGTGGCAGCGCCGGAACTTCCGGTAGAAGAAGCGAGAGAGGAACCGGAGGATTTCCCAGAGCTGCAGGCGGCTAGAGATAACAGGCACGCTACAAGCAGTGCGCAGGCAAACACACCAATGAGATTCTTTTTCACAGCATTCAACCTTTCTCTATCCAAAGAATTTTTCCGAACTGTTCCTTTGTCCGAAGAAA
Source organism: uncultured Oscillospiraceae bacterium (assembly GCA_910589395.1). Classification (GTDB taxonomy): domain Bacteria; phylum Bacillota; class Clostridia; order Oscillospirales; family Acutalibacteraceae; genus Acutalibacter; species Acutalibacter caecimuris_A. Next base: position 69,307 of record CAJUTL010000001.1, read on the forward strand.
GACAAAAGGAGACCCCTTTGAAAGCGGCCCCCTCCGGAAGATTTTTCTGTTTTGCTTACTTCGCGGCAAACTCCTTGGAGCACAGCTCTGTGCCGTCGTCCGCCAGATAAATAACTACAACCACAGGATTTTCTACCTTAACAGCGTCCTTCAGGGAGCCCGCGACGGTCTCAAAGGTGCCGGAAGCGGAATCCAGAGCGCCCTCCAGCGCGGCGCCCATAGCCTCGGCGTCCTGCCCATTCAGCGGGACGGTAAAGGTGTAGATCAGCTTATTGCCTTCTCCGGTAACCTCCAGAGAATCCGCCTGGTCACCGAGCTCGGCCTTCATTTCGTCCAGCTGCTTCTGCATGGTGTCGGACTTTACAAAATCCTCCACTGTAGCAAACTTTCCGCCGCAGGCAGCCAGAGACAGCAAACAGGCGGCCAGCAGCACAAGTGCCAAAGCGCGAATTACGGTTTTCTTCATTTTCCTCAGTACCTTTCTTCCAAAAATTTCAATTTCGGGGAACACCTAAAATCTACTGTAGAGTATACTCCAACTCTTTGTAAAAGTCAAGGTGAAAATCACCGTTTGTATACTTTTCATAAAACCTTGATTATTTCACAATACCAAAGGGAAAAAGCGCTTGACAAGCAGCTCGCTTCCTGCAATACTTTTATTAGCAAAAAACGGTAAGAGCCGTAGGAAAGGAACATGGGATATGCAAACAGTCACCTTGGGAAGAACCGGGATCACAGTCAGTAAAAATGCTTTCGGATGCCTGCCCATTCAGCGGGTCAGCCCGGAATACGCCGGCAAGCTTCTGCGCAAGGCCTTTGACGCCGGAGTGACCTTCTTTGACACCGCCAGAGCTTACAGCGACAGCGAGGAAAAAATCGGGATGGCCCTTTCCGATGTGCGAAATCAAATTTTTCTTGCCACAAAAACCATGTCCACCACCGTGGAGGGCTTTTGGGAACAGCTGCATACCAGCCTGCGGCTTCTGAAAACCGACTATCTTGATCTCTACCAGTTTCATAACCCCTCCTTCTGCCCGAAGCCGGAAGACGGCACCGGTCTGTACGAAGCCATGCAGGAAGCGAAGACCCAGGGGAAGATCCGCTTTATCGGCCTGACCAATCACCGGCTGCACGTAGCGGAGGAGGCTGTGCGCTCCGGCCTGTACGATACCCTGCAATTTCCCTTCTGCTACCTTGCCTCAGACAAGGATATCGCCCTGGTGGAGCTTTGCCGGGAAAACAATGTGGGCTTCATTTCCATGAAGGGCCTTTCCGGCGGGCTGCTCACCAATTCCGCCGCAGCCTATGCCTGGCAGGCCAGCTTTGAAAACGCCCTGCCCATCTGGGGCGTACAAAAGGAAGAGGAGCTGGACGAGTTTTTAAGCTATATGGAAACGCCCCCCTCCATGGACGACCTGGAGATCCGGGCGGTGATCGAAAAGGACAGGAAAGAACTGATCGGCAATTTCTGCCGTTCCTGCGGCTACTGCATGCCCTGCCCGGCGGGGATCGTGATCAATCAGTGCGCCCGCATGAGTCAGCTGATCCGCCGCAGCCCTTCTCAAAACTGGCTGACCCCCGAAAGCCAGGCCATGATGGAAAAAATAGAGGATTGCCTCCACTGCGGCCAGTGCAAAAAGAAATGTCCCTACGGCCTGGACACCCCCACTCTGCTTCAGCAAAATTTGGAGGATTACAGAAACATTCTTTCCGGAAAAGTGACCGTGTGATTTTCATACCACACAGCTTGCTTCGGTGATAATCGCCGAAGCGAGGAATCCCCAAGAAGCCGCCGCAAAACGCTTCGTTTTGCGGCGGCTCCTTTTTAGATGTCAGACAAATGAGCAATTAGGGATAGAGCGCTAAGCTCTTAGGCTCCACTTGCTTGCAAGGGGAGCTGTCACGGCTTTGCCGTGACTGAGGGGATTCTAACTAGCGATTCTATGCTACTTCCTGCGTGTGACTATCCCTTCCACCGCCTATCGGCGGTCCCCCTCCCCTTGCTTCGCAAGGGGAGGCAACAAGCCGTTAAATTTCCATTTATCCGCCCTTGCCCTTAAATTGCTCATTCCTAATTCCTCATTGCCTTCGCGCTTCACTCTCCCGTAAGCAGCTCTTTGGGGGCGATTTTTCTGATCTTCAGGGACAGCAGGCAGACCGTTAAAAACGCGAACAGGATCAGCCCGGCTCCCGCTGCCGCAATAAACGGGACAGAAAGTGTGAAGGTGCATTTTACAATGCCAATGCCGCTCAAAAACAACGCGGTCAGCGGATTGATGATCAGGCTGCTCACAAGGAGCCCCAGCACCGTAGACAAGATCATGGTGGGCAGAAACGACAGGGCGGTTTGCAGAACAAGCTGCCCTGTGGTAAAGCCCAGCGCTTTCAGAACGCCGTAATCGCGCTGCTTGTTATTGAGCAGAACGCGCACAAGCAGGTACAGGACAAAAGCGATGATGACGGCGGAAAGCACCAGGATCGCCGCTACAATGACCGTCATCAGGGAAACATAAACCACTGCCGCGCCTTCTATGGTGGTCAAAATATTGATGGTGGTATTGATCTTACCGCCGAGTTTTTCCTTCATTTCCAGGTGAAAATCATCGATATCGGTTTCTTCAGTGAGGTTGATGTAATAGTTGGCGTCGGGAAGCTCTCCCAGCCGCTCATATCCCGCCCTTGTAAAAAGACAGTCTCTGCCCAGATTGTTGCTGATCTGTGTAAAACCGCAGATCAGATATTTTTCCCGCTTCCCGTTGGCAGTGATCTCCATTTCATCGCCGAGCCGAAGGCCGTTTTCGTTTGCGTATTTGGCGGCCAGCGCCATTTCATTGTCGTATTTCGGGAACCTGCCCTCGAATACTGTGTTCTGGTTGTTTACCTCCGAAAAATCCTCGCAAAGCGTTGCCATCAGCTCGGCGCCGCCTGCATGGGACACATTCACGGAATGGTACAGATAAAGCTTCTCCACCCTGCTGTCTGCCCGCATGGCGGCGAGAAACTCCGCTTCCGCATCGGCCTGTACGCTGATACAGCTGTCCGCAGTTTCTCCCACAATAAGATTTAGAAACGGCTCAATGTCCGCGATCACATTTTCAGTCATCAAGCCGGAGAATACCACAACAAGAGAAAGCACCAGCATGGTAATACAGACCGTGACGTTATGCTTGATTCCCGAAAAGGTGGTTTTCAGCGCCAAAGCAAGGCTTAAGGGCGCTTTCGTTTTTTCCAGCGGAACGAAATTGCGCTTAAAGCTGTGGGTTTGAATGCCGGAGCGCAGGGCCGTGAGGGGCTCTATTTTTTTGATTCTGCGGGACGCCAGCCACACGGCAAGGGCAACCGTGCCCAGCAGCACCGCAAGGGAAAGGACCAGCGGCGCCGGTAAAAAGCGCATGACATAGGGAATGCCTGTCTGTGAGATCATCATGGCGTTGACCCCGGGAAACAGCAGGTAGGAAAGCCCCGTGCCGATTGCCGCGGCCAGAAGGGTCAGGCTTAAAAACTGCGCCAGCAGGGAGCGGATCAGCTGGCCCGAGGTATAGCCCGCGGCCTTCAGCACGCCGAGGTTTTTCATGTTCACCTGAATATAGTTTACGATATTGGAGGCGATCACCACAAGGGCGATGAGAAGCACGAAAAACGCCATGGCGCTCATGATGCCCGAGCAGATCATCTGTGAAATATACCGGGATTGCGAAACGATATCATAGCAGTTGCTCACCATGGTGATATTGGGGTATCGCTCTGAAACCGCGCTTTTCAGCCACGCCTCGTAGCTCAGATTTTCCGACCGGTCCTTCAGCCGCACAGAGCAAAGCGCCGCCCTGGGAGCGCACCCGCTGTTCGCAAGCTCCTCGTACCGGTCGGCCGTAAGCACAAGCTCTGTCAAAGCGCAATTATGGGAGCCCAGCATCACGCTGTTGAAAAAGCCGCAAACCGTGTAGGTTTTTTTCTGATTGCCGATGGAGATCTCAATGGGCTTTCCCACATCGATCTCTTCTGTTCGATAGAGCATCGGCAGGTAAACGCCGCTTGTAAAACCGCCCTCCTCCACAATCTCGAGCCGGCCGATGGAGCGCGTCAGGGCCGCCTGCTTTTCCAAAAAGACAAACCAGCTGTTCCTCTCTCCGCCGTTGTAGGAAAAGGTTCCCACCATGTGCATACAGGGGTCCAGCCGGTATTCCGCGGTGCGTCCGTCTTCCTCCAGGGTCTTGGATAAAAACTCCTGGAAGCCATCATCGGCAAGGTCTACAGACAGGGTAACATGCTCGGCGTTCAATTCTTTATGGTATCTGTCAAAATTGGCTTTGTAGTCCATAGAGAGCATCAGCCAAAGGTTCAGCATAAAGGCGGAAAGCAGGATCAGAACGATCATGGCGGCTGTCTGGCCCCTGGACTTCCGAAGGTTGGAGCGGATAATCAGTAGACTTTTTTTCATACTACCACCCCATATCCTTCAGAAACCCGGAAAGCTTTTCATGCCTTTGCGGGTCTCCGGGGGAATATCTGCCCAGCTGGCATTCCCCTAAAATCACGCCGTCCTTTAAGTACAGAATGCGGTTTCCCCGGCGGGCGGAACGCATATCGTGCGTTACCATTACAACGCTTTGGCCCTGCTCGTTGAACCCGGTAAGCGTATCCAGCACGTCCAGCCCCGTTTTGCTGTTCAGGGCGCCTGTGGGCTCATCGGCAAAAAGGATCTCCGGCGAATTGATCAGCCCGCGGACGATCCCCACCCGCTGGGCCTCGCCCCCCGAGATCTGGGTGGGAAATTTCTTCTGGGTCTCCTCGGAAATATCCACAGCGTGAAACAATTCCTTTGCCCGCGCCGTCAGCGCTTTTTTATCCTTGCTGACCAGAAGCCCCGCGGCAAGCACGTTATCCATAACGCTCATGGTGTTGATCAGATAGATCTGCTGAAACACGAATCCGCAATGCTCCCGCCGGAACACGGCCAGCCCGTCCTGAGAAAGCTGGGAAATGACCCTGTCTCCAAAGGTGATCTTCCCCAGCGTAGGCGTATCCATGCCCGACAAAGCGTATAACAGCGTGGATTTTCCCGCGCCGCTGGCCCCCATGATCACGGTAAAGTCGCCCTGATAAAGCTGCAGGTCGATGTTTTTCAAAACATGCTGCATGGCGCCGCCGTTTGAAAAGGATTTGCTCAGCTTTTCGGTCTTTAGTAAAACTTTCTTCATAGGTCGTGCCTCCTTTTTACACGCTCTATGATACGGTTTTCTTTCTTAACAGTCTTTAGGGAAAGCTTAATGATCCCTTAAATCGCGCTGCTGAGAGCTATCCGGACAGTGGCTCTCAGTCCGGCCTGCCCGTTTTCAAGCTCCAATTCTCCCCGCATCTTCTTCATGCAGGTATCGGCGATATACAGCCCCAGCCCGGCGCCTTCGATATTTTTCGCATTGCCGCCGCGCTTGAATTTCTCCTTCAAAAGAGGCAGCTCCGCTTCCTCCACACCGCCGCCGCGGTCTTCGATTCGAACTGCCAGGCAGCGGTCCTCCAGGCCCGCCGTTACCGTGATCTGCGTATCGGCGTATTTGTAGGAATTGGCAAAAAGATTGTCAAATACCTGCTGCAGCCGAAGCTTGTCCGCGAACAGCACGCAATCCGGGATCGGTGGTATGGCCCCGCGGTGCAGGTAATCGGCGTTTTCCAGCAGGGTCCGCAGCTCCTCGCTGCTCAGCTCCGCCGGGGTCACGGAAAGCTCCTGAAGCTCCTCCAGAGCCGCGGAAAACAGATTGGTGACAAGGGTGTTGATCTGGTCCGCTTTTTGAACGATCTGCCGGTAATTTGCCTTGATTTTTTTCTGAGAGGCCAGGGCTGCGCCCACCTCGGAGGCCGCTTTAATGCTGGCCACAGGCGTTTTGATATCGTGGGAAAGCTTTGCCACCAGTTCCCTTTTGCTTTCCTGCGCCTTCGCTTCGGCAAGCTTCGCCTTCTTCAGCTCGGAACGCATCAGATCAAAGCTTTCGGTAAAAGCCCCGAATAAATTTTGCCGGTCCATTTGAAGGGGGATCTCCAAATTTCCCTGGGCAACGCGCTGGGCAAAGTCCTTCAGCTGAGAAAAGGGCCGGATCACCCTGCGGTGGAGATAGAAAAAATAGAGGGCGCAAAGGGCGCACTGCCCAAGCGATACCGCAATTACGGCAAAAATGACAGTTTGCTTTTCCACCTGCAGGCTCTGCGCGTCGCGATTATAGACAAAAAGCTTTCCCACAGCCTTGCCTTCCACCTCCACCGGAAGAATGGTGTCCTTATGGCTGATGGCCGCGTTCACGCTTTCGCTGAGGCCCTGCTTTGTGCGATACAAAACAGTCCCGTCTGAATCAACCGCCACATAGTCCAGAGCTGTGGAATTTTTGTGATTTTCCAGAGAACCCCAGTCTCTCTGCACGGTTTTTACCGCTTCATTCACCTCCACGGCGTCCTGGGGCTTTTCCGCCCTCGGAAGCGCAAACAGAAACAGGAGCACAAGCTCCATCAGGAATAAAACCAGAAGGCCGCCGAAAAAAACACGGTTTTTCATGGGCGCCTCCCGACAAATTTGTAGCCGTCTCCCCACACGGTGAGGATATATTCCGGGCTTCCCGGATTTTCCTCGATTGCCTCCCGTATTTTGCGGATATGTACATTCAGCGTTCCGTCTCCCGTGAATTTATCCTTCCACACCTTTTCAAAAAGCTCCTGCTTGGAAAGCACTCGCCCCTCGTTTTGGATCAGATAGGCCAGAAGCTTGAATTCCAGCGCGGTCAGCCTTACGGGCTTCCCCCGAACAAACACCTGCTTTGCCTGAAGATCCACGGTCAGACGGCTATCTTCGTATTTTTCAGGCTCCCGGATTTTGCAGCGCTTGAGCACCGCCTTGACCTTTGCCAGCAAGACGCTGAGAGAATACGGCTTTTGAATATAATCGTCGCCGCCGATGCTCAGGGCAGCGATCTGGTCGTCGTCGCTTGTCCGGGCGGATACAAAAAGGATAGGGATCTCCATGGTCTCCCGCAGCTCCTTGCAAAGGGCAAAGCCGCTGCCATCGCTGAGGTTGATATCCAACAGCAGCAGCTCCGCCGTATTTTCCCTGAAAAAAGCCCTGCACTCCGCAGCGCTGTAGGCAAGGGCAGTTTTCACGCCGAACAGGTTAAAATATTCCGCCGTACTGTCCGCCAGCAGCTTTTCATCGTCTATGATCAAGCAGTCGTATGTCATACTTCGGTATCCTTTCGCTTTTTTGAAGAGGCTCTGATCTGCTTTACTCTGTTTTTTCCAGCAGGTACAGCCCGGACTTTTTGCCGGAAACCAGAATATGATATTCCTTTTTCAGCACAAGCCCCGGGGCGGCCTTTTCCGCCTGCGAAAGCTCTTCTCCCCTGGCGGTGAGCAGTACCAGCTTCCCGCCGGGCCGCAAGAGGAACTCAAATTCCCGCAGCATGCGCCGGTAAAATTCCGCAAGCTCCATGCCCACCTCCTGAAAGATCCCCCAGGGCGGGTCGGTGATAACAGCGTCCACGCTTTCCGCGGGAAGGACTTCCCGCAGGGCCAGGGCGTCGTGAAGCTCCACAGCGATATCGGGTTTTTTCCGGGGCAGCTTTTCCCGGGTGCGGGCCAAAGGCTGTTCCGCGTTATCAAAGGCATACAGCCTTGCAAAGGGAAAGCGCCTGCTCCGCTGCAGGGGAATGGCCCCATAGCCGCAGAAAGGGTCCAGCACTACATCGGTATGCTTCGGGGAAGTGAGCCAGCACATCATATACGCCAGCTCCGGGTGGAGCTCGCCGGGGTCCAGCAGCTTATCATAGGCCGTATGCCGGGAAAGCCGCTTCAGAAAATAGCACAGCCCCTCGCTGCGGGAAAGCAGCCAGAATTCCGTATCCGGGCGGCTTCTGTTCACCCGAAGGCCGGAAAGGCGGGAAAGCCTTTGCTCCATTTTTCCCCGCAGGGCGGAATCTACCGAAACAAGCTGATTCTGCCGGGAGGTCACCAGCCGGAAGGTCTTTATCTTGGGAGAATTTTTCCCCGCCGCGCTCCAATCGATCCCGGCTGCCAGCAGCTCCCGCAAATAGCCGTTTAAGCTTTCCTCCGCCGGGGCTTCCTTTTTGTGGATCACCAGAAACAGGTTGTGAAAGCAAAACAGGTTCAGATCGCTGTAGGGTACGCCGGTCTCAAATTCCACCGCGCCGTCCAGCAAAGCGAGGATCTTCAGATCCTTCAGCCTTTGCCGAAGAAGTTCTTCCACGATCTCCCCGGTTCCGGAAATAAATGTGCCGAAAAAGCGATTCACAAGGCTCCCCCCCTTTTCATTTCATCATACCCCATCTCCCGAAAAAAGGCAAGCGAAGGCGGCGGCTGCGCTCATAGACGCCGCTGTGTGGGGATCTCTGCAAAAATGAGCAATTAGCAATGAGGAATGAGCAATTTAAGGGCATAGTTCGATAAATTGGAATTTGGCGCCGAGCCGGCGCAGGCACTCGTGAAGCTGCTTGGTACGGGAAACCGGTTTTTGACCCGACCATTAGCAGAGCGCTAAATTGGAATTTAGCGATTATGTACTTACTACCCTCCTGTCATTCTGAACCGCCGAAGGCGGTGAAGAATCTCGCTCTTTAGCCTTTTATTTAGAGTATTAAGGTCGAGATTCTTCGTCTCTTCGTTCCTCAGAATGACAGCGGGGAACTGTTCGATAAATGGGAATTTGGCGTGTTAGTCGTTAGTCGTAAGTAGTTAGTTGTTTGAAAGGGGAAAAGGCCTCTCCTTGTCATTACGGAACAGAAAGCAAGGAAACCTTGCTTTCTCGGTGAAGAATCTCGTTCTTTGTCCTTTTGTGGGCAATGAAAGGGCGAGATTCTTCGTCACTTCGTTCCTCAGAATGACAGTTGGGAACTGTGTGTAAAACTGTAATTTCCCGCTTTTCCCTTGCCCTTAAATTGCTCCTTGCTCCTTGCTAATTCCTCATTTTCTTTCCAGCCTCCGGAAAACTTGGGGGCTTGGCTTCTCTGTCGTTTTATGCTAAACTAGTGACAGATCCTGTCGGCTTTGCCGGAAGGAACCTGGAAAAAGGAAATGGGAGTCAAAATTATGTCGATTCGGGGAAATATGCTGATCGCGCAGTCCGGCGGACCTACCGCCGCTATCAACGCTTCTTTGGCGGGGGCCGTAAAGCAGGCCATGGAGTGCCCGGAGATTGAACAGATCTATGGGGCAAAAAACGGGGTAGAGGGTATTTTGCGGGAAAATATCATCGACCTGCGAACGCTGCTGCGCTCAGAAGAAGATTTCGCCCGCCTGAGGGCTACGCCCGCTATGGCTCTGGGCTCCTGCCGGAAACGCTTAGCCGAACAGCCCGATCGGGAATATGACGCCCTGCGGGAGATCCTTCTCCGCCGAAACATTCGCTACTTTTTTTACATTGGCGGCAACGATTCCATGGACGCCGTAAAAAAGCTTTCAGCGTATTTCAAGTCTCTGGGAGACGAGATTCGGGTAATAGGCATTCCCAAAACCATCGATAACGATATGGCCTGCACAGATCACACCCCCGGCTTCGGCTCGGCGGCCCGGTACATTGCCACCTCTATGGCGGAGATCGCCTGTGACAGCGCTATTTACACCCCCGATTCCATTACGCTGGTGGAGATCATGGGGCGAAACGCCGGCTGGCTCACCGCCGCCGCCGCTTTGGCCAGGCGGCCCGGCTGCACGGCTCCCCAGCTGATCTGCATGCCGGAAGTTCCCTTTGAGGAAGAAAAATTTCTGCGCCGGGTGCGGGAAGTACAGGCAAAGGAAAACCACGTGATCGTGGCCGTGTCCGAAGGGATCCGGTATGCGGACGGTACCTATGTGGCGGCTCAAAGCAAGCTGGACGCCTTCGGCCACCGGCAGCTTTCCGGCGCGGCCCATTCCCTGGGAAGACTGCTGCTGGAAAAAATCGGCTGCAAGGTGCGGCCCATCGAGCTGAACGTGCTGCAGCGGGCCGCCGCCCATCTCAGCTCGGAGACAGATCTTGACGAGGCCGGCCGCATCGGGGCGGAGGCGGTTTCCCTGGGCGTTGCCGGAAAAACCGGCGTGATGGCCACCTTTGAGCGGCTCTCCAATGAGCCCTATCTCCTTCGCTACGGCTATGTAGAGATCGGCAAGGTTGCTAATGTGGAAAAAACCGTGCCGGTGGACTGGATCGACCCTGAGCGCATGGATATCCGGCCCCAGCTGATCGAATATCTCTCCCCCCTGATCCAAAGCCCCAGCCGGAAAGAGCCGGGACTTCCCGCTTATTTTATGGTTTGAGAGGACTGACTGTTGGCGTAGAATGAGCAATGTGCAATGAGGAATGAGCAATTTAAGGGCATAGTTCGATAAATTGGAATTTAGTGCCCTTTGCCTTCCCTTATTTATAGAGGGGAAACAGACTGCTTCGCAGTCTGCGGGGACCGCCGAACGGTGAGCGCGTCCCGGTGGGGGGTCACCAGTGGAGAACTCAGCTGTCGCTTCAGACATTGCTGAACGTGCCCCACTGAGGCACAGCAACCGAGCCCACAGGCGAGAACGGTGGAAGGGATAGTCACACGCAGAAAGTGGGATAGAATCACCAGTTTCAATCCCCTCAGTCACGGCTTCGCCGTGACAGCTCCCCTTATAAATAAGTGGAGCCTAAGGGTGTTAAACAATAATTTAGCGATTATCCACTCACCTCCCTCCTGTCATTCTGAGCGAAGCGAAGAATTTCGTCCTTCGGGACTTTTTGAAGGGCTTTAAGGACGAGATTCTTCGTCGCTTCGTTCCTCAGAATGACAAAAGAGAGAACTTTCCCTTTTCTAACGACTAACTACTAACAGCTAACGACTAGTTCGCTAAACTATAATTTATTAGCGTTGGCCACAACGCTTGTGCCCTTGCCCTTCCTTGCTCATTACGAATTCCTCATTGCTCATTGAATATGCCCTTCCGTATAGCAGCCTCACCACCATCCAGTATCTATAAAAAAAGAGCGCGCCGCGGTTTTTCTTTCCGCGGCGCGCTCTTCTTGTTTTCAAAACTGAAAATACACAAAATCCTGAGGGTCGTACCCGTCGCCGTAGGAGCCGAAGATCAAAAGCGCGGCAAGGAGCATGAAATACACCGCATAGCGCAGGGCCACAGTGCGGTTAATTTTTTCCGGGAGCCCTTTTTGGTGGATCAGCCAGTCCACGATAAACAGCAGCAGGGTAAAGGCGCCCAGCATCACAAGGGCCGGGAAGGAAACGCCCAGCCCGCTGAGGCTGGCGTGAAGCCCAGTAACGGGAATACTGAACAGCGCCCGAAAGATCCACAGCGCTTCAGACAGAGAATTTGCCCGGAACAGCACCCAGGCAAGGCAGGTCAGGAAAAAGGTGAAAACCACCCGGAAGCCGTGAAGCAGGCGGCTGTCCTCCGGGATCCGCAGAAGGGAAAGCAGCCCTTCCCGCAGGGGCTGCAGCAGCTTGGAGACCACCTGATATAAGCCGTTTAAGAGGCCCCAGGCCACAAAGGTGAGGGCCGCGCCGTGCCACAGGCCGCTGACGGCAAAGACGATCATGATATTCAAAAGATGCCTTCCCTTGGAGCAGCGGCTGCCTCCCAGGGGAAAATACAGGTAATCCTTAAACCAGGAGGAAAGGGAAATGTGCCACCGCCGCCAAAAGTCCTGAATGGAAACGGCCAGGTAGGGGCAGTTGAAGTTTTCCATCAAGGTGAAGCCCAGCATTTTCGCGGAGCCCCTGGCGATATCGGAATAGGCGGAAAAATCGCAGTAGATCTGTACGGCAAAGGCCACAGTGGCCAGGGCCAGCTCTGCCCCGGTATGACTTTTGGGGGCGTTATAAACCAGATTGACCAGCACGGCCAGATTATCTGCCAGCACCATCTTCTTTAAGAGCCCCCACAGCACGGGGAGAAGCCCGTCCCGCAGGTTTTCCAGCCGGAACCCGTGGCGCTCCTTCAGCTGGTGCAGCATATTTCCCGAGCGCTCAATGGGCCCCGCCACCAGCTGGGGGAAAAAGGACACGAACAGGGCATAATCGATAAAATTCCGCTCCGCGGCTGTCTCCTTCCGGTATACGTCCATGGTATAGCCCAGGGCCTGAAAAGTGTAAAAGGAGATGCCCACCGGCAGCAGCACATCCAAAAGCGGCGCTTCCAGCCCCAGGCCGAAGAAGGTAAAGGCCCGGGTCAAAAGACCGGAGGCGAAATTGAAGTATTTGAAGAAAAACAGGATCCCCAAATTGATGAGAAAGCTCAAAGAAAGCCAAAGCCGCCGCTTTCCCCAGGCCGAGCGCTCCACCAACAGGCCGCAGGCATAGGTGACCACTGTGGAAAGCAGCATCAGCAGCGCGTATTTCGGGTCCCAGCACATGTAAAAATAATAGCTGGAAAGCAGCAGCTGCAAATTGCGGAGCTTCTGGGGCAGCAGATAATAGACCAGCACATTGGCGGCCAAAAACAGCAGATACATGAGAGAATTAAAATTCATAAGCGTTCCTCACTCCTTTGCCGGATTCAGCCGGACGGGCTTGCTGTCCGCTTCCTTCCGCAGCTCGTCAAACCGCGCCGCCCGCTGCCGCCAAAGGGCGTCGTCCCCGTTTCCGGCGGGAGAAACACCCCATTCCGGAAGCCTTTCCGCCAGATACCGGGAAAATTTTTCCGCGCCCCGGTAGTTCAAATGCCTGGGGTCGTAAAAATCCGTGGAAAGGGTAAAGCCCATTTCGTCAAAGTCCTCGTTGAAATCCACCAGCTCCATGCCCAGGGCCTCCAGATCCTCCGTGATCCTGTGAAGCCACTGCCCGTCAAGCCGCTGGGGCAGCGGGGAAAGGAAAAATACGGGCCGTATCCCCTGCTCCTTACAGAATTCCACAATCTTTTCGAGAGAGGCCGCGTCCCGCTCGTATTCCTCCGGCGTTACCTCCACCTTCCGCAGGGAAAGCCCCTCAATGGGCATGGCCTCGTCCAGAAACGTATAGCCCGCCAGAGGATCGGCCTCATATCCCAAAAGCCCTTCCTTTACGTCCTGAAGGGAAAGCTTGTCCCAGCGGTCGTGATAGGCATACAGGGGAAACAGCAGGCCCGTGCGGTCGCTGCCCCGGGTCTCCTCAAAGATCAGGCTCAGCCGCTCTGCTCCCCAGGGCAGGAAGGTCAGATTTGTCTTTAAGGAACGGTCCCGCTTCAAAACAAGGCCGGTCACTTCAATAAACACCGTTTTGGGAGACTGGGTTTTGCAGGCCTCCCGTAAATAGCGGTAGGTAACGGGCATGGGCTGGGTAGGCCCTGCCATTACAAAGGAGGAAACGCCCGTTTCCTCATAGAGCACAGAGGGAATGATATCACAGTAGGCCAGGGAAGAACCGAAAAACAGCGTGTCCACGGAATTTTCCGGCTCCTGCCGGTACATGCCCCACACCGCGCCGTAATCGTGGCGCTTGGGCGTCAGCACCGGCACTATGACGGCGCAGAACAACGCCAGCGCCAGAAGCAGGCAAAGAAGGCCACATAGCTCCTTTTTCCAGGACATGGGCTTTTTCTCCGCTTCCGCCGGTTCTGCTTTTCCAGTCGTTTCCAAATTTCGTTTCATAGCCGCCGTAAGTTCCTTTCTCAAAAAACTTCTCTTTTTCTATTGGTCAGAATACCATAAAAGGCCTTTCTTTTCAATACTCCCCCACCTCTTGACCTTTCCCCATTCCCATATTATACTAATTTTCAGGAAAAGGGGGGAAGGAGCCTATGGAAAAGGTACTGGCGGCTCAAAATGCCGCGAAGGAAACTGAAAAACCCACAAAAGTCTTTCTTGTTTTAAGCGTGCTCCTGGGTACGCTTTTGGGGCTTTTCTTCCTTCCCATGCTGTTTTACTGCTTTGCGGATACCGGAGAAATGCTGCCGCTGCTGTGCTTTTTCCTGCCCCTGGCCGCCATGGGCCTGTGGTGCGCCTCCAAGGGCATCGACGCGCTGACTCTGCCGAAGCGCCTGCAATACGCTTGCATCATCTGCGGCTGCGGGCTTCTGCTGGCCTTTCAGCTCCGGCTGGCGAAGGCTCTTTACGGCAACATCGCCTATGACTTCAACTATTTGTACGTGGCGGCCCGGGGCATGGCCTGGGAACGGACCTTAGGGGGCTGCCAGGAATATTTTGCCCGGTTTCCCAACAATCTCTTCCTGGCCCTGGCCTTCGCGGCGGTCATCAAAATTTCCGGCGCGCTGGGGATCACCAATTTCATGGCGGTGCTTACCGGGTGCAGCGTGATAGCGGTAGACCTTTCCATTCTGCTCGCCTGCTTGTGTGCCCGGAAAATGCTGGGAAACAAGGCCGCTTTTTTGACCTTTCTGTTCAGTATTCCCCTGGTGATCCTGCATTATGGCATTGTGAACCCTTATTCCGATACCTTTGGCATGCTTTTCCCCGTATTTCTGCTGTTTCTATACCTGTACTGTCCCAAAAAGGAAGTCTTCGCCTGTTTGACCGCGGCCCTGATGGGCCTCACCGCCGCCGTGGGCTATAAAATAAAGCCACAAACGATCATTCTTGCCATTGCCATCGGCCTTACGGAGCTTTTCTTCCATCGGATCGATAAAAAGCGGCTTCTGCTTTTGGGCCGGCGCTTTCTCTGCTTCCTTCTGGCGCTGGCGCTTTGCACCGCCGCGCTGAACGCCTGTATGCGGGGCCTGACCCGCCATGTGCTGACTGATGAGCTGCGGGCGGAAAAGGAAACGCCCTTCACCCATTATCTGATGATGGGCCTGAATCCCGGCACCGGCGGCTTTATCAGCGAAGAGGATTATGCCGCCACCACCAGTTTCTCCACCAAGGAGGAAAAGATCGCCTACAACCTGCGGGTAACTGGCGAGCGCCTTTCCGACTTGGGGATCGTGGGCTATGGCAGGTTCCTTCTGGAAAAGGGCCGCCATATTTTCCACAGCGTCTACATGGATATGTGGATCCGCACTCCCTTTCTGAATGAAGATCCTTTGAGCAAGGCGCTGCAGCAAACCTTCTGCCAGGGCGGCCAGGGCTTTTCCGTCTACATGCAGCTTCTGCAGGCCCTGTGGGTTCTTCTTTTCCTGTTTTGGGTGCTGCCCCTGTTTTTCTGCCGGGAAGGCTACCGGAACAAAACCGTTACCGTTCTCCGCCTGACCGTAATGGGCCTTACCGCCTTCCAGCTTCTCTTCGAAGCCGGCGCCCGCTACCGCTTCCATCAGTTCCCCATCTTTATTCTGCTGGCGGCATGGGGAATGCTGGCTCTCCCGGAGGGGATCCGCTCTACCTGGCAAGAGCTTCGAAAAAAGGCTCAAGTTCTGAAAGACAGAATTCCTGTCCGCAAATAAACCTTCTCCCGACATAAAAAAGCAGCCCCCTGGGCTGCTTTTTTAATGATACCGTCTACTTTTTCGCCTCATACTTCCGCTTGGTGGCAAGGCCGCCCCGAATATGGCGCTGGGCCTTATTGACCGCCAGCACGTTTTTCACATCCCGGTACAGGCCGCTGTCGATATATTTTAACCGCTGGGAAACGTCCTTATGTACCGTGCTTTTGCTGACGCCGAACTGCTTTGCCGCCCGGCGGACAGTGGCCTTGTTTTCTACAATGAATTCCCCTAACCTTGTGGCTCTGTCGTCGATCACATTATTTGCCATATAGAACACCCCTTTTTGGTGTTCTATATGTATGCGGCTGGGTAAGCCGGTATGATGGGGAAAAGCACGGGTTCCGTTATTTTCTGAGGAAAAAATTGTCAATGCCTGCCAGAGCGGAACTTTTTTCTTACAGCAGCCCCTTCGTTTCCTTCCATTCTAAGATTCGGCGGACGGATTCTTCCACGCGCTTTTGGGGCACCGCTCCGTTTTTTGCCGCCGTGAGCAGGGCTTGGTAATCTTCGCTCCAATCGGAGGTCAAAAGCAGGTCGTTTCCCGCCAGGAACGCCGCAACGGCAGGAGACTGGCCGCCGGTGTAGAGCTTGATGGCGTCCATGGAAAGGTCGTCTGTCATAATGACCCCTGTAAAGGAAAGCTCTTCACGCAGAAGCTCGTGAACGGGCTTCGAGAGAGAGGCGGGCTTCTGGGGATCCATGGCTGTTACGATATTGTGGGAGACCAGAACGCTAGGGGCCCCGGCCCTGATCCCGGCCGCAAAGGGCAGGAAATCCTCCTTCTGAAACTGCTCATAGGGCCTGTTATCCACGGAGATCCCCGTATGGGTGTTCAAATTGCCGCCATAGCCAGGGAAATGCTTCAGCGCCCCGGAAAGGTTCTTTTCCTCCATGGTTTCCACCATAGCGCCGATCACCCCGGCGGTCTCACTGGCAGGAACACCTATTGTGCGGCTGTACATATAATCCCCGGGATCGGTGGACACATCGCACACCGGGGCAAGGTTCAGGTTGATGCCAAGCTCCAGCAGCAGCCCGGCCTTCGCTTCCGTATCAGCGCGGATCCCCTCGAGCCCGCCTTTTTGGTAGATCTCCTGAGGAGAGGCAAAGGGAGCGGAGGCAAGCTTGGGATTGGAGCTGACGCGCACCACCGTGCCGCCCTCTTCATCGACGGCGATCAAAAGCGGAGTTTTCGCGGACTCCTGCAGGCTCCGGGCCATGGCCTGCACCTCTGCCTTGGTTTTCCCCTGAAAGTCCCTGGCGTACAGAGTATAGCCCGCCGGCTGAAGGCTCTTTGTCAGAGCCGCCGCGCCGCTGCCGGGACAACGGGGCAAAAAGAGCTGGCCCACCTTTTCCTCCAGCGTCATGCCCGACAGGAGGCGGTCGATTTTGGAGGGCAGCGGAAGAGAAACCGGCTCTGTTTGGATCGTTTTTTTGCACAGCACATTTCGGGCGCTGTAAAGGATCTGGGCCAGCTGCGCCCGGGTGGCGATCCCCCGGGGGTTCAGCACGGCGGCGGATTCCCCGTGCAGGATCCCCTTGCCAACGGCCCAGTCCATCGCCTCCCTGGCATAATGGGAAACCTGGGAATAATCCCGGAAAGAGGGGGCCTGGGCCGCTGCGGAAACATCATTTCCGGTACAGCATGCGTAACGGTACAGGATCGCCGCGATCTGCTCCCTGGTGGCGGGGGCGTTGGGCTGAAACAGAAAGCCCCCCACGCCGGAAACAATGGCATACCGCGCCGCCCACTCCACGGAGGAAGCGTACCACCGGTCGAGAGGCACGTCCAGAAAATGCTGTTCAGAGGCTTCCTCCCCTTTCACACCGGATAGATTCGCCAGCACCGTGACCACCATGGCCCGGGTCACAACGCCGTTGGGCTCAAACCGGTCCGCCGAAACACCGTGAAAAAGCCCCTGCTGATAGGTATAGGCCACCGCCCCGGAAAACCAGTCCTTTTCCTTCACGTCCCGAAATGGGTGGGGCGAAAATACCGCCGAAGCGGGGCTGAACACAAGAACTCCGGCAAGAAGAACAGAAACCAAGCAGAACCAAAGCTTTTTCATAGAAGAAGCACCTCTTTTCAGCGCTTGTCCCCGGCAAAGAAACGCGTTGTTGTCCGTTTTTTCTATTATACTCATTTTTGCTGTGAAAAAGCAAGCCAGGACCATAGCGGGTTTTGCCTTTGTGAAGCGTCCCGCCTTTTGGCTTTTTCTCAATCATTTGACGTGTCAAAGAAACCAATAAAATCTTCAAAGCCAAAGGATTGAAATACAAGCGCCGCATGTGCTATACTTTATAATAATTTGGTTCAGACTGTCGATAAACCCTCTTACCATCAGAAACGGAAGGGGGAAGAGTGTGAGAGGGGACCATCAGGGGCGCTGGTCTCCGGCGAAGACCGCCAAGCTCCGTTCTCGTTTGTCAACTCGGTCGGTGCTGGACGTGCCCCACTGGGGCACGTCCAGCACCCAAACCGACAGGCGAGACCCCTCTCTCTCATTTTAATCGCAACCTATTGGAAAAATCTATGATTTTTCCAATAGGTTTGTGCGGGGCGAAAATCTTTTTCGACACGCTCGGTTTTTGCCTGTTTTGGAATAAGGGAAGGGGGCCTTTCTATGATTCGATGCGCTATTTTTGACGCGGACGGCACGTTGATCGATTCCATGCCCATGTGGCGGGATATTACTTATGAATACGCCGCCAGCAAGGGGATCCGGGCGCCGGAGGGGCTGCACTGTACTCTGAACCGCCTGAGCATAGAGCAGTGCGCGGAATATTACCGGAACCTGGGCGCTTCCGGAACTGTTCCGCAGATCATGGAGGAACTGGCGGCCTGGGCCTACCGGGGCTATTGCGACCGGGTAGGCCCAAAGCCTCACGCGGCGGAATTTGTGCGCCTGCTTCACGAAAACGGCATTAAAACAGCAGTCGCTACCGCCTCTCATGCAGATGGGGTAAGGGCCGCACTGGAGCGCGCCGGTATTCTGCCCTATGTAGATTTTCTTACCACCTGCACGGAGGTAGGAAAAAGCAAAGAGCATCCCGATGTTTTTCTTCACTGCGCGAACAGCTTCGGCGCGTCCCCCCGGGAAAGCGTGGTTTTTGAGGATTCCGCCTATGCCCTGCGCACCGCGAAAAACGCCGGGTTTTCCACAGTGGCTGTGGTGGACGGCATTTCCGTAACCGGGGACTGCCCTGAGGAGACCGCCGATGGGATCCGAACCCTTTCCAGCCGCTGCATTTCGGACTATGGAGAATTGATCACTGAGCTCTGCCCCCCGGAGGAGCCCTTCGGGGAAAGTCTTTCCGGCATTTTATAAGCTTTTTTGTTTCATTTTGAGGAGGAATTCTTTTTGATGTCCCAATTTCGGAAAAAATACATAGGGGATAAGGCCTTTTACGCCACGGTGATGCAGCTTGTGCTGCCCATGATCGTGCAGCAGGGCATTACCCAGTTCGTAAACCTGCTGGATAACGTGATGGTAGGCCGGCTGGGCACCGCGCCCATGTCCGGCGTTGCCATTGTCAACCAGATCGTCTTTATTTTTAACCTTACCATCTTCGGCGGCCTGTCCGGCGCGTCCATTTTCGGCGCGCAGTTTTTCGGCAAGGGTGATCAGAAGGGCGTGCGGGACACCTTCCGCTTCCGCGTTTTGTTTGCCTTTGTGGTGCTGCTTTTGGGGATCGGCGTGTTTTTTCTGTTCGGGGAGCAGCTGTTCGGGTTGTACCTCAACAAAGAGGCCTCCAGCGCGGCGGATATCGCGGCGACCCTGGGCTATGCAAAAAGCTATATGAACGTGATCCTGTGGGGCCTGCTCCCCTTTGTGGCGGTGCAGTGCTTCTCCAGCGTTCTGCGGGACGCCGGGGAGACTGTTTCTCCCATGATCGCCAGCGTGATCGCCATTTCCGTCAACCTGGTTTTGAATTATCTTTTGATCTTCGGCAGCTTTGGTTTCCCCAAAATGGGGGTAGCGGGTGCGGCCCTGGCCACTGTGATCGCCCGGTATCTGGAGGCTTTTTATCTCATTGTGCGCACCTACCGCCACAAGCACAAATTTCCTTTCCTGGTAGGAGCCTTTCGCAGCTTCCGGGTGCCCTTGCCCCTGGTCAAGCGCATTGCCGTAACCGGCACGCCGCTGCTGCTGAATGAAGCCCTGTGGGCCATGGGTATGGCGGCGATCCAGGTGTGTTATGCCACCCGGGGCCTTACCGCGGTGGCCGCCGCAAATATTGAATCTACTGTGTACAACCTGTTTTCCATTTTGATCATGGCCTCGGGAAACGCCGTGGGCATTCTTTCCGGGCAGCTTTTGGGCGCCAACGATATTGAGGGGGCCAAGGACGCCGTGCGGAAACTGCTGTTTCTTACAGTGATCGCCAACCTGGGCGTGGGACTGATCATCATTGGCACCTCCCCCTTTATCCCCTATATTTACAACACCGAGCCTGCCGTGCGGGAAACCGCCACCCGGCTGCTGATGATAGTGGGCGCTTTTATGCCCCTGATGTCTTACATCAACGGCTGCTACTTTACCATTCGCTCCGGGGGAAAGACCTTTATCACCTTTCTCTTTGACTGCGTGTTTACCTGGGTGGTCTGCCTGCCCATCGCCTACCTGACCTGTACCTTTACCAGCCTTTCCGTGGTGGGCGTGTTCTTTTGCGTACAGTGCGCGGATATTATCAAGGTCGTGATCGGCGGGCTGATGATCCGCTCGGGCATTTGGGCCAATAATGTAGTGAAATAGTAGTTAGCCGTCAGTTGTTAGTTGTTAGAGAAGGGCGTTTAGACGACGGCCATAGAAAAGGATGCTTGTGTATGAAGGAACTTTCAGAGCGTTACCCCTATCGTTATGAGACACATTGTCACTGCTGCTGGTGCAGCGCCTGTGCGAGAAGCTCTCCCCAGGAGATGGCGGAGGCCTATTTTCGTGCGGGCTATGCGGGCATGGTGCTGACCGATCATTTCCTGCGGGGAAATTCCGCTGTGGACCGTACCCTGCCCTGGGAGGAAAAAATGCGGCGCTATTATGCCGCCTATGAGGCCGCCGCAGCGTGGGGCGCCGCCCGGGGCTTTTCCGTGCTGTTCGGCTTGGAGCACCACTATGGAGACGGCAAGGAAGTTCTCACCTATGGAATCGACCTGCCCTTTCTGCTGGAAAATCCCGGCCTGCACCTGCTCCCCTTAGAGGAATACGCCGATCTGGTCCACAGGGCGGGCGGGTTTCTTTCCATGGCCCACCCTTTCCGGGACCGGGACTACATCAACATGGCGGTAAAGCCCCAGCCTCAGTTTTTGGACGGCGTGGAAATCTTTAATTTTTACAACAGTGAGGAAGAAAACAAAAAGGCTGCCAAATTCGCGAAAAAACACGGTCTTCTTCCCACCTCCGGCGGCGACGAGCACCGGGCAAACGGTCCCTCCATCGGCAGGACGGGCCTTGCCTTCAAAACTCCGGTTCCCACGGGAAAAGAGCTGGTGGAAGCTCTGAAAAGCGGAAAGTACGGGCTGATCATCAACGGGGAAACCGTTCCCATAAGCCTCTGAAGCGCCTTTTGCGCGAAGCTTTGTACAATATCATTTTTCTATAAGGGGATCTTTTTCATGGAGCAAAAAGTCACTTCCATCTTAGAGACCGTGGAAATTTCCACCGGCATCCGCACGGTCCTGCGGGAATTCGATCACCTGATCGAAGCCCCCAACTGGCTGCCGGACGGTAAAAAGCTTCTGTACAACGCCGGCGGCGGGCTGTGGCTTTTCGACCTTGCTACAGGGGAAAGCGTCCGCATTGGAGAGGGACTTGCCGATTACTGCAACAACGATCATGTGCTTTCTCCCGATGGAAAATTCGTGGGCATCAGCCAGGGAACTGCCGGAAACTGGCGCTCCAGGATCTATGTGATGCCCCTGTCCGGCAGGGAGCTTCGCCCGGTCACAGAGGCTTCTCCCAGCTATCTGCACGGCTGGTCGCCTGACGGAAGCACCCTGGCCTACTGCGCGGAGCGAAATGGCGAATTCGATATTTACACCATTCCCGTGGAGGGCGGCGAGGAGCGGCGGCTTACCGACGCCCCCGGCCTGAACGATGGCCCGGAGTATTCCCCGGACGGCAGACAGATCTGGTTTAATTCCGTGCGCACCGGGCTGATGCAGATATGGCGCATGACCCCGGACGGCAGCGTCCAAACCCGGGTCACCTTTCATGAGGATCTGAACTGCTGGTTCCCCCATCTTTCCCCCGATGGTACAAAAGTAGCCTATATCGCCTATCACAAGGGAGATGTGGAACCCGGAGACCACCCTGCCAATCAAAACGTGGAGATCCATCTCATGGATCCGGACGGCACGGAGGACACGGTGCTGTGCAGCCTGTTCGGCGGACAGGGCACCTTAAACGTCAACAGCTGGTCCCCCTGCGGGAAGCGGCTCGCCTTTGTCAGCTACCGGCTGGGCTGATTCTTTTCAATGGGCTGTTTCTCCCCTTGACTTTCTTGTGGGAAGCGGGCATACTAAAGCCATAGAGGCCAAGGCCTTACAAACAACCTTGCTTTTGGAGAGAAGCTATGGAATCACTAAAGGAATTGTATCGAATCGGCAGGGGACCCTCCAGTTCTCACACCATGGGGCCGTCTCACGCCGCCGCCCTGTTTCGGAAGGCCTTTCCCCAGGCGGACAGCTTTCAGGCCACGCTGTACGGCTCCCTGGCCAAAACCGGACGAGGGCACTTGACCGATGTGGCCGTCAAGGACGCTTTCGCGCCGCTCTATGCCGGGGTGCTCTTCAACACGGAGGTCACGGAGCTGAAGCACCCCAACACCATGGAGCTGGAGGCTTTTCAGAACGGGACAAGCCTGGGCTCCTGGCGGGTGTACAGCGTAGGCGGCGGAAAAATCGAGATCGAGGGACGAGGCTCGGAGGCCCCGCAGGATATTTACCCCCTGAACACCTTTGCGGAGGTGAAGGCCTACTGCCAGGAAAAAAAGTTGAGGCTGTGGCAGTTCGCCGAAGAGCGCGAGGGCCCGGAGCTGTGGGACTATCTTGCAGAGGTTTGGGACTGCATGAAGGCCGCCGCCAGAAACGGCCTGGAGGCCGAGGGTGTTCTGCGGGGCGGGCTGAACGTACAGCGGAAGGCTAAATTTCTCTTCCGCCAGCGCCACATTGACGAAAGCGCGGAAACCCGGGAAAACCGGGTGGTGTGCGCCTACGCCTATGCTGTCAGCGAGGAAAACGCGGGCGGCGGCACCATTGTCACCGCCCCCACCTGCGGGGCCTGCGGCGTACTGCCCGCCGTAATGCTTTACGAACAGGAGCGGCACGGCTTTTCCGACACGGAGATCCTTCACGCGCTGGCCGCCGCCGGGATCATCGGCAACATCATCAAAACCAACGCCTCCATTTCCGGGGCGGAATGCGGCTGCCAGGCGGAGATCGGCAGCGCCTGCTCCATGGCCTCCGCCGGGCTGGCGGAGCTGTTCGGCATGGAGCTGGATCAGATCGAATACGCGGCGGAGGTGGCTATGGAGCACCACCTGGGCCTGACCTGTGACCCCATCGGCGGCCTGGTGCAGATCCCCTGCATTGAGCGCAACGCCGTGGCGGCCATGCGGGCCATCAATGCCCTGAGCCTGGCGAATTTCCTCACCTATACCCGAAAGATCAGCTTTGACATGGTGGTGAGAACCATGTACGAAACCGGCCGGGATCTGTTCAGCAAGTACCGGGAAACCAGCGAGGGCGGGCTTGCGAAGGTCTACACGGAATAAAAAGCTTGCACCACCGGTACAAGCTCCAAGAAGGGAGAAAGCCTATGGAATCGAACGCCTTTACCGGCGGCGTGGAGCCGGGCGGCCTTTGGAATCAGAACGATATCCGTATTTTGCTGTGCTATATTTTGAACAGCGTAAACGGGCCCCTTTCCGGCGAAAGCATTTCTCAAATCGTACAGGAAAAAGCCCTGGCAAATTATTTTGAGGTGGGAGACGCTTTAGCGGCCCTGCTTCGGCAGGGAAACCTCCGGCAGGACGAGGAGGGCCTTTACACCGTGACCCCCGCCGGGCGGGAGATTGCCCAAAGCCTGGACGCCACCCTGCCCCTTTCCGTGCGGGATAAGGCGCTAGAGGCCGCCCTGCGGCTGATGGCGGACAGCAAGGCTCGCCGGGAAAACCGGGTAGAGCTTGCGGAAACGGAAAACGGCTTTCACGTGACCTGCCATATTTCCGGCGGCGCTCTGGATCTGATGGAAATTTCCCTCTACGCGCCGGACAAAAACCAGGCAAAGCTCATTGAGCAAAATTTTTACCAAAACCCCGAAGGCATCTACAAGCTGCTGCTTTCCGCCCTGACCGGAGACAAGGAATACGCCCGCTCTTATTTTGAAAAATAGAAGCAGAAATAATGAGCAGTTAGGAATGAGCAATGAGCAATTTTAGGGGCGGAGTTCGATAAATTGGGATTTATTTGCCCTTAGCCTCCCCTTGTTTACAAGGGGAGGGGGACCGCCGAACGGCGGTGGAAGGGATCGGGCTTGCGCAGAAAGCTGTATAAAATCGCTGGCTTCCAATCCCCTTAGTCAGCCTTTGGCTGACAGCTCCCCTTACACGGTAAGGGGAGCCTAAAGGAGACAAACTATCATTTATCGCTCTGTCATTGCCCTTCATTCCTCATTGTTCATTTCTAATTTCTCATTGCCCTTTTTCTGCCGGGAGCTCCTATAGCTCAACAGACCCGTTCGTATCGTTCCCTTCCGCGCTGTCGATCAGGAAAACTGCTTCGCCGTCATCGGAATACCTGGTAAAATACTCGATCTCTTCTCCATAGTTCTCCAGGGTCTCCCGGCTGAGCTCTCTGCCCCAGCTGATCTGACAGGTGTTATAGTCCGCGTTGACCTCCGCCACGGCGACGCCGGCTTCGCTTTTTCCGATCACCAGCATGGAGTGGTTTTCCACCGTCAGGCGGATCTGGTCGCCGGGCCGGAGCCTTTCGTAGCTGCGGTGCATAGAGACGGGCGCGTCCGCCCCGAAAAGCTGGTCGCTGAGCATGCTGCTGAAGCCCAGGCACTGGCTGCCGTCATAAAAGGGGAAAAACTCGTCTGTGGCGCCCCGGTAGGAATTGCAGTATTCTTTTCCCAAGGCCTCATGGTCACAGGGAATTTCCGTTACAATGCTCCAGCTCTCTTCTCCGGGGGACAGCTCGTGTCCGCAATGATTCCAGTAGCTTCCCGAAGGGAACCGGGCTTCCAGCTCCTGGAGGCGTATTTGGAGCGCTTCCTCGCCGCTCTCTTCCCTGGGCGGCGCAGACGGCTCCCGGTGCGCGGGAGGTGGGGCGGCCTCCTCCGGAAATAGGAGCTGAGCGGAAAACAGGACCACCGCCATTGCGATGCCGGTCAGAGCCAGAATCCATTTTCCAAAATGATTCCTTCTTCTGCTTTTTCTCCTCCGCTTTCCCATGCCGTACCCTTCTCCCTTTTCTCTGTCCATATAGAGCGGTTCAGGAAACGAAAAGTAAGCGAGGAGAAAGAAACCGGTCTTTTCTATCAAAAAACACGCTTCTTTTCCAAAAGGCCTTGTTCCTCTGTTTTTCCTGTGTTAGAATGGTGCCGTAATTATTTTGGATATGGAGGCGTTTTATGCCTATCAGTTTTGACGAAAAAACAAAAATTTTTAAGCTGGATTCCAAAACCTCCACCTATGCCTTTCTGGTGTATGACCAGGGCTATCTGGTGCATCTGTACTACGGCGCAAAACTGCCGGATACCAATTTGAAGCACCTGATGTACCGGGGCTGGTTCGATTCTCTCAGTCCCTATGCCCACGGTGTGAAGGATCCCCTGTTTTCCGCCGATATCACCCCCATGGAATATCCCGGCAGCGGCGCGGGAGATTTCCGCATTTCCGCCCTTTCCGTTCAGGGGAAGGACGGCAACACGGTCACCGACGCGCGGTATGTTTCCCATAAGATCGTTAAAGGAAAGCCCGGGCTTCCCGGCCTGCCCGCCACCTTCGCCAGGGAGGACGAGGCGGAGACTCTGGAAATTGAGACAATAGACGCCGTTACCGGGGTAAAGGTGTTCCTGCTGTACACCGTATTCGAGGGGTACGGCGCCATGGCCCGCAGTGTGCGGGTGGAAAACGGCGGCTCTTTCCCGGTAGAGCTGGAGCAGGTTTCCAGCGCCTGTCTGGAGCTGCCCGGCATGGAGCTGGACGCGGTACACATGTACGGCAAATGGGCCAAGGAAAACACCACCGTGCGCCACCCTTTGCAGCACGGCATTCAGGCGATCCGCTCCAAGCGGGGCATGACCGGGCCGAACCACAACCCCTTCCTGGCCCTGATCGACCACAGCGCCACGGAGGAAACCGGAAACGCTTACGGGATCAATTTGATCTACAGCGGCAATTTTTCCTTGGACGTGGAGGTGGATACCAGGGGCTGTCCCCGGGTGCTGGCGGGCGTGAACCCCGAGGGCTTCCGCTGGCGGCTGGAGCCGGGAGAAAGCTTTGTTTCCCCGGAAGCGGTGCTGGTGTATTCCGAAAACGGGCTGGGCGGCATGAGCCGCACCTTCCACCATTTCTACCTGGACCATTTGATGCGCAGTGAATGGACGAAAAAGAAGCGTCCTCTGCTTATCAACAGCTGGGAGGCCGCCTTTTTCGATTTTGACGGCGATAAGCTGGTAGAATTCGCCAAGGAAGCCAAAGAGCTGGGCATTGAGCTGCTGGTCATGGACGACGGCTGGTTCGGAAACCGCTTTGACGATCATCGGGCCCTGGGAGACTGGTCCGTCAACGAGGAAAAGCTGGGCGGCACCTTAAAGGAGCTTACAGACCGGGTCAACGCCCTGGGCGTTCAATTCGGCATCTGGTATGAGCCGGAAATGATAAACCCAGACAGCGACCTGTACCGGGCCCACCCCGATTGGGCCATCTGCGCCCCCGGCCGGGAAAAGTCCCTTTCCCGATACCAGTGCGTGCTGGATATGACCCGTGAGGACGTGCGGGACTACATTTTCCAGCAGATGTACGAGGTGATCTCCAAAGCCAATATCGCCTATATCAAATGGGACTGCAACCGCCACATTTCCGAGGCGGCAAGCCTGGCCCTGCCCCCCGAGCGGCAGGGAGAATTTTTCCACCGCTATGTGCTGGGCGTGTACGACCTGATGGATCGGGTCACCACCGCTTTTCCCCATATTCTGCTGGAAAACTGCTCCTCCGGCGGCGGCCGCTTTGACGCGGGCATGCTGTACTATTCCCCCCAGATCTGGGCCAGCGACAACACCGACCCCATTGAGCGGTTGACCATTCAGTTTGGCGCTTCCCTCTGCTACCCCATCGCTTCCATCGGCGCTCACGTGTCCGCCAACCCCAGAACCGATATCACCACCCGGGGCAATGTGGCCATGTGCGGCACCTTTGGCTACGAGCTGGACCCCCGGAAGCTGACCGCCCAGGAAAAGGAGACCGTCAAGAAGCAGGTGGCAGAATACCACAAGTATTACGAGCTGATCCGCTACGGCGATTTTTACCGCCTTACCGCCCCCACGGAGGATCCCTTCCTCTGCGACTGGGAATTTGTGAGCCCGGATAAAACCGAGGTTCTGTTTACCCGTGTGGTCATGCGCAGACCGGAAAACTTGTTCCAGCATAAATGCCTGCGGGGCCTTGACCCGGAAAAGCGGTATACCGATGAGGAAACCGGGGAAACCTATTCCGGAGCCCTGCTGATGCACGCCGGAATAAACCTGAGCCCCGCCTCCGGGCGCTGGCCGGAGGACGGCGAAAGCCTTGTAAAGCATTTCACCGCCCGCTAAAAAGCGGAATCCCGGCCGCAAGAATTTCTGGTTGACAGCCAGGTTTTTCCTTGCTATAATAAGAAAGCTGTCCACCTGCCCGGCGGACAGCCGATCTGACTCATTAGCTCAGTTGGCAGAGCACCTGACTTTTAATCAGGGTGTCCGGGGTTCAAATCCCCGATGGGTCACCAAAAATCGGCAAGTTTCCCAGGGAACTTGTCGATTTTTACTTTTTCACTATTCACTCTTCATTTTTCACCGTATTCTATGCCATCTTTTGAAAAGTTAAGACCACTTTCGGCAATCGATCATAAAAAGCAATTTTTCCACGAAACAAGGAGATATCCGAAGGGAGGCGGAGCATTTGGACTATCAGCGGCTTTGCGAAAAAAGGAATCGGCTTCAGGAGATGCTGCGCCATATTCCAAGTGATGTGATAGGGAAATTCAATTTGGCCTTTGATATTGAATACACCCACAATTCCACTGCCATTGAGGGAAACACCTTAACACTTATTGAGACCAAGGCCCTCTTGGAAGACGGCCTGTCCGTAGCCGGCAAAACTCTGCGGGAAATTTACGAGATTACAAATCATGCCCGTGCGTTCTCCTATGTAAAAGAACGCATTGCAGAGGGCAGTTCCTTGAGCGAACCCATCGTCAAGGAAATTCATGCGCGGCTGATGGAAAATATTCAGGCAGGCGGCATTTACAGGAATATGGAAGTTCGGATTTCCGGCGCCAGCCACAAACCGTCTCCTCCCAGCGAAATGTACTGGCAGATCAAAGATTTTTTTGCCGCTCTTTCTCAAAAAGCAAACCGAAGCGCCATAAAGTCTGCCGCCTGGACACATGCAGAATTTGTACGTATTCACCCGTTTTCAGACGGAAACGGCAGAGCCTCTCGCATGATCATGAATTACCAGCTTATGGCCGCTGATTTTCTGCCTGTTTCTATTGCAAAGGAAAACCGCCTGGAATACTACGAAGCGCTGGACACCTATGCCGTACACCACGACCTGCAGCCCTTCATCGAGATCATTGCCGCCCTGGAAGAGCAGCGTCTGGACGAATACCTGAGCATTATTTGCTGATTGGCAGGATCAGATATAGACCTTTTCCAAATTTCTAAATCTATTGATTTTCAAAAAGAAAAAATGCTATATAATAAGTAAAAGGAGGCTTGTTTATGGAGTATATTGTAAAGCTGTCATGGGATGAAGAAGCAGGGGTATGGATTGCCACAAGCCAGGATATACCCGGTTTAGTAATGGAATCTGGTTCGTTCGATGCACTTTTAGAGCGGGTGCGCTTTGCCGCGCCGGAGCTTATTGAACTGAACCACCCCGACGAAAAACCGCTTTCTTTACGTTTTTTATCAGAACGCCGGGAAAGGATCACGATAAATGGCTGAGTATGAGAAAAAAGTGCGGGATATTCTTCGGGAAAATCATTGTAAATTTGTTCGCAGAGGTAAGGGAGACCATGATATATGGTACAGTCCTATTACTAATCGTCACGTTACCGTGGACACAAAAATAAAATCCCGCCATACCGCAAATGCTGTTTTGAAGCAAAGCGGCATTGATTACAAATTTTGAATCAGCTAAAATCTCAAACAGCCTGACTTTCCTTTCCGAGAAAGTCAGGCTGTTTTCAGTTGATAGCTTTATTCCTCTCCGATCTTGGACTCCCAGCTTGCTTTTTGCACCGCCGGGACTGTTTTGAGGTCTCCCAGCCGGTATTTCAGCCCGATCTCGCTCCACTTGCCTTTTCCGATATCGTGGTACGCCATGATCTCCGCCTGCCCGATATTGGAAAACTCCCGCCGCAGGGCGCGGATCTGGGAAAAATGCTCTTCCGTATTATTGACCCCCGGAATGATCGGGCAGCGCAAAATGACGGGCTTCCCGTTTTGACGCAGGTATTCCAAAAGGGGACGGATATCGAGGCCGTTTCCCCCCAGCCATTTCTTTTGATCCCCGGAAGGCCCCAGCTTGTAGTCCAGCAGAAACAGATCGACCAGCCCGCACAACTTTTCCGCCCGTTCCAGGGAAAAAGCGCCGTTGGTTTCCAGGGCAGTGGAAAAACCCTCCTGTTTGCAAAGCTCCAGCAACTCCAGTAAAAATTCAAACTGCACGGTGGCTTCGCCGCCGGAAAAGGTGATCCCACCCTGGGAGCGCTCGTAAAACTTTCGGTCCTTTCTGAGCTCCGCAAGCACCTCCTCCGCCTCCATGGAGCTTCCGAACGTGCTCAGGGCCTCCGCCGGACAGGCCTCCACACAGCTTCCGCAGGCGATACATGCTGAGAAATCGATCTCGTGCCCTTTTTCCGGTGAGACCCGGTGGACCCCCTGGGGGCACACAGCCGCGCAGGCCCCGCAGCCGATGCATTTGCGGCTGGAATACCCCAACTGAGGAGCAATTTGAAAGCTTTCGGGATTGTGGCACCACCGGCACCGCAGGTTACAGCCCTTCAGGAATACCGTGCTCCGAATGCCGGGGCCGTCCTGGGTGCAGAATCTTTGAATATTTAACACGATCCCCTTCATGGCGTTACCCTTCGTAGGTGGTTCTGGTCAGGATCTCCCGCTGGACGGAGGGCTCCAGCGTAACAAACCGCGCGCTGAACCCGCCGATACGCACGATCAGGTTCTGGTACTGTTCCGGATGCTTCATGGCGTTTTCCAGGTCTTCTTTCCCCACCGCGCAGAGATTCAGCTGTACGCCGTTGTTTTCCAAAAAGGTCTGCACCAGGAACTTGACCTTTTCAAAAGAAGAGGCAAACAGCTCCTTGGTCAGCCGCAGATTGTTGATGACGCCCGCGTGGTTTTCCGCGGGGAATTTTGCCATGGAATTCAGCAGGGCCGTAATGCCGTTTTTATCCGCCGAGATGGAGGGACCGTTTCCGTTGGAGATTGCCTCGCCGCGCTTCCGGCCGCAGGCGGAGGCTTCACAGTAATAGCCCCATTCCGCGCTCATAGAGTTGTTGACGCTGACGATATGATACCGGTTCAGCCCTGCCTTTTCCCCGCAGCTGCTGGTCAGCGCGGCAATATCGTTGAAGAGGCGCACCGCCATTTGATCCGCTTCCTCCAGGTCGTTGCCGTATTTGGGCGCTGCCTGCATCCACTTGCGCTCTGTTTCGTACCCTTCGAAATCTGCGTCTAAAATGGCTACCAACTCTTCTAAAGTCAGGCGCTTTTCCTCAAACACCAGCTTTTTGATAGCCGTCAGGCTGTCCGCCGCGCTGATGATCCCGAAGACCTCGCTTGCCGCGTTCAAATAACGCACGCCGCCTTCCAAAAGCCCCTTGCCCCGCTTCAGGCAATCGTCCATCAAAAGGCTCAGGTGGAGATAGCCCGCCTCTTCTCCCGCCACCCGATAGTTTAGAAATTTATGTACCGCCAGCCTTTGAAGCGTGGGCTCCATCATGGAAAACAGCGCCCGGTACAGCTCTTCGAAGGAGCTGTACTCCCGAAGCTCCGGCAGCTCCTTTTCCACGGTCACCTCAAAGAATTTATCATAGCCGCGGTGCAGCAGGATTTCCAGAGCCTTCAGGAGATTCACGCCGTTGTTGGGCGTGCCGGTGCTTTGCCCCACAAGAACGTATTCCCCACACCCAAAGGGCACATATTGCTCCGCTTCCTCTCTCGTTACCCCGTACAGCTTTTCCACCGCCGGAACGTTGGTCTCATCGGAATACAGAATGGGGAAGGTACAGCCCTCCGCATTGACCTGAAGAGCTTTCCTGAGAACCTCCTCGCTCATTCCCACATGATACCGCAGGGTAAGCTGGGGAACGGTTTCCTTAAATCTTCTGGAGGCCTCCATAAACGCCATGGCCAGCTGATCGGCATGGTCGGGAGCATGTCGGCCAAGCCCGCCGATGATCACCCGGCAGTCGTGCATTTTATCGATAGTTCTGAAATGCTGATAGAGGCCCAGGATCAGCTGAACACCCTCTTCCTCGGTAAGCCTTCCCTCCTGAAGATCCTCGGCGTACAGGTCTCCCAGATAGTCGTCCATACGGCCGTAGTTCATCAGGTCGCTGCACACGGAGTAGACCCACATCAGCTGCAGGCCTTCCAAAAAGGTTGCCGGCGCCTTGTGCTGAATGTTTTCCAGCGCCTGAGAAAGCTTCTGAAATCTGGCCTGCTGCTCCTCTGTTCCCGTTTCGGAAAGGGCTCTCGCTTCCCAGGCGTATCTTGCACAGGCATTTCTCACGGCGTCCACCCAAAGGTGCAGCGCCTGATAAAAACCGCCGTTTTCCTTTTCCGCGGCGCAGCGGTCTATTTCCTCGTCCAGGCCGTCCAAGCCCAGGCGGATCAGCTTTTGAAAATCCACATTGGTTCCGGCTACCCGGCAATCGCAGTTTGCGAACCCGGCGCTGTGAAAGCTGTAGCCCATTTCAAAGCCGTATCGGTGGATAAAACGATCCGTCACCTTTTTTCTAGTGTTTTCCAGCTTCCAGAATTCCAGCGCGACTTCCGCTTTTTTGCGGGTCGTCTCGTCCAGCTCTTCCTTGCAGTCCTGAAAGGCCGCCAAAAACTCAGGCTCGTGGAAATAGTATGTATAGATCCCGCCGTACTGCGAGGAAAATCCCACCAGTTCATGGCGCATCATCCCCGCCAGCCGGTCCCCCGGCTCCAGAGGCTGCAGGATGTGCTCCAGCTGGTAAGCGACACATCTGGCTTCCCGCAGGTACTTATCGCCGCTGTTGCGCTTATAAATCTCTGTGAATTCCACCGCGTGTTTGATCATCTGTATGCTCTGCTCCATGACGACACCCTCTTTTCTTTTAGTAGCTTCAAAGTACCACAATTCCCCGGAAAAAATAACCGGGAAAAACTGTGATTTCAAGGAAAAACCTACGGGTTTTCCGGGCCTTCCTTTTGGGAAGAAAAATTTTCCTCCTTTCCCTCCTTACAGGCCGGGATCCGAAGCCTGGCGGTGGTACCCTTTCCGAGTTCGCTTTCATAGCTCAGCCCATACTGTTCGCCGTAATTCAGCTTCAAGCGCAGGTCGATATTTTTGATCCCATAGCCGGCGTCCCGGGAGGATTTGGAATTCAGGATATCCTTGATCTGCTCACCGCTCATTCCTATGCCCTCGTCCCGAACGGTAAGCACAATATCCCCGTTTTCCAAAGAGGCAGAAATGTAAATGGGATATTCCCGGTCACACGGAGTTTCCCCCATTCCGTGAATGATGGAATTTTCCACGATGGGCTGAATAATGATATTGATACAGGAATATTGACGTATTTCTTCAGGAACATCGAGATGCAGCCGGATCATGCCGTCAAAATGATAATTTTGGATCGTAACATAAGCCTGAACGTGATTCAGCTCCTGCTCGATCGTTACAATTTCCATGCCTTTATTCAGGCTGATCCTGTAAAACCGGGACAGGCTTTTTGTAATTTGAGAGATCTCCGGCACGTTGTGATCGATGGCCTCCCAGTTGATCAAATCCAGGGTGTTATACAAAAAGTGGGGGTTTATCTGTGCCCGAAGCGCCTGCAGCTGGGCTGCCTTTACCGCCTTGCCGGATTTATATTTTTCCTCCATCAGCAGATCCAGCTGCCGGGTCATATTGGAAAAGCTGCGGAACAGTTCTCCGATCTCATCGAGCTCCTCTGTTTCCAGGTCAAGCTCCAGCGTTCCGTTTGGAACTTTGCGCATCATCTCCGTCAGATAAGATAAACGGCTGGTGTAGTATCTTGAGATCCTGTTGGAAACCAGGAATACCGCAATGATCGCTACAAGAGTCAATACAAAAATGATGGATTGCAGCTGCCTGCTCTGCTGCAAAATTTCTCCCTGGGGGATCAGCGCGATCAGAGACCAGTCTGCCGTATCGAGATAAGTTTTATTTACATAATATCCGTCTCCCAGCAGCGAGATCTCATTCCAGGAACCCTTCGCTGAAAAATCAAGGGTCCCGCTCTTTTGCCGCAGCTCCTGAAGCAGGCTGTGGTTTTCATCAGAGCAGCTGATAAGCTGCCCCTCGCTGTTTACCAGATACACAATACCCGATTTTGTGATTTTGGATTTTTCCAGTACACTTTTTATCTTGTAGGTCTGGATCCCGATCTGCTCCACGCCGATAGGCTGAATAGTACCGTCTGTTGTAAGGATCAGCCGGAGCAGGGAAACTACCTCCACCTCATAATTTGTTCCCGGCATGATGATTTTTTCCGGAACAGTAAAGAAGCTGTAATCTCCATTTCTTGGAAGCTCTCCGTAATCTTCTCTGTTTTCCAGCGCTGACACTTTTTCAAAATGCCGCATGTTGTTGGAATAGGTCAATCTGTCCGGCACAAAAAGCCGGGCCATGTAAATGGTTTCCACCAGTTCTGCTGTGCGCAAAACACTGTCCAGGCGCAAAAAATCCCGGTATTGCTCTCCAAGCTGCCGCTCTTCCCCGGAGCTGTTCAGCTTCAAAAGCTCCTGCACATCGTGATTGTAATAAATTTGATCCGATACATACACCATGGTATCCAGATAATTTTGGATAAAGGAATTCGTCTGTTCAAAGGACTGGTTTGCGGAAAATAAAATCTTTTCCCGATCATTGTAATTGACCAAATGACTCAGCACGATCATAACGATCATCAATATGCTGATGATCGCAATGGAAAAGGAGATCGTCAGCTTCATATACATAGAACAGCGGCGAATCATTTTGCCCAGCTGCGCTCTTAGTTTTCTCATGGTTCCCACACCTCTCCGCCGCAAAAGCATGCTATTATTCCGCCCCAAGCTTTCTTTCCCGATATTCTGAAGGCGCAATTCCGTACTCCTTCTTAAAGACCTTCGCAAAATAGTTGGGATCCTCATAGCCCACCGCCAGCGCTACCTCATAGGTTTTCAAACGCAGGTCGGAAAGCAGCTGCACGGACCGTTCCATTCGCACTTTGGTCAGATACTCCCCAAGGGTATTTCCGGTTTTTCTCTTAAACAGAGAGGAAAGATACGTGGGTGTAATGTAGAGCTCGGCGGCGATCTGTTTTACAGAAAGATTCTTCTGCTGATAATGCTCGTTGATATACCGCATGACCCGTGTGATCATAAGGCTGCTGCTTTGATCTTTCTGCGCCATGGTGAAAAGCTCTTCGATTTGTGAGACCAGGTGTGCCTCAATTTCCGAGATGGTATCCATTCCCTCGATAGCCTGTATTTCCACCTGATATTTTTCTTCTCTTTTTTCCCTGCTTTCCAGAGAAAGCCTTTCCTGCTCAGCGATCAGAAGCTTTTCCAGCTCAAAATAAATGCTCAAAACATACGCTGAAGCTTCCGCCTGCATTTCCCGAAGGGTTTTACTTAATTCCCGAATATGGCGCCGGGCGGCCTCCTGATCTCCCCGGATCAGAAAGCTCTTAAAGCTCCCCATATCCTCCTGGTTCAGCACGATCTTCTTTTCCTTTTTTTCACAATAGGATTCCCGGTGGGAATAACCCTTGTAAAAAACGGCTTTCTCCGCTTCCCGGGCATGCTCGTAGGAGCTGTGAATTTGGCAGGGAGTGTCCACAAGATCTCCCAAAGCCAGAAAAACCGACAACTCCCCACAGGGCTTTTCACATACTGCTTCCAGGCGTTTGACGATCTCACTTTTTTCTGAGATCAGTAAGCTTTCCCCGCACAAAAGAAGCACCATATGGCGGTTATCTGTAAATTCGCCGTAAAGGAATCCGCCTGCCCGCGAAAGCTCTTCCGGCTTCAGGCGCTGAAGGACCTCCTTTTTCTTTAAGACTGTTTGCAGCACTGGTTTGGAAAACCGCAGCACACAGACCCGATAGCTTTCGTACTCCCGCAAAAGCAATTCGGAAAGCTCCAAAGGACCGTCAGCCTTATGCGCCCTGAGCAGCGACAAAAAGGTTTCCTTTTTGAGGAATTCCTGGTTTTGGAGCAGCCGTTCATTGTTTCGGATCGAATTTCGATCCTCTAAAACAGCTTTTACCGTTTTCTTGATAGCATGCTCCAGTTCTTCCAGATCAATGGGCTTTTCCACATAGCTGATGGACCCCAGCTCAATGGCCGCCTTCAGGTATTCCTTATCCGCATAGCCGCTGATAATGATGATTTTACAGTGCGGATATTTTTCTCTCAGCGCAAAGCACATCTCCAGCCCATTCATTTTTCTCATGCGGATATCGGAAAGAATGATATCCGGCTGATATTCTTCACAAAGCTCCAGGGCTTCTTCCGCGCTTTGGGCTGTTTGCAGCATATCTATCCCCAGATTTTTCCAGTCAATATGATTTAAGAGTCCATTCCTTGTTTTGGCCTCGTCCTCTACAAGCAGCAGTTGTATCATGCGCCTCCCCTTTCCAAATCCCCCGTCCGCAAAAGTATAAGCTTTCACAAGATCTGATAGCTTCGCTTGAAAAGGAGTCCCTTTTTTGATATTACTTAGAATTAGTGTTTCCCTGCTCAGCATATCACATGCTTCCAAAGTTTTCCACAAATTCCAAAAGACTCTTCTCCAAACCGGTTAAGCTGTCCACTATTTCCCCGTTGAACCCGGAATAACAAAACCATGCAGCCAAAACGCTGCATGGTTTTGTTTCCTTCCACAGGCTTTCACCTGCAGCTTCACAGACCGTATGATTTCCGTGTATTTGATCTCTCGCGCAATGCGCGTCACCCGGACAGAACAGAAAGCTCTGCCTGTGCTTACTGCTTCAGGTACTCGTCCAGCTGTCTCTGGAATTCCTCGATCACTTTGTCGATCCCGGCAGCCTGCATCTTCTGCTTGTACTCCTCCAGGCCTGTTACCGGGTCGGTGTAGCCCAGCTCCAGGGGCCACCAGTACTGCTGATGGGCGTTGATGCACGCGGCATACTCGGTTTCCACCTTGGAGGTATCGATGTTCATGCCGCGGAACTTCTGGCAGCCTACGCCGTCCTGGATCTTAGCGTCGCTCGCCTTCTCCATCTCTCTCAGATCGCTGGGAGAGCCGTATACGGGCAGAAAGAAGTCGGGGGTGCGGGCCGCCCACAGGGAGGACTCGGCATAGTCATCGGTATTGAGCATTTTCACCTGGCCGTCGATCACTTCATAGGAAGTGCCCTCGATACCGTAGTCCCACGCGCGGAAGGCTTCCTCATCACCAGTGATCAGGTCATACCAAGCCAGGGCTCTCTCGGGATTCTTAGAGGTGTTGGAAATGGCCAAGCCGTCCTGCATGAAGGAGCTGTAGGAAACATCTCCAATAAAGTTTGCGAATTTGAAGCCCCACTCAGGGTGCTTCATGTGCTCGCCCTCATAAGTACCGCCGTTCTTAATACGGCTGGCAGCCTTTCCGCTTTCCACCTTGGCGGAATCGGTATCGGACAGAGCGGATTTTGTGAAGTAGCCTGCTTCGTTCCAGCGATTTACCAGCTCCAGGAACTCAGGGGTCTTCTCATAATCGTAGTAGGTGAAGATCTTGGGCTCAGCCTCCTGAGGATCCAGCCACAGGAAATCGCCGTTGGCGCCCTTTACCGGATACAGGCCTCTCTCTTGCATGAAGAGCTCATCGATCTCAGAGCCCTCGGAAACAATGGCCACAGGTTCCATTTCCGGAGCGGCTTCCTTCACATAGGAAAGATAGGTCTCGTAATCGTTCAGATTTTCCATTTTGCCATCCCAGTCCGTACCCTCCAGAATGTCAGTACGATAGATGGGGCCGTAAATATTATAGGTTCTGAACAGTGTGGGGATCGCATAGTAGTGGCCGTCTACCGTGGCCTGCTGCTTTGCGCTTTCAGACTGCTTGGAGAAATTGTTGGGCGCATAGGTGGGCCACAGCTCGTCCAGGCTCTTAAAAGCGCCCTTCTGCGCCAGAGAGTAGTAGTTCAGCCAGTTGGCGGTATACGCCATGTCGAACTCCTCTCCGGAGGAGAAGATCAGCGGGTACTTATTTCTGTACTCAGCCCAGCTCAGGTAGTTGGTCTTAATGGTGCAGTTGAGCTTCTCCTTGAAGAGAGCATTGTAGTTCTCCTCGATCTCGTCCTGCTTTGCGGGCCTGTCGCCGATGAGATAGAGGGTCAGCTCTACCTCTTCGGAGGTGTCGAGCCCATTGGAATTGTCCGCTACTTCAGAGGACTCCGGTGTCTTGGAAGACTCGGGAGTGCTGGCAGCGGCAGAGCTTTCCGGCGCTTTGCTGCCGGAATTCTGGTTCCCACAGCCTGCGAAAACACCCAGCATCATGACAAGGGCGCACAGCAGAGCCGCAGCTTTGACTAGCTTGGTTTTCATAGAATTTTCCTCCAGATAAATTTTTATTTACAGGTCGGTTATCCTTTGACGGAACCGATCGTAATTCCCTTGACAAAATATTTCTGTACAAATGGATACAGCAATACAATGGGGCCGGTAGCCACCACCGCCATGGCCAACTTCAGGCCGCTGGTAGGCAGGTTTTCCACGCGCCTTCCCACCTGACTGGCCATCTGCGCCATTGCCTCCTGCTTTTGCAGCATGTTATACAGCATGTATTGCAGAGGATATTTCTCTTCCGAATTCAGATACAGCATGGCATTGTACCAGTCATTCCAATAGCCCAGCGCAATAAAAAGGCCAATGGTCGCAAGCCCGGACTTTAAGAGCGGCAGAATGATCTGGATAAAGATTCGGAATTCTCCCGCGCCGTCGATCTTCGCCGATTCGATCAGCGCCACCGGAATGGCGGCGATAAAGCTTCTCATGATCAGCAGGTAGAACACATTCATCATCATCGGAAGGATCAGCGCCAGCAGATTATCCTTCAGGTGAAGGTACTGGATATAGAAAATGTAGGTGCATACCATACCGCCGTTAAACAGAGTTGTGAAATAGAAGTAGAAGGAGATCACATTTCTGTATTTGAAATCCTTTCGGCTGATAACATAGGCCGTCATGGTCAGGAAAAACAGGCCGGCTATCGTACCAATCACCGTAATAAAAATGGAAACGCCGTAGGCTTTAAGGATTTTTTCCGGATACTTAAAAATCATTTCATACGCTTCCGTGGTGAATTCCCGCGGAAAGATACTGTAGCCCTCAAACCGGATCGCCTGCTCTGAAGTAAAGGAACCGGAAATCAGCATGATAAACGGCAGCAGGCACAGTAAGGCGATAAAGGTCAGAGATAGATAGGAAATGATATTGAAAATAATTCTGGATGTTGTAAGCTTGATTCTGGTTCTATTCTGCACAGCGACCCCTCCGTTCGATCCAATGCCCATCCTGACCTTAAAACAGCGCGTAATCTGCTTCTATCTTCTTCACGACCTGATTGACGACCATGATGATCACAAAACACAGGACAGACTGGTACAGCGTTGCGGCGGCCGTCATGCCCAGGTTGGAGTTCATCAGCAGAGAGCGGAACACGTAGGTATCGATCACATCGGTTTTATCAAAAAGCTGGCCGTTGTTTCCCACGATCTGATAGAACATCTCAAAGTCCCCCCGCAGGATCCGCCCCACCTGCAGCAAAACCATGGTGATGATCGTGGGCTTCATGGACGGCAGCGTAATGTACCAGATCTTTTGGAAAATGTTGGCTCCGTCAATATCGGAGGCCTCATAGCACTCCATGTCGATATTGGTGATGGCGGCGATATAAATGATGGAGTTATAGCCCACCCACTTCCACGCGTTGAAAGCGCAGACGATCCAGGGCCAGATCCCCGGCATGGAGTACACGTTCACCGGTTCCATTCCCAAAACGGCCCGCACATTATTCAGAACACCGCTTTCATAGTTGAAAATATTAAAAACGAAGGTTCCCACAATGACCCAGGAAATAAAGTACGGCAGGAAAATGACCGACTGAGTGACCCGTTTGAAGATTCGGCCGTTTAGTTCCGAAATAATGATCGCTACAACAATGGCCAGGGCCTGCGAGGTGACCAGATTGATCAGATTGTACACTATCGTGTTTCTGGTAATATTCCAGCCCGTTCCGGAAACAAACAGATACCGGAAATTTTCAAAGCCACACCAGTCGCTGCCGAACACTCCCAAATTGAAGCGATAATTTTTGAAGGCCACCACCAGGCCGGACATTGGCAGATACGACATGACAAGCACCAGTGCCATGGCCGGAAACGCCATCAAAAACAACGCCCTGTTCTTTTTCAGTTCATGGAAAAAGCCGTGCCTTTTCAATGCCCTTCCCTCCTATGTTTCCCTGATTCAAAAATTTTGTTAAGGCAATACCGCACAATTTCAAACGTTGTATTGCGTGTGCTGCTTTAAGGAAAGCGTACCACATTTTTCGGGAAATATTAACCAGACAAAACTGCGTTTCTAAGGAAAATACTATGCAGTTGTGCAAGTCAAAAAAGATTTTCGCCCCGCACAAACCTATTGGAAAAATCATAGATTTTTCCAATAGGCGCTGATTGAAACGCGAGAGAGGGGCCTCGTCTGTCGGTTCGGGTGCTGTGCCCCAGTGGGGCACGTTTAGTACCGACCGAGTTGACAAACGAGAACGGCGCTGGGCAGTCTCCACCGGAGGCCAGCGCCCCTGATGGTCCCTAGAAGCTGCAAAGCAGCTTTTTCACACTCTTCCCCCTTCCGTTTCTGATGGTAAGAGGGTTTATCGACAGGCTGAGTTGTATTCTTTTTCCGTTTTTCGCCGGAAAACAATGGGGACAGCCGTTTCCAGCCGAAGCTGAAGCAGGAGCCGCCTTGTCTTTCCCTCGTTGCTGTGCTATGCTTTTGTGGTAGCTTTGCGAAACTTGGACTAAATACACCTTGGCAAAAACTTACAAAGGCGGAGATCACCGTGATCACAGTAAACTTTGCGGACTACATGAAAAAAGAGGCGGAAGGGGCCGAAATACTGCGGCCCGGCGGCAGCGGGGACTATCTGTTCCTGTATTTTCCCGCGCCTATGAAGTACTGGCGCGGAGAGGAAGAGATCCTTACAAAGCGTCACGCCTGCATTTTGCTGGGACCCCGGGACGCCCATCGGTTCTGTGGAGCTCCTGATTTTATCAACACCTATATTCACTTTACTGTTTCCGCGCAGGAAGTGAACGAGCTTTGTATGGAAACGAACCGCTTCTTTTACCCCGCCTGTTTTGAGCAGCTGAACCAGCTGGCGCTGGAGATCAAGGAAGAGCTGTTGACCGGAGGCGAGCTGCACCGTGAGATGATCCATGCCGCTATGCTCCGGCTTCTCATTCTGCTTCGAAGAAGCGCCGCCTCCCCCAAAAACGACCCTCTGAAGGAGCAGTTGGAAGCGCTGCGGTATGAAATACTGGCCGATTGCTCCCTGACCCCTTCCGTGTCAGAGCTGTGCGCTAAAATGTGCATGAGCCGAACCGCATTTTACGAGGCCTACAGACATTATTTTCACTCTTCCCCCAAGCAAGATCTGCTGCGGGTGCGTATGGAAAAAGCCGCGGTGCTCCTTACCAACCAGTGGAAAACCGTGGCCGCCGTGGCGGAAGAGGTAGGGTTTCACAGCGTAGAGCATTTTACCCGCTCCTATAAAAAGTATTACGGGCAGCCCCCACGGAGATAAAATCCGGACAAAACATCAAGTGAGCGGGACTTTTCATCATTGTGAGGCAGCGCTTTTCCCGGTAGAATAAAAGCTGAAAAAATACAGGCCCTGCCGGAATGCAGGCCTACAAAAGGAGCTTGATCGTATGGTCAGACCGGAGCATCCAAATCCGCAGTTTTACCGGGAAGCCTGGGAAAATCTCAACGGGGAATGGGAATTTTCCTTTGATTTCGGCGCCACCGGCAGGGAGCGTGGACTTCCCACGGCCCAAAAGCTGGACAAAAAGATCCTGGTCCCCTTCTGCCCGGAAAGCAAACTATCCGGGATAGAATATAAGGATTTTATGAACTGCGTCTGGTATCGCCGGGAGTTTTCCGTGCCGGATACCTGGCGGGACGGCGGTAGAGTACTGCTTCATTTCGGCGCTGTGGACTACAAAACCACCGTGCATCTCAACAGAGAGGAGGCCGGTACGCATACCGGCGGCTATACGCCCTTCCAATTTGATATTACCGGGCTTCTTGCCGATGGCGTCAATGTGGTCACTGTATGCGCGGAGGACGACAACCGAAGCGGCCTTCAGCCCTGCGGCAAGCAGGCGCACCGGTATTTTTCCTCCGGCTGCGATTATACGAGAACCACCGGCATCTGGCAAACCGTATGGCTGGAGCATGTTCCCGAAAATCATATCGAGCGCTTCCGCCTGATCCCCGACGTAAAAAACCGCCGGCTGCTGTTTGAAGTGTACCATACCGGGGAAGAAAACCTGCATGTGGACGTTTCCTATCAGGGAAAAGCCATGGGAAGCGCCGCGCTTTCCTCCGGTACCGGCGTGATCCGGGGCGAGGTGGCCCTTGCCGAAGAGCATTTATGGGAGCTGGGAAACGGGCGGCTTTACGATGTGCGGCTTACTTTCGGAGAAGACCGGGTAACAAGCTATTTTGGCCTGCGGGAAGTAAAAATGGACGGCTACCGGTTCCTGCTGAACGGGAAATCGGTGTTCCAGCGGCTGGTGCTGGATCAGGGCTTTTACCCCGATGGGATCTATACCGCCCCCACAGAGGAGGCCCTTGTGAAGGATATCGAGCTTTCTCTGGCCGCCGGGTTCAATGGGGCCAGACTGCACGAAAAGGTTTTTGAGCCCCGGTTTTTGTATCACTGCGATAAAATGGGCTATCTGGTATGGGGCGAATACCCCAACTGGGGGCTGGATCATTCCCGCATGGAGGCGCTTCCCGATTATCTCAGGGGCTGGCGGGAGGCGGTAAACCGGGACTTTAACCACCCTTCCATCATCGGCTGGTGCCCCTTCAATGAAACCTGGGATTACGACAATAAACGGCAGTGGAACCCCCTGCTTTCCTCCGTGTATGATTTGACAAAGGATCTGGATCCCACCCGTCCCTGTATCGATACCAGTGGAAATTACCATGTTGTCACCGATATTTTCGATGTGCACGATTACGACCAGAACCCCGAGACCTTCGCGAAGCGCTTTGAAAAGATTTCCGAGGGGCTCCTGGAAAACCACTGCAACGACCGCCAGCAGTACCGTTTGGGCGAGCCCGTTTTTGTCAGCGAATACGGCGGCATCAGCCGGGCCTCCGACAAGGAGCTGGGCTGGGGCTACGGAGAATCCCCGGAGGACGACGAAGCCTTCTACAAGCGCTACGACGGCCTGACCACCGCTCTGCTGGAGAACCCTTATATTCTGGGCTTCTGCTATACCCAGCTGTACGATATCGAACAGGAGGTAAACGGCCTTTATACTTACGACCGTCAGCCGAAATTCGATTTGGAGCGCATTCAAAGCATCAACCGGAAAAAGGCCGCTATAGAGGACTGACATATTTTTGAGTAAAAAAACAGAAGAACAGCGTTTTTCCAGGCTGTTCTTCTGCTTTTTTTGGTTTCTAAGATTTCTTTCGGGAGCGACTGCCAGAGGCCGGACCTTGGACGGCAAAATGCCTTATTCAGGCAAAAAACGCCTCTTCCAAGGCGCAAAAAGCACCTTTTCAGAGCAAAAAAGCGCCTTTTCAGGCGCTTTTTTGATAATTGTTTTTGAGATAGTCCCGGTATTCCTCCAGGCAGAGATCCAGGCGTTCCATTTCCTGGGCATATTCTTTTCCCACATAGCGGTAATGCCAGCTTTCGTTATCGATACCGGTAGCGCTGACCTTGCTTTTTTTGTAGCGCTGCACAAAGCCGTATTCTGCGGCGTGCTCCTCCAGCCAGCGGTAGGCCTCGGTTTCCTCGAAATCGTCGCTGACATCGTTGAAATCCACAGCCAGGCCGGTATGGTGTTCACTGTAGCCGGGGCGGTTGATGGTGCGAAGGGCGTCCTCTAGGGCGGCTTCCTCCGTCATGCCTTTCTGG
Organism: uncultured Oscillospiraceae bacterium; assembly: GCA_910589395.1. Lineage (GTDB taxonomy): Bacteria > Bacillota > Clostridia > Oscillospirales > Acutalibacteraceae > Acutalibacter > Acutalibacter caecimuris_A. Next base: position 112,342 of record CAJUTL010000001.1, read on the forward strand.
GAGACCCGCTCCTGTACGGCCCGGTCCAGAATTTCCTGCTGCAGCTCCACGCTGCGGTAGCTGGAAGCGATCCAGAGAGTGACGCCGTCCTCGCTTGCCGCCGCCAGCAAAGCGCTGAGATCCTCATAAACACACTCGTCCACCTGCTCCTCTCCCGCAATGGTTCTCGGCGTAACATGCCAGCCGTCCGGCAGAGAATTTTCGCTGTTTACCAGTACCAGAAGAGGATCGGACAGCCGGGGATCGGCCGGTTTTGGAGAAGGGGTGGGGGCGGACACGGCGGAAGAATTAACGGCAATATGAGGCTGGCCGGAAGAGGCGTTTTCCTCCTCCGGAGAAGAGACAAAGCCCGAAAGAGCGGAGGCAAACAGGGAAACCGAAGCGATCACCAGCACGCCGATCCCCAAAAGCTTTATGATTCGCAGATTGCGTTTTCGGATCTGCTCTCTTTGCATACGGGAGCGCTCCCGCTCTGCTTTATTCATGAAACATTTCTCCTTTTCTCATTCCGTGCTGTTTGACTTCCTTATATCTTAAAGAGCGCCGCTGCCTGAAAAGTGTAACCGGGCTCCTTCAGGCTCTCAGGAAGAAGCTTCCTCCGAGGAAGGCGGAGGGGTGAAGCAATCCTCCGGAATCTTTTCCCGGCAGGCCCGCACCCGGCTCCATTCCTTGGTGGCGTCGTCCCGCCTCACCTCGCTTTGATGGCTTCGCAGCAGGTTGCACAGGGCATATACGTCCACCCAGATCTCGTTATTTCCCTCTTTTTGGGATTCGTCAAAAATCAACTGCAAACCGTAATGCAGATGACTCACATTGATATTGTTGGTATTTTCCGTGGCGCTGTAGCCGGTGCGGCCCACGTAGCCGATCACGTCTCCCGCCATGACGGTTTGACCTACCGCCAGACCCTCGGCATAGGGGCGGTTCTGCCGGAGATGGGCATAGTAGTGATAGCGCTTTCCGTCAAAGCTGCGAATGCCCAGCCGCCAGCCGCCGTACTGGTTCCAGCCCATGGCCTCTACCACGCCGGATTCCACAGCGATCACCGGTGTGCCTACCGCCGCCATCATATCGTGGCCCAAGTGCTTTCGCTTGTAGCCATAGCTGCGGCCCGCACCGAAATCATCGTAATCGCTGTAGGGAAAGGTTTTGGCAATGGGGGAACAGCCCCGAAGACCATACCGCTTTTCCCAGCCGGTCTCCGTTTCCTCTTCATACTCGCCCACAAGACCGTCCAGTACCGCGCCGTAAGCCTCCCGGTAATAGCTGTAATACTTCATCTCGGAAGCCAGCGCGGAGATGGAGTCGCCTTCCTTTGTCCGCTCCACCAGGGCGGTAAGATCTTTCTTCTGATACCGGGAAAAATCCCCGCCGTATTTCGCGCCCAGATACGCCAGCAGCTCCACCCAGCTCACATGGGGATTTTCCGGATCGCCATAGGTGGCAAGATCCGCCTCCAAAGCGTCCTGCAAAGGGCCCTCCGGCACGGTGAAATCCACCCATTTGATATAGTCCTTCTTTTCCGTCTGGGCTGTGGCGGCAAAGGAATTCGGCAGCAGAAAAAAACCGGCGGCCAATGCCAATAGAATACAACAAAATACCAGCGCGGTCAACAGGAGCTTTTTACGAAGTCTCAGTGTCAGGAACATAGCCATACCACCCGGGTTTCAAAATCTCTCAGGCTATGCTATGTTGAAATCGGGAGATTTTAGAACCCGCGAGAGGCTCCTGACCTCCGAAACCGGAAATTATTTCAGCGCCCTTGCCGCCTCCCGCTCCGCAGTAAGGCCCCCGCGATACCGTTTCATATAGCTTTGGAAGCCGGAGACGTCCTCCGGCAGGGGCTGGGCGCAGCTTCCGGCGGCGCTTTGAAATACCTTTTGCTCCAAATAGTGCTCCAGGGTTTCGCCCGGCTCCCGGTTTTTCCGGTACATGGCAAGCAGCGCCATGCCCCAGGGGCCGCCCTCCCCAGCGGTTTCCAACACCGCCACAGGCACATTCAGCGCCCCGGCCAGAAGCCTTTGGGCCACGCCCTTTGTCTTGAACAGCCCGCCGTGTCCATACAGCTTTTCCAGCGTGACGTGTTCCTCCCGGAACAGAAGCTCCATGCCCATTTGCAGGGTAGCCATGGCGGCATAGAGCTGCGCCCGCATGAAATTGGGAAGCGTCAGGCGGCTGTCCGGGCTTCGCGCGATCAGGGGGCAGCCGTCCTCCAGGCCCGCTACCGGTTCGCCGGAGTAGCAGTTGTAGCTCAGCACGCCGCCGCAGTCCTCTTCTCCCTTCAGGGCCTGATGGTACAGCAGCTCGTAAAGCCGAGACTTGGAAGGTTTTGTGCCCGCCGCCTCTAAAAGCTGCCCGAACAGCTTTACCCAGGCGTCCAGATCCGAGGTACAGGTGTTGCAATGCACCATGGCCACAGGCAGGCCGGAGGGCGTAGTGACCATGTCAATCTCCGGATAGACCCTGGAAAGGGCCTTTTCCAACACCACCATGGCAAAAATGGAGGTTCCCGCGGAAACATTTCCCGTGCGGACAGACACGCTGTTGGTGGCCGCCATGCCGGTACCCGCGTCCCCCTCCGGAGGACACAGGGGGATCCCCGCTTCCAGCTCCCCAGAGGGGTCCAAAAGCCCGGCGCCCTTCGGCGTCAGCACACCGGCGGGCTCTCCGGCGGAAAGCACCCTGGGCAGTACCTCGGAAAGCCGCCAGGAAACGCCCTGACCGGCAAGCAGGCTGTCAAACCGCTTGATCATTCCGGCGTGGAAGGTTTTCGTATCGCTGTCAATGGGGAACATGCCGGAGGCCTCGCCCACGCCCAGCACCCGTTCCCCGGTGAGCCTCCAGTGCACATAGCCCGCCAGGGTGGTGAGATAATGAAGCTTTTGCACATGGGGCTCTCTGTTTTTGAGCGCCCTCCAAAGGTGAGCGATGCTCCAGCGCTGAGGAACATTGAACTGAAACAGGTCGGTAAGCTCCGCCGCCTCCCGCTCTGTCAGGGTATTCCGCCAGGTGCGGAATTCGGCCAGCTGGTTTCCTTCCGCATCGAAGGGAAGGTACCCGTGCATCATGCCGGAGACCCCCATGGCCCCGGGGCACTTCAACGCTGTGCCGTACCGTGCTTTTACCTCTTCTCTCAGGGCCCGGTACGCGGCCTGGATCCCCTCCCACACATCGTCCAAATGGTAAGTCCACACTCCGTTTTCCAAGCGGTTTTCCCAGTCGAAGGCGCCGGAGGCGATAGGGGAATGATCCGCTCCGATGAGCACCGCCTTGATCCGGGTGGAGCCCAGCTCGATCCCCAGGGCGGTTTCCCCCTGCTCGATCCAGCTTTTTACGGTTTCCGGGCTGGTAGAATTTGTGATTTTCTCTTCCATGGCACAGCTCTCCTGTTTGCGTTATAAGTAAGGATAAAAGAGCGCCGCAGGTCGCAGCGCTCTTCTTTTCGGGCAGATCGAGCTTGCAGTTCAAACTTACTGAATATTTTCCTTCAGCCAGGCGCAGTCGTCCTTGAGGCACTGATCGTGCTCATCGTAAAAGCCTTCCCGCTCTACTACCCAGAAGGCCTCAAAATCCTGCTCATCCAGGGCTTTCTTGATCTCCTTCCAGTCGATGTTGGATTCCGGCGCGCCCATTTTGCACTGTACCTGGAAACGCCCGCCGTCCTGCTTCGCGCGCTCTTCAAAGCCCTGCAGGATCTTCTGGCGCTCCTCCAGGGGCAGCTCCTTTACATGGGCAAAGGGAGATTCCTTGGGGCCGCCTTCCCCATGGCGGGATTCCGGCAGGCCGCCGGGGCCCGCTACCCGGCTGTTTTCCTTGACGTGAATGGAAATAATGCGGTTTCTGTATTTGCGGATAAAGTAGGGGGGATACATGCCGCCGTTCTGGGCCCAGCCGCAGTCCAGCTGGGAGAAGCATTTGGTGCTGTTATCCAGCAGGTGCTCCAAGAGGGATTTTCCCTCGTCAAAATAGAATTCCTGGCTGTGGTTGTGGTAGCCGATCTTAATACCGTAGGGCTCCGCCATTTCCGCCATTTTATCCAGCAGATGGGCCACTTCCACAGCCTCCGCCTTGTTGCAGAAGGGGGTGCCCGCCCAAATGACCGCCTTGCCGCCCAGAGCTGCCATTTTCCTGACGATCTCCTCAGTGGGCTCCGCATGAACGGAAGTCACGGTAAGGCCTGTTTCCGCCAGCCATTTCTTGATGTCCTCCACATCGTTTTCCAGGTCCACAGGCAGCAGCTCCACACTTTCAAAGCCCAGCTTCCGAATGGTTCGGAATTTTTCCAACAGCGTGGGGCCAAGGCCCAGATAGCTGGCAATGCCGCCGAAGGAATAAGTACCGATGCCAACCCTCATAAAAATGATCTCCTGATTTTTATTTGCCCGTTTTCCGCTCAGGGAGAAAACGGCGCGATTTCTTATTTCTAACGATACCATATTTTCCCGGAAGTTTCAAGGGAAAAGGGGGTGCAGAATGAGGAATTAGTAATGAGCAATGAAGAGCAAGGCAAATAAATTGGGATTTAACGGTTATCCACTCACCTCCCGCCTGTCATCCTGAGCAGAAAGCAAGGAAACCTTGCTTTCTCGGCGAAGGATCTCGTCCTTAACCTTTTACCAAGAATTAAGGGCGAGATTCTTCGCCTGCGGCTCAGAATGACAGTAGAGGGAACTATGTACTAAACTACAATTTGTCATCTTATCTTCCGGTCGGGTCAGAAACCAAACTTCCGCACTAAGCGGGGACACGAGTGGCCGCGGCGCCTCGCCGCAAACTATAATTTAGCGGTTACTCTGCAGCCGGGCCGGGGATCATTCTCCCGCGCCAAGCTGGGGCGCAATCATTTGCAGGGTATCCTTTCCTGTATCTGGAAAGGATACCCCCTTAAAAACGGTTTCTGGAAATTTTAGATAAACTATATTTTCAGCCTTCCTGTTTGGCTGATCTCTTTAACGACAAAATTCTTCAGAAATCGACACAATACCTATAATTTCTCTCACAAATTTCAAAGTGAATTCTCTTGAAAGAAAAAATTTTTACAAAAATCTGTTTTTCTCAAAGAATGGGGTTGATTTTTCTTTCCTGAATGTGTTACAATTTCACTTAACAAATAGTTGCGGCTTTGCGGGTCATTAGAAAGCCGTATGACTAAAACGGTATATTCAGGAGCTGATCTCATGTCTGTTGTTTCCATGTTTTTTGGAATCGTTATTCGCATCTATCGGGGAGAGGAACACGGGCTTCCCCATTTCCATGCTTCCTATCAGAAGCATAACGCGGTATTCACCATAGAAGGTGATATCGTGGCGGGTAGCCTTCCAAAAAAACAGCTGAAATTTATCGCGGCCTGGACAGAGATCCACAGGGAAGAGCTGATTGCGGACTGGGAACTGGCCTTGCGGGAGGAGCCCCTGTTTCCGATCGACCCACTGCGCTGAACGGCATATTATAAGACCCGGCTTGAGCTTTCGCGGAAAGGAACACGTTTTTATGGCAGATGCTCCAGTATGGATCATAAGAGAAGTAGAGCCCCATGGGGACCACACGTTACTGCTGTTTTTCGCCAATGGGGAACGACGGATATTTGACGCCCGCCCCCTGCTGGAAAAGCCGTATTACCGCAAGCTGAAAAGCCTTACTTATTTTTTGAAAGCAAAGCTTGACTACGGCACGGTGGTTTGGAACAATGATATCGATATTGCCCCGGAATATTTATACCAGCACAGCAAACCGGAGTAGAAGGAACAGACAATTTCTAATCAAAAAAAGAGCTGCCGCAAAAGGGTACATTTTGCGGCGGCTCTTTTTAATGCCGAAGGGCAGCTAACGATAATGAGAAATGAGCAGTTAGCAATGAAGGGCAGAAGGCGAGACAATAAAGGATAGTTTGCGGCAAGGCGCCGCGGCCACTCGTGCCCCTGCTTGGTGCGGAAGTTTGGGTTCTGACCCGACTGGAAAAGATGGAAAATTATAGTTTAGCGAACTAGTCGTTAACCGTTAGTTGTTAGAGAAGGGCAAGCCTCCTCTCTTGTCATTCTGAGCCGCAGGCGAAGAATCTCGCCCTTAATTCCAGGGCAAAAGGACAAAGGACGAGATTCTTCACCGAGAAAGCAAGGCTGCCTTGCTTTCTGTTCAGTAATGACAAAAGGAAGGTGAGCGGATAACCGATAAATTGAAGTTTATCGCTCTACTTGCGGTCGGGTCAGGAACCGATTTCCCGCACCAGGCAGCTTCACGAGTGGGTGCAGCAAATTCCAATTCATCTAACTGGTTCCTTGCCCTTAAATTCCCCATTCCTCATTGCTAATTTCTCATTCCTTTTTAAGCAAGAGCGGCTTCAAGAACTGTCCGGTATAGGAGCCTTTCACCTTCGCCACCTGCTCCGGCGTACCCTGAGCTACGATCTCGCCGCCCCGGTTGCCGCCCTCCGGTCCCAGGTCAATGATGTGATCGGCGGTTTTGATGAGATCCAGGTTGTGCTCGATCACCACCACGGTGTTGCCGGTATCCACTAAACGTTGCAGCACCTCGATGAGCTTGTGCACATCGGCGATATGCAGGCCGGTGGTGGGCTCATCCAAAATATAGATGGTTCTGCCGGTGGGCCGCTTGGAAAGCTCTGTGGCCAGCTTCACCCGCTGGGCCTCGCCGCCGGAAAGGGTGGTGGCGGGCTGGCCCACCTTCACATACCCCAGGCCCACATCTACCAGGGTTTGCAGTTTCCTGCTGAGCTTCGGGATATCCCGGAAGAAGTCCAGCGCCTCCTCGGCGGTCATTTCCAGCACATCGTAAATGCTTTTTCCCTTGTACTTTACCTCCAGGGTCTCCCGGTTATAGCGGTGGCCCTTGCACACCTCGCAGGGAACATACACGTCCGGCAGGAAGTGCATTTCAATACAGATAATGCCATCGCCCTGGCAGGCCTCGCATCGGCCGCCCTTCACGTTGAAGGAAAAACGGGAGGCGGTAAAACCCCGCATTTTGGCGTCCTGGGTGCTGGCGAACAGCTCCCGGATATCGGTGAATAGACCGGTATAGGTGGCCGGGTTGGAACGGGGTGTTCTGCCAATGGGGGACTGGTCGATCTGAATGACCTTATCCAAATGCTCCATACCCCGAATTTCCTCATGGGCGCCGGCATGGGTGTGAGCCCGGTTCAGCTCCGCCGCCAGCTTTTTATAGAGGATCTCATTGATCAGAGAGGATTTTCCTGAGCCGGAAACGCCGGTCACGCAGACAAATTCTCCCAGGGGAATTTTTACGTTGACCTTCTTCAGGTTATTTTGCGAGGCCCCCCGGATCTCCAGAAAATTTCCGCTGCCCTTTCTCCGTTTTTCAGGGACCTCCACCTTCTTTTTTCCGCTCAAATACTGGCCGGTCACAGAGCCCTTGCATTTTTCAACGCCCTTGACCGGCCCGGCGTACACGATCTCTCCGCCGTGAATGCCCGCGCCGGGGCCCACGTCCACAAGGTAATCGGCCGCCCGCATGGTGTCCTCATCGTGCTCTACCACAATGACGGTGTTGCCCAGGTCTCTCAGGTGCTTCAGGGTTTCCAGAAGCTTCTGGTTATCCCGCTGGTGCAGGCCGATGCTGGGCTCGTCCAGGATGTACAGCACCCCCATCAGGGAAGAGCCGATTTGAGTGGCCAGACGAATGCGCTGGCTTTCCCCGCCGGAAAGGGTGCCGGAGGCACGGGAAAGGGTCAGATATTCCAGGCCCACGCTGTTCAAGAAGCCCAGCCGGGCTTTGATTTCCTTGAGGATCGGAGCGGCAATAAGCTTTTCCCGGTCGGTAAGCTGTAAGGCGTCCACAAATTCCAATGCCTCTGTGACAGACTTATCGCAGAGCTCGCTGATATTGATCCCTCCCACGGTGACGGCCAAGCTTTCCCGGGAAAGCCGCCTGCCGTGGCACTCGTCGCAGGGGACGGCGCTCATATAGGTTTCGATCTCCTCCTTGATCCAGTTGGAGGAGGTATCGTGGAACCGGCGCTCCAGGTTGTTGATAACGCCCTCAAACTCCGCCATATAAGTGCCGCTGCCGTACTCGCTGACCCGCTTGAGCTTGATCTTTTCGCCCTTTGTGCCGTACAGCAGGATATCCACGATATTGTCGGGCAGCTCGCCGATGGGAGTATCCAGGGAGAAATGGTAGTGCTCCGCAAGGCCCCGCATATACATGGCGGCAATGGTACTGCCCTCCATGGCCCAGCCGCTGGCCTTCAGACCGCCTTTATTGATGGAAAGCCGCTTATCGGGAATGATCAGCTGGGGATCGATGCGCATGAACACCCCCAGGCCTGTACACTTCTTGCAGGCCCCGAAGGGGTTGTTGAAGGAGAACATTCTGGGGGAAAGCTCGTCAATGCTGATGCCGTGCTCCGGGCAGGCATAATTCTGGGAGAAGGTGATGTCCTCTCCCCCCTCCACGCTGACCACCACAACACCGCCGGTGAGCCCCGCCGCCACCTCGATAGAGTCGGCCAGGCGGGAGCGGATATCGGGCTTTACCACCAGCCGGTCCACCACGATTTCAATGGTATGCTTCTTGTTCTTTTCCAGGGAAATGGTCTCGTTCAGGTCGTAGATCAGGCCGTCCACCCTGGCGCGGACAAAGCCGGAGCGCCGGGCGGCATCGAATTCCTTCTGGTGCTCTCCCTTTCTGCCCCGCACGGTGGGGGCCAGCACCTGAATTTTACTTTTTTCCGGCAGCGCCAGCACCTGATCCACGATCTGATCCACCGTTTGCTGCTTGATCTCCCTGCCGCAGATGGGGCAGTGGGGAATGCCGATGCGAGCGTAAAGAAGCCGAAGATAATCGTAAATTTCCGTCACCGTTCCCACGGTGGAGCGGGGATTCTTGGAGGTGGTCTTCTGGTCGATGGAAATGGCGGGGGAAAGGCCGTCGATCAGGTCCACATCGGGCTTTTCCATCTGCCCCAAAAACATTCTGGCATAGGAGGAAAGGCTTTCCACATACCGGCGCTGCCCCTCGGCGTAAATGGTATCAAAGGCCAGAGACGATTTGCCCGAACCGGAAAGCCCAGTCAAAACCACCAGCTTGTCCCGGGGGATCGTGACGTCGATCCCCTTCAAATTGTGCTCTCTGGCCCCATGCACTACAATTTTATCAAGGCTCATTGCTTCCTTCTCCTCTCTTTCCGGTTCTAATAAATTCCATCAGCCGCTCGGGGGTATCGAAGCCGTCGTAATCGCCGGTAAAGCCTTCCCGATGGTAGACGATCCCCCGTTTTTCGTTTTCCTCCAGGCAGTTCAGCAGCTCTTCCACTCCGTATTGCCTGGCGAACAGGGTAAAGCCATAGGGCTTGTTCTTCTCCAAAAAGCCCTCCCGGCAGCTTTCTTTGCACTGATAGCAGTGGGAAATCCCCTTTTCCAGAGAGCATTTTCTGGTCTCGCACCAGTCCTTGTCCTTACAGCCGTCTGAGAGACAACCGGGGCAGGTATCGTTTTCAGAGCACAGGCAGCAAGCCAACCCGCAGCGCGCAATTCCCAATTCCCGTTTCATAGGCTTCCTCCTTTCGTCCGTTCAGAGCTTTGCTCCCCGCAAAGCGTTGGATCCCTTTCCATTTTCATAGGGGAAAATATGCTCCGCTTTGGATTGAAACTCCTTTAAGGAAACAATCTTTCCGGCATTGTCAAACTCTATCAGAGAAACACCGTCAAAGCCGCCCTCTTCCCCGTCATAGTCGCAGCGGAAATACCACTCCACCGCTGTTTTGTTCTCTTCGTGCAGGAAGCTTTTGATCCTCCATTCCAGCACTCTTCCCTTCTGGTTCCAATCGGAAAACCACTGCTTTACCTGCCCCAGCCCCCGGTATTCCGGGCCGTAGCACTCACTGTACACGATCTTCTCCGCAAAAACAGCGTCCAGCACTGCCGGGTCATTTTCCACCCAGCAGCGAAAATACGCCTTGACGGTTTCTTCCCTTTTCTCCATACCGCTTCTCCCCTCCGGCTGCTTCCCCAGCTCCGTATATTTTCTGACAAGCTCCGTTTTTTGCCGGGTGTATTCGTTCCGGTCATGCTCGTATTCCTTCCATAGCCGCAGCTTCAAGGCCTCATATTCCTTTGCCGCCTCCGGGTGAGTATTCATATAGTCCCGGAAATACAGCTCATCGTGGTCTCCCAGAAGCCGTAGATGCAGGTGAAACACCCTTTGCGCGAAGCCCTGCTCCGTATAGCCCCTGTTAAAGGAAACCCTTTCGCCGCTGTCCGACATCAGAACATATCCATTTCCCGCTAAGGCTGCTTTCGCCTGAGAAAAAGTGGCCTTGTCCGGCGCTTCCAGTAAAATATCCACAATGGGCTTGGCCCAAATTCCCTGTATTGCCGTACTGCCGATATGGCTGACCCTGGTTTTTGGGGGAAGAAGCCCCTGCAGCGCCTCTTTTTCCTCCTGAAACCACTGGTTCCAGCAGTCGTTATGCTCCGTCAGAAAAATGGGAAACAGCTCCCACAGCTCTTCCAGGGTCATTTCCGATAAATGTTTTCCCACGATGTCAGACCTCCCGCTTTCTTGCCGAAATATCCACCCACGCCGGGCGGAATCCGCAGCCCAGGGCAATGCTCTGTGAATGGAGATTGGAAAGGCTGCTGTAGTAAAAGGGCAGCTTTCCCCTTTGCGCAAGCTCCGCCGCCAAATTCCTTACCAGCAGTGTTCCCAGCCCTCTGCTTCGGTACTCCGGCAGTACATCGATGCCGATCTGCCACAGCAGCTCTCCATCGGCGGATACTCCCGCAAGCCCCGCGATGCTTTCCCCGTCCATGGCGGCCAGGGCCAGCATATCGGGCCGGGCGGGGTTTTCCCGCTCCTGCAGAGCATTGGGCCAGGCCTTGTTGGGATAGAAGCGGTCGATCTCCCCGCGCTCCAGCCAGCAGAGAGAAAACCCTTTTGGCGGGAAAGTAGGGGAAAGGTTCTCTGCGGGCAGGTAGCCATGGTGAGTTTGGGTCAGCTCATAGCCATAGGGCTCCAGCAGCCTGCTGAGAGACAGCAGCCGGGGAAATTCCAGCAGCCAGTGAGACTCCTCCACACCCTTCAGCCACTCCTCCAGAGCCGGGTGGAGCCACGGGTCCGCCATAAGAACGGCGGCCTGGCCTGTTGTGACCAACTCAAGAAAGGGCAGCTCCGTACTGTAGGCCCGGCGGCCCGGGCACAGGGCGGGCTCTGTCAAAACGATACCGGGCGTACAAAAATCCTCCGGCCCGGCATGATAATCCAGCGCCAGCTGAGCGTATAAAAGCTCTCTGTTCTTCTGTTTGTTCATACGGTTCTCTTCCTCCGGGCCCTCACCAGGGCCTGCCGTGTTCCGTCCAGCCTTTCGCTTTCCAATAAGCCGCGTCCGCCGGGTTGCCTCCCCGGCGAAACGCCAGCCGCATCACGGAAAACATGGCCTTTGTTTTGATCCCCGGCCTGACCCTTCCCTGACGCCGCTTGATTTTCTGAGCCAAAGCGGAAAGCCTTCGCCCCGTTTTTTGCTTCTTTTTTTCGCTGACCCCTTCCCAATCGATTGCCGCAACGCCCATACCAAACCGATAAGTGCGCCCTACGCCCCAAAAGAAGGTGCTATGGGCCATATCCCGATTGGTGCTTCTCATGCCCGCCCCTGCCGCGGTGGAAATGCACACCGCCTGCTTGGAGAACATAGCTTCCTCCGGCCGGTGCACCAGCCACCGCCAGCCATAGTGATCCAGAAAGGCCTTCATGGCCCCTGTGGCATGGTACACATAGACAGGGCTTGCCAAAATCACCAGCTCCGCCTCGTCTATGGCCCGGGTAATGGGCGAAAGCCGTTCATAATGAGGACACTGCTGTTCGGAATTGAGAAAGCAGCGGCAGCAGCCCACGCAAAATTCGCCGAAATCCCGGGGCAGAAAAAATTCGCTGATCTCTCCGCCCATCTTCTCCGCCAGCAGGCGTGCCAGATGATAGGTGGTACCCTTGTGGCTTTGCCCGTGGATCAATGCGATCTTCATACGCTTTCCTCCGCTTGTTTATTCGATCAGCTCTGACCTTCCACCCTCGATACAGATCGCCTGCGCGTTGGTGAGACGAACGGTTTCCTCCCCCAGCGGCCCCGGGGGAGAGCCCTTCTCACAGTGCACCTCCAAGCGGTGCGGCAGATAGTCGAGATGACCCGGCAGATTCCGTGCGCAGATAATACTGCCCGCGCTTACGCCCACATATAGAAGCCCCCGTTCCAGCGCCCGGTCAAGGACTTCCGCAAAGCCGGAGCCCCTCACGCGGCTCAATAAATGCGCCGTATCGCCGCCGCAGAAATACACCGTGTCATAGCCGGAAATCTCCTGGGCGTCCATGGGGCGATCCAGGTCAAAGGCCTCGATATGCTCCGGCAGAATGCCTGCGGAAAGCAGGTCGTTTCTGCACTTGGGCAGCATGACCCGCGCGCCGTCATCGACAGCGGCGGTGGGAATAAAAAGCGCTTTCGCCTTTTCCGGGCTTTTTCCCAGCAGCCTTAAAAAGCTGTCCCGAATCACGGGGTTTTCAAAGCCGGCCGAGGTCAACAGCAGCCGTTTCATCGCAATTCTCTCCTTTTTCTACCGGCGGCCGGGTTTTGCCTGCCAGATCCTCCCGCACCGCTCCCCAGCGCCTGTAGTTTTCCCGGCCCTGCCGGAGAGTCAGACCGTGATTTTCATCACTGGGCTCGTCTTCCCCAGGGGTAAACACGTCGTTTTCCCAAAAACACACTGGGCAGATATAGGCGATGGCCTCTTCCGACGGCACGGGAAGGGTCAGGCTTCCGCAGCAGGGACAGGGGTATTTTCCCTCAGGCTCCGGCGAAAGGGGAGCCGATTCCGCCGGGCCGCTGCCAGCCTGGGGCAAAAACCGGAGTTTTTCTTTGTCCATGCTATCTCCCTTTTCTCCTGGGCACCGGGGCATGATGGCTCCCGCCCCCTGTTTCCAGCTCCTTGATCTTATCCCGCAGATAGGCGGCATGCTCGAATTCCAGCAGCTTTGCCGCCGCCTTCATTTCCTTGGTGTACTTTTCGATCAGCTCCCGGCGTTCCAGGGCCGTATAGCTCTTCTTTTTCTTCTTGCCGTCGTCCTTGTGGGTGGAGATCTCCAGGATCTCCGCCACGTCCTTGGTGATGGTTTTCGGTACGATGCCGTGATCTTCGTTGTATTTTTCCTGAATGGCCCGGCGGCGCTCCGTTTCCGTAATGGCGTATTCCATGGAGGGCGTCACCTCGTCGGCATACATCACCACCTGGCCCCCAGCGTTTCTGGCGGCGCGGCCGATGGTCTGGATCAGGCTGCGCCCGCTGCGGAGAAAGCCTTCCTTGTCCGCGTCCAGAATGGCCACCAGGGACACCTCCGGCAGATCCAGGCCCTCCCGCAGAAGGTTGATGCCCACCAGCACGTCAAATTCACCCAGGCGCAGATCGCGAATGATCTCCATGCGCTCCACCGTGTCGATATCGTGGTGCATATACCGCACCTTGATGCCGTACCCTTCCAGATAAGAGGTGAGATCCTCTGCCATTTTCTTTGTGAGGGTGGTGACCAGCACCCGCTCCTTTTTTTCCACCCGAAGGTTGATTTCAGAGATCAGATCGTCGATCTGCCCGTCCGTGGGCTTTACGGTGATCTTGGGGTCCAAAAGCCCGGTGGGGCGGATCACCTGCTCCACCACCTGGGCGGATTTCTCCAGCTCCAGATCCCCCGGCGTGGCGCTGACAAAAACAGCCTGGTTCACATGGCTGTAAAATTCGTCAAAATTCAAGGGGCGGTTATCAAAGGCGGAGGGCAGACGAAAACCGTAATCCACCAGCATTTCCTTTCTGGCGTGGTCCCCGGCGAACATGCCCCGCACCTGGGGCAGAGTCACGTGGGATTCGTCCACGAACAGCAGAAAATCGTCGGGAAAATAATCCAGCAGAGTAAAGGGCGCGCTGCCCGGTTCCCGGCCGGAAAGCACTCTGGAATAGTTCTCAATGCCCTTGCAGAAGCCGATCTCGGAAAGCAGCTCCATATCGTACCGGGTGCGCTGCTCAATGCGCTGGGCCTCAATGAGCTTTCCCTCCCCCTTGAAAAACTCCACCCGCTTTTCCATTTCTTCGTGAATATCCGCAATGGCCTTTTCCATTTTATCCCGGGGAACAATATAGTGGGAAGCCGGATAAATGGCGATGTGCTTCAACTCCGCCGTCACATCTCCGGTGAGGGGGTTAAATTCCCGAAGCCGGTCGATCTCGTCCCCGAAGAACTCTACCCGCACCGCCCGGTCGCCGGACTGGGCCGGAAAGATCTCCACCACGTCCCCCCGCACCCGGAACTTGTTGCGAATAAAGTTCACATCATTCCGTTCGTATTGCAGTTCCACCAGCTTGCGCAGCAGCTCGTCCCGGCTTTTTTCCATGCCGGGACGCAGGGAGATCACCATGGTGCGGTAGTCGATGGGGTCGCCCAGGCTGTAAATGCAGGAAACCGAGGCCACAATGATCACGTCCCGGCGCTCGGAAAGAGCGCTGGTGGCGCTGTGGCGCAGCTTGTCGATCTCATCGTTTATGGCGGAATCCTTTTCAATATAGGTATCGGTCTGGGCAATGTAGGCCTCAGGCTGGTAGTAATCGTAATAGGACACAAAATACTCCACGGCGTTTTCCGGGAAAAACTCCCGGAATTCCGAACAGAGCTGGGCGGCCAGAGTCTTATTATGGGCCAGCACCAGGGTGGGGCGGTTGGTCTGGGCGATGACATTTGCCATGGTGAAGGTTTTGCCGGAGCCGGTTACACCCAGCAGAGTCTGCTCCTTCACGCCGCCGTTTACGCCCCGCACCAGCTGGCTGATGGCCTCCGGCTGGTCGCCGGTGGGCTGAAATTTTGAAACGAGCTTAAAATCCAAGGCCGCTTCCTCCCTTTCCCCGAAGCTTCGGGAATTTCTTTCAGGCTAACGCAGAAACATTCAGCCTTCCTCCTGCTGTCCCCGCAGCCGGCTTTCCAGCTTCCGCACGCTTTCTGTTTCCTCATACTGCGCCTGGCGCATGATATCCTCCTGCCGGGTGAGGACCCCGCTTCCCAAAAAGGAATAGTAGCTTTCGTCCGCAAAGATAATGTGGTCGCAAAGCACCACATTTATGCTGTCTAAGGCCACCAGCAGCCGATCTGTGATGAGCAGGTCGTTTTGGGAGGGAAAGGCCACGCCGCTGGGGTGGTTGTGGGCCAGGAACACCTCCTCCACCTGGTATTCCATACAGAGCTGCAGCACCTGGCGAAGATAAAGGGGCACCTCGCTGATGGAGCCCTCGCAGATGATATCGTTATAGACCATTCTGCCCCTGCCGTCCAGAAGCATCAGGCACACGGCTTCGGTTTTCCGCCCCAGAAACTTCGGGCGGAACATCTCCACGGCGGAGGGGGTGTCGTAGATCCTTTGCAGGTTCCAGGAGCGCTCCTCCAGATAGGTCTGGGACAGGCGAATGATCAGCCGCAGGAATTTCGCGGCCTCCGGCCCCACGCCGGGGATCTCCCGCAGCACCTCCTCCGGCGCGCAGAAAATGCCGTCAAAGCTGCCCAGGGCCTCCAGCAGCCGGTCACAGGCCCGCTCCGCCTCTCCGGCGGGCAGCACATAGGCCAAGGCCTCCCGCAAAACCCGGCAGCGCTGAGCCTCCTCGAAAGAGCCGCCCTGCCGCTTTCCTTTTTTCTCCTTCACGCCCTTTTCCCTCCTTCCCGCAGCTGTGCAAAACGCGCTTTTGGGGAAGAGAATTCCGGATTTCTCCGAAGCCATCCCGTCCCCCAGCGCCTCCGCTGTTTTCCGCCCCTTATCATAGCAAACATTTGTTCAGATGTCAAGACAGAATTCGTCCTCGCTTTGCAAAAATCTATTTTTTCCGAAATATCTCAAAGCTCTTCCTTTCAGGAAAACGCAACGCTAGGATGAAAAACAAATATCCAAAAAAATTCATGAAATCTCTCGCATTATATTGATACATTTCATTTGCATTAGTATTATTAAAGTATAAAAATCAGGAATTGGTCCGCAAATGTATTTATGACAAGCCTTGCTGCTTCTGTTTCTGACAAGGTCGTTTGCAGAAAGGCGGGATGATTTATGAAGCGCTGCAGAAGAAGGAATGCTTCTCTGCGGTTATAGACAAATACCGCTACCAATGTGTGAAAGATTTTTCCGGAACAGCGGCACTTCACAGTGACGGCTCTATGGAACTGTTTGGACTTCTTTAAGGCGCAATCCTTTCGCCCGGGGGATAGCGGCACCCAGTCTCTTTACAGTATGGGTTCTCAGTCTGTATCAATCGCATTTACAGATCATGAATTGCAGCCGTCGGCATGGTGGGGACTTATACGTTAGAGCGGACGGATCGCCCCGGGATGGATCAAATTACAGAAGTGGAAGCTCCTGTAGAGGAAGAAGATCCCTCTTTCACTCCTTTCCCTGACGGAAGCAATCAAACTGAAATTGTTCAGCCATGAAAAGGATTTCATTATGAATTTTTCCGCAATATGTAAAAATTTCTTCTGCCTGCTGATTCTTTTCGCGCTTATGGGGTGTGAAAAGCTGAAGAGCTCTTCTAAAAAGATTCTGCCGAATCCTCCGGATCCGGTGGAGGCTTTTCATCTGGAAAATATTACCGAAGACCACGCCATCGTCAGCCTGGATGGGAGATGTATGAAGCTTACAAATGCGCAGGGAAAAGAGCTCGGCTGGGGGAAAAACCAACTGGGAGATCCCGTTTGGCCGCCCGAAGGAGATATGGGCTACTTTGAATATCGTCTTTCGGGGCTGGAGCCCGCTTTTGAAGCAGTTGTTTCCTACAGCGAAACCTTTACCGCCTCCACCAATGGAACGAAGAATCGGTTTTCTGTGAAATTTTATCAAAAGGGGCAAAAGAAGAGCCGTGCTACCGCCTATGGGGCCCCCAATGGCGCCATCAGGATCCACAGCGGCAACATCATAGAGCTTATGGGGGACAATTCTAAGATTCTCGCTTTCTTCCATATCAGCACTGCGGAAAACGAAGAAGAGCCCTTGCTGGAGCACTATGTTTCTTATGAGCTGGAGGGCAGCGGCGACTCTTATGTACGGCTCAGCCTGATAGGCGATGAGATCGTCGCCAAGGGTATGACTAACGACTATACAGTAACCAAAACCCTGCACCCCGGGAAAGATTCCCTTGGTGATACCGTGTATCAGAAAACGTATAACCGGTACGGTACCGAAATCAAATAGAAAAAATGATAAAAAGCGCTGGAAGGGAAACGATCCCCCAGCGCTTTCTTTGTCGTTTGCTGTTTTCAAAACTCATTTTTGAGGCTTCGGGAGAACAGGGCGTCCAGGGTCTTTTGGGGGTCGGCCTTTTGGTAGAGCACATCGTATACCGCCCGGCAGATGGGAAGGGAAACGCCGGTTTCTTCTCCCAGCTTTAAGAGGGCCTTTACGGTGTAGCAGCCCTCCGCCAGCTCTTCATAGGGCTCTCCAAGAATCAGGGCCTCGCCGTACCTTCTATTATGGCTGTACCGGGAAAAGACGGTGGCCTCGTAATCGCCCAAATGACATAGACCGTAGGCGGAAAGCTCGCTGCCTCCCAGAGCGGAGATCAGCCTGGCGATCTCCCGGGTGCCCCGGCTCATCAGCGCGCCCTTCAGGGAAGAAAGACGCAGGCCGTCCAGCATGCCGGCGGCAATGCCGATCACGTTTTTCGCCGCCGCCCCCACCTCGTTGCCGATCAGGTCCCTGCCGTAATAAAACCGGATCAGGTCGCCGGAAAGCTCCGCCACCAGCCGCTCCTTCAGGGCTTCGCTTTCGCTGTCGATCACCATACAGTTGGGGATTCCCCTGGTAAATTCCTGCACATGGCCCGGCCCCAGCCAAACAGCCACTTCGGCCTGTTCCCCGGCCTCCTCCTTCACAATGGTGGAAAGCCGCTTTCCGGTGCCGATCTCCAGGCCCTTCATGCACAAAACATAGGTCTTTTCTCCCGCCGGGCAAAGGGCGGAGATCTCCCCCAGCAGCCCCCGCAGACTTTGCGAGCCGATGGAGATCACCAAGAGCTCGCTTTCCAGCGCGCGGGACAGGTTGCTTTCCAGGGCCACGCTTTCCGGCAAAACGGTCACGGAATTGGTACGGGTCTTCCGCAGCGCTTTCATTCGCCCGGACTGCTCTCTGCCGTACAGCGTGACCCTGTGCCCGATCCGGTTCAGATACCAGGCCAAAAACGTACCCCATCTTCCGCAGCCGATCACTGTAATGTTCATAAAGACTCCTCTATTCTTTTAGATTTTAGATGCTGGACACTGGATTCCAGGGAAAGGGCAAGGGCAAAACAATAAATTTCGGGGGTGCAAATGATAGTTTAGCGAATTAGTCGTTAGAGAAGGGCAAGCTCTCCCACTGTCATTCTGAGGAACAAAGTGACGAAGAATCTCGTCCTTCATTCCTGAGCAAAGAAGTAAAGAACGAGATTCTTCACAAGGAAAGCAAAGCTTGCTTTGCTTTTTGTTCAGTAATGACAGGAAGGAGGTGAGTGGATAACCTCTAAATTTCAGTTTATCTGCCCTTGCCCTTAATTGCTAATTGCTAATTCCCCATTGCCTTTCTCCAGCTCCAGCAAAAATTGCTTTGCCTCCATACCGCCGCCGTAGCCGGTAAGGGAACCGTTTTTGCCGATCACCCGATGGCAGGGGATCAAAATGGAGATGGGGTTATTGTGGTTTGCGGAGCCCACCGCCCGAAAAGCCTTTGGGCTTTCGGCCAGAATGGCGATCTCCCCGTAGCTTCTGGTTTCTCCGTAGGGGATCGTCAGCAGGGCGTTCCACACCCGGCGCTGAAATTCTGTGCCCCTGGGAGATAGGGGAACCGTAAACTCCCGGCGTTTTCCCGCAAAATATTCCCCGAGCTGAACCTCTGCTTGCAGCAGCACCGGGGAATCGTCCCGCTGCCGGCTGTCCTCCCGCCGCCCGAACAGAAGCTCTGTCAGCGCGCCGTCCTCCTCCGCTAGCCGCAGCGCTCCTATGGGAGAATCCACCCAACGCATCCGCTTCATAAAATCCACTCCGTTTCTTAGATTTTCACTTATTCTGAAAAGCCGCCTGAAAACGGCAATATTTGACAAGATTTGCATTTCGTCTTCCGCTCTGCTATAGTAGATACCAGAAAAAGCGTACTTGGGAGGAATGCTCACATGCTTTGGAAACGATTGTCACTTTGCCTGCTTGCCGCTACCTGCCTGCTGTCCTGCTCGCCGGCCGCGTTCGCTGCGGAGGAAGGAGAACGTCTTCCCGTGCGGGAAAACGCTTCTGCGGAAGAAGAGCTTCCGGCAGAAACTGACCCCGTTTTGGAACCGGAAGAAGCTCCGGAACCGGAAGTTCCTTCTGAGGAAGAAACAGAAGAGGTGGACAAGCCCTTTCCCTTCCTTTGTGAAGCGGTAAGCGACCTGTTGGAAACCGAAGCACACAGTTCCTACGTTTCCGGCTACAAGAACGGTTCTTTCCGCCCAGAGGGAAAAATCACCCGGGCAGAGACCGCCCAGCTTTTTTACAGCCTGCTGAAGGACAAGCCTGACTTGACCGCCAGCTTTTCCGATGTGCCGGAAGCCGCCTGGTACAGCACCCAGGTCCGGGCGCTGGCCTCCCTGGGAGCCATCAGCGGCTATCCCAGCGGCGAGTTCCGCCCCAACCGGAATATCACCCGGGCGGAGTTTGTTTCCATTGCTGCCCGGTTCAGCGCTCCCCTTACCGGAGAAGCGGGCTTTTCCGATGTGGGACAGAGCTGGGCCACGCCCGCCATTACCTCGGCGGTGGCTCACGGCTGGATCAGAGGCTACAAGGACGGCACCTTTCGCCCTGACGCCCCCATCACCCGGGCGGAGGCGGTGACCATCTTAAACGCCATGCTGGGCCGGACGCCAGATTCCAGAATGGTCACTCTTTATTTTGCCGTGGAGTTTTCCGACGTGTCCCGCTCCTACTGGGCCTATCCTCAAATCTGCGAGGCCGCCACCTCCCATGAATACACCCTGCAGAACGGGAAAGAAGCCTGGGTTTTCCCGGATCGCTATGACGGCGCCGGCTGGGTCACAGAAGACGGCGATACCTACTATCTCGCCGGAGAAGCCCAGGAGCCGCTGATCGGCTTTCAGCATATCGGGGAGTACACCTACTACTTTGATCCCAATTCAGGCAAGCTTCTGACCGGCTGGCGGGTCATTGACGGCAAACACTATCTGCTGCCGGAAAAGAACCAGGAAAGCCGGTCCCTGAAGATCAGCGAGCTTTTGACGAAAATCAATTACCGCGCCGCCCACCGCAGCTTTGATGATATCGATTATATCACCGTCCACTACACGGCAACACCCGGAGACACCGCCAAGGGAGAGTGCCAGGCCTTTCTGGACGTATACCGGGCCGCCTCCGCCCATTATTTTGTAGATGGCGGCGGCGCCTGGCGGTGCGTGATGGATCGGGATATTTCCTGGCACTGCGGCAACGATATCTACTATCACGATTTCTGCCGGAACTCCAATTCCATCGGCATTGAAATGTGCTGCCTGAAGGGAGATCCCTCAAACGCTTCCTCCGCCTATGACTCCGACTGGTATTTTTCAGAGCAGACCATGGAAAACACCGCAAAGCTGGTGCGGGAGTTGATGATGCGGTACGGCATTCCCCTGGAAAATGTGGTGCGGCACAACGACATTTCCCACAAGGTCTGCCCCGCCCCCTTTGTAAACGACTTTTCCGCCTGGCAAAAATTCCTGGGGCGGATCAGCCAGAACAAAACAGACTACAAGGGCGCGTACCCCGCCCGGATCACCGCCTCCAGCCTGACCGTGTATTCCGGCCCCGGCTCCGGCTACCACGCCATCAAAAAGCTGAAGAAAAACGATGTGGTCACCGTTCTGGAGGAACGGGGCAAGGACATTATCGGCAGCGGCCGCTGGGTCAAGATCAAAGAGGGCTGGATCCCCTATGAGTATATTTCCAGATTGTAGATGCTAGATTTTAGATGCTGGACAGTGGCGGCGCTGCATAGCAGCGCAATAAGGAGCAGTAAATTATGGTTTAACGCCTTTAGGCTCCACTTATTTATAAGGGGAGCTGTCAGCCGATAGGCTGACTGAGGGGATAAAAAACTAGCGATTCTATGCTACTTTCTGCGTGTGACTGATCCCTTCCACCGCCTATTGGCGGTCCCCCTCCCCTTATTTCATAAGGGGAGGCTTTCATACCGTCTACTAACCTACAACTTTCAACTTACCAGGCCCTTCATTGCTCATTCCTCATTGCTAATTGCTCATTTCTCATTGCTCTTTCCGACAACTGGCAACCAGTTCCCTATACTCCGGGTGCTCCTGAAACCAGGTGACGGCATAGGAGCAGATCAGGCGGGCTTTTTTGCCTTCTCCCCGCAGGGTCTCCGCCGCTTCCCGCAGAAGCTGATTCGCAATACCCTTTCCGCGGAAAGCGGGATCTACATAGGTGTGGTTGATTTCCGCCACGCCGTCCTCCCCGGTGGGGAAGGTGACCTCCGCCAGTACCTTTCCCTGCTCGTCCAGGGCAAAAATACGGCCTGGTTCTCTTTGAAATTCCATAGGGACTTCCTCCCGTTTTATTTTATTTGAAAAGGATCGATACTCATGAAATGGCTGATCGCGTCAGATCTTCACGGCTCTGCCCCTTGCTGCCAGGCGCTGCTTGCCGCTTTCCGCAGAGAGCGGGCGGACAAGCTCCTGCTGCTGGGAGACCTTTTATACCACGGCCCCAGGAACGACCTGCCGGAGGGCTATGCCCCCAAGCAGGTGATCTCCCTGCTGAATGCCGTAAAGGACAGCATTTTCTGTGTTCGGGGAAACTGCGAGGCCGAGGTGGATCAGATGGTGCTGGATTTCCCGGTACTGGCGGAATACTGCCTGCTGGAAGCCGCGGGGCGTCTCATTTTCGCCGCTCACGGCCATCACCATAACCTGCAAAGCCCTCCCCCGCTAAAGCCGGGAGACGTACTGCTCCACGGCCATACCCATATTCCCGCGAAAGACAATTCTGCGGGCTTCTGGTATTTGAACCCCGGCTCTGTTTCTCTTCCCAAGGAAAATACCCCGAAAAGCTATATGACACTGGAAAACGGCGTCTTCCTTTGGAAAACACTGGACGGCACGGAATACGATTCCCTGAAGCTGTAGCCGTTACAGCAGGGTATATTCCAGATTTTCCCACCGCAACTTGTTTCCTATCTCTACTCCTTCCGGCAACAGCGCCATGGCTATCATCATTGGCTCGCCGGGATCAAGTATATCCGTGCGGCGGAGATAGGCGTATTCTCCCACAATTTCTTCCACAGTATATTCATAAGGTCCCATTGTGATCTCCCAAAGCCTTTGCCCGGAAAAACAGGGCAAAGGCTTTTCCTTATTATCTCTAATTATCTCTAATTATCTCCAAAAATTGCGGCCTTCAGGGCGTACTGCCCCAAAAGCCGCAGAATCGACCGGAAACCGCTGTTATCCCTCCACCGGGAACAGCGGCAGCTCCTCCAGGAAAATGATATCGTCCCGGCGGGCGGCGTCGCCCTCCGCCAGAATGGCGGCCCTTGCCACGATGTTTCCTCCGGCCTTTTCCACCAACCGTTCAATGGCGGAAAGAGATTCTCCGGTGGAGATCACATCGTCCACAATGGCTACCCGCTTGCCCTGAAGCAGCAAAGCGTCCTTGCCGTCCAGGCAGAGGGTCTGCTTCTTCTGGGTGGTAATGGATACCACTTCATCGGTAAGGGGCTTGCTCATGTAGGGCTTTACGCTTTTCCGGGCCACGATGTAATAGGGCAGTCCCCGCAGGCGGCACAGCTCGTGTACCAGGGGAATCCCCTTGGCCTCCGCTGTAACGATATAGTCCACCTGGGGCAGCTCCGCCTCGATCAGGGGCGCGGCCTGGGTAACGATCTCACAATCCCCCAAAATGACAAAGCTTGCGATACACAAGGAATCGGACACCTGCATAATGGGCAGCTGACGGGTAACGCCCGCCACCTCCAACGTATAGTACTGTTCCATAAAAAGCTCCTTTCTATGCCGCGGAAAAGCTTACAGGGCCAAACCGGTCCAGCCGATGAGCAGCTTCAGGGCAATGCCTGCCAGCATGCCGAAGAAGGGGTCGAACACAGCGGTAACGGACATGGTAACCGCCGCGATCACAGAGCCGCCCGCCTCCGCGGTGGCAAAAGCGGCGGCGCCATCGCCGGGAATGGTAACGAACGCGCCTAAAATAAACAGGAAACCCGCAATGGACTGGCTGGGAACGAATTTTCCGATTTTAGGCAGCAGCCCGAAGAACAGGATCAACGCCATCACAGCCATCATGATCACGCCCGCCCACACCGCATGGGGGGCGGCTCCCGTAGCAGAAATAATGGCCTCTACCGGGCCGCCGCCGAACAGGGCGCTTACCGCGTCGGCCAGGCCGGAATACACGGTAAGGTGATCCACGTTCATATTGGCGTTTGCCATGCCGCCGGTAATGTTGCCGAAGGCGATGTTCGCGCCGATGGTCAAGCAGGCCAGGGACAAGGCTCCCCGAACTACAGAAGCGTTTACCGTGGGCTTTTCCAGCTTCAGCTTGCACATTTTTTCAGAAATGGCGCTTTCTCCCAGCTCCTGCCCCGCAAGCTTTGCCGCGACGCTGGAGATGATCAGAGAGCCCACAATGGTATAGACCAGCGCATTCGCGGGGTCAAGGGCCTTCGTCAGCAGGTAAATGATCACCGCGGAAGCCACGGAGACCCAGCCCACCAGGGAATTTTCCTTCACCATGCCAAAGGCCACCTTCACCAGCATAAAGCCAACGCCGGCCATCATGGCGTGCACAATGGCGTCACCGGCAAAGGCGGTAATGGCGGAAAGAGCGCCGGTAAGGCCCAGCACCACCATGATCAGACCTCCGAACAGGATCATGGAAAGCCTGTCCCGCCTGTTCTTTCCCATATTGCCCGCCAGCACAATGGTTTCCGCCTGGAAGGAAATAGGGGCTACCGAGCCCAGGGCGCCGCAGGCCACCGCGCCTACCGCGAAGCCCAGAGCCGTGGGAACGGAAGCAAAGCCGTAGGTCAAAGCCAGCAGACCTTGGGGGATACCGTTCAGCACAACGCCGATGGCAGCCAGAATGTCTTGAATGATCTCCACAACAAATGCACCTCTTTGCAAAAATTTGATCTATAGACCGGTTTCCAGTTTACCGGAAATTTCCAAGATTTTCAAGGGGAAAGCCCGAAAAAACCTTCCCTTGACAGAAAAAACTTTTCCGGGGATAATGGAAGGAAAAGAAAAGCGGGCGGCAATGCCCCGCTTTGGGAGGAAGTATCATATGGAACTCATTGCTTTTCAGCCCCTGCCGGATTCCGGCGCGTCTGTCGCAGGATATCTGCACACTCCCATTTGGGAAATGGAGGTGCGCAGGGAACAGTTTCCCGCCGTTGTGATCTGCCCCGGCGGCGCTTACGCCATGGTATCGGAGCGGGAGGCGGAGCCCATTGCCCTGCCCTTCTTCGCAGAGGGGTACAATGTTTTTGTGCTCACCTATTCCACCGGAGAAAAAGCCAGGGGGTTTCTGCCCCTTCGGGAGCTTTCCGAAACCCTGCGGGCCATTCGCTCCCACAAGGAATGGCGGGTAGACCCGGACCGCATTGCGGTGTGCGGCTTTTCCGCCGGAGGTCACCTGGCCTGCTCCCTGGGAACCATGTGGGACGACCCGGAGCTTTTGAAGGTCTATGACAATCACGGCGGGGAAAACCGCCCCAACGCCATGATCCTGGGCTATCCCGTCATCACGGCAGATGAGTTCGCCCATGTGGAATCCATAGAAAACGTCAGCGGCTGTAAACAGGGCACGCCGGGCTATGAGTATTTTTCTCTGGACCGGCAAATCAGCGAAAAGACCTGCCCCGCCTTTGTGTGGCACACCGCCGAGGACGACTGCGTTCCGGTGGAAAACACCTTAACGCTCCTTTCGGCCCTGCAAAAGCACAAAATTCCTTTTGAAGCCCACATTTTCCCCACCGGCTGGCACGGCATGTCCGCCTGCACGGAAGAAACCGGCAGCCAAAACGACTACAACGCCCGCTGGCTGGAGCTTGCCATCGCCTGGCTGAATGGAGAATTTCAGCACCGGCTGTAAAAAATCCATACAAAAAACAGCGCGAGGCCTTCCGAAAAGCCCCGCGCTGTTTTGCGTGTTGTAACGAGCGTGTTCTCAGTGATTCTTAGAACCTGTACCGAGAGGATTTTATTTGAATATAAGCTCTCAGGCCCAAACAGTGAAACAGGCACATCGCTACAGGCATGTTCCACTTTACCCTGAAAAAACCCTATTACATGCTCTGCCGGTTCCACAGGGATCTTCATAAGACTACCGTAAAAAACTCCCATCTTACTTCTACAAAATAGGGGCCCAGAAAACAACGGCCTCACCGTCCCGCCATTTGCAAAAGCCGCCTACCGCGCGGCCTCCGCCTGTTCCTTTTCTTCTGCCGAGGCCTCCGCGCAATCGGCTTTGGGGCTTTCCTCGTAGAATTCGTCCTCCACGGGCTTCCAGGCCTCTCCGAACTTAATATCCTTGAACAGGGCCGCCAGGCCGGTGATCTGCTTGAGCCGGAGGATCTCGTCCTTGTCCATGCCCAGGTGCTTCGCGATCCAGGCGTCGGAGCGGCCCAGCTCGTGGAGCTCCTTAATGATATTGCTCATGAGGTCCACATCGTGGGAGCCCCGGGCCCGGTTATGGCGAATGGTGCTGGCCATTCGGTGATCGAGGGATTTATTGATGACCGAAACGGGCAGCAGCCCGCCCTCCCGTTCGTAGATATCGGGGTGATCCAGCATCACGCGGTAACGGTGGAACCCATCGACGATCACATAGCGGTCCTGCTTTTTGGCGTAATAGCACACGATGGGCATGGTATACCCGTCCTCCCGAATGCTGTCATAGAGCAGCTTCATCTCAGGAGGGGCCACTGTGTTGGGATTATAGGTATTGGGGATCACTTTTTCAACGGGCACCGCGATCACATCGTATACGGGGCTTCGAAACGCCATATCATTCTCCTATTCCGCTGTATTTTCGCTTCAGCATATCCACGCGGTTCTTTTGCTCCTTTGTCAGGCCAAAGCCCATAAACCGGCAGGTATGGTCGTTTTTCAAAATGCAGTAGCACATTCGCTTCCAGCTGGGAAGATCCTTCGAGGATTTGATATCGTCGGTGTGGTCGGGGATCTTATCGAGGAAGATCACCCGGGAATTTTTCATAACCGTGTAATTCGACACGCCGTTTCGCCTGATATGATAGCCCTTCTCGATCAGCTCCTGAATGACCCGTTCCTCCAGCCCGCCTCCGGTTTTGTGCCAAAACTGAATGGAGGTTTTGAATTTCGCGATATAGTTTTTTCTCAGCCTGGGGGGCAGCGTATCCAGCAGAAACCTGGTGTAGGATTCCCAGGTGTGTCCCTCGGGCAGGGTCAGCCCCCGATAGCCCATGGCCTTGGTTTTGCCGTAGATCGCGCCGAAGTTGGCGCCTTTTACCCGGCCAATAAGCCTCACCCACATCTCGGGGTCCAGCACGCGATAAAGATGCAGGCTGTCCTTGGCGTAATCGTTGAAGGGAGAGGCCACCCTCATTTGATCGGGCTTCAATCCGGCCATGTAATACATGTCATAGAGGCGATTATAGGGGTAACCGAATTTTGCGTAAGCGTGCCACACATCGGCGTAAGACCAGTCGTAAAGGGGAGACGCCGCCCACACGTCTTTAAACTGCTTGCTGATCCAGCATTCCCCGTCATATCCGTGCTTTTTGTTGAGAACTCCGCTGTACCGCTGCAGGGATTCGTCCGCCCGGATCCCCAAAAGGCACACCGTCTTTTTGCCGCCGTGGGCAAGGCGGTACCACCTGCCGAACTGCCTGGCCAGATCCTCCTGGTGCATTCGGTAACGATAGGTCGTAATGGGGTTGTTCCCCAAATTGATCACATACGGGTGCTGAGGCATGGGCCGGCACCAGGCCTCCTCCTTCGTATCGTCCCAGGGGTACCAGAACATCTGATAGCTGCTCAGCGCGGTCCTCACGGCCATCGGCAGGCAGACCCAGTAGGGCTCCACCAGCTCCTTCACGCGCTCGAAGGTGGCTTCCACATATTCTGTGGTCGCCGTGTACTGCGCCTCAAAATCCTGGTGGAACACGCCGATTTTTTTCTGCGGGTAATATTTCTGCTGAAAATCCAGCGCCAGATTCAAAAGGATCCCGCTGTCCTTTCCGCCTGAGAAGGAGACAAAAATATTGTCGAACTCCTCAAATAAAAGCTTGAACCGTTCCTGCAGAGCGTCATACACATTCTGCCCGGTATACTGCCGCATCATATACATAGCTTTTTCTTTATCCCATTCCCTGTTTTCCGGTTTTTCACGCTTTTGCGGTTCTATTTTCCTTTTTCCCAAAATTTTCCAGAAATTGGTTTTATTATAGCCCCAACGCGGCATCATAGCAAGACAGAAAGCCCCTTTTCTGCCGATTTATGCAGTTTTTTCCCGAACAAGGCAAGCGAAAGTCTGCTTTTTGATGTGGAAAGCATGGAAAAGTAATTTCTTGCTGGTACCAGGTGACGGATTTTTGCAGAGGAATGAAAACCCGCTATCAGAATACCGTCCATAAGCTGTAACCGACAGTGAAAGCGACAAGGGTTCATTGGGAAGTTTTTTCGTAATCTCAGAAAAAACTATTGATAATTTAAAAGTTTTTCGGTATACTCTTTTGAAGGAGGCGATAGCATGATCGTCAGACCTCATTATATGGAGTTGCTCAGAACCTACCGCGATGTACCGCTGGTGAAAATTCTTGCAGGGATCCGCCGCTGTGGCAAGTCCACGATTTTAGAAATGCTTGAGGAAGACTTGATAAAAAGTGGTATTCCGGCTGACCGCATCATCAGTATGCGCTATACCTCGGAGGATTTTGACGAGGGCATGACCGACAAGGAGCTGTATCACGGTATCAAAGAGAAGATGACCGAGGGCGGGCGTTATTATCTTCTACTGGACGAGGTGCAGGAGGTCGCCGGCTGGGAAAAGGCTGTCAACAGTTTGCTGGAAGACGCTGATACGGATATTTATGTGACCGGCTCCAACTCCAAGCTGATGTCCGGCGAAATCTCCACCTATTTGACAGGGCGGTACATCTCTATCCCCGTGTTTACGTTGTCCTTTGCCGAATATATGGAATTTAAGCATTCCAGCGTTCACACGGCGAAAGAGCTTTTGAACGAGTATATCCGCATGGGCGGGTTCCCCATCGTTGCGCTGAGTGATTTTGACGAGAACGCAGCCTATCAGATCGTCGAGGGCATTTACCATTCCGTGATCACCAGCGATATTACGAAGCGGCACAATATCACAAATTTTGACCTGTTTAACCGTGTGGTAAAATATGTGGTTGAGAATGTAGGCAAGACCTTTTCCGCTAACGCCATCGTGAAGTTTCTGAAAAGCGAAGGGCGTTCTCTCTCTGTGGAAGCGGTATATAACTATCTGGAATGGCTGGAAAAAGCCTTTGTCATCTACCGCTGTCAGCGGTATGATCTACAGGGGAAATCTGTGCTGAAAACCCAGGAGAAATTCTATCTTGCAGATGCTTCTCTGAAATACTGCATGATGGGTTTCAATCCTAAATCCGTAGCCGCTATGCTGGAAAACATCGTCTACTTTGAGCTCCGCAGAAAAGGCTATGAGGTCTATATCGGCAAGAACGAAACGAAGGAGATCGACTTTGTGGCGGTACGGCGCGACGAGCGTATCTATGTGCAGGTGTGCCGCAATCTTCCGGAAGAATCCGACCGCGAGGTTGCCAATCTGCTTGAAATCAAAGACCACTACCCCAAGTATGTTGTAACCCTTGATGAGCTTGCCGCAGGCAATATCAACGGCGTAAAAATCGTGCATTTGGCGGATTTTTTGTTGAGAGAGGAGTATTAGGGGTTATTTGAAAAATCGCAAACACCGTTTTTTGCTCAATGCGGACGGATTTTTAACGTAGAAGCCCGTAAAATTTACCGAAAAGGCGTATGCGTTAGCTCACGCCCTAATGCAAAGCCGGCCGGGGGAAGCTGCCCCTGGCCGGCTTTTTTACCGTCTTTTTCCCCGCTTTTTGTGATCCCCCCGAATCGCTTCCAGCGGCGCCTGGGGCAGCACGCGGGTCTCTCGGAAATCGGCTACCGCTTCGCTCATCATCTGGAAATTGAGTTCCGTTCCCCGGCCGTCCGGCACATAGTCCACAGCCCGGTCAGCGGAGATACCGAATTTGCCCGCCGTTTCCACGGCGTCAATATTTGCCCCCAGGAACACAAACTCCCAGCCGTACTTTTCCTTTTCGTGCCCGATCATAGCCTTGACTCTGTCGGAGGAAAACCGCCTGCTGGAATTTTCCTCCCCGTCCGTGATGATGACGAACATCACATTTTCCGCCCGGTATTCTTCCGCCGTGTTTTTCTGCACGGAAACAAGCTTTTGGATAGTCAGGCCGATGGCGTCCAGCAGGGCGGTGGAGCCGCCTACCCGGTATTCCCTTTCCGTCATGGGACTGACCGCCCGAATATCGATACGGTCATGCAAGAGCTCGTGCCGGTTGTCAAAGAGCACGGTGGTGATCCGGCATTCCCCGGGAACTTCCTTCTGCTTTTTCAGCATGGAATTGAACCCGCCGATGGTGTCGCTTTCCAAGCCCGCCATGGAGCCGCTTTTGTCTAAAATAAAAACCAGTTCTGTTGCCTTCATAAAAATGACCTCCTGTTGTTTGATGGCTCCATTTTAGCCCACACAGGAGGTCTTTCGGTCGCTTGCAAAGCGACAAGTTTTTGTTCAATATTTGGTAAATTAAATTGTAGGAACTACCGTCAAGTCGCTTTCGTCGGTGAGGAAAGAATACATAGGATACCCAAAAGATCCATCTTCCTCAATATTTTCAATAAGTGTTTTGATAAAGAATTCGATCCATTCCTGAGAAGGCTGTTCCGCTCCTTGTACCTGCTGTGTTACCCAGAAACCGCTGGCAGCCTCTTTGGTGTCTGTGTACAGTGCAAGGCCAATAGAGGAATCATAAAAATCAAAAGAGCAGTCAAAGCCAACCGGAGATTTTTTCCCTTTTACGGTGACTGGAATCTCTTCGGGGATATCGATCACTGTAATCATCATACGCCCTTTGATTTTTCCGTTTTCTTTTTCAAACCTTTCGAGCGCCCCATTGTCGGTCAATGCCTTTTCCACCACGGCAAACTGTTTTGTGTTGACGAGCATGTTTTTCCTCCAATTCACAAATTTTATCCTTTGCTCTATGTATTTTAGAAAAATCCGATTTACAGTTTTCGTTTACACGCCCCAACAGCGGCTGCTCACAGGCAAAGAGCAAGCCGTCCTGCGGAATGAGCGCTAACAGATCAGGATTACCTTATCCCCTGTCACGTAAACAGCCTGTCCGTCCGCCAGGCAAACGGCTTCGCTGCCCTCTGGCATTTCCGCCAACGGCTCTTTTTCCCAATGGGAAATGATGGGGTTTTCAATGACATGCAGACTGTCCTCCAAATTCCCGGCCGCATACATGCTCCCCGCACTGATCCCCACATAGAAAAGCCCGCTGTTCACCGCAGTCAAAAGCACCTTATTGAATCCGGTCCTGACCATTTCGCGGCACAGAACAGCACAGTCTCCGCCGCTGACAAATACGGCATCGAACGCCTGCATTTCTTCCTGCGTCAATAATCTGGCCGCCATGGAAGGCGTTTCCACATAGGCCGAGTACGTCCGCTTGTAGCCCTTGGAAAGAAGCAATTCGAGATTGTAGATGAAAACATTCTCCTGCCGGATTCCCATGCGCAGCATTTCGTGCAGGCAAATGGCAAAACCCTCTCTCGCCCCGTCTGTTTCGATTCCCACAGTGGGCACATAGAGTATTTTCATTTCTTCCGGGCCTTTCTGGGCGGCCTTGAAAAAGATCTTGCCCGTCGTTTCGGACAATCCGCTGGATGTCAAAAGCAGCTGTCTCTCTTTCATTGGAAGCACCTCCAAAAAAATCAAATTTATCTTTTGGGTTCACGACCCCAGCAGCGGCTGGTCATAGGCGAAGAGCACCTCGTTGATCTCGAAAATGTCATATTTCCGGTTCACGATGAAATACTCCACGATCACGTCGAACTTACTGGCATGGGACAGGGCGTAGCCCGCCCGCTCCAGCAGCTGATCCGTTTCAGTCAGGCTCAGCTCCAAAGCGATGGCCAGCGCCAGAATGGTGGGCTTTTTGGGAGTGTAGCCCTTGCCCGTTCGAATCTTGGAAAAGAGCTTGCGGTCAATGTTTGCTTTCTTGTAGACCTCCACATCGGTTTTGCCCTTCTGGTCGATGAGCTTCAGAAGCGCGTCGGAAAACGGCTCGTCCAGGTCGTCCAACAGGTCGCTGGGCACCGGGGCCGCCGCCATAGGAAGCGGGAGTGAGGCTGCCTGCTCCAGCGCCTCCGCTTTCCATTCAAAAGCCCTGCTCCGGGCAAAGGTGTGGGCCTTCACATAGTGCTCGTCGATGTAGCTCTCCACACTGCCCAGCAGCGTTTTGCTGATTTGGAAGGAAGAAGGATCGAACACTGCTAGAAACACGTCCATGTCAGCGGTTTTCAGAAAGTCTCCGATGCTCTGCCGGGCCACCTGAAGCGCTTCCTCCTTGGGATAGCCGTAGATTCCGCTGGAAATCAGCGGAAAGGCAACGCTTTCACAACCATGCTCCGCCGCCAGCCCCAGCGCCGATTTGTAGGCCAACGCCAAAAGCTCCCGGCACTGCTTTTTGTGCCAGCGGTGATAAACAGGCCCCACCGCGTGGATCACATATTTGGCAGGCAGAGAAAAGCCCGGCGTAATAACCGCTTCCCCCACCCTGACCGGCGCAAGCTTATTGCAGGCCGCCTGAAGCTCCCGCGCCCCGGCGGCTTGAAAAATCGCGCCGCAGACCCCGCCGCCCGTCCGCAGCCCGGTATTGGCGGCATTGACAATGGCGTCCACCTTCATTTTTGTAATGTCCTGCCGGACGATGGTAAAGGGCATGGGGACACCTCCTGCGTGTTTGTTCATGTAAAGCATTTTTGACTCATTTTATTCAAAATTCAGTATTTCATATAAATTTTAAAAGCATTGCCAAGCACTGAATCAGCACCATAACAAAGACAAAGCACTGTGTCTTCTTTATCCACCCATTCCGCAATCTTGTAAGGTGTGAAATTTATTTTTATCATATCGCATTATATCGCAAAACTGTACTCCTTTCAACCGCAGAAGGAAGGCGCCGCCGGAATTCCGGCGGCGCCTTCCTTCATATCGATAAAAAATCCCTAATCCTGCTTCCAACAAGCTTCCCCCTACTCCCCCTCAAACTCTCCCCGCAGTTTTTGCAGGGCCTTTTTTTCGATGCGGGAAACATAGCTGCGGGAGATCCCCAGCTTTTTTGCCACCACCCGCTGGGGCAGGGGCCTTCCGCCACCGAGGCCGTACCGCATGCGAATGATATCCTTTTCCCGCCGGGTCAGCACCTTGTCGATAAAGCCGTAAAGCTTTTCGCTTTTCATTTTGGTATCGATATTATCGATGATGGTATCGTCCACCGCCATGGTATCCATCAGCGTCAGGGTATTGCCGGATTTGTCCGTCTCAATCGGCTCATTGATGGAAATATCCTGAGCGCTCTTTTTCCCGCTGCGGAAAAACATGAGGATCTCATTTTCAATACACCGGGAGGCATAGCTGGAAAGCTTGATGCCCTTTTCCGCATTGAAGCTGTCTACCGCCTTGATGAGCCCTATGGTGCCGATGGAGATCAGGTCCTCCTGATCGTTTTGGTTGGCGTAATATTTCTTGATGATATGGGCCACCAGGCGAAGATTGTGCTCGATCAGCTTACGCCGGGCGGCCTCGCTTCCCCGGGCCATTTCCTCCAGGCACTTTTTTTCCTCCTGGGCGCTGAGCGCCTTGGGGAAGGTCCCTCCGCCGGTAACGTGCAGAAAGAGATAAAAGATCCCTGAAAGAAAGTCCAGAAGCTGTGTTAAAAACATATGCGTTTCCCCCATTTCACCGGAATAACCGGCCCGAAAGCCTCGGGGCGGCCATCTCTTTATGTGTATGAGAAGCCCTGGCGGAAACTGCCTGTACCTTCTGATTCTTTTCCAATTCCCTTTTTTCCGAAAATGTGATAAAATAGAAATATCTTCCGCTGTGGGGCGAAGCTGTTCCACTTGGAAATATCTGAATACAGGGATACATAGGTATGAAACATTTTTTAGATCGTGTTAAAAAGCTGTCCTTTCTCAGCCTGCCGCTGTGCTTTTTCAGCTTTGTGCTGCTGGACTTTTCCTTCCGCTTCTTTTATCAGTTCGCGGGCGATACGGAGCTGTTTGCCTTAAAGCCTACTCTATTTACTCTTGGCTGGGCGCTGCTGCTGACGGCCCTGATCTCTCTTTTGCCGCAGTTGGGAAAACGGATCGCCACGATGGCGCTGATCCTGCTTTTTTCCGTGCTCACCCTGGTACACGGAGTGCTCTTTCACCTGACGGGGAGCATGTTTTCCTTCTCGGACCTGAATTTTGCCGGAGACGGCGCTAAATTTTTCAGCTGGACCTACCTGAACCTACGAAAGGCCTTCCTGCTCTGCCTGTTCGCGGCTGTTTTGCTGATGGCCTTCGCCGCGTTTCTTGCGCCGAAGGGGAAGCCCGATGTAACCTGGTGGAAAAAGCTGCTGCCCTCTTTGGGTGCGGCGGCGCTCTCTCTGATCCTTCTCTTTTGCACCCACAACGCCTCCATGCCCCGGGCGGACAAAATGTGGTGGGGAAACACCTATGATCCCGAAGCTTCGACCGTGGGCTACCGCTACAGCGAATTTACCGATTTCAACCAGTGCCTTACCATGACCGGGCTGTACCAGTATACCTTCCGCAATTTTCTCGTTTCCTTCGGTCTCAGCGGGAATCAGCTCAGCGCCGAAAAGCTGGACGCGTTTTATGAACAGCGCGGGCTGGAGATCAGCGGGGAAAACGAAATGACCGGCGTCCTGAAGGGGAAAAACCTCATTATGGTCATGATGGAATCCATCGACACCTGGCTGCTGACCCCGGAATACATGCCGAACCTGTACCGGCTTCAGCAGGATTCCGTGGACTTTACGAATTTCTATACGCCCACCTACCTTTCCGCAGCCACCTTCACCACGGAGATCATTTCGCAGACCGGCCTGCTCCCCGCCGTTTCCGGCCTTTCCAGCTCCGCCTACTCGAAGAACAGCTTTCCGCTTTCCCTGGCAAACCAGTTTGAGGCGGCGGGATATACCTCCAACTCCTTCCACTCCGCCAGCCCCTCCATTTACAGCCGGGGCTCTGTTCACCAAAATCTGGGCTTTGAGACCTACTATTACTCCACCCTGATGGGAATGGACGACTACCAGCTGGATTCCCAGATGATCCGGGCTTATGACAAGATCGCGCCGGAGGGAAGCTTTTTCTCCTACATCATCACCTACTCCGGGCACGGGCCCTATACGGAGGAAATGAAAAATATCTCCGACCCCCACATTCAGAAGGCGAGAGAGGCCGTAGCCCGCTCCGGCGTGACAGACAGCCCGGAAAACCTGGAGGAATACACTATCGCGGTAGCCCACGCCATGGAAACGGACGCTTTTGTGGGAGCGCTTATTTCAGCCCTCGAGGAAGACGGCAAGCTGAAAGAAACCGCTTTATTGTTTTATGCCGATCATTATGGGAAATATATGACAGACAAGGAATTTCTGCTGCGGCTCAAGGGCGCGCCGGACGATGACGTTTCTATTTATCGCACGCCCTGTTTTCTCTACGGCGGCGGACTTTCCCCGCAAAGGGTGGAGAAATACGCCTCCTCTATCGACCTGGTCCCCACGCTGGTAAATCTGTATGACCTTCCCGCTGACCGCAGGTACTATGTGGGAGACGACATCTTCGGAGACATGGGCGGCGTGATCCCCCTGCCGAATTACGCCTGGTACGACGGAGAGCTGCTGTACCCCGAAGGCTGCCGCGGCTCTGTCACCCCGGAGATCACTGACCGTACCTCCGCCGTAAAGGAACGCATGACCGCTTCCATGGACACCCTGAAATGTGATTATTTCAAGGACTGGGAGCAAGCTGAACACCAACTACAGAAAGGAAGCTGACCCCATGCCCAACGACTCTCGATTTGCCGTATTGATCGACGCGGACAATGTTTCCGTTAAATACATCAAGATCATTCTGGACGAGATCTCCAAAGACGGTATCGCCACCTACAAGCGGATCTATGGAGACTGGACGAACCCCGCCCTTGTTTCCTGGAAAAGCACCCTGCTGGATAATTCCGTGCTGCCGATCCAGCAGTACAGCTACACCACAGGAAAGAATTCCACCGACTCCGCCATGATCATCGACGCCATGGATATCCTCTATTCCGAGCAGGTAGACGGCTTCTGCCTGGTTTCCTCCGACAGCGATTTCACCCGCCTGGCCGCCCGGCTGCGGGAATCCGGCATGACAGTGATCGGCATGGGCGAAAGCAAGACCCCCAATTCCTTTATCGCCGCCTGCAACAAATTCAAGTACCTGGATATTCTCTCCGCCGCCGAGGAGGACGAGCCGGAGGAGGCTCATAAGCCGCAGAGCGCCCAGCAGAGCAAAAAAGCCCCCAAGAAAACGAAGGGAAAAGCCGAGCAGAAAAAAAGCTCCGGGCAGGAGCTGAAAACCAATTTGAATACCATTCGCCGGGCACTGCGCACCATTGTGCGGGAAAATTCCGACGAGGACAACTGGATCTTCATCGGCAAGGTGGGAAACATTCTGGGCAAGCGCTACCCCGATTTTGACGTGCGCAACTACGGCTTTACCAAGCTCACCCCCTTCCTGGATTCCCTGGACATGTTTGAAATCAAGGAGGAACGCATGGAAAACGGCTCTCCGCAGTATTACATTCATTTGAAGTAGCCGGTGAAAGAATGAGCAATTAGAATGGCGCAATTTAAGGGCAAGGACATCGTTCGCTAAATTGGAATTTGGCGGCGAGCCACCGCGGGCACTCGTGAAGCCTCTTAGCGCGGGAGACTGGTTTCCGGCCCGACCAACGGCGAGGTACTCATTCTCTGTCTGTCATCCTGAGCAAAAAGCGAGGCCAGCCTCGCTTTTCTGGCAAAGCAAGCTTTGCTGCCGCGAAGGATCTCGTTCTTTGGGTCTTTTTGATGGGCTTTCAGGACGAGATTCTTCGCCGGGAAAGCGGAGTTTACTCCGCTTTTTGCTCAGTAATGACAAAGGAGGGGGCTTATTCTTCTCTAACGACTAACAACTAACAGCTAACGACTAGTCCGTTAAACAATCAATTTAGCGGTGTCCTTCCGGTCGGGTCAGAAAGTATCCTCCCGCACCAAGCAGGGGCACGAGTGGCCGCGACGCCTCGCCGCTAAACTATAATTTATCAGCGTTGCTTGCAACGCTTTTGCCTTTGCCCTTAATTACTCACTGTTCATTCCTCATTGCCCCAACAAAAGCCCCTTGCATAAAAAGAATCTTTTGGAACCTTTTGGGAAAACTGAATTACAGCGATTTAGAACCTGTATTCATAACCGAAGATGCCAGATGAGCGAGAATTTTTCGTGTTGCTCTAGGCGAATTTGGGCAGGCATACTGTCAAATTTAACGACGAGCAGCGCGAATAAGTCCGCTCAGACGGCGTTTGCAGGTTGTGAATACAGGTTCTTTATAGTTTAAGAAACCAAAAGGAGCTTTTATGAGGAAGGAAAAAGGAAAATACGCGGTGATCGGCGGCTTGGGCGGCCTTGCCAACGGACTGTTCGGCTCCGGCGGCGGTTTGTTTCTGGTGCCGCTTTTTACAAAATGGCTGGGAATGGAGCAGAAAAAGGCTTTTGCCTCCTCTGTGGCGGTGATCCTGCCCCTTTCGCTGGTATCGGCGGGCATTTACTTCTGGAAGGGCGCGCTGGATCTGAACGCCGCTCTGCCTTATCTGATCGGCGGTGGGATCGGCGGGCTGATCTCCGGGAAGATCTTTCAAAAAATGCCCGTGACTCTTCTGCGCCGGATCTTTGGGCTGCTGATCCTATACGGCGGCGTTCGGGCGGTGCTGGCCCTATGATGTGGTTTCTTTCTCTTCTGGCCGGAGCGCTTACCGGCGTGCTTTCCGGCTTCGGTATCGGCGGAGGCACCCTGCTGATTTTATGGCTTACCCTGGTTTCCGGCCTGACACAGCAGCAGGCGGGCGGTATCAATCTTCTGTATTTTGTCTGCTGCGCCTTTCCGGCTTTGTGGGGCCATGCCAAAAACAAGCTCATTGAAAAGCAGGCCGTGCTGTGGTGCACCCTGCTGGGACTGCCCGCCTGCATTCTGGGGGCGATTTTGGCCTCCCTGCTGGACGTGACCCTGCTGCGCAGGCTGTTCGGCGTTTTCCTGCTGTTCATCGGCTTCCGGGAGCTGTTTTCCGGCACGAAAAAGAAAAAGCAAGGGCGCAATGTACAATGAGCAATGAGGAATGAGAATTTAGCAGGGCCGAAAATTATGGGTCATTAAATTAGAATTTAGCGGCGAGCCACCGCGGGCACTCGTGAAGCCGCTTGGCGCGGGAGACTGGTTTCCGGCCCGACCAACGGCGAGGTACTCATTCTCTGTCTG
>CAJUTL010000002.1:0-44604 GCA_910589395.1 uncultured Oscillospiraceae bacterium
CGAGCCGACAGGCGAGACCGCTGGTGCGAACCGACCGAGCCGACAGGCGAGAAAGGCAAGGGTTTCTACTATTCGTTAGCGCTGCAAATTCCAATTTATCGCACTGACTGCCCTCTTTGTCATTGCTGAGCAAAAAGCGAAGTAAACTCCGCTTTCCCGGCAAAGGATCTCGACCTTATTTTCTGGGAAAAGAGCCAAAGGACGAGATCCTTCGCCACCTTCGGGGGCTCAGGATGACAACTTGAGAGCCCTTTTCTCTTTTCTAACAACTAACTACTCACGGCTAACCGCTAACACACTAAATTCCAATTTATCGGACTAGTTTCCCTCCTTGTCATTGCTGAGCAAAAAGCGAAGTAAATTTCGCTTTCCCAGCGAAGGATCTTGACCTTATTTTCTGGGAAAAAGCCAAAGGACGAGATTCTTCACTTCGTTCAGAATGACAGGAGGGAGGTGAGTAGATAACTGATAAATTCCAATTTATCATTTTGCTTATGGTCGGGTCGAAAGCTATCCTTTCGCGCCAAGTCGCTTCACGAGTGCCTGCGCCGGCTCGGCGCCAAATTCCAATTTATTGAACCAAGTTCTTAAATTGCTCATTCCTCACTGCTCATTCCTAATTCCCAATGCTTCCGCCCTTTCCAAAAGTAATCGGCCACTCGCGGCTGACAGTTAAAAAGCACCGCCCGTTTTCAAAACAGGCGGCGCTTTTTTCTCAGAATTTCCGGAACCTTTCATAGCGCCTTTGCAGCAGCTCCTCCGGGGGAAGCTTTTGCAGCTCCGGCAGGATTTCCAGCAGGGCGGTTTTCAGTTGTTCGCAGGTCTCACCGGCTTCCTTTTCCTCCGAAATCACCTTTTCCACCACGCCCAGCTCTTCCATATCCTGGGCGGTGATCCGCAGGCATTCCGCCGCGTCCTTTACCTTTTTGGCGTCCTTCCAGAGAATGCTTGCGCAGCCCTCCGGAGAAATGACGGAGTACACGGCGTTTTCCAGGATCCACACCTGATCCGCCAAGGCCAGGGCCAACGCCCCGCCGCTGCCGCCTTCTCCGATGAGCACGGAGATCACCGGGGTTTTGAGGGCCGCCAGCTCCATCAGGTTTTCCGCGATGGCCTGGCCCTGGCCCCGTTCCTCAGCGCCCAGGCCGCAAAAGGCCCCGGAGGTATCTACAAAGCAGATCACGGGGCGGTGAAATTTTTCCGCCTGCTTCATCAGCCGCAACGCCTTCCGGTAGCCCTCCGGGTTGGGAGAGCCAAAGTTTCTGCGCACCTTATCCTTCATATCGCCGCCCTTTTCCATGGCGATCACGGTGACGGGTTCTCCGCCCAGGGAGGCGATACCGCCTACAATGGCAGGGTCGTCCGCGTACCGGCGGTCTCCGTGAAGCTCAATGAAATCCTCAAAAATGCGTTCGATATAGGAAAGCCCGGTAGGCCGTCCCTTTGCCCTTGCCAAAAGCACCTTTTCATATGCGCTCATTGCTCTGCGCCTCCCTTCTGATGGAGCCGCAGGAGTTTCGCGATGGTCTCCTTCTGCAGGGCCCTGGGCACGATCAGGTCCACAAAGCCGTGCTCCAGCAGAAATTCCGCCTTCTGGAAGCCCTGGGGCAGCTTTTTGCGAATGGTCTGTTCAATGACCCTGGCCCCCGCGAAGCCCACGGTGGCTCCCGGTTCTGCCATGATAATATCCCCCTCCATGGCAAAGCTGGCGGTAACGCCGCCGGTGGTGGGGTCCGTCAGCACGGTGAGATAGAAATTTCCCGCATCGCTGTGCCGCTTTACCGCAGCGCTGGTTTTCGCCATCTGCATCAGGGAAAGAATGCCCTCCTGCATTCTGGCGCCGCCGGAAACGGTATAGCCTATCACGGGCAGACTTTCCGCTGTGGCATATTCAAACAGGCGGGTGATTTTTTCCCCCACCACAGTTCCCATGCTGCCCATCATAAAATAGGGATCCATAAAAAACAGGGCGCAGGGCTCTCCCTCCACCTTTGCCGTACCGCAGACCACGCCCTCCCGTTCCCGGGAGGCAAGCTTGGCGTTTCTGAGCTTCTGGTCATAACCGGGAAAGCCTAAAATATCCCGGCTTTTCAGCTCGCCGTACAGCTCCTGAAAGGTTTCCTCATCGGTAAGGTAGGTCACGCGTTCTCTGGGGCCTACCCGGAAATGATAGCCGCAGGAGGTGCACACATTCATATTTTCCTGCTGCTCGGAAAGGGGCAGCAGCACGCCGCAGTGGGGGCAGGCGTTGCGGATCCCGCTGTCCTCCGCTTCGGTTCCCCCCTTTTCCAGCTCGTTCTGAGGGGAACGGAACAATCCCATCAAATTCATAAGCGCTATCGCTCCTTTCGTTCCGAATTACGGTTTGGGCTGCTGGAAATTCCGCATAAAATCTGTATAATAATTGCCCTTGCGGAACCGCTCGTCCCGCACGATGCCGATCTGATCTTCAATGTTGTTTTTGGGGCCGTCCACAATGAGCTCGCACAGGGCGGCCTGCATTTTACGGATCGCTTCCTCCCGGGTGGAGGAGTAAACGATCATCTTTCCCAGCATGGAGTCATAGTACGGGGGAATGTCATAGCCCTGATACAGGAAGGTATCGAACCGCACCCAGGGGCCCCCGGGGATATGCAGAAATTCCACCTTTCCGGCTCCCAGGGCGTTGACCCTGCATTCGATGGCCGCACCCCGCACATGGATATCCTCCTGAGAAAAATCCAATGGCACGCCTGCCGCAATGCGGATCTGCCATTTTACAATGTCAACACCCGTTACCAGCTCGGAAACAGGGTGCTCCACCTGGAGGCGGGTATTCATTTCCATGAAATAGAAGTTTTGCTCCTTGTCCAGCAGAAATTCCACCGTTCCGGCATTGATATAGCCCGCCGCCCTGGCCGCTCTGGCCGCTGTTTCCATCAGCTTTTTTCGAAGCTCACGGGAAACTCCGGGGGAGGGAGATTCCTCAATAAGCTTCTGGTTGTTCCGCTGAATGGAGCATTCCCGTTCTCCCAGGCAGACGATATGTCCCTCTTCGTCCGCCAGAAGCTGCACCTCGATATGCTTTACCGGGTCCAGATATTTTTCCAGATAGACCCGGCCGTCTCCAAAGGCCTTTTCCGCCTCATTGGAGGCGGTGAGAAAGGCTTTTTCCATTTCCTCCGGGGCATTGACTAGGCGAATGCCCTTGCCGCCGCCGCCGGCGCTGGCCTTGATGAGCACCGGGTAGCCGATGGCTTCCGCCTTTTCCCGCGCTTCCTTCCAATCCCGCAGCAGGTCGGTTCCCGGCGTGACCGGGATCCCATTTTTCCGCATCAGCCGCCTGGCCTGCTCCTTATCTCCCATTTGGGAGATCACCTCCGCCGGGGGGCCGATAAACACTAAACCGTATTGCCTGCACTGCCGTGCAAGCTCCGGATTTTCCGCTAAAAATCCATAGCCGGGGTGAATGGCCTGGGCTCCCACAGCCAGCGCCGCGCTGACGATCCGCCGGATATCCAGATAGCTTTCCTCTGCTTTCGCCCCGCCGATACAAATAGCCTGATCCGCCATGGCGGCATGCAGGGAATCCCGATCCGCCTCGGAATACACCGCGACGGTGGAGATCCCCATTTCCTTGCAGGCCCGGATAATGCGAATGGCGATCTCGCCCCGGTTGGCAATAAGAATTTTTGTGAACAATCCGATCCACCTCGTTCAGCATTTAAATGTTCTTCTCTAACAACTAACAACAGTTTTTTTAAGCGTCCACCAGCGCAAAGGAGAACTCGGCGCTGACGCAGAGCTTGCCGTTTACCCTTCCCGTGCCCTTGGCAAAGTAGAACGCGCCCCTTTGCCGGAGCAGCTCACATTCTGTTTCCAGAGTATCCCCGGGCTTTACCTGGCCTCGAAACTTTACCTTATCCAAACCGGTAAACAGCGGGGTTTTTCCCTGGGCCTCTCCCAGCAGCAGTACACAGGCGGACTGGGCCATCATTTCGCACTGAATCACGCCGGGCACCACCGGATTTCCGGGGAAATGGCCCTGCAAAAAGTATTCATCGCCCTTGATATGGCATTTTCCGTGGGCTTTGCCATCGATCAGCTCTACCTCGTCCACCAGCAGCATGGGCTCCCGGTGGGGCAGGATCTTTTTGATCTCTTCCTTGTTCATAACAGCTCTCCTTTATGCCATCAGCACCGCGGATATGATTACTGTAAATTTCGTACACACCGAAGAAGTCCGGTGCTTTTCCGAAGGAAAAGAGAAACGCTTCGAGAAGAAAGGCTCTGCCTTTCTTTTGTTCAGGGGCTTCTTCAAGATAGCGACGGCTTTTTGTCATCGTTATTATACCATAAGCGCCATGGGCGCGTTGGTATCATGTGTCCATCGCCCGTCTGAGCGAAGCGAAGAACTGGGCGGGACAAGTAAAATTCCATAATATCCGCGCCCTTTGCGGATATTATACGATACGGAACAGCGGTTGGTCATATTCTACCACCTGGCCGTTTGCCGCGCAGATCTCCGCGATGGTGCCGTCTGTTTCGGCAGGGATCTCGTTCATCAGCTTCATGGCCTCGATAATGCACAGGGTATCTCCCTTTTTTACCTGATCTCCCACCTCTACAAAGGGCTTGCTGTCCGGGGAAGCTGCCGCATAAAACACGCCTACGGTGGGGGAAGCCACTACCGTTCCCTTTTCCTCTTGAGGCGCGGCGGGTTCAGCTCCCGCCGGGGTAAAGGGAGAAGAAGCTTTTCCCGCCGTGCCGGGCAGGGAAGAAGCCGGTACAGCGGCAATTTCCCGATTCCTTTCCAGCCTGATGGAGCTCCCTTCCTCGTGTATCTCCAGAGCGGTCAGATCGTTTTCCTTCATCACGCGGGCCAGCTCTTTAATTTGTTTGATCTCCATGGATAAAAACTCCTTCTCGATAGGGTCTCTTTAGGCCTCCGCCTTTTTGAAGGCCAGATACGCGTTGTGGCCGCCGAAGCCCAGGGAAGCGGAAAGGGCCAGGTCTACCGGAGCTTTCCGTGCGGCGTTCGGCACATAGTCCAAGTCGCAGGCAGGATCCGGCTCCTGATAGCCGATGGTGGGAGGGACCAGATCTTCCTTTACCGCCAGCGCGCAGGCAATGGCTTCCACCGCCCCGGCGGCTCCCAGCATATGGCCTGTCATGGATTTGGTGGAGCTCACCATGCACTTTCGGGCCGCCTCTTCCCCAAGGCCTTTCTTGATTGCCAGGGTCTCGCTGGAATCGTTCAGGGGGGTGCTGGTACCGTGGGCATTTACATAGAGCCTGGCAGGGTCCGCGCAGCCGCCGGCCTCGTCATAGGCCATTTTCAGGGCCGCCGCGCCGCCGATGGCTTCCGGGTGGGGGGCGGTGATATGATGGGCGTCGCAGGTAACGCCATAGCCGCAAAGCTCGGCATAGATCTTCGCGCCTCTGTTCTTGGCGTGCTCATATTCCTCCAGCACCAACGCCCCGGCGCCTTCGCCCATGACAAAGCCGTTGCGCCTCGAATCAAAAGGAACGCAGGCGGCGGCAGGGTCTTCCGTGGTGGAAAGAGCCTTCATATTGGCAAAGCCCGCCACACCCACCGGCAGGATCGCCGCTTCCGCGCCTCCCGCCAGCACAGCGTCCAGATAACCGTGCTTGACGGCCCGGTATGCTTCGCCAATGGCGTTGTTGCCGGTAGCGCAGGCTGTGACCACAGGCAGCGCTTCCCCTTGGAAGTTGTGCTTGATGGCGATCAGCCCCGCCGCCATATTGACGATCAGCGCGGGAATGAAAAACGGAGAGACCCGGTGGGGCCCTTTTTCCAGCAGCGCCTGGTGCTGTTCGGAAAAGGTGTTGATGCCGCCGATACCGGAGCCGAAATAGGTGCCGATCCGCTCCGGAGGCAGCGTCCCTTTGACGCCGCTTTCCTCCACCGCCTGGGCGGCTGCGGCCAGAGCGTACTGGCAGAAAAGGTCATACTTGCGCACATCCCCCTTTTCCATGTACCGCAGGGGATCAAATTCCTTGACCTCCGCCGCCACCTTTACTTTGTATTCTGAAGCGTCAAACCTGGTGATGGGCCCAATGCCGCACCTTCCTGTTTTCAGCCCCTCCCAAAACTCGGGAACGCTGTTTCCAATGGGCGTGACCGCCCCCATTCCCGTAATCACAACGCGTCTCACGCAGACCACTCCTTCCGTCGTACAGCCCTTGCCCTTCTCTAACAACTAATTACTAACAACTAAATCGCCAACCCGCCGTCTACCCGAATAGTCTCTCCGGTGACATAGTCGGATTCCGGGGAAGCCAAAAACAGGGCCATGTTTGCCACGTCCTCCGGCGTTCCCATTTTTTTCATGGGGACCTGCTGCAGGAGGGGGTTATCTTCCTTGATATCCTTTGTCATCTCCGTGGCGATAAAGCCGGGGGCAATGCAGTTGCAGCAAACGCCCCGGCTGCCCAGCTCCTTGGCAATGGACTTGGACATGCCGATCAAACCCGCCTTGGAGGCCGCATAGTTTACCTGCCCCACGTTGCCTACCAGGCCTGCGATGGAGCTGATGTTGATGATCTTTCCGGCCTTTTTTCGCATAAAGTCCCGATAGCAGGCGCGGGTCATATGGAACGCGCCTTTCAGGTTGATATCCAGAACCATGTCGTAATCCTCGTCCTTCATACCCACCATCAGGCCGTCCCGGGTGACGCCGGCGTTGTTGACCAGAATATCCACTTTGCCCAGGTCGTTTTTCACAGCCTCCACCGTGGCTTCCACCGCCGCTTCGTCCCGTACAT
Organism: uncultured Oscillospiraceae bacterium; assembly: GCA_910589395.1. Lineage (GTDB taxonomy): Bacteria > Bacillota > Clostridia > Oscillospirales > Acutalibacteraceae > Acutalibacter > Acutalibacter caecimuris_A. The sequence goes on from CAJUTL010000002.1 coordinate 6,769, forward strand.
CGCAAACGTAGGACTTGGCCCGGCGGCCCATGGCCTCGATCTCCCGGCAGGTTTCCAGGGCCGGTTCCTCCGGCCCCACGTAGACCACCGCGATATCGGCTCCATTTTCCGCCAGCTTCAGGGCGATGGCCTTGCCCAAGCCCTGAGAACCTCCTGTGACCAGCGCGATCTTTCCTTCCAGCTTCATAAACAGTCTTCCTTTCTCAGCTTTGCAAAGCGTTCACTGCCGCCTGCAGGGTTTCCGCGTCCTCTACCCGAAGGATCGTTACGTCCTTCAGCGTTTTTTTCACCAGGCCGGAGAGGGTTTTCCCCGGGCCGCATTCGATAAAGGTATCTGTGCCCCGGGCCGCCAGAGCCTCCAGGGTCTCCTGCCAGCGCACCGGGCTTTTTACCTGCTTTACCAGCAGCTCCCGGGCGCTGTCCGCGTCATAGGGCTCCCCGTGGAAATTGGCGTACACCGGCAGCCGGGGTTCTTCCACCGCCGTTTCGGCCAGCGCTTCAGCCAGCTCCTTCGCCGCGCTTTCCATGAAGGGAGAATGGAACCCTCCGCTGACGGCAAGCGGCACGGCCTTTCCTCCCGCTTCCGCCACTCTGGCGCAAAACCGGGAAAGCCCTTCCTTTTCCCCGGCAACCACCAGCTGGCCGGGGCAGTTATAGTTCACAGGCCAAACCTGAGAAAACTCTTTGCACAGCCCTTCCACCGTTTCGTTGGAAAGCTTCAGCACGGCGGCCATGGAGCCGGGATTCCGTTCCGCCGCCTCCTGCATGGCCTCCGCACGCTTGCAGACAAAGGAAAAGCCGTCCTCGTCCGGAAAAAGCCCCGCAAAGGTCAGGGCCGCCACCTCGCCCAGAGAAAAGCCCGCGGCGAAGTCGGCATGGATCCCCGTTTCCTCCAGGGCCCTTGCCGCCGCCAGATCCACACAGTACAGGCAGGGCTGGGTGTTTTTTGTTATGGAAAGCTCCTCCACCGTACCCGTAAAGCACTGGTTCGAGGTGCCGGGGCGAATGCCGTCCGCCGTGTCAAACACCTGCTTCGCGGCAGGGCTCGCGTCATACAGGGATTTTCCCATACCGCTGTATTGGCTTCCTTGGCCGGAAAATAGAAATGCGATTTTTCCCATAGGTTACACTACTCCCTGTCAGAGATTTTCTGTTCCTGCCGCTCCGCCGTTTCCGGCTTTTGTCCCGATTCTTTCGCCTGGATCTCCTCCGCGTTCTCAGCTTCTGCCGGGGCCTTCAGCTCACTCCAGGCCTCCTTGATCCCGGCCTTGACGGCTTCTTTCACTACGAAATACAGAACCACAACGCCTAAAAAGAGTAAAAGGAGAGAAAAAACGATAGGTTCCATCAGACTTCCTCTTCTCAGCCCAGCCAGCGTCCGGCGGTTTTCAGCACAGCCTCCGCCTCGGTGAACATCTCTTTGATGATCTCGGCGGCGGGCTGCTCTCTGTCTATCATGCCGGCGATCTGCCCGGCCAAAAAGTCGCCGGTCTTTTCATCGCCCTCCACGGCGGCCCGGTATAAAGCGCCCGCGCCCAGCTTTTCCAGCTCCTCGTCGCTCATGGTGCTGTATTCCGCCTTAAAATATTCCTTGGCAAACTGATTCTTGATCTGCCGCACCGGGTGGCCCAGCCGCTTGCCGGTGACCATGGTGGAAATATCGTTTGCCTTCAATACCTTTTTCTTGTAATTGGGGTGTACGCCGCACTCCTCGGCCACCAGGAACCGGGTGCCCACCTGCACGCCCACGGCGCCCAGCTGGAAGGCCGCGGCGATCCCCCGGCCGTCTCCGATGCCGCCGGCCGCCAGCACGGGCAGGTCCGTGGCGTCACATACCTGGGGCACCAGCACCATGGTGGTAAGCTCTCCCACATGGCCGCCGGATTCTCCGCCCTCGGCGATCACGGCGGAGGCCCCCGCCTTGGTGACCAGCTTTGCCATACCCACAGAGGCCACCACAGGGATCACCTTGATCCCGGCTTCCAGCCACAGGGGCATATAGCGGGAGGGGTTTCCCGCCCCGGTGGTGACCACAGCGACCCTTTCCTCGGCGGCAAGCTTGGCCACCTCATCGGCAAAGGGGGACATGAGCATAATATTGACCCCAAAGGGTTTATCCGTCAGGCTCCGGGCAATATCGATCTCTTTTTTCAAGTGCTCTGCGTTGGCGTTCATGGCGGAGATAATGCCCAGCCCCCCGCCGTTGGACACGGCGGCCGCCAGCTTCCCATCGGAGATCCAGGCCATGCCGCCCTGGAAAATGGGATATTTGATCCCCAACAGATCGCAAAGAGGTGTTTTTATCATAAGGTAAGCTCCTTTTTCAAAAATCCGGACACGGGAAAAGCCCTTGCCCTTCTCTAACAACGAATCACTGACAACTAAAATCTAACAACGCAAGCCGCACTGGACAATCCCCCGCCAAAGGCGGAAAGCAGCACATAGTCTCCGGCCTGTATTTGCCCGGCGCGGTTGAGCTCGTCTAAAAGGATCGGCTCGCTGGCGGAAGAGGTGTTCCCCACACGTTCAATATTCATCGCGAATTTCTCCGGCGCGATCTCCGGCAGGCGCCTTCTTGCCTCGTTGATGATCCGGTAATTGGCCTGATGGGGAATGACCCATTTGACCTGCTCCCCGGTGATTCCCGCCTTTTCCATGACAGAGCGGATATCGTTCACCATGGAGGTCACGGCGAATTTATAGGTCTCCTGCCCCTGCATGTGCACGCAGGCTTTTTCTCTTTCCCGCTGATAGAAGGGGGAATTGTCCCAGGCGGTGGGAATGGAAATGATCTCGTCTCCGCCCTTGGTGTGCAGCTCGGAGGCCAGGTAATTGTCCCCCTCGCCCAGCACCGCCGCCCCCGCGCCGTCTCCGAAAATGCAGCAGGTGCTCCGATCCGTCCAGTCCAGCAGACCGCTCATGCGCTCGGCGCTGACCACCAGCACCTTTTTCACAGCTTTGCGGGCAAAAAAGCCCGCCGCCACGTCCAGGCCGAACAAAAAGCCGGGACAGGCCACATTCATATCAAAGGCAGGGCAGTGAGCGCCGATGCGGTTTTGCACCATGCCGCCGAGACCCGGGGAAATGGTATCCGCGCTGATAGTGGGGGCAATGATCAGATCCAGCTCCTCCGGGCGCACCCCGGCATTTTCCAAAGCGTTTCGGGCAGCCTGCACCCCCAGATCCGCCGCCGATTCCGTGGTGCACACCCGGCGCTGTTTTACGCCGACCCGTTTTGTGATCCATTCGTCAGAGGTCTCCACCATCTGGGAAAGATCCTCGTTTGTCACCACACGCTCCGGCACGAAGCTGCCTGTTCCCAATATCCGAAAGCTCACGGCCCCGACCTCCTTTTTTCCTCTGTTTTTCACAGCTTTCCCCTGGATTTTTCTTTCTTCTTTTCCAAAAAAATCCGGTGGAAGATAACCCTTACATTCTATAGGAAAACGGAGGATTTGTCAAATGACAAATCCTCCATTTATTCCCAGCACCTGTCCAGTGACAAAGGTGTTTCCCGCTAAAAATACCATGGCCTGTGCAACCTCCTCCGGCGTTCCAATACGAAGGAGAGGTGTTTCCTCACGCAGAGAAGCCAGCTCTTCTTCGGAGAGACCGGCGTTCATGGGGGTGGAGATCACACCAGGAGAAACGCAGTTTACCCGAATTCCGGAAGGGCCCGCCTCCTTGGCCAAAGCCTTTGTCAGGCCGATCACCGCCGCCTTGGAGGCGGAATACGCCGCTTCGCAGGAGGCTCCGGTTTCCCCCCAGATGGAGGCGACGTTCACAATGCTCCCTGTCTTTCTCCGTATCATAGGCGGCAGTGCCCGGCGGCAGCACAGGAACACCCCGGTGCAGTTTACCGCGAAAAGATCGTTCCATTCCTTTAGGCTCATATCGGGGAGAAGGCCCTTCCAGTCTGTTCCCGCGTTATTGACCAGAACTTCCAAAAAGCCCAGCTGCTTTTCCGCCCGGTCAAACAGGGCCTCTACTTCCGCTTCCCGGGAAAGCTCCGCTTGGAAAACGGCGGCATTTCCCCCTTGGGAGAGAATTTCTTCCGCTGTTTTCCGGGCGGACGCCTCATCGTTTCGATAATGGAGCGCTACGCCATAGCCCTTTTCGGCAAAAGCCAGCGCCGCCGCCCTGCCGATCCCGCCGGAGGCCCCGGTGATCAGTACGTTTTTCATCGCTCAAATTCTCCCCGCTCGTATAAGATTGCCGAAAGCGCCGCGATGGGCGCGGTTTCCGTCCGCAGGATCCGGGGCCCCAGGGTCAGAAGCCTTGCCCCCAGGCTTTTCGCCAGGGCGGCTTCCTCCGGAGTAAAGCCGCCCTCCGGCCCCACGAACAGGAACAGCCTGTCTCCCATGGCGCTCAAAGCCTGCTTCAGGCTTTCCGTGCCCTCCTCGTAGAAAAACAGAAGCTCGCCCTGCTCCCCGGCGATTTCCAGGGCCTGCCGCAGCGTGGCGGGCGGCAAAACGGCGGGTACGATCCCCCTCCCGCTTTGCTGGGCCGCCTCCAGGGCAATTTTTTGCAGCCGCTCCCTTTTTTTCTCCGCGGCTTTCCGATCCGGGCGGGAAACGCATCGGGCGCTTTCCAGGGGCCAAAGCTCCGCCGCGCCCAGCTCCACGGCCTTCTGCACCACTGTTTCCAGCTTATCCCCTTTGGGCCAGCACTGGCACACCGTAAGCCTTACCTTGGGCTCGCCCCGGCTTTCCCGGATTTCATCGATCCGCACCAGCGCTCCCTCCTGGCGGCATTCCAGCACCGTGCAGAGAAAATCCTTTCCCGTCCCCGCGCAGAGGACAGCCCTCTCCCCAGGCCGCATACGCAGGGAACGCACCATATGGGAGCCGCTTTCTCCGCCTACAAAATATTCCTTTTCCAAAGGTTCCCGCTCAATGAAAAACCTTGGCACCGTCCATCACCGCTCCTCTCGCCCCAGGGGATCCCTCCGCCTGCCGTTTTCTGCATTGTACCCCCGGCTGATTTCTTTGTCAACTTAGTTGTTAGAGAAGGGCAGAAGGCAGTGAGCAATTAGGAATGAGCAATTTGAGGGCAAGGTTGATAAATTGGGAGTTAAAGACTATCCGCTCATTTTCCACCTGTCATTCTGAACGAAGTGAAGAATCTCGTCCTTTGCTCTTTTCAGGGAGTAAGGATGAGATTCTTCGCCTGCGGCTCAGAATGACAAGAGGTGACTATCCACAAAGTTATCCTTTCCTGAACTCTGTTCTTAAATTGCTCATTGCTAATTCCTCATTTCTCATTTCCTATTGCGCCTCTTGCCATTCTCTTCCCAAAAGGGTAAAATGGAGCAAGAGAAGCTTTGCGAAGGGAGAGGCAGGAATGGAAATGTCCCGGGAGCTGCCGAAAAAATATAAGAAGGAATTTGACCACTCGTATACGCTGGGGCCATTTCCCACCTTTGAGCTGCTTTTGCACCGTCCGGAGCAGGTCAGGGCCGTATATTACCAGGAGGGCTTCCGGGAAAAGGAAAAGCTGCTTTCCCTGTGCGCGGAAAAGAAGGTCCCCTGCCTTTGCTGGAAAAAGGCGTTGGAGCGCATCTCTCAAAAGGAGATCTGCTATGCGGCGGGGGAATTTGAGAAATATACCGGGGCCCTGCGGAAGGAGGTTCCCCATGTGGCGCTGGTGGAGCCCGCCGACATGGGGAACCTGGGCACCATAGAGCGCACCCTGCTGGGCTTTGGCATTCGGGACCTGGCCATCATCGGCAATTCCGCCGCTGATCTCTGGAACCCCAAGGCGGTGCGGGCCTCCATGGGAGCGCTGTTTCAGCTGGAGGTCCAGTGGTTTCCGGATTTTCCGGCTTATCTGAAGGAATACGGAGAGGGAAGAAGCGTTTTTCCCTTTATGCTGGACGGCGGCACGGTGCTCACCCCGGAAAGCTGCCCGGTGGCCCGGCAGTACACCCTGGTGTTCGGCAACGAGGCAAGCGGCCTGCCGCCGGAATTTCAGGGCTATGGGCAAAGCCTGTTTATCGACCAGACCAGCGCGGTGGATTCCCTGAATCTGGCGGTCTCCGTGGCGGTGGGGACGTATGTGTTCACCCAGAAAAACGGAAGGCTGGGATCGGAAAAAGGCTGAACTGCTGCTGTTCTATCAGAGGTTCGGAAAGAAATAAATTTTAGAAAGGAAGAGGTCGCCATGATAAAAAATGTAGTGTTCGATATGGGAAATGTGCTTTTGCGTTATGATCCGGAGCTTCCGCTGGAGGCGTTTTGCGGCTCGGAGGAGGAGAAGGCGCTGATCCGCCGGGAACTGTTTCAGGGGCCGGAATGGGTCCAGGGAGACCTGGGGCTGATCCGGGACGAGGACCGGTTCGAGTTAATTAAAGGCCGCGTTCCCCGGGAGCATTGGGGGGCGCTGCAAAGCTGCTGTGAAAAGTGGTATCACTATCTGCGGCCCATCGAAGGCGCCTTTTCCTTTTGCCGGCGCCTAAAGGAGCGAGGCTACCGGCTGTTTGTACTGTCCAATGCCAGCAACGCGTTTTACCGGTATTTTCCGGCATTGGTACCGGAGGAATATTTTGAGGGGATCGTCGTTTCCGCCGACCTCCATCTTCTGAAGCCGGATCGGAAAATCTATGAGCATTTGCTTTCGCAATATGGCCTCAGGGCGGAGGAATGCCTGTTTCTCGATGATCTGCTGGAAAACGTGGAGGGTGCCCGGGCCGCCGGAATGCAGGCTCTCCAATTTCAGGGGGATTACGGCCCTGCGGCGGAGCTGCTTTTGTAAGACGATCACCACTTGAAAAGAGGTTTTTTTATGTGGCCTTGGATCTTATTGGCTGTTTTCCTGCTGCTGGTGCTGGCCCTGCTGGGAGCGGGGCAGTATTTTTTCCGGTTCGCCGTTCTCCGGCAGCCTCAGGAGCGGGGAGATGAGGAGTATGAGCAGGAAAGCTCCATCTGGAATCCCTTCCGGGAACGAATGCGGGAGGCCCAGAGGTGGATCGGAGAACACACGGTGGAAACCCTGGAGCTTACCTCCCATGACGGCCTGAAGCTGCGGGCTCTGTTTCTTTCGGCGGAGGGGGAAGCTCCCAGGGGGATCGTTTTGGCCTTTCACGGCTACCGCTCCCTTGCCACCATCGATTTCGCGCTGGAGGCGAAATTCTTTCACGACCTGGGCTATGGAGTGGTGCTGCCCTACCAGCGGGCCCACGGGCTCAGCGAGGGAAAGTACATCACCTACGGCGTAAAGGAGCGGCTGGACTGCCGGGACTGGGCCCGGTATCTCGCAAAGCGCTTTGCCCCCCAAAATCTCTTCCTCGCAGGCATTTCCATGGGGGCCTCTACCGTGCTGACGGCTTCTTCTCTGGAGCTGCCGGACACGGTGCGGGGCGTGATCGCCGACTGCGGCTTTACCTCTCCCTGGGAGATCATGAAGCACGTTGCTCAGCGGGATTTTAAGCTTCCCGGCTTTCCGCTGCTTTCTGTTCTTGACCTGATCACAAGAATGCGGGCAGGCTTTTCCCTGAAAGGGGCGGATTCCCGCAAGGCACTGGCGGAGAGCAGCCTTCCCGTGCTGTTTCTCCACGGCGAGGCGGACGATTTTGTTCCCCTTTCCATGACCAGGGAAAATTTCGCCTCCTGCGCCGGGGAAAAAGACGTATTCCTGGTGCCGGGAGCGGGCCACGCCCAAAGCTTTGCCATGGACACCCCGGGCTGTGAAAAAAAGATCGCAGCCTTTCTGGAAAAGTATGAGCGAAAATTCTGAAAAAACCTTCGAAAAGGGTATTGCAAACCCCGATAGACCATGATAAGATAGCAATATTCGGCCTGAAAGCGGCGAAGGCGAAACAATTCGCTTTCGCTGCTTTTTCGATGAGAAATTAGGAATGAGCAATGAGCAATTTAAGGTCAAGGACGGAGTTTGAAAAATTGGAATAGATATGGCACCCTTGGCTTTCTCGCCTGCCGGCTCGGTCAGGTCAGAACGGTCTCCACTGGAGACCTTCCCCCCCCCCACTGGGGCACAGCAACCGAAGCGAAGCGTAGAAAGCTGGCATGCGTTAGCATGACTGAGGGGTTCTGTGGTGACGAAGTAGAAAAGTCAGGTTTTATGCGGTCCGCCAGCGAGCTGGAACCTCTCCACCACCTGACGGTGGTCCCAGAAGGTTGCAAAGCAACCTTCTCCCCCTATTCAGGGGAGGCAAGGGTTTCTGCTGGTCATCGGTTCGCTAAATTCCAATTTATCGAATAATTCCTTCAAAACTCTCTAACTGGAAAGGAAGCGTTTCATGGCACAGCGGATCCGGAATATGACGGAGGGCTCTCCTGTTCGGCTTTTGATCTCCTTTGCCCTGCCTTTGATGGCGGGCAATGTGTTCCAGCAGCTGTACACGGTGGTGGATACCGCCGTGGTGGGGCAGGTGGTGGGGGTCAAGGCCCTTGCCGCGGTAGGCGCGGCGGACTGGCTGAACTGGATGGTGCTGGGCATCGTACAGGGATTGACCCAGGGCTTTTCCATTTTGATGGCGCAATATTTTGGGGCGGGGGACCATCGGGAGCTTTCCCGGTCTGTGGGGGCCTCTCTGACCTTGTGCGCCGTTTCTTCCGCACTGATCCTGCTTTTGAGCCAGCTTTCCGCCGGGCCGGTGCTGCGGCTTCTCAATACCCCGAACGACATTTTCGGGGATTCCCTGCTCTATCTGCGGATCATTTTCGCGGGTGTTCCCGTGATCACCGCATACAATTTCCTGGCCGCCATTCTTCGGGCTTTGGGCGACAGCAAAACGCCTCTTTACGCTATGATCGTGGCGGCGCTGATCAACGTGGGGCTGGATCTGCTGTTTGTTATGGGCTTCCACTGGGGCATTGCCGGCGCGGCGGCGGCCACTGTCATCGCCCAGGTGTTTTCCGGGGTATACTGCTTCTTTAACGTGAAAAAGGTCACTTTCCTCAAGCTGGAAAAAAAGGATCTGCTGCCTTCCCGGCAGATGGCGGTCTCCCTGTTGAAGCTGGGCACTCCCGTGGCCCTGCAGAACGGCATTATCTCCGTGGGCGGCATGGTGGTGCAGTCCGTTATCAACCGCTATGGAATGCTGTTTATCGCGGGCTTTACCGCCACCAATAAGCTCTATGGCATTTTGGAGATCGCCGCCACCTCTTACGGCTACGCAGTCACCTCCTATGTGGGGCAGAACCTGGGCGGAAGGCTTTTACAGCGCATCAAGCGGGGCATGCGCAGCGCCGCCGTGATCGCTCTTGCCACCTCTGCGGTGATCGCCGTGTGCATGCTGCTGTTCGGGAAAATCTTTTTAGGCTTGTTCATTTCCGGTACGCCGGGGGAGGTAGAGGCCTCCATGGGGATCGGCTATCATTACCTGGCGATCATGAGCCTGTGTCTGCCGATTCTGTATCTGCTTCATATTTACCGGGCGGCTCTGATGGGGCTGGGGGATACGGTGATCCCCATGGCCTCGGGCTTTATGGAAATGGCAATGCGGATTGCGGTGGCGCTGCTTCTGCCCCTTGCGATCGGGCAGGAGGGCATCTTCTACGCGGAGGTAGGCGCGTGGCTGGGCGCGGCGGTTTTGCTGACGATCTCATACTATGGAAGAATGCATGGACTCTCCCGCTCCAGGGGCTGGCGGCAGGAAGTAGCGGAAGGAGAAAACGGACTTGAGTAAGGTGAGAAACAGGGAAAACGGCATTACTGAGGGCGTGATCTGGAAGCAGCTGCTGGGGTTCTTTTTCCCTATTTTGATCGGCACCTTTTTTCAGCAGCTCTATAACACGGTAGATACCGTGATCGTGGGGCAGTATGTGGGCAAGCAGGCATTGGCCGCCGTTGGTACCACCGGAACGCTGATCAATCTGCTGGTGGGCTTTTTTGTGGGCCTCGCTTCCGGCGCTACTGTGATCATTTCTCAGTTTTACGGCGCCGGGGACGCGAAAAATGTTTCCAAGGCGGTACATACCTCCATGGCCCTGGCTCTTGCGGGGGGCGTGCTCCTCACTGTGGCGGGTATTCTCACCTCCCGGCCCGCCCTGCTGCTGATGGGGGTGCCGGAGGAAATTTTGGACGGGGCGCTGACCTATATCAATGTGTATTATGCGGGAGTCATTGCCTGCCTCATTTACAATGTGGGCACCGGGATCCTTCGGGCCATCGGAGATTCCAAAATGCCCCTTTACGTGCTGATGGTTTGCTGCCTGGTCAATATCGTGCTGGATCTGCTTTTTGTCGTGGCCTTTCATTGGGACGTGTTCGGCGTGGCGCTGGCGACCGTGCTTTCCCAGGTGGTAAGCGCCGTGCTTGTGATGCTTCGGCTGCTGCTGACCCGGGATTCCTATCGGGTGGAGCTTCGTCAGATCCGCTTTCACCGGGACGTTTTTAAGAATGTACTTCGGATCGGTCTGCCCTCCGGGGCTCAGTCTGTGCTGTATTCCATCTCGAACCTGCTGATCCAGGCCTCCATCAATTCCTTCGGCACGGACGCTATCGCCTCCTGGGCCGCCATCGGCAAGATCGACGGCTTTATCTGGATGGTAATGGGGGCCTTCGGCATTTCCATTACCACCTTCGCGGGCCAGAACTTCGGCGCGGGGAAATACGACCGGGTGAAAAAAGGTACCCGGGTCTGCCTTTTTATGGCGCTGAGCTCCACCATTGCTCTTTCCGCTGTCGTATTTTTCTTTGGCGGCCGGCTGCTGCGCTTTTTCACGGCGGACGAGGCTGTGATCTCCATCGGGCAAAGCTTTTTCCACGTGCTGGCGCCCTCGTATTTTACCTATGTGTTTATCGAGATCCTTTCCGGCACTATTCGGGGCGCGGGAGAGGCCCTGCAGCCTATGCTGATCACCTGCTTCGGCGTGTGCGGCCTGCGCATTCTCTGGATCGCGGCGGCGGTACCCCTGCACCGCACCATGCAGATGGTGGCCATGAATTATCCCGTCACCTGGGTGGTGACCGCCGCGGTATTTTTGATCTACTATTTCCGCATGAACTGGTTGAAGCGGAGCATTGCCAGGCAGAATCCGGAAGGGCCGCCCACGGCGGAAAGCGGGCAATAAACCAGGAAGGGCGGAGGCGGCAATTCGCCGTTTCTGAATCTTCAAAAAGGATTGCTTTTTTTCCTGGTCTGCATTATGATAGAGATAATAGCCAGCGGCAGCGGGCTGCTTGAAAACAGAAAAATCCCCTGGCTTGTTCGGGTGCGGGCGGTTTCAGAACGAAAACCGCAGGAAACCGTCTGCTTCCGGTGAAACAGACGGTGCTTTTGGCCTTTCAAGCGACCCTGAATAATAAAAACGGGAGGAACTGCTATGAAGAACATTCCAGAAGTAAAAATAGGTGTGGTGGCTGTTTCGAGAGACTGCTTCCCGGAAAGCCTTTCCGTAAACCGCCGGAAGGCGCTGATGAAGGCCTTTTCGGAAAAATACGGAGCGGAGAGCGCCAGTGTGTACGAGTGCCCCATCTGCATTGTGGAAAGCGAGATCCACATGGTACAGGCGCTGGAGGACGTAAAAAAGGCCGGGTGCAACGCTTTGGTGGTGTACCTGGGCAATTTCGGCCCGGAAATTTCCGAGACTCTCCTGGCAAAGCACTTTGACGGCCCCGCCATGTTTATCGCCGCGGCGGAGGAAAGCGGAGATAACCTGATCGGCGGACGGGGCGACGCTTACTGCGGCATGCTGAACGCCAGCTACAACCTGAAGCTTCGGGAGATCAAGGCCTATATTCCCGAAAACCCCGTGGGAGACGCGGAGGAGTGCGCGGATCGGATCCATGAGTTCCTGCCCATTGCCAGGGCTATTGTGGGTCTGCGGGGCCTGAAGATCATCAGCTTCGGCCCCCGGCCTCTGAACTTCCTGGCCTGCAACGCCCCTATCAAGCGGCTGTACGACCTGGGCGTGGAAATCGAGGAAAATTCTGAGCTGGATCTGTTTGAATCCTTCCACAAGCATGCGGGCGACCCCCGTATTCCGGAGGTCAAGGCCGATATGGAGCGGGAACTGGGCGAGGGCAACCAGAAGCCGGAGATCCTTGAAAAGCTGGCCCAGTATGAGATCACCCTGCTGGACTGGATCGAGGCCCACAGAGGTTACCGGCAGTATGTGACCCTCACTACCAAGTGCTGGCCCGCCTTCCAGACCCAGTTCGGCTTTGTGCCCTGCTATGTGAATTCCCGCCTGACCGGCCGGGGAATTCCCGTTTCCTGCGAGGTGGATATTTACGGCACACTTTCCGAATTCATCGGCACCTGCGTCAGCGGTGATATTGTCACCCTGCTGGATATCAATAACACCGTGCCCAAGGATATGTATGAAGGCGAGATCCGGGGGAAATACCAGTATACCCTGTCCGATACCTTTATGGGCTTCCACTGCGGCAACACCTGCTCCAAGAAGCTCTGCAAGCCCACCATGAAGTATCAGATGATCATGGCCCGCACCCTGCCGGAGGAGGTCACCCAGGGAACTCTGGAGGGCGATATTACCCCCGGTGATATCACCTTCTTCCGGCTGCAAAGCACGGCGGACAGCATTCTTCGGGCCTATGTGGCACAGGGAGAGGTTCTGCCTGTCGCCACCCGTTCCTTCGGCGGCATCGGCGTGTTTGCCATTCCGGAGATGGGCCGGTTCTACCGCCATGTGCTTATTGAGAAGAATTATCCCCATCACGGGGCCGTGGCCTTCGGCCATCACGGCAAGGCCCTGTTCGAGGTCTTTAAGTACCTGGGGGTTGCCGACATTGGCTTCAACCAGCCCAAGGGTATGCTCTACCCCAGTGAGAATCCCTTCGCCTAAAGCATTTTTTGCAATTGAAAGAGCCGTGCGGCATGTTACTTGCCGCACGGCTCTTTTGTCTAATATCATGTCCTTTTAGAGCTTGTTATTCATGCCACGCCCTTTGGCGCGGTATTGATGTTTTTTGGCTAGCGGCGGAGCAGCAGGCAGGAAAGGTCGTTGACGTTGGTACCGGTGGGACCGGTGAAAAGAAGACCGTCAATGGCTTTCAAGGCGTGGTAGGCGTCGTTTTCCCGGAGGACCTCGTCAGGGCTTAGCCCCGCTTGCCGAAGCTTTTCGGCGCTTTCTCCGGTGCAGATGCCTCCGGCGGCATCGGTGGGGCCGTCTGTGCCGTCGGAGCCCAGGGAGAACACGGCACAATTTTCGATGCCATCGATCCCCTTGGCGGCGGACAGGGCGATCTCCTGGTTTCTGCCGCCCAGGCCCTTTCCGGTCAGGTGGACCACCGTTTCTCCGCCGGCGATATAGGCCAGCGATTTTCCATCGCCTTTGTGGGTTTGGGCGATGGCGGCCAGGAAGCTGCCGGCCTCTCTAGCCTCGCAGCAGAGGTCGGCGGTGAGAATGACCGGCTCATAGCCAAGCTCCACGGCGGCCTTGGAGGCGGCCGCACACAGTTGGCGGACAGACCCGGTGATCTGGGAGCGGACGTTATGGAGCTCCTTGGGTGTTTCGGTTTCCAGCAGGGCAAGAGCCTCCGGAGAAAGCTTTAGACCGTACTTTTCCACAATGGCCCGGGCCTGGGCGCTTGTGGCGCTGTCGGGATAGGCGGGGCCGGAGGCGATCATATCCATGGGGTCCCCTAAAATATCGGAAAGCACCACGGAAAAAACCTGTGCCGGGGCGCAGAGCTGGGCGAATTTTCCGCCCTTTACGGCGGACAGCCGCTTTCGCAGGGTGTTCATTTCCACGATATCCGCCCCGCAGGCCAGAAGCTGGCGGGTGATATCGTCCATTTCCACCGTGTCGATCAGGGGCTTTTCAAAAAGGGCCGAGCCGCCGCCGGAGATCAGGAACAGCACCAGGTCGTCCGCCCCCAGGGGCGTGATCAGGTCAATGGCGGCCTGGGTGGCGGTGTAGGAATCCTCATCGGGCACGGGGTGGCCCGCTTCCCGAATCTCCAGGGGGCCGATGGGCCCCTGGGAATGGTCGTGCTTTGTAATAACAATGCCGCCGTCAACGCGCTCCCCTAAAACATGCCAGGCGGCCGAGGCCATTTGCCAAGCGGCCTTGCCGATGGCCACCAGGATCAGCCTTCCCCTGTACAGGGGAAGCTCTGTCAGCGCCTTTTTTACGGCGGTATCGGGCAGGGCCGCGTCTAAGGCGGCCTTCATGATGATTTGAGCGTCTTCTGTCACACGCATGGTTTGTTTCCTCCGCTTCCAGTAAAATGGCCGCCGCTGCCGCGGCGGCCACAGGGTCACTAACGAATAAAATCAGTGCACAATAAGGCTGACGACAAATACGGCGAGCATGGACGTAACGCCGATGACCAGAGTGGACATGGTCTGGGTCTTGTAGCCGTCCTCTACCGTCATATCACCGAAATTGGTAACGACCCAGAAGTAGGAGTCGTTGGCATGGGAAACCGTCATGGCGCCCGCGCCAATGGCAATGACCGTCAAAGCGGCGCGCACCGGGCTATCCAGCCCCAGCTGGGGCAGCAGGGGGGCGATGATGCCGGCCGTGGTGGTGATGGCCACCGTGGAGGAGCCCTGTGCAGACTTCAAAATGGCCGCCAGCAGGAACGGGAAGAAGATCCCCAGTGCGGAAAGCACGGTGGAATGGTCGGTAATGTACTGCACCATGGAGCCGGCGCTGATGACCTTGCCCAGCACGCCTCCGGCGGCGGTTACGAACAGAATGGGGCCAACGGTCTTCAGGGTCTCGTTGGTGATCTCATAGAATTCGGCGGTCTTGCCGGAAGAGAGCAGTACAAAAACGCTGAAGATCACGCCCACTGCCAGAGCGATCACGGGAGTGCCCAGGAAGGCAAGGGCCGGAACGCTGATGCCCGCCATGGAGAAGGCGGAGCCCAGGCCCATGAGAATGATGGGAACCAGAATGGGAGAGAAGCTCAGGAAAGCGCCGGGAAGCTTACCGTAGGAAGCCACCAGCTCTTCGTAGGTCTGTACCACCTCTTCGCTGTTTTCTTCCCGCTCGGACTTATCCTTCACGCGGCTGCCAATGAACTTGGCATAGAAATAACCGGCGACCAAGGCGGGAATAGAGATCAGCGCGCCCAGGCCCATTACGGTGAGCAAATGGTCGCCAACGCCCAGAGTTCCGGCGGCGGCAATGGGGCCCGGCGTGGGCGGAATGAAGCAGTGGGAAATGTAAAGGCCCACGGAAAGGGCCACCGTCATGGCCACGGAAGAAGTCTTGGTGCGCCGAACCATAGCGCGGCGAATGGGATCGAGAATGACAAAGCCGGAATCACAGAACACAGGAATGGAAATGATCCAGCCCATCAGCAAAATCGCCAGCTCCGGGTGCTTTTTGCCCACGAGCTTGACAACGCAGTCGCTCATTTTCAGAGCCGCGCCGGTCTTTTCCAGAACCAGGCCGATCAGCGCTCCCAAAATAATGACGATGCCGATGCTGGAGAAGGTACTGGAGAAGCCTGCGCCGATGGTGCCGGGCACATCGCCCAGCTCCAGGGAGAGCAGCGCCAGGATCAGGGACACCCCCATGATCGAAAGGAACGGATGGATCTTGAACTTACTGATTGCCACGATCATTACCACAATAGCCAGCACAAAGGCAATGATTAGAGGAATACCGGACAGCATATTTCTACCTCCTTCAATTTCCGGAGCCTGCCGGTACCGCATAAAATTTTTCCGGTAGGTTCCTGTATGGTAAATAGTATATAATAAATTAGTGAAAAATTAAATAACTTTATGCAATATTTGGGATGGCTTTGTTCCTTTTTGCGTTGCGGAGGCTATTATGGCAGGGAAAGGGCGGCAAGCTTCCGGTTGATGGCGTTTAATACTTTCTTTTTGTTCCGCGTCCAGTCCGGCGCCAGCAGCAGCCGGGCGGGACCGTCGCCGGTGAGGCGGTGAAGCACGGTCTGTTCCGGCAAAAGCCTTACGCTTTCGGCAATGAGGTCTGTGTATTCCTCCATGCTCAGCAGCGGGAAAGGGGCTTTTTCATAGCGTCGCCCCAGTTCGGTGTGCTTCAGCACATGAAGCATTTGCAGCTTCACCCCGTCCGGCGGCGGGGTCAGCCGGGCAAGATAGCGTACCGTTTCCAGCATATCCTCACGGGATTCCCCCGGCAGGCCGAAAATTACGTGGATAACGGCTGTGAGCCCCGCTTCCTTTACCCGGCGGTAGCCCTCCTCAAATACCCGAAGATCATATCCCCGGTTCAGGGCCCGGGCGGTTTCATCGTGGGCGGTCTGCAAGCCCAGCTCGATCCAAACAGGTTTGTGGGAATGGAGCTCCCGCAGCATTTTCATAACCTCTTCCCCCAGGCAGTCCGGCCGGGTGCCCAGGGAGAGAACAGCGATATCGTCCCGAAGAATGGTTTCCCGGTACAGGGCCTTCAGGCGGTGGATATCGCCGTAGGTGTTGGTGAAGGACTGAAAATAGGCGATAAAGAGCCGGGCGTTTGTCTTTTTTTGAATCAGGCGCTTTGCCGCTTGGATTTGTTCCTCAATGGGCAGAAACGGCGGGGCAAATTCCCCGGAGCCGCCCTCGGAGCAGAAGGCGCAGCCGCCCACGCTCACAGCGCCGTCCCGGTTGGGGCAGGTGCAGCCGGAATTCAGGGAAAGCTTATACACCTTTTCCCCGTACTCTTCCTGTAAAACTTTAGACAGCCTGCGCATGGTTCCTTCTCCGTTTCTCAGCCCGCGTTTTCCGGATCGGCAAATTCCTTGATGGCGGCAAGGAACTGCTTTCCATACCGGTCGGCCTTGTGCACGCCCACGCCGGAAACCGCCAGCAGCTCTTCCCGGGTGGCGGGCCTGCGCCGGGCCATGTCCGCCAAGGCGGCGTTTGTGAATACCACATAGGCGGGAACGCCCTCCCGCTCCGCGATTTTTGTGCGAAGCCTCCGCAGGGCCTCGTACAGGGGGTCTCCCGAAAGGTCTGCTTTGGCCCTTGCCTTTTTCACGGAGGAAGTCGTGGGGGCGGGGCGGTCCACCCGGACGCGCATGGTTACGGTCTCGCCCCGGAGCAGTCCCAGGGCGGTCTCTTGGGGCTTTAAGGTGTTGTATTGGGGGTCTACCAGCAGATATCCTGTTTGGATCAGATGGTTCAAAAGCTCCCGAAGCTCTGTTCTGGTTCCCGCCATGGAGCCGTGGCAGGGCAGTTTGTGCAGCCCCAGCTCCAGCACCCGCTTTTCCCTGCTGCCGCACAGGGTGCGGACAATGAGGGTGGTCCCCACATAATAGCCCAGTTTTTCCCTGATCGCCAGGATACCTTGCACGAGCTTTCGCGCCTCCTCCGAAATGTCCCGTTCCCGGTAGTCGGTAAGGCAGTTGCCGCAGTTGCCGCAGGTATCTGGGCCCTTTTGGCCGAAATAGCGCAAAATTTTATGGCGGAGGCAGGTTTTTGCCGTGCAGTAGCGCACCATTTGCTCCAGTCTGTGATAATCCTTCTGCCGTACCTCCTCCTGCTGCGCCGGGGTAAGCTCTTCGTTTCCGCTGTTCTGGATCAGATACCGGGCCGTGGCGACGTCTCCGGCGGAGTACAGCAGAATGCAGTCCGCGGGGTTGCCGTCCCGCCCGGCCCGTCCCGCCTCCTGATAATAGGCTTCCATGCTCTTCGGCATATTGTAGTGAAGGACAAAGCTCACATTGGATTTGTCGATGCCCATGCCAAAGGCGTTGGTGGCCACCATGACAGTCTTCCGGTCGAACTGAAAATCCTCCTGGTTTTCTTTCCGCTCCTCGTCAGGAAGCCCGGCATGGTATTTTGCGGCGGGAACGCCCTTGGCGCAGAGCAGCTCGTACACCGCCTCCACCGTTTTTCGAGTGGAGCAGTAAACAATGCCGCTTTGATCCGTTCTCCGGGAAAGCAGACTCAGCAGCGCCTCCGGCTTTTTGCGGGGCGTCTGTACATCGAAGAAGAGGTTTGGCCGGTCAAAGCCGGTCAGCTCCGTAAGGGGCGATCTCAGCTCCAGCAGGCGAATGATATCCTCCCGCACGGGGGCGGTGGCGGTGGCGGTAAGGGCGGCCACTGGGGGCCGGTGAGGCAGGGCGCTGAGAAATTCCGCGATCTTTAAGTAGCTGGGGCGAAAATCTTGCCCCCATTGGGAAATACAGTGGGCTTCGTCCACCGCGAAAAGGGAAAGGGGCAACCCTTTGGCGGTTTCCAAAAAGTCCGCCGTCATCAGGCGCTCCGGCGCCACATAGACAATTTTATATTGCCGCTGCCGAACGTTTGCCGTGGCGTGCCGCAGTTGGCCAGGGGTCAGCGAACTGTTCAGATAGGCGGCGCTGACTCCCGCGTTTTTCAGGGCGGCCACCTGATCCTTCATCAGGGAGATCAGGGGAGAAACCACAAAGGTGACCCCCGGCAGGAGCAGGGCGGGGATCTGGTAGCACAGGGATTTCCCGCCGCCGGTGGGCATGATCCCCAAAATATCCCGCCCGCCGAGAAGCCCGTCGATCAGCTTTTCCTGGCCGGGCCGAAACTCCGTATAGCCGAAATAGGTCTCCAGAGCCCCGTACTTGTCCATCATAAAGCACCGCTTTCTTTTTCTATCATTTCTGCACATAAGACAGGGAACCTCTAAACTCTGCCATTTTTGCACGATTTGAGTGTTTAGAGGTTCCCTTTTGAATACTGGTCTTTAAATCAACTGGTTATAAATACTGTCTACCTTGCCGTGCTTCAGGTAGACTCGGGGGACGCGCTTGGAGAGGGCGCAGATCACCTCATAGCCGATGGTGCCCTCCCGGGCAGCCAGTTCGCCGGCGGTGATCTCCTCTTCGCCGTCTCTGCCGATGAGGGTCACCAGGTCGTCGATTTTTACGTCTTCCAAAGCGGAAACGTCCGCCATCAGCTGGTCCATGCAGATCCGGCCCAAAATGGGGCAGCGCTTGCCGTGGATCAGCACCTGAGCGCCGCCGGGGGCCAGACGGCGGGGGTAGCCGTCCGCGTAGCCGATGGGAATGGTGGCTACCCGCAGCGCCTTGTCCGCCGTAAATTCTCTTCCGTAGCTGACGGTAGCCCCGGCCTGAATGGTTTTCACATGGGACACCACCGAATACAGGGAAAGGGCGGGAGAAAGGGAAGGGCGGTTCCGCAGCTCATCGGAGGGGTACAGGCCGTAAATGACGATGCCCGCCCGCACCAGGTCCAGGTGGGAGAGAGGATAGTCGAAGATGGCGGCGGAATTGGCGCAGTGACGCACTTCAAAGGAAAGGCCCTCCCGCAGCAGGGCCTCGATCATTTCCTTGAAGCAGCCGAATTGGCGCATGGTGAAGGCGTCTCCCTCCCTGCCGTCGTCGGACACGGCAAAATGGGTGAAAATGCCCTCCGGATACAGCCCGGGCAGAGAACAGACGGCCTTGATCTGCTCCACGGCGCCCTCGTCCCGGTTGATATCCTGAAAATAGAAGCCCAGGCGGCTCATGCCGGTATCGACCTTCACATGGATCTTCACCGTTACGCCGGCTTCGAAGGCGTGGCGGGAAAGCTCCCCGGCGTATTCGGGAGAATAAACGCACTGGGAAATATTGTGCCCGGACAGGGTTTTTGCTTCCTCGGCGGGAGTAAAGCCCAGCACCAGAATGGACTTCTCGATGCCGGAAAGCCGAAGCTGCAAGGCCTCCTCCAGATTGGAAACGGCGAACCAGTCCGCCCCCAAGGTCTCATATTCCTTTGCCATGCGCACGGCCCCGTGGCCGTAAGCGTCTGCCTTTACCACACAGCACACCCTGGCGTTTGGGTGGGCGGCCCGGCGCACCGCCTGAAAATTGCGTGCCACAGCGTCCAGGTCGATCTCCGCCCAGGTTCTTCTGAGGATTTCCTTCATTTTGTCACCCCGGATTTTAGTAGTGAGTAGTGAGTAGTTAGTTGTTAGAGAAGGGCGAGTTCTCCTTCCCGTTGTCATTACTGAGGAAAAGAAGCTTCGCTTCTTTACGAAGAATCTCGCTCTCAATTCCAGGGCAAAAGGACAAAGGACGAGATTCTTCACAAGAAAGCAAAGCTTGCTTTGCTTTTTGTTCAGTAATGACAGATGGGAAGAAAGCGGCTTACCGATAAATTGCATTGCCCTTCGGCTCCACTTATCTATAAGGGGAGCTGTCACCCTTCGGCTGACTGAGAGGATTGAAATCCAGCGATTTGATGCGGCTTTCTGTGCAAGCCCGATCCCTTCCGTCATGCTTACGCATGCCACCTCCCCTTGTAAACAAGGGGAGGCTAAGGGCAAATAGATTCCAATTTATCGCTCAGTTTGCGGTCGGGTCAGAAACCGATTTCCCGTACCAGGCAGCTTCACGAGTGCAGGCAACACAAGTGTTGCCTGCGGCGGCTCGCCGCCCGTTACTTAAAATATTTTACGCCGGACTCAAAGAGAAGTTGATCCTTTTTGCCGGGAACATTTTTGTAGAGATCTTTTCCCTTTCGCTCGGAATGGCCCATTTTGCCGAGAATTCTGCCGTCGGGGCTGGTGATGCCCTCAATGGCGCACACAGAGCCGTTGGGGTTCCAAAGGGTCTCCCCGCACACCGTACCGTTGGGGTCCACATACTGGGTGGCGATCTGCCCGTTTTCCACCAGCCGCTTCAGGGTGGCGTCGTCCGCCACAAAGCGGCCCTCACCGTGAGAAACGGGAATGGTGTGGAGCTCTCCGGCGGTCACCCCCGCCAGCCAGGGAGATTTTACGCTGGTGATCCTGGTGTATGCCATACGGGACACATGGCGGCCGATGGCGTTGAAGGTCAGGGTGGGGTCATTTTCCTTGGGTTCTGTGATCTTTCCATAGGGGACCAGGCCCAGCTTGATCAGGGCCTGGAAGCCGTTGCAGATGCCCAGCATCAGGCCGTCCCGCTGCTCCAGCAGGTCGGTGACCGCCTGAGCCAGCTTGGGGTTGCGGAAGGTGGTAGCAATAAACTTGCCGGAGCCCTCCGGCTCGTCCCCGCCGGAGAAGCCGCCGGGAAGCATGATGATCTGCGCCCGGCGAATGGCCTGCTCCATGCGGTCGATGGTTTCCTCAATATCCTTGGGGGTGAGGTTTTTCACCACCAGAATTTCAGTTTCCGCGCCTGCCTTCCGGAAGGCCCGGGCGCTGTCTACCTCGCAGTTGGTGCCGGGGAAGGCGGGAATAAACACCCGGGGCCTGGCCGTTTTGATGGCAGGGGCCTTCTGCTCCCGGCGTTCCCACAGGGGGATATCCGCTGTAAGCCTGCCGGGCTCCGCGGAATTGGGGAAGATCTTCTCCAAAGTGACGTTCCAGGCGTCGATCAGCTGGTCAATGCCGATCTTCTCCCCTTCCAGCTCCACCATGCCCGTGCCGGTGGTGCGGCCCAGCACCGCGCCGCGGCCGTAATGGAGCTCGGCCTCGCTGGAAAGCTCAATGACCAGCGCCCCGGCCTTGGGGGCAAACAGCGCTTCTCTGGAAAGGCCTTTTTCAAATTTGAAGCCCAGCTTTTCGCCGAAGCACATTTTCAGCACACAGGCGGCTGCGCCGCCCTCCCGCACCACACCGGCGGAAAGAATATCCCCTGCCTCCATGTGGCGCAGAACAGAACGGTAATATGCTTTTAGCCCGTCCCAATCCGGCGTGCCGTCCGCCCGTTCCGGAATGGGGAGCAGCACTACTTTAGCGCCGGGATGCTTCAGAGAGGCGGAAAGGGTTTTACTGGCCTTTGTCATGGCTACGGCAAAGCTGACCAGGGTGGGGGGCACGTCCAGCTGCTCAAAGGAGCCGGACATACTGTCCTTGCCGCCGATGGCCGGCAGCCCCAGCCCCAGCTGGGCGGACAGTGCCCCCAGTAAGGCCGCGGCAGGCTTTCCCCACCGGGCGGGGTCCTCGTGAAGGCGCTCAAAGTATTCCTGGAAGGTAAGCCGGGCCTTTAAGGGGTCCGCCCCTACGGCGGCCAGCTTTGACAGGCTTTCCACCACGGCGTACTGGGCCCCCAGGAAGGGGGAATACCGGGCAATGCCGGGAATATAGCCATAGGACATGGCGGTGCAGTCGTCGGTTTCTCCCTCCAGCAGGGGGATCTTCGCCACCATGGCCTCCTCGGGGGTCAACTGATACCGGCCCGCGAAGGGCATCAGTACCGTGGAAGCGCCGATGCTGGAATCGAACCGTTCCGAAAGGCCCTTCTGGCCGCAGACCTGCAGCCGGGAAAGGTTTTTCTTCAAAGCCTCCGCGGCGGATAAGCCCCGCAACTGCTCCGGTACGGCACTGCGGTAGTTTTCTCCTTGGGGCGCGGAAATTTTTGCACGGGCGTTCTGGGTAACGCCATTGGTATCCAAAAAGGCGCGGGACAGATCCACGATCCGGTCTCCCCGCCATTCCATTTTCAGCCGGGGTTCTTCGGTGACCGCAGCCACCGCCTGGGCATCCAGGTTTTCCTCAGAGGCAAGGGCGCAAAACCGCTCCGCGTCCTCCGGAGCCACCACCACCGCCATGCGCTCCTGAGATTCGGAAATGGCAAGCTCAGTGCCGTCCAGGCCCTGATACTTTTTGGGTACCCGATCCAGATCGATCTCAAGGCCCGGGGCCAGCTCTCCGATGGCAACGCACACGCCGCCCGCGCCGAAATCGTTGCAGCGCTTGATGAGCCTTGCGGCCTCCGGGTTGCGGAACAGCCGCTGAAGCTTCCGTTCGGTAGGTGGATTTCCCTTTTGCACCTCGGCGCCGCAGACCTCCACGGATTTTTCCGTGTGGGCCTTGCTGGAGCCGGTGGCGCCGCCGATGCCGTCCCGGCCGGTAGCGCCGCCCAGCAGAAGAATGGTATCTCCGGGGGCGGGCTCCTCCCGGCGGACATTTGCCTTGGGGGAAGCGCCGATCACCGCGCCGATTTCCATGCGCTTTGCCACATAGCCGGGATCGTAAAGCTCTGTGACCTGCCCTGTGGCAAGGCCGATCTGATTGCCATAGGAGGAATAGCCGGCGGCGGCCCCGGTGGTGATCTTCCGGGTAGGCAGCTTACCGTGTAAAGTCTTTTCAAAGGGAACGGTAGGATCACCGGAGCCCGTGACGCGCATAGCCTGGTACACATAGGCACGCCCGGAAAGGGGGTCCCGAATGGCACCGCCCAGGCAGGTGGCCGCGCCGCCGAAGGGCTCGATCTCCGTGGGGTGGTTGTGGGTCTCATTCTTAAACTGAATGAGCCAGGTTTCCGTTTTGCCGTCTACGGTAACGGGGGCCTCAATAGAGCAGGCGTTGATTTCCTCGCTGACGTCCAGATCCGGCACCAGGCCCTGTTTGCGAAGAGACTTTCCGCCGATGGTGGCCATGTCCATCAGGCAGACGGGCTTGTCCTTTCCGGCGTACAGCTCCTCCCGGACAGTGAGATATTGCTTCAGGGCGGCCTCCACCGCATCGTGAAGGGGCCCGGCCTCGATCTCGATCTCGTCTAAACGGGTCAGGAAGGTGGTGTGGCGGCAGTGGTCGCTCCAATAGGTATCGATCACCCGCAGCTCCGTTACAGTGGGGTCCCGTTTTTCCTCGTTCCGGAAATAGGTCTGGCAGAAAAGCAGGTCGGAAAGGGTCATGGCAAAGCCCATGGAATCGAAATACCGCTTCATTTCGTCTTCCTTCCACTGAATAAAGCCGGAAACGCGGGCCACGTTTTCCGGAACGGCGGCGTCAAGCTCCAGGGTTTCGGGCTTTTCCATGGAGGCAACGCGGGATTCCACCGGGTTCACCAGATAGGCCTTGATCTTTTCAAATTCCCCATCGGAAACCTGTCCCTTTACGCCGATGACCTTGGCGGAAAGCACGGCGGGGCGCTCTCCCTGAGTGAGAAACTGCACGCATTGGGCGGCGGAATCCGCCCGCTGGTCATACTGGCCGGGCAGGTATTCCATGGCGAAGGTCCGGTATTCTCCGGGTAGGCGGAACTCCTCTCCGTACACGGTATCCACATTGGGTTCGGAAAGAATGGTGCGGGCTGCCGCCTGAAACTGCTCCGGGCTCAGCCCGGAAACGTCGTAGCGGTTGAGAATGCGTACCTCCTCCACGCCGGAAATGCCCAAGTTTCCCGTAAGATCCGCCTTGAGGTGAGAGGCCTCGATATCGTATCCCTTTTTCTTTTCCACAAAAACTCTCGTTACCATGCTGCCGGTTCCCCTTTTTTTATGAGAATTTGATTCGGTTCCCTTTTCAAAATTTTGAAAAGGGAACACAGAAAATAGCAACGACATTTGTCGTTGCTATTGTATCACAAAAGCTTTTTTGTGGAAACAAAATTCCACTTTTTTTAGAAAAGTTCTCTGTTCTACACAAAATCATTTCTGAGAGGGATCGCTCAAATCTCCAATGGACACCGCCACCGAGTGGCGAATAGGCTTCCACTCCACATTGCCAAATACCGCCAGCAGCATGGCAATACCGAAGGTGAAAACAAAGAGGGGGAAGGTAAAGGCGTAAAGCACCCGTTTCCGGCGGGAGCAGCGGATCCGCTTCCGCTCGGTCACAAGGGGCATCAGGCCCATGAGAAACAGCACGCCGTAGGAGTTTACCAGGGCGCTGATCACGGAAAAGGCGAAAAGCCCCATTTCATGGCGGGCGGAAACCATGCCCACAAAGAACATGACCGTGTTTACCAGAAAGCTCAAAACGGTCAACACCGCCGCGGGAATGGTGTTCATCAACATATCGTAGCAGGCAAAGCGGCCGGTGGCGGTAAGGGTGTGCAGCAGATCCCCGCCGTGCTCCGCAATGACCTGAAAATAGCCTTTGATCCACCGGGAACGCTGGCGAAGGGACTGCTTAAAGCTGCTGGGCTGTTCATCGTACAGAACGGCGTCGCCGCAATAGGCGATCTTTTCTCCCCGGATCACCATTTCCGCGGTAAATTCCAGATCCTCCGTCAGGCAGAACCAATCCCAGCCGCCCTGCTCCTTCAAAATGCTGTCGGCGAACAGAAAGCCGGTGCCGGACACGGCGCAGCCGATATTCAGCGTATCCCTGGGGCGGTTCAGATATTCGGATTCCCGCAAGAACCATAAGCCGTACCCGGCGGTGATCCAGTTATCCTCAAAATTTTTAGTGTTTCGGTAGCCGGTGACCACCCGGTGACCGGAGGAAAACACCTTGTTCATTTCCGCAATGTAATGGGGGTCCAGAAGGTTATCGGCGTCAAAGACAAAATAGCCGTCATAGCGCTTTTCCCCGTGCTCCTCCTGAAGCTTTCCCAAAAGGAACGCCAGGGCAAAGCCCTTGCCCACCTGGGCCTTGTTCTGCCGCTGATAGACCATAGCCCCGTGGGAGGCCGCCACCTGAGCGGTACTGTCGGTACAGTTATCCGCCACCACATAGGTGTCAATGAGCTCCGCGGGGTACTCCTGCCCCCGAATGCTGTCCAACAGCTGACCGATCACGGCCTGTTCGTTCCGGGCGGCAATGAGCACCGCGTACCGGCACAGCTTCCGCGTCTGAAACCGGCGGCGTTTTCCGGAAAGCCGCACAATGGCGAACACAGCCTGGTAGAAGCAGCAGGCGGCAAAAATGGCCGCCAGCGCGAAATTTATGTAAGAAAGTGTTTTCATAATTGGAAATACCCCTCTTTCTTTTGCCGAACCTTTCTGTTCAGAACAAGTACCGCCGCATGGCAGCTGCTCTAAGTATTTCAGAAAAATTTCAAAAAATTTTCAACCGCACCCGCAATTTTAACAATATCCAGCGTCCAGTATAGCAGAAAATTTACCATAAGGATATTGGAAAAGTCTAAAAAAGAACAGAACGATTTTCTTAAAAATTTATGACGAATGAGGCATTTTTGAAAATTTTCCGGGAAAACAGGAAATAGGACTTGCTTTTTTCCGAAGAATCGTGTAAGATAATACAGCAATATTTGGGCGCTTAGCTCAGCTGGCTAGAGCACCTGCTTGACGTGCAGGGGGTCAGCGGTTCAAGTCCGTTAGCGCCCACCAAAAGTCGAAGAGAGGACCCTGCGTCCTCCCTTCGATTTTTTTGCTAGCGGACTTGAACCGTAAGACGGTTTGCCCGTTTGGAAATTGCCCCGGTGGGACAATTTTAGGGCAAAATGGCGCGGAAGCTATGCTTCAAGCCATGCCGGTGCGCAGCACAGGCGTCCGTTAGCGCCCACCAAAAGAAACCCGCTTAAACATTGAGTTTTTGCGGGTTTTCTCTTTATAAATAACACTCTTAATAACACACTTTTATTTTTCGGCGGTTTTTTCCGGGGTTAATATTCTTTGGAAAAGGCCAGTTATCATGCCGCTTATATCCTGTATGGTTTTCTTTGATCGTCCCATTGCCGCCGCTTTCTCAAGAATATTCTAAATATCCCCATCGCAGAGATCGGGAGTTTTCTTTTTGCCAAGGTTTGGGACGATCTACACCCGCCCAATGCTTTCCACGTGCTTATATTCCGTGGCGCTGAGGACTTCTTTGCTTTCCGTTTTGGGATTGTTCATAAAAGGCCGCTACCCGTTCCCCGGTAGGGCTGATCCCGTGGTCAAGCTATGCGTCCGTTTCCCGTCCTTTTTTACGGTGAAAACGCCGCTATGAGCCTCTGGCGGGACGTTATCGCTATTTTCACATTGCTTTGCTGCGTTCATAGAGATATTCCGGCGCTATATCGATTTCTCCATTATTCCACACAGGAACGCCATAATCCAGGTACACGCCTTGGAAAACATCGGGATTTTTGAGTGGTGCATAGCAGGGCTTTTCCATCAGCGGCTTGCAGAGCCCCAGTCGCCAGGTTCCCCGGGGAAGGGAGGCCCGCAGGCTTCCGTCCGGCTCCACGTTCTCTGTAAGGTCCCGCAGCTCTCCCGTGGTCTGTTCCACGGCGGTAACGCTGAGAAGCGTGTCCTCGGGAAGAGAGGGGGCGTCCTCCACCGCCAGGCCGAAGGGTCCGGAACTCTTGCGGTTGGGGGCCTGCAGAAACGCGCCGGTATCCAGGCTGATCTCCCCTCCGGCAAGCTCCTGGCCGCGATAGCAGAGCCCCTGACGGCGCAGCTCCAGGGGAGCGTTTTTCATGGCCCCGTTGGCAAAGCCCGTGGGGAAATGACTGTCGTCCAAGATCCAGACCTTCATGCCCCGCCGCTTGGCTTCGTCCAAAATAATATCCACATCCTGCCGCCACCGGGGGCCGCGGTAGTCGGGGTGGGGGCGGCTTTCCAGGCACACCGCGCCGATGCCGCAGGAATGAATAGCCCTCATGTAATCCCGCAGAACAGCCTCCTTTTCTCCGTGAAGCCAGAAAAAGGGCAGAATGTGGTTTTCGGTTTTTTCGCTTAGCAGAGCGTGAACCACAGTATTCATAAGCTATTTCTCCTTTTGCGCGCCATGCGGGCAGACTTTTTTACATTATAGAAGAAATGTCCGAAAAAATCCAGCGCCGCTTGGCCGGTTTTTTCTCAACAGAAAACAAAAAGTTATAAAAGAGAAGGAAAAGAAAATATTTTGCAATTTTAACTTTAATAACTTGCAAAAACTGGCAAACAAACCTTGACAAAAGAATGAAACAGGTGTAATATATAACATTGTTCAGGGGCGCTAGCAAGGTTTTCTCAGTTGTCGATATTCTGGGAGATTTCATTTTTCTTCCTGCATTTTGACGTTAAAAATCTCAGGCGTTATACTGACAGTAGAATGGTACCGTTACAGCCCAGCGCTGGAGGTATAAAAATGATTGCCTTGCAGTCATTGAAGTTGGCGTGCTTTGCGCGCGGAAAAAGACAGGAGGAAGTGCAATGGACAAAAAAGTGTGGAAACGTCTTTTGGCGGTGCTGCTCAGCGCGGCTCTGCTGATCGGCGCCATGCCTGTGGCTCTTGCGGCAGAAGCCGGGGAAGACGGCCAGTGGACATGGGAGCAAACAGACAACAGCACGGTAACGGCTGCTTTGAGCCGTCAGTCCGTGGCCGAAAAGGAAGAAGAGCCGCCCTATGCGGAGGGAGAAACGGTTCGTGTGTCCATCGTGTTGGAGGATAAACCTACCCTGCTGCGGTTCCCCAAGGCGGCGGACGGCGACATCGCCTCCAATACCGCGGCGAAAACCTAATCGCAGCAAGCTGGAAGCCCAGCAGGACGCTATGGCGAATACCATTTCGCGGGAAGTCCTGCAAGGGAAAAAGCTGGACGTAGTGTGGAATTTGACATTGGCGGCGAATATTATTTCCGCCAATGTGGAATACGGCAAGCTGGAAGAGATCAAGGCGCTGGAGGGCGTAAAGGACGTCTTCGTGGAAACGCAGTATGAGCCTATGGTGGCCTCTGTGGGCGGCGACGACCCCAACATGCAGGTCTCCAGCGATATGACCGGCACCACCCAGGCCTGGAACAACAAATATAAGGGCCAGGGCATGCGTGTGGCCATTATCGATACCGGTCTCAAAACCGAGCATCAGTCCATGAATGCCGCGGCCTTTGACCATGCTTTGGAAGAGGACGCCACGGCGGACGGAAAAACGGTGGCGGATTATAAGCTGCTGAACCAGGCTGAGATCCAAAGTAAGCTGACCCAGCTGAATGCTTACAAGCGGGACGGCGCTAAGGTGACCGCCGCTCAGCTGTACCGCACCACAAAGATCCCTTACGGCTATGCCTATGTGGATAAGGACCTCGACATTACCCATGACAATGATACCCAGGGCGATCACGGGTCTCATGTGGCGGGTATCGCCACGGCCAACCGCTACCTGAAAAAGGCGGACGGCACCTTTGCTTCCGCCATGGACGAGGTACATATGACCGGCGACGCGCCGGACGCTCAGGTCCTGGTCATGAAGGTGTTCGGCAACAACGGCGGCGCTTATGATTCCGATTATATGGTGGCCATTGAGGACGCAGTTGTTTTAGGCTGCGACACCATCAACCTTTCTTTGGGTTCCGGCAACCCCGGTACCGCCGCCTACGGCAACGATGAGTACCAGAAGATCCTGGATTCCTTTGTGAAATATCAGTCCCTGGTGGTCATTTCCGCCGGCAACTCCGGCACCTGGGCGGAAAGCAGCGAGGTGGGCGCCCTGTACAGCGACGACGCCAGCTTTGACATGGTAGGCTCGCCCGGCAGCTACACCAACGCCTTTACCGTTGCCTCGGTGGATAACAACGGTATGATCGGCATGGGCTTTACCTATGGCAGCGGTACTTTGGTGATCCCCACCGATACCGTTGGGAATTTTTCCGCTTTGGACGTGAGCGCCGATAAGAGCGGCACGGCCCTTGACTATGTGTACCTGGATAAGATCGGCGCGGCGGCTGACTATACCAGCGATGTGACAGGAAAGGTGGTATTTGTCAACCGCGGGGATACCTCTTTTGTGGAAAAGGCCACGGTTGCCTTCCAGAAGGGCGCCGCCGCCTGTATCGTTGTGAATAATCAGCCGGGTACCATCAGCATGGCGCTGGACGATTTCGTAAACGCCGGCGGAACCATGCCCTGCGTTTCCATCACCCAGGCGGAAGGACAGGCAATTAAGGCCACCGGCGCCACCGGGCAGATCACCGTGCTGGGAAGCTCCAAGGTCATGAACGGCAGCGCTTCTTCTCCCGATTACACCATGAGCGATTTCAGCTCCTGGGGCGTGCCGGGAGACCTGAGCCTGAAGCCGGAAATTACCGCCCCGGGCGGTAATATCTGGTCCCTGTATGGCACAGGGACCGATAATGGCAAGTATCAGCTGATGAGCGGCACCTCCATGGCGGCGCCTCAGATCGCCGGTATCGGCGCGCTGGTCAAGCAGTATATCGAAACCCAGGAGCTTTCTCAGGAAGGCCTGACTGACCGGGCGCTGGCCCAGTCTTTGATCATGTCTACGGCCACGCCCCTGAAGGACGGCGCAGGAAAGTATCAGTCTATTCTGAACCAGGGCGCCGGTATGGTGAATACCGCCGCCGCTACCTCTGCCGATTCTTACGTTCTGGTGGACGGCCAGGAGGATGGCAAGGTCAAGGTAGAGTGGGGAGACGACCCCGCCAAGGCCGGAAAGTACAGTGTGAAATTTACCATCAACAATATGGATCACAAGGCCCGCAGCTATCAGCTTTCTGAGCAGCTGTTTACCCAGGCGACCCAAAGCGATGCTTATGGTACCTATTGGCAGCTGGGAACCCAGAATCTGGCTTCTACCGTTACCTGGGTAGTGGACCAGACCGGCGGGATCGATTTTAACAACGATGGCGTAACAAATATCGACGATGCCCAGGCCCTGCTGGACTATGTGGTGAAGGGCACGGCGCTGAAGAAGGACGAGGATAAGGCCGATGTCAACAACGACGGCACGGTAAACACGGCCGACGTTGCAAAATTCCTGCAGGATATCGCGCTGGCGGCAGATGAGCCTGTCACCGTGCCTGCCGACGGCTCTCTCACCGTATACGGCGAGATCACGCTGGACGCTTCCGCGGCTGAGGCCGTTCTGGCAAAGGCCCCCAACGGCTTCTATGTAGAGGGCTATATCACCGTTGAAGCCCAGCCGGACAGCGAAGGCGCGGTAGGCACCGGCCACAGCATTCCTATGCTTGGCTGGTACGGCAGCTGGAGTGCCCCTTCCATGTTCGATAAGGGCTCCTATGCGGAATATTACCACGAGACCGGCGAGGAGCGCGCCCCGTATCTCTATACCGGAGTTGATGAAAACGGTTACCCCATTCCTCAGATCGATGGGAATTACCTCACCGTAAAATATGGAGACGGAAGCGGTGTTTCTCCCTTTATCGGAAACACCTTCCTGAAGGACGACCAGTATCTGGAGGAGCGCAACGCTTTGAACAGCCAAAACGGCGACCAGCTTGATAACTGGAGCTTTGCGCTGATCCGAAACGCCTCCGCTTCCCGGCTGACTATTACAGACGCGAACACCGGAGCGGTATATAAGAGCCAGGAGCTGGGAGACGCGGAAGCCGCTTTCTATTACAGCAATGAGAGCACCTGGATGAAAACCAGCCTCGCGGCGCCTGTTTCCTGGGCCGGTACCGACGCCAAGGGAAAGCCCCTGGCAGAGGATACCGTAGTGGATCTGAGCCTGACCCTTGTTCCCGAATATTATGTGGACGGCAATACCGTGCGCTGGGAAGAGCTGGAGGAGGGCGCGAGCCTGACCACCCGGCTTACCATCGATAACACTCCGCCCACTTTGAAAACCGTGGAGGGCGCGGCCAGCGCCGATAAAAAGCTGACCCTGGAAGCGCAGGATAATCAGTATGTAGCGGCCATCGCTCTGTTTGACGCCAGCGGAAAGAAGCTTTTAAGCGCGGAAACTCCCAATCAGACGGAAAAGGGAGCGGTTGCTTCCGCCACGTTGGATGTAGATGGGATCGTCGGTAAAAGGTTCAAGGTGCAGGTGTTTGATTACGCCGGAAATACCGCTACCTTTGATGTAGCCTATACCGGCCTGGATCCTGAGATCCAGGATCCCGATTACATTTTCTATGATGATTTAAGCTCTAACTGGTACGGCGTGAAGGGTAGCGATGTGGGCCTTTACGCCAACGGCAGCTTTACCGCCGTGGCGGCGGAATGCGTAAACGGCCGGGTATTCGTGCTGGAAGACGCCAACGATTACCAAAACAGCATTTACGCTGATTCCGTCAAGCTTTATACCCTGCCTGTGGAGGATATGAACGCTTCTGTGCTGGCCGCCTCTGTTTCCCTGGAGGGCAATTCCGGCTGGGCCCAGGATATGGCCTACAGCACGGTAGATCACAAGCTCTATGCCCTGATCTATGTACTGGACGGCTCAGAGGAAGAGCCGCCGCCCCATCTGTTTAAGATCGACCCCATGAGCGGAGCTTACGAAGACCTGGGCAAGCTGGGTCAGAACACCTCTACCTTGGCGATCGACGATGCCGGGAACTTCTACGGCATTGTCAATGTGGTGAATCCTGATACGCTTGCGGAAACCGGAACACTCTACAAGTATACTCCGGAAACGCTGGAAAACCCTGTGGAAGTGACAGTTACCGGCCTGATGGCTCCCGGAAGTTTCCAGTATGCCGCCACGGATTGGGTGGACGGAAAGCTGATCTACGGCAGGTTTGATATGAGCGAGACCTTTGAAGCACCGCTTCAGTCCATCGATGTGGAAGCCGGAACCGTTCAAGAGCTGCATTCTGATTTGGGCAAGCTCTGCCTGAAGGCCCTCTTCTCCGCAAAGGGAGAAGACGCGGCGCTCGATTTGGATACTCCTGCCTCCGCCGCGGAAGCGGTGATCCTCTCCGCAAGCAGTGCCACCGTCATGAAGGGCTCCACTCTGCAGCTCACCGCCGCGGCTACTCCGTGGAACCTTGAAAACCGGGAGGTCACCTGGAAGAGCGGCAATACCCGCGTTGCCACGGTGGACGCCAACGGTTTGGTGAAGGGTGTTTCCACCGGTACAGTGACCATCACGGCGGCCAGCAAGGCCACGCCCTCTGTAACGGCCACCTGCGAGGTTACTGTAAAGTCTATTGAGACTGATCTGAACGCTCTTGTATGGGACGAGGAAGGTAAGATCTGGTGGTCCAAGTTCAACACCGGAAAGCTGCCCGCCTATACCAAAAATAAAGAGGTGGAAACCAGCCTGCAGCTGGCTGCCGCCGCAAAAGATGGAAAGGGCGGTATGTATGCGGCCTCTTTGGATACAGACACGCTGACCTCTTCTTTCTATAAAATCAACCCCACCACCATGGAGGCTACGCCCACCGCGGAAACGGGCTGGGGCGGAGGCGCCATGGATCTGGCCTATTCTCCGGCCTATGAGCTCTATGCCACCGTATACGCCAGCTACGTGATCCTGTGTGATCCCGAGACAGGCGATTATTACGGCTTGGCCCGTGTGAACGACGACAACACGAATTTGTACGGTGTGGGAATCACCTATTACACCACCGTGCACAATACAAAGTACGATACAGATGTAGATTATTTCCTGGTGGTGGATAACGCCGGAAACCTCTATCTGACCGGATTCGGCTATATCCAGGGGATCCCGGAGCTGCAGGAAGGCTTCTATACCTTCGGCGGGCTTGTCGATAATACCGGCTACAGTACCGAAAAGCCCTACTTTAACTCCCTGGAGTATACCACTGCTTCCGATGGCAACCCTTATCTGTTCTGGAGCCAGTGGGACGGCGGCGACTATGTAAAGCTGATCGCTATTGACGTGGACAGCGATGAGGGCGGCATTTATGAGCTTGGGAGGTTCCCTGCCACCGTGTGGCCCGCGGCGGGCCTGATGAGCGGGTCGATCCCCGGAAACAGAAGCGCGGCAGGCCGCCTGACAAAGACGCTTGCGGAAGCTGAAGCTGCCGGTACTGAGCCGCTTCAGATCCCTGAGAAGGCAGAGTTGGAAGGTCTTTTGACCGGCGGGATCGAAAAGACGGCGAAAACTGCCCCGGCGGAAGCCGTGGCCGCGGACGAGCCGAACGCCCCTCAGGGAAGAGCTCCCAGAGCGGGCACAGGCGCGGCCGCCGGAGCGGCGGCAGTAGACCCGGTCGCCAAGACGGTAACGGTGCCGGTGGAGGTTTCCGCCAGCAGCAACGGCCTCTTTACACTGGAATACGACAGAAGCGTTCTCACCCTGAGCTCCGCCGAATACAGCGGAACAGCTCTTCACAGCGACGTGAAAGCTGCCGGAAGCTTCAAGGCCGGTTATGCCGACTTTGAGGAGTTCACCGGCAGGCTGGTAGATTTGACCTTTACCTACAAGGCCAAGCCGGAAGACCAGACCACGGAAGTGACTGTGAAGGTCTTTGAGGATGGCGCCACGGTAACCGAGGAGCCCGCCGGAACGCCGGTGGAGATTACGCTTCCCGCGGGTGAGAACACGCCCGTAACTCCCGCGCCCGGCCCCTCGGGCGATAATCCGGTGCACGACTGCCCCTCTGAGAAATTTACCGATGTAGATACCTCCAGGTGGTATCATGAGGCCATCGACTATGTGGTGGAAAACGGCCTGATGTATGGGGAGACCACAACGCGCTTCGCGCCGGATACAGGCATTTCCAGAGCCCAGATCGTCACCGTGCTTTACCGCCTGGCCGGTTCTCCCGCGGTAAGCGGCTCCACACCCTTTACTGATGTCAAGGCCAATAGCTACTATGCCGACGCTCTGGTGTGGGCCTATCAGAACAAGCTGGCCGCCGGAAATACCGCGACCACCTTCGCGCCCAATAAGACAGCCACCAGAGAGGAAATGGTATCCTTCTTCGCCAGGTTCGCGAAGCTCAGCGGCCAGACGGTGGAGGCCAAGGGCGATCTTTCCGCCTTCAAGGACGCGGGCTCTGTCAGCAAATATGCGGTAGAGTCCATGACCTGGGCGGTGGAGAGCGGCCTGATCCACGGCGTATCCGCCGACAGGCTCAGCCCCAAAACCACCTCTACCCGCGCGGCTGTGGCACAGGTGCTCATGGAGTACTGCCGGAAATTTCCGAGATAGTTTTGCGTAACGCAATAGGATAAAAAGGAAGCGTCCGACGCTGTAAAGCGCCGGACGCTTCCTTTTTTAGTTGTTAGTTGTTAGAGAAGAGAAAGAACAAAGAACTTTGGCTTTTTTGAACAGCCAACAGCTCGTTTTTGACGCTTTGGAAAATAATCCTGCAAAATTACTTTTTATTTTTGGGAATATTCCGGCGTTTCACTTGATTTTTGCAGGAGAAAGGCTTAAAATGAATTATACGAGCAAATCAGGGAAACTGTATGGGTGAAAAGGAGAGGATCGTACCATGAACAGCCAGCTTTCTGAGAGGATCCGGCTGAAAAGCCCGGAATTCTCAAAAGGACAGAGGGCGATTGCCAGATATATCGAAGAGCACGCGGACAAGGTCGCTTTTATGACGGCCTCCCGGCTGGGAAAAACCGTGGGGGTCAGTGAATCCACCGTAGTGCGGTTCGCCACGGAGATCGGGTATTCGGGGTACCCGGCCCTGCAGCAGGCCATGCAGGAGATGATCCGCAGTAAAATGACAAGCGTACAGCGGCTGGAGATGACCTCGGCCAATATCAGCCCTACCCGGCTTTTGGACGCTGTGCTGGAGCAGGATATCGATATTTTGAAGCGCACCAAGGAAAATATGGATCAGGAGGCCTTTTACCGGGCGGCGGACGCTCTGACAAAGGCCAGGCGCGTTTATGTGCTGGGCGCGGGCAGCTCCCTGGCCTTAGCTACCTTTCTGGCCCATTACCTTCGCCTGGTGTTCGGCACGGTGCAGCTGATAGAAGCCGTCAGCGAGGCCAGCATTTTGCAGCAGATCGTCCGGGTGGGAGAAGGAGACGCCATTATCGCCATCAGCTTTCCCCGGTACTCGAAAAAGGCGGTAAAAGCGCTGCAATACGCTTCCGATAAGGGAGCTGCCACAGTCGCCGTTACAGACAGTCCCCTGTCCCCCCTGGCCCAGTATGCCGCCCACCTGCTGCTGGCCCGCAGTGATATGGTCTCCTTTGTGGATTCGCTGGTGGGTCCCCTGAGCGTGCTGAACGCCCTGATCGTTTCCGTTGCCATTCGGAAGAAGGACGAGGTGGCGGATACCCTGCGGCAGATCGAAAGCATTTGGGACGAGTACGGAGTTTATGAAAAGGTGGATGAAAAAAGCACTTGAACCGGGAAAATTCGTTTGACGCCATCGTGGCAGGCGGCGGGCCCGCCGGGCTGATGGCGGCCGGAATCGCGGCGGCCCGGGGCCGCCGGGTGGCCCTGCTGGAAAAGAACCGGCAGCTGGGAAGAAAGCTGCGGATTACCGGAAAGGGACGCTGCAATGTGACAAATCACTGCTCGGTAGAGGAGGCCGTGGCGGCCGCGCCCAGAGGGGGAAAATTCCTGTACGGCGCGTTTTCTGCCTTTCCCCCGGAAGCAGTGATGTCCTTTTTTGAAGACCTGGGGGTTCCGCTGAAAACCGAGCGGGGCCGCCGGGTGTTTCCCGTGTCCGACAAGGCGGAGGATATCGCGGAGGCCTTAGAGCGGTTTATTTTGCAGGCAGGAGTCCAGGTGATCCGGGAGCCAGTTTCCGCCGTGCTGACGGAAGGCGGCGCCGTGTGGGGCGTGCGCACCCCCGCCGGAGAATACCGGGCCTCCTCTGTGCTGCTGGCCTGCGGCGGGGCTTCCTATCCCGGCACGGGCTCCAATGGAGACGGCAGCCGCTTGGCGGTGGCCCTGGGCCACACCGTAAAGCCGTTAGTGCCGTCCCTTGTTCCCCTGGTGGAGCAGGGCGGGTACTGCCCCCGGCTGATGGGCCTTTCCCTGCGCAACTGCGGGCTGAAGGTGACGGAGCGGGGGAAGAAAAAGCCGGTTTATGTGGATTTCGGCGAGCTGCTGTTTACCCATTTCGGCCTTTCCGGCCCCACGGTGCTCAGCGCCTCCGCCCATATGCACCCCATGGAGCCGGGAAGCTATACGGTGCATATCGACCTGAAGCCGGCGCTGGATCACCAAAAGCTGGACGCCCGCCTGCTGCGGGATCTGGAAAAAAACCAAAACCGCATGTTCCTTCATTCCTTGGAAGAGCTTCTGCCCCAAAAGCTGATTCCCGTGGTGGTGGAGCGCTCCGGCATTCCGGGAGAAACCCGGTGCCACTCCGTTACCCGGGAACAGCGAAGGGAGCTTGCCGGGCTTTTGAAGGATTTTACCATAGAGATCCGGGGCTTTCGCCCCTTGCAGGAGGCCATCGTCACCTGCGGCGGCGTAAGCCTGAAGGAGATCGACCCCCGCACCATGGGCTCCAAGCTGGTTCCCGGCCTTTTCTTCGCGGGGGAGATCATGGATTGCGACGCCTACACCGGCGGCTATAACCTGCAAATCGCCTTTTCCACCGGGCATTTGGCGGGCAGCTTTCTGTAAACGTTGTTTTCAGGGAGACAAGGAAATTCCCTGCCCGGCGGCGGAAAAAGCGCAGGCATTGTTGATCCACAGGGCAAGGTTCGAAACGTCCCGGCCTATCCAGGAAACCTCATCATAAAGATCGGAAATAGCCTGCTTCACCGTCTCCTCAGAATACCGCTCGGAAAGGCTCCCCTCTTCCCAGGCCCTTTCCAGGCTTTCCAGCTTTAAGAGTGTGGATTCAAAAAGAAGCACGTTGGAACGAAAGTCCCGCAAAAGCTCAGTAAATCGTTTTTGATCTTTCATGTTTATCACCTCGGGTACAAGATACCATAAATAAGGGTAAGTGTCAATACCCTTAAAGAGAGTACTAAATCTATTTTTTTAAAGGAGTACAAAAATGAAATATGAGAGATTGAGGGAATTACGTCTAGAATCTGGACTAACGCAAGCAGAGGTTGGAGAGATTTTGGGGATAAATCAAAGAACATACAGTTGCTACGAATTGGGAACACACAATTTGTCTGCTGAAATATTGCTTACCCTGGCAGATTATTATGATGTGAGCATTGATTATCTTTTGGGGAGAACAAACAAAAGAAATTTAAAAAAATAACCGCGCCCTTAGGCTCCCCTTATTTATAAGGGGAGCTGTCAGCCGACAGGCTGACTGAGGGGATCGTTCCCTGGCGAGTTTTGCAAAGAACGCAGAATGTGCCTTGCTAAAAAATTTGTAAATTCCTCAAGGGATTAGTATAATTAAATAAAGAAATTTGTTTTATAGAGGCAGACAGACAGCAGGAAGCCAGCGGGCTGATCCCCTCAGTCACGGCAACGCCGTGACAGCTCCCCTTGTAAGCAAGTGGAGCCTTTCTTTAGGCTCCCCTTATTTATAAGGGGAGCTGTCAGCCAACAGGCTGACTGAGGGGATCGTTCCCTGGCGAGTTTTGCAAAGAACGCAGAATGTGCCTTGCTAAAAAATTTGTAAATTCCTCAAGGGATTAGTATAATTAAATAAAGAAATTTGTTTTATAGAGGCAGACAGACAGCAGGAAGCCAGCGGGCTGATCCCCTCAGTCACGGCAACGCCGTGACAGCTCCCCTTGTAAGCAAGTGGAGCCTTTCTTTAGGCTCCCCTTATTTATAAGGGGAGCTGTCAGCC
>CAJUTL010000002.1:44704-46652 GCA_910589395.1 uncultured Oscillospiraceae bacterium
CCCTCAGTCACGGCAACGCCGTGACAGCTCCCCTTGTAAGCAAGTGGAGCCTTTCCTTAGGCTCCCCTTATTTATAAGGGGAGCTGTCAGCCAACAGGCTGACTGAGGGGATCGTTCCCTGGCGAGTTTTGCAAAGAACGCAGAATGTGCCTTGCTAAAAAATTTGTAAATTCCTCAAGGGATTAGTATAATTAAATAAAGAAATTTGTTTTATAGAGGCAGACAGACAGCAGGAAGCCAGCGGGCTGATCCCCTCAGTCACGGCAACGCCGTGACAGCTCCCCTTGTAAGCAAGTGGAGCCTTTCCTTAGGCTCCCCTTATTTATAAGGGGAGCTGGCAGCCGACAGGCTGACTGAAGGGATCGTTACTAGCGAGTTTTGCAAAGAAAGGAGAAAGGTGGGAATGGGGAAGAAATACAATCCCGTTTTAGTTCCTTTCGCAAGGGAGCTTCGAAAAGCCATGACGAAGGAGGAACGCCATCTCTGGTATGATTTTCTGCGTCCTTATCCGGTGAAATTTCAGCGGCAGAAGGTATTGGGGCAATACATCGCGGATTTCTATTGCAGTAAAGCGCGGCTGGTGATTGAATTGGACGGAAGCCAGCATTATGAAACCGAGGGGCAGAAAAAAGACGCGGAACGCACAAAATTTTTGGAGGAATACGGGCTGCAAATTTTGCGGATCCCCAATAATGAGGTAAATCAGAATTTTGCGGGTGTATGTGAATATATCGATATGGCCGTAAAGAATGCTTTGTGATAAAATAACTACGAAAGAAATTTGCATTTTTCACTTTCGGTTTCCCTTGTCAAACAAGGATCTTTTCGATAAGATAAATAAACAGGTTTACCCCTGAAAGGAGATCAAAGCATGGCGGAAGAACGGCTGTTTCGGGAGGGTATTCTGAGACTTTTGAAGGAACTGGATTTTTTGGAGGAAGGCTGCTGGCTGACCTCCGGGGCGGCGCTGGTGCTGTACGGGGTGAAGGAAAGCACCCGGGATATTGACCTGGTCTGTACCACAGAGCTGGCGGACCGGCTGGAGCGGCAGGGGGTCCCCTTTCGCCTGGACGGGCTGGACGGCACCCGGATCTTCGCGGTAAACGACCGGGTGGAGGTGCTGGAAAACTGGCACACCGATGAGGTGATCACGCTGGAGGGCGTACCGGCCGCTAGCCTGCTGAGCATTCGCAGGCAGAAGGAGGAGCTGGGCAGAGAGAAGGATCTTCTGGATATTCGCCTGATCGATGAATTCCTGGAGAGGAAGCAGGGCCTATGATCAAGTTGGAAACGGAGCGGCTGATCCTGCGGGATTACGTCCCGGAGGACCGGGAAGACTATATCCAGCTGAAAAGCGACCCGAAAACCATGTATTATTTGCAGGATATTCAGCTTCACTCCCGGCAGGAGGGGGAAGCGGATTTTGCCGGGGTGCTGGCGGACGCCGCTTCTACAGAGCGGCGGTTTGTATTCCTTCGGGTGGAGCGAAAGGACACCGGGGAACAGCTTGGCAGTGTGGGCTATACGGTGAGAAGCCGGACGCCCCTGGGAAAGCTGGTGGACGCGGGATACTTTTACCTGCCGGAATTCTGGGGCCGGGGATACGGTGCGGAAGCGTTCCGGCGGGTGCTGGAATTTGCCTTTTTGGAGGACAACGTCTACCGGGTGACCACCGGCTGTCTGCGGGAAAACCGGGGCTCCGAGCGGGTGATGCAGAAATGCGGCATGGTGCTGGAGGCGGAGCGTCCGGGCTGGGAATGGCACGATGGAGCCATGAAGACCCGCATGGAATACCGGCTTCTGCGGGAGGAGTTTCAGAGAGGGAAATCATTCTGTACAGAAGAATTTTCAAAGTGATGACGAATAAATTAAGAACGGTAACTATGCTTGCAGCAGCATGAGGCGGTCCGTTTCGGGCAGCTCCGGACTACTTGGTACTATAAGTTTA
>CAJUTL010000002.1:46752-122385 GCA_910589395.1 uncultured Oscillospiraceae bacterium
GGTAGAGGGAAAAGGAGAGTTACAATTATGTTTGCAGTAGCATTAGACGGTCCGTTCCGGGCAGCTCCGGACTACTTGGTACTATAAGTTTAGGTAGAGGGAAAAGGAGAGTTACAATTATGTTTGCAGTAGCATTAGACGGTCCGTCCGGAGCGGGAAAGAGCTCCATTGCGAAGGCGGCGGCGAAGGAGCTGGGCTTTGTGTATGTGGATACCGGGGCGCTGTACCGCACCATTGGGCTGTATCTGCTGGAGCATGGGCTGGATCCGAAGGATCCGGCGCAAGTAGAGCCGGCCCTGCCTGAAATTCAGGTGGAGCTGCGGCATGACCCGGAGGGGCAGAAAATGTTTCTTTGCGGCAGGGAGGTCACGGGGCTGATCCGCACGCCGGAGGTTTCCATGGCGGCCTCTCGCTGCTCCGCACACCCGGCGGTGCGGGCGTTTCTTTTGGAGCTGCAGCGGGAGCTGGCCCGAAAAAACAACGTGCTGATGGACGGCCGGGATATCGGCACCGTGGTGCTGCCGGAGGCGCGGCTGAAGGTGTTTCTCACCGCCACCCCGGAGGAGCGGGCCCGGCGCAGGGTAAAGCAGCTTCAGGAAAGCGGGCATGAGGCGGAATACGGGGAAATTTTGAAGGATATCCAGCAGCGGGACTACCAGGATACCCACCGGGAAACCGCCCCTCTAAAGCAGGCGGAGGACGCGGTATTTCTGGATACCACGGAACTTTCCTTCACGGAGGTCGTGGAAAAGCTGGTGGGGCTTGTAAACGGCAGGCGTTAAAGGGGTGTTGTCCTTTTGAAAGGGCAGGCCGCTTTTGCGGATCCATATCATAAGGGCGAAAAATGCCCTGCAATGGGGAGGGTTTTTGAGATGGCGAAGGAAAAAAGAAAGGCAAAACGGATGGGCTGGCTTTATGCCGTAGGGCAGTTTTTACTGCGGCTGTTTTATGTTCCGGTGTACCGCATTCGGGTGATCGGCAGGGAAAATGTGCCTAAGGAGGGGCCTGTTCTGCTTTGCAGCAATCATGTGACCATGAAGGATCCGGTGATTTTGGGCATTGCCCAGCGCCGCCAGGTATTTTACATGGCCAAAGAGGAGCTGTTTCAAAACGGCTTTATCGGCGGCGTGCTTCGGGGACTGGGTGCGTTTCCGGTAAAGCGCGGCACCGGCGGGACGGACGCTTTGGAGGACGCCTATGCCCTTTTGGAGGAAAACGCCGTGGTGGGTGTGTTTATCGAAGGCACACGCTCCAAAACAGGAGAACTGCAAAGGCCCAAAACGGGAGCAGCTCTGCTGCATT
The DNA here is from genome assembly GCA_910589395.1 of uncultured Oscillospiraceae bacterium. GTDB lineage: Bacteria > Bacillota > Clostridia > Oscillospirales > Acutalibacteraceae > Acutalibacter > Acutalibacter caecimuris_A. Next base: position 48,055 of record CAJUTL010000002.1, read on the forward strand.
ACCGGACGAAGGCCCCGGTAGTGCCGGTGTGCATTACCGGAAGCGAAGGCGGAAGGCCCCTTCCCTTCCGGCGCACCGAAATTCGCTTCGGAAAGCCGATCCCCGCTGAAGAATTGGCGATCCCGGACGAATCCAGCATGCAGCTGAGAAAAGCCAGCCGGGTGGTGATGGAGCGCATCGCTGCACTGCGGGCAGATTCCCGGGAAGCCCTGGGCCTTCCTGCCCCCCAGCCGGAAGCAAAGGAGGAAGGCTGATTGCCGGTAACAGTAGCGCAGACCGCCGGGTTCTGCTTTGGGGTGGATCGGGCGGTAAATACGGTATACGAGCTTTTGAAAAGCGGAAAAAAGGCCGCCACCCTGGGGCCGATCATTCACAACCCCCAGCTTGTGGAGGATCTGAGAAAGCGAGGGGGAAAGATCGTGGAGAGCCCCCGGGAGGTTTCCCCGGGCTATACCCTGGTGATACGGTCTCACGGAGTGCCGGAAAGCGTGGAGGCGGAAATCGAAGAGCTGGGGCTTCCCTGTGTGGACGCCACCTGTCCCTTTGTGAAAAAAATCCACCAGCTGGCCAAAAGGGCCGGGGAAGAGGGAAAGCCCTTCCTGCTGTTCGGCGACCGGGATCACCCGGAGGTTCAGGGCATTATCGGCCATTGCGGCGGGGAATATTTCGTTTTGAAAAACAGGGAAGAGCTGCAGAAGCTGCTGGAAAATAATTCTGATTTAGAAAAAAAACCGCTGGTAGTGGCCGCTCAGACCACTTTTCACACGGAAGAATGGCAAATTTGTTTGGAAACTCTGAAAAAAGTATGTACAAACGCCGCAGTTTTTGCTACAATATGTAATGCAACTGCGAAGCGACAGAAAGAAGCAAGGGCTCTTGCCCTGAAGTGCGATCGAATGATCGTGATCGGCGGCAGGGACAGCTCCAATACCGCGAAGCTGCGGGATATTTGCGCACAGTACTGCGAAACGTATCTCGTGGAAACAGCGGACGAGCTGCCGGCCCTTCCCACCGGGCTCCGCGTTGGCATTACCGCGGGGGCTTCCACGCCCGCAAGCATTATAAAGGAGGTACTTGTTACCATGGCAGAAGTGAACACCAATGAGCAAAATTTTGAGGAGATGCTTGAGGAATCCCTCAAAAGCTTAAATACAGACGAAAAGGTACACGGTGTTGTCGTGGGGATCTCCCCCACAGAAGTGTATGTGGACGTCGGAAGGAAGCAGGCAGGCTTTATTCCCGTGGCGGAGCTCTCCAACGATCCCGCCGCCCGCCCGGAAGATCTGGTAAAGCTGGGCGATGAGATGGAGCTTCTCATCATGAAAACCAACGACCAGGAAGGCACCATCATGCTTTCCAAGCGCCGTGTGGACGCCATGCGGGGCTGGGACGATATCGAGAAGGCTCAGGAATCCGGCGAGGTGCTGGAGGGCAAGGTCATTGAAGTGGTCAAGGGCGGCGTGATCGTTTTGAAGGACGCCATGCGCATCTTTGTTCCTGCTTCTCAGGCCACCGCTTCCAGAGGGGAAGAGCTGGAGCCCCTGAAGGGCCAGGAAGTAAAGTTCCGCATTATTGAAGTCAACCGTCAGCGCCGCCGGGCCGTGGGCTCCATTCGCAGCGTGCTTCGGGACGAGCGCAAGGCCCAGCAGGAGAAGTTCTGGGAAACCGTGGAGGAGGGCCAGCAGTTCACCGGCAAGGTGAAGTCCCTGACCAGCTTCGGCGCCTTTGTAGACCTGGGCGGTGTGGACGGTATGGTTCACATTTCCGAGCTTTCCTGGAACCGGGTGCGTCACCCCAGCGAGGTGGTGAACGTGGGCGATACTGTCGATGTATACATCAAGAGCCTGGACAGAGAGAACAGCAAGATCTCCCTGGGCTACAAACGTCCGGAGGATAACCCCTGGGTCAAGCTGGAGCGGGAGTATCCCGTGGGCACCGTATGTGAGGCCAAGGTGGTGGGAATGACGCAGTTCGGCGCGTTTGCCAGCGTGATCCCGGGCATCGACGGCCTGATCCATATTTCTCAGATCGCCGACCACCGCATTGAAAAGCCTCAGGATGTGCTGAAGGTTGGGGACACCGTAACGGTGAAGATCACGGAGATCGATTTTGACCGCCATCGGGTCTCTCTTTCGATCCGCGCCCTGCTGGAGGAGCAGCAGGCTGCCGCCGATGAGGCCGCTGCCGCGGCCCCCGCGGAGGAAGTGGTATATGTGGCCGGTGAGGAAGCTCCCGCCGAAGAGCCGGAAGAGACCGTAGAGCCGGAGGCGCAAGCCGCTTCTGAGGAACCCGCAACAGAAGAGGAAGCTCCCGCTGAGGAATGATTTGAAAACACAGCGCGGGGTAGAAAAAGGGCCGGGGCACATGATGTGCTCCGGTACTCCCGCCGGGCCTTTTCAGATAGCGCCGCCAGACGGCGCCGCCTGAAAAGGAAGCCGGGGGAGTTTTCCTTTGATTGCCCCTCGCTTTTGCAGGAACGTAAAAAATCTTGGCCGCCCGCAAAAGTCTGAAAAAAAGGCGGCGGTCAAATTGGAGGCAAAGACCCATGAAGCGAGTAAAAAAACCTGTCTTTTTTGTAGTGCTGATTTTGATTGCGGCGCTGGTGTATACGTCTCTGTTCGGCGTATACGGACAGAACGGCGATTTCAAAACCACTATGATCAAAGGGGCGGGAGATATCCGGTGGGGCATCGATATCCGTGGCGGTGTGGAAGCCACCTTCAGCCCGGCCGGAGAAGTAAAGGCCACCGGCGACCAGCTGAGCGCTGCCAAGGAAATTGTGGAGACCCGTATGGTGTCTCAGAACATTACAGATTATGAACTGTATACCGATGAAGCCAACAACCGCATTATCGTGCGGTTCCCCTGGAAGAGCGACGAAACGGATTTTGACCCGGAAAAGGCCATCAACGAGCTTTCCGCCACCGCTCTTTTGACCTTCCGGGAGGGCGGCGAATATGCGGATATGGGATATGATGAAAACGGAAACCCTGTGTATAAGACCCCTGCCGGAACCACTGCGGAATCTGTTATTCTGGAGGGCGCCGAGGTGGTAAAAGCCGAGCCCGCCGTAAACCAGGACCGGGAAACCGGCGCAACCCAGTATGTAGTGTCCCTGGAGCTCAGTGACGAGGGAGCGCAGAAATTTGCCGAGGCTACGGCACGGCTGCAGGGCCAGACCATTTCCATCTGGATGGACGATGTGCGGCTTTCCGCACCCACAGTAAATGCCGTAATTTCCGATGGCAAGTGTGTGATCGAAGGTAATTTTACCAGCGAAAGCGCCACTCAACTGGCGGCACAGATCCAGGCGGGCGCTTTGCCCTTTGCTCTGGAAACCTCAAACTTTAACGCACTGGCCCCCACCTTGGGTTCTCAGGCGCTGGACGCCATGATGCTGGCGGGAATAATCGCCTTTATCGCCATTGCGGTATTGATGATCGTGTGCTTCCGGCTGCCCGGCGCGGTAGCCGTGATCAGCCTGGCGGGCCAGATGGGCCTGGTATTCGCGGCTGTTTCCGGGTTCTTCCCCGATATGAACTCCTTTACCATGACGCTGCCCGGTATTGCGGGTATTATCCTTTCCATCGGTATCGGCGTGGACGCCAACGTAATCACTGCCAGCCGTATTCGAGAGGAGCTGAAAAACGGGAAAACCCTGGACGGCGCGCTGCAGAAGGGCTTCCAGAGCAGTTTCTGGGCCATTTTTGACGGCAACATCACCACCGCTATCGTGGCGATCATGCTGATGGGCGTATTCGGCCCCAGCAATATCCTTTCCATGATCTTCGGAGAATCCACCACGGGTTCTATCTTCTCCTTCGGCTACACCTTGCTGATCGGCATTGTGGCAAACTTCATTATGGGTGTGCTTGCCACCAGATTGATGACCCTGTCGCTGGCGGGCTTCAAGTGCCTGCATAAGCGCTGGCTCTTCGGCGGCTCCAAGGAGGACGAACAGCCGGAGACTGAGAGAAAGACGGCAAAAATTGATTTTTACGGAAAGAAAAAGATTTATTTTGCCATCTCCATCGCCTTGATCGTGGTAGGCGTGATCGCCAGTGTAGTGGTAGGCCCCAAGCTGGATATCCAGTTTGCCGGCGGCGCCATGATCCGCTATTCTGTGGAGGGTGAGGACGTTTTCCCCGATGAGATCCAGTCCGTTGTCAAGGACAAGCTGAATAAGGACTGCTCCGTGGTGGTGAACCAGGATATCAATTCCGACGCGAAGCATGTGACTATTTCCTTCTCCGGCAACCAGAGCATGACGCCGGACGAGCAGACCGAGGTGGCCACTACTTTGAGCGAAACCTTTGACCAGGCGAATTTCACCCTGCTGGAGTCCAACTCCGTAGACGCCACCATGGGCGCGAAGTTCTTCCAGAAGTGCCTGGTATGCTTCGCTATTACGGCGGTGCTTCTGCTGGTGTACATTGCCCTGCGCTTTAAGAAGATCGGCGGCCTTTCCGCCGGCGTCACCGCTATTGTGGCTTTGCTCCACGATATTTTGATCTCCTTCTGCGTGTTTGTGATTTTCGGCATGGCAATCAACGATATCTTCATCGCCGTGGTGCTGACGATTTTGGGCTACTCTCTGAACAGCACCATCGTCATTTATGACCGCGTCCGTGAGAATAAGCGGAAGCTGGGCCCCCGGGCAGGCTACACCGAGATCATGAACGCCAGCTTGAACCAGACCCTGGGCCGCACGCTGCTGACCTCCCTGACCACCTTCTTCGCTCTGTTGGTGGTGTGCGTTGTGGCAATGCTTTACGGGATCAGCAGTGTGGTATCCTTTGCCCTGCCCATGATCGCAGGCGTTGTGGCAGGCTGCTTCTCCTCTCAGTGCATCGCGCCCTGCCTCTTTGGCTTCTGGCAGCTGCGCAAGCGGGAAAAGCTGAATACCGCCAAGGCAAAGAAATAAGGAAGCCTCCCTTTCTGTGGGAGCTTAATAGGCAAAAAGAGAAGACCCGCTTTGCAAGCTTTCTTGCAGGGCGGGTTTTCTTTTGCAGTTTGAATGGCTTTTGAAAGGCGGTTTTCACTTACCGTATCACACCGCAGGCGATCATTTTGCCCGCGTTGCCGGAGGGCTGGGAGGTAAAATCATCGGGAGAAGCGTGGAGGATCACGGTGCGGCCTAAAATATCCCGGATCGTAAAGCGGGAAGTGAGAAAAACCGTCCAGGCGTAGCCGTTTTTCGCAAAAAGCGGGGGCAGATCTCCCATGTGCTCCGGGTGGGGGACTCCCGTGGGATTCAGGTGGCCCTCCGCTTCTCCGAATTCCATTTCTCCCGTTCTGCCGCAGCCCCCTCCGCTGTGGATATGAAAGCCGAAAAAGCCGGAAGGATTTTTCTCCTGAGAAGGCAGCCCCCAAACCTCTGCTAAAACCAGTACGCCCGCCTGGGTCTGAAAAAATTTTACGCTGCCCAAAAGCCGGGGATAGTCCTGCCCGCCCCGGATGGCCGCCCAGGCATTGGCCCGGCGGTTCAGTCTGTGGCAAAAAGCCTGTGTGTTGCTGTGGATCATGGCTTCACCATCTTTCCCAAATCTGGAGCCAGGCTTACGGGCATTTTGGTGCGCTTGAAAATAGCCCCGGCCATTAAACTCCGGATTCATTTTATGCGCGCTCTTTCGGCAATACTACCGGGGGACAAAGCAGTTTCCCATAGTTTTGGAATTTTTTGGAACCGCCCGGCGCTCATAATTTTTTCCGCCCGGCAAATCCTAAAAAAGAAAAATCCAGCGGGAAAGGAAGGCAAAGGCGGCAATGAGCAGAAAAAAGAAATCGATAGAATATCACGAGCACGATACGCCGAAGGAGGGGACATTTCCCGATCTCTCCAGCGTGGCTTCCGCCACAGAGTGTACCGGGCTGATGCATAGGGTACCCATGGACGGCGAGGAATTGGAATCTTATCAGGAGCTTTCCTCCATGGGGATCCCGAAGGTGGAGGAAGAGGAGCAGGAGTCTTTGCAGCTGGAGCTGCACCATGCGAAAACGGCTAAAGAAACGGGAAAAGCCGTGGAAAAGGCCGGCGGCGAGTACAGCCCCAGGCACATGAGGGAATAAGAAGGAGCGGGCGGAAAACGAAAGCTTTCCGCCCGCTCTTTTCGTTGACAAAAAGCGTAAGGGCAGGGTACAATGTACCGTAAGGAATAAGGCAGCACGATACCGCGCCCAGTTTGGGAAGAAGCGCGTAAACTTAGGAATGAGGAATGAAGGGCAAAAATAGAGTTCACTAAATTGGAATTTACTTGCCCTTAGCCTCCCCTTGTTTACAAGGGGAGGGGGACCGCCGTTCGGCGGTGGAAGGGATAGTCACACGCAGAAAGTGGGATAGAACCGCTAGTTACGATCCCCTCAGTCAGCCTTCGGCTGACAGCTCCCCTTACTTGCGCAAGTGGAGCCTACGGGCGATAAACTATAATTTCGCCTTGTCCTGCCCTTTTCTAATTGCGCTGCGCAGCAGCGCCACCATCGTCCAGTATCTAGAATCTAATATCCAGCATCTAGTATCTGGAACGTCCGTCTGAAAACGAAATTATGGATTTTTGGGGGTGTGTTCTTTATGGAACGGGAAAAATGCCGGGAAATTTTTGATACCTGGTGCAAAAGGCTGCGGCTGACGCCCGGGTGGGATATGAAACTGGAATTTGTGGACGATCCCCAGTGGGGGAAGACCGGAGATTTCAAGATAGACTGCGAGGACAGAAAGGCCATTCTGCTGCTAAACGCGGCTGACCCGAAGGACGAAAACCTGGAGGAAACCATCGTCCATGAGCTGCTGCACCTGAAGCTGTACCCGTTGGATCAGACAACGGAGAGCCTGATCCTCAGTCAGTTTCAGGAGGGAACCGCCGCCTGTAAATTTGCTTACCGGCAGTTTTTTATTACGCTGGAGCAAACCGTGGAGGAGCTTGCCAAATGCTTTCTGCTGGAATTCGGGGAAAACCGGGAGCTTTCCTTTGGGCGCTGTGAAAGAAAAATGTCCTTCAACGAGCTGTACGACGGACTGAAAAATCTATAACCGGAGGTACATAACGATGTCGATCAAAATCAAATGGCTGGGGCATTCCTGCTTTGCGGTGGAGTGTAAGAATTACCGGATCGTGCTGGATCCCTTTGAGCCGGGCAGTGTGCCGGGGCTTTTGTCGGTACGGGAGGAGGCCGATCTGGTGCTGTGCAGCCACGAGCATTTCGACCACAACTACCGGGCCGGGGTAGTCGTTTCCGAGCAGCCCGGAGAAAGTCCCTTCCGGGTGACGGCGCTTTCTTCTTATCACGATGATCAGCAGGGAGCCCTTCGGGGAAAGAACACCATTTTCCTGCTGGAGGCGGAAGGCATGCGGATCGTCCACTTTGGCGATATCGGCTGTATGCCTGGGGAGCTGGTTTTGGAAAAGCTGCGGGGCGCGGACGCTGTGATGATCCCCGTAGGCGGCCACTATACCGTAAACGCGGCGGAAGCACAGGCCATTCTGGACGAGATAAGGCCCCGGGTGGTGATCCCCATGCACTACCGCTCGGAGAAATTTGGCTTTGACGCGCTGAGCACGGTGGAAGATTTCTTGAAGCTGTGCGGCCCTACGGTTCGCTTCGGTGGCACTTTTCTGGAGCTTACTCCGGAAACGCCCCGGCAGGTCGCTGTGCTTTCCTGCCCGGTGGAGGAAGAATAACATGAAGCTGAGCGCGGATTGCATAAATCGCTGGGAATGCGCCATGCAGCCGGAAAAAAACTGGGCGGCGGACAACCAGGGCGTTCCCCTGCTGGACGGGGAGGTGGAGCGGTATCTTTCCGTTGTTCCTACAGAAGCCCAGCTTCGGCAGGCGGAGCGGCCCTTTTACGCCTTTCTTCATTTTGGTATGAACACCGCTACCGGGCGGGAATGGGGCACCGGGTGGGAGACTGCCGCCGACTTTACCATAAAAGCTGTGGACTGCGCCCAGTGGGCCGGCGCTGTAAAGGCCTCCGGCGCTTCGGGGATCATTCTGACCTGCAAGCACCACGACGGCTTTTGCCTGTGGGACACGGCCTGTACAGACTTTTCCGTGATGCATTCCCCTTACGGAAGGGATATCGTCAAACAGGCTGCCGACGCCTGCAGGGAGGCGGGGCTTTCCTTCGGCGTGTACCTTTCCCCCTGGGATATGCACGAAAGCACCTACGGAACTCCCGCCTATAACGACTATTTCTGCCGGCAGCTTACAGAGCTTCTCACCGGGTACGGGGAGATCTTCGAGGTCTGGTTCGACGGGGCCAAGGGAGAAAATGCCCGGGAATTTACCTATGACTGGGAGCAGTACTATGAAACCGTCCGCAGACTTCAGCCGGGGGCCAATATCGCGGTGTGCGGGCCGGACCTTCGCTGGGTGGGAAACGAAGCGGGAAAAACAAGGGCGGCGGAATTTTCGGTGGTGCCGGAGGAACTGACCCGGGCGGAAACCGTGCAGGAGCGTTCTCAGCACCGGGAGGAGGAAGGAGAAGCCATGAAGGCGCTGACCTCTTCCGATGAGGATCTGGGCTCCCGCGGTGTTTTGCGGCGGGCGAAAAAGCTTTGCTGGTATCCCGCCGAGGTGGATGTTTCTATTCGCAAGGGGTGGTTTTACCATGAGGAAGAGGACAGCACGGTGAAATCGGCTGACGAGCTGTTCTCCATTTATTTGTGTTCGGTGGGGAACAACTGCTGTCTTCTCTTAAACGTGCCGCCGGACAGAAGCGGCAGGATCTGTGAAAAGGATCGGGCGGTGCTGGAAGAGCTGGGGGAAAAGCTCAAGGGGATCACGCGGCGGCCGGTGCTGGAGGAAGCTCCGGGCAGGCTGACGCCGGAGCGGCCCGTGCTTTTCTTTTCCTTTGGGGAAGCCCGTACATTGCGCTACTGCGTTTTGGAGGAAGAGCTTCGGGAAAGCCAGCGGGTGGAACAGTTTGAGCTTTATCTCAAAACCCCGGAGGGCAGCATAGAAAAGGTTGCCTCCGGCACAGTGATCGGCGCCAAAAGGATTCTTCCGCTTTCCGGCCGGGCAGTGGAGGCTGCCCTGGTGATCCGCCAGTCCCGCTCCGCGCCGGTGCTGAAAAAAGTAGGGTTTTATGAATAGAACGCTGTTTTGAAGGGTCCAGTTTTTTCGCAGGGGCCAAACAGCCAAAGGAGGCACGTGGTATGAGTGAGATTTTGGAATTTGCCGATAGGGAGGAATTCAGAAGCTGGCTTTCGGAGCATTGCCGGTCAAGCGCCGGCGTGTGGCTTCTGTTCGGCAAGGCCGGCGGGCCGAAAACCGTAAAGGCGGGAGAGGCTCTGGAGGAAGCCCTCTGCTTTGGGTGGATCGATGGGCAGATGCAGAGTCTGGATGAAAAAACCTACCGGAAATATTTCTCTCTGCGCAGGGAAAAAAGCAAATGGTCGGAGAAAAATAAGGCGCTGGTCAAAAGCCTGAAGGAACGGGGGCTGATGACCGAGTTCGGCAGGGAAAAAATAGAAGAAGCCCGGAAAAACGGTCAATGGGACGCCGCCCCCACGGCAGTCACAGAGGAGCAAATAGAGCAGCTTTCCAACCTGCTGGAGGGCCATGAGCCCGCTTGCGCAAATTTCAAGGCCATGTCCCTATCGGTAAGAAAAACCTATACCCGGGCCTATTTTGACGCGAAAACAGACGCCGGGAGAGAAAAACGAATAGCTTGGCTGATAGACCGGCTCAATAAAAACCTGAAGCCGATGCAGGCATAGTCGTTAGATGTTAGTAGTTAGTTGTTAGAGAAGGGCGGCGGGGCGCAATGAAGAACGATGGGGGAAAAGGTGAGCTTGCTGAATTGAAACTTAGCGGTTATTTGCTTACCCCAGGTATGTCATTCTGAACGAAGTGAAGAATCTCGTCCTTTGCCCTTTTTCGGAATCAAGGTCGAGATTCTTCGCCGGGAAAGCGGAGTCTACTTCGCTTTTTGCTCAGCAGTGACAAAGCAAGACAGTTAGTGCGATAAATTGGAATTTGCAGCGTTGGTTACAACGCTTGTGCCGCTGCACCCACTCGTGAAGCTGCTTGGTGAGGGAGGACAGTTTCTAGCCCGATCACAAGCTGAGCGATAAATTGAAACTTAGCATATAAGTTGTTAGCGGTTAGTAGTTAGTTGTTAGAAAGGGAAAAGGCCCCCTCTCTGTCATCCTGAGTCGCCGAAGGCGGCGAAGGATCTTGTCCTTTGCCTTTTTAGGGAATCAAGGGGAAGATTCTTCGTAAAGAAGCAAAGCTTCTTTTCCTCAGTAATGACAGTGGGGAACCGTTCGCTAAATTGGAATTTGCAGCGTTGGTTACAACGCTTGTGCCGCTGCACCCACTCGTGAAGCTGTTTGGTGAGAGAGGATAGTTTCTCACCCGACCACAAGCTGAGCGATAAATTGAAACTTAGCGGTTATTTGCTCACCCCAGGTATGTCATTCTGAACGAAGTGAAGAATCTCGTCCTTTGCCCTTTTTCCGGAATCAAGGTCGAGATTTTTCGTCACTTCGTTCCTCAGAATGACAATAGAGGGGAGAACTAGCCCTTCTCTAACGACTAATAACTAACCGCTAACAACTAGTTCGCTAAACTTCATTTATCGTTCTGCTTCTGTCTTTTTTACCTGTACTGCGCGGCAGCGCTACCATCTGGGATCTAGAATTCAGTATCCAGCGTCTAAAAAAGCAAGGCAAGCTTAAAGAGCTTGCCTTGCTTTTTTGTCAAACATAGTAGGGATTTGGCTTGAAAAGCAGGGAAATAAAATCAATGAGTACGCCGATGCCAAATAGGCCCATTGTGAAAATGTAAAGAATTCCTCTACCGGTTTTGCCCTCATAGAATTTATGCGCCCCCAAAAAGCCCAGGAAGAAGCACAGCGCCAGGGCCGCCCACTTGCTACGGGCCTTGGACTGCATATAGGCGTTCATGGTGTTTATATTGGTATTTGTGTTTTCGTTGGAATTGTTGATGACGATGCTAGGGGCGGCGGCTCCGCCCATTTCCTCCACCTGCCTGCCGCACAAGGTGCAGACCACCGCGTCCGCTGGGATCTTTCCTCCGCAGTGCTTGCAGAATTTCTGGGGCGCTTCCGGCTGGGGAGCCTGTGTTTCCGCAGGCTGGGGAACGGCAGTCTGCGGCTGCTGTACTTTCTGTTCTGTATCCATGAAATTACCTCCTCAAGATGAGCAGACAATGCGCCGGAAGCGTAAAAGAGCGGCCCCGATGCTGTCTGATTTTGTAGAAAGTATAGCACAGAAGGAAGAGGCTGTCAAATTATAATAATCAAAGATGATAATTTTATATCACAGAGCGCAAGCTATAATTGACAAAAAGGAGCGTGCGCCTGTGGTGATCCAGACAGATAACCGAATCAAGAAGCTGAGAACGGCCAGTGGCATGACCCAAAGTGATCTGGCAAGGCTTATGTCCGTGACACGTTCCAGCGTCAATGCCTGGGAAATGGGCATCTCAGCGCCTACCGCCGCCAAGCTGGTAGAGCTTTCCCAGCTGTTTCACGTGTCCACCGACTATCTGCTGGGTCTGGAGCAGCGGGAAATGATAGAGTTGGATAGCTTCAGCGAGGAACAAAAGGGCATCCTTTATGCCCTGGCGGCCTATTTCCAGAAACAGAACGGAACGGAATAACTGAAAACACCCTCGAAAAAGCGTTGAGCTTCGAGGGTGTTTTGCGCTGTTGTGTTATTCTTGAAATTTGCTTGGAGCCGGAGAAATACGGTTTTCAAAAAGGAAGCTCCGCCCAGCCAAAGAGTATTTGGCTGGGCTATTTTGCCTTTATGCCTGATAATCCAGCTGCCCCGGCGTCCAGTGCTCCAGCACCTGAAGCATATCCTCCGCCACAGCCTTTGCGCCGGGCAAGTCGTGCTCCCGGTAGTTGCCGCATTCCCGGCGCTTGCTGCCGGGGATTTCCCCGGTAAATTCCCGAAGGAAGGCAAAGCTTTCCCGAACCAGGGAAATGGCCTCCTGCGTTGAGACCGTGTCCCGCAGCAGAAGATAAAAGCCCGTGCGGCAGCCCATGGGGCCCACATAGAGCACACTTTCAGAAAACCGGCTGTTTCTGGCATAGGTGGCGAAGAGGTGTTCGAAGGTATGCAGGGCGCCGTTGGAAAGGTAATCTCCGCCGTTGGGCTTTTTCATGCGGATATCATAGGTCACAACATCTCCGTCAATGCGGGAAAGATACATTCCCTTTTCCAGCTTGTCGTGATCTACGGTAAAGCTTGCGATGGTTTTCATGGATAAAACCTCTTTTCCTTTGTTTGTTCCACGAGGGAAGCGGATAAGAAAAGGCCCGGCTCTCTTTCAAAAGAGCCGGGCCTCATTTGTCAAGCAGTGATCAGAAATTTCCGCCGGTCAGATCTTCTACGATCAGCGTGCGGGGAGAATTGTCGTCCGCCTTGGCGGGGGCGGCGGGGGCGGCTGCGGGAGCGGCTTCCTCCGCGCTGTGATCGCCGTCTCTCCACTGCAGGAATTTTTCCGCCACCTGGGGGAACAGGGCCAGGCTCAGAACGTCTTCCTCGCTGTGTGCCAGACCCTTGTTGGTATACTCGGCCCGCAGCTTTTCCATTTCCGGCTCCAGCAGATCGGCAGGGCGGCAGGTAATAACCTCCGCGTCGCCAATGGCCTTTTTCCGCACTTCCTCATTGACCTTACCGGGAAGCTGGCCGTATTCGCCGCGAAGCAGGCCCTTGCTTTCCTTGGTGATCATCTTGTAGCGCTCTCCGGAAAGCACGTTCAGCACGGCCTGGGAGCCAACGATCTGGCTGGTGGGGGTCACCAGCGGCGGGAAGCCGAAGTCCTCGCGAACCCGGGGCACCTCCGCCAGCACATCGTAATATTTATCCTCGGCATTGGCCTGCTTCAGCTGAGAGATCAGGTTAGAAAGCATGCCGCCGGGCACCTGGTACAGCAGGGTGTTGGTATCCACCTTCAGCACCTTGGGGTTCACGTCCAGCTTTTCCGCTACGCCGCGGAAATGGGCGGCAGCCTCGGAAAGCTTTGTGAGATCCAGCCCGGAATCCCGGCTGGTGCCCTGCAGGGTGGCAACCATGGACTCGGTGGCGGGCTGAGAGGTGCCGTTTGCCAGGGGGCTTAAGGCACAGTCTACAATATCCACGCCGGCCTGGGCCGCCATCAGGTTGGTCATATCGCCGGTGCCGGTGGTGTTGTGAGTATGCAGGTGAATGGGAACGCCTACATTTTCCTTCAGCTTTTTCACCAGGGAGTAGGCGTCATAGGGCAGCAGAAGGTTTGCCATGTCCTTGATGCAGATGGTGTCCGCGCCCATTTTTTCCAGCTGCATGCTGAGCTTTACAAAGTAATCCTCGTCGTGAACGGGGCTCTTAGTGTAGCTGATGGCAACCTCCGCCATGCCGCCGTATTCCTTGACGTACTTTACAGCGGCCTCCACGTTCCGGGGATCGTTCAGGGCGTCGAAAATACGAACGATATCAATGCCGTTTTCGATGGACTTTTTGCAGAAGGCTTCCACCACGTCGTCGGCATAATGGCGGTAGCCCAGAAGGTTCTGTCCCCGAAGCAGCATTTGCAGCTTGGTGTTGGGCAGACCCTTTTTCAGGGTGCGCAGACGCTCCCAGGGATCTTCATTCAAAAAGCGCATGCACACGTCGAAGGTGGCGCCTCCCCAGCATTCCAGGGACCAGTAGCCGATACTGTCCAGAAGGGGCAGAACGGGCACCATGTCCTCCAGTTTCATGCGGGTAGCCGCCTGGGACTGATGGGCGTCGCGCAAAATGGTATCTGTAATTTTTAAGGGATTTTTAGCCATAACTTAACGCTCTCCTTTCCCGGCTTAACCGAACAGGGCCAGCAGTACGCCTGCGGCCACCGCAGAGCCGATCACACCGGCCACATTGGGGCCCATAGCGTGCATCAGCAGGAAGTTTGAGGGATCCTCCTTCTGGCCCACCACCTGGGAAACACGGGCCGCCATGGGAACGGCGGAAACGCCGGCGGAGCCGATCAGGGGATTGACCTTTTCCTTGGAGAACACGTTCATCAGCTTGGCAAGCAGCACGCCGCCGGCAGTGCCGAAGCCAAAGGCGATCACACCCATGGCCAGGATCTCCAGAGTCTGGAGATTCAGGAAGTTCTTGGCGGTGGCGGTAGCGCCCACGGACACGCCCAGGAAGATGGTGACGATGTTCATCAGCTCGTTCTGAACGGTCTTGTTCAGGCGCTCTACCACGCCGCACTCACGCATCAGGTTGCCCAGCATCAGGCAGCCCACCAGGGGAGCGGCGGAAGGCAGCATGAAGGAAACAAAGATGGTCACGATGATGGGGAACAGGATCTTTTCCGTTCTGGAAACGGGACGAAGCTGCTTCATCTTGATCTTCCGCTCCTCAGGGGTGGTCAGCAGCTTCATAATGGGCGGCTGAATCACCGGCACCAGCGCCATGTAAGAATATGCCGCCACAGCGATGGGCCCAAGCAGCTTAGGCGCAAGCTGTGCGGTGGTGTAAATGGCCGTGGGGCCGTCCGCGCCGCCGATGATGCCGATGGAACCGGCCTCAGCGCCGGTAAAGCCCAGCAGCTGCGCGCCGATAAAGGTAATAAAAATACCTACCTGCGCCGCCGCTCCCAGCAGCAGTGTTTTGGGGTTGGCGATCAGGGGGGCAAAATCCGTACCGGCGCCTACGCCGATAAAGATCAGGCAGGGGTAGATGCCCAGCTTTACGCCCAGATACAGGTAATCGAGCAGGCCGCCGTGGCCGGTGCCCAGCTCCGCCCAGTTAATGACGCCGTTCGCAAAGTACTCGGCGTGGTACATTCCCGCGCCGGGCAGGTTTGTCAGCAGCATGCCGAAGGCAATGGGAAGCAGCAGCAACGGCTCAAACTTTTTAACGATGGCAAGATACAGCAGAAAGCAGGAAATCGCGATCATCACCAGACACAGTGGATCTTTGGCGATGAAGGCAAAGCCGGTGCTCTCCAGAAAGCTCATAATTGCGTCCATGGTTTACACTCCTTTTATAGTATGTGGTAAAAAGCCTTTTAAGCAATGGTGCAAAGGAGTGTGCCCGTCTCTACGGAAGCGCCCTTGGAGGTGGATACGGCGGTGACGGTGCCGTCCTTGGGAGCCATGATCTCGTTTTCCATCTTCATGGCCTCCAGGATCATCAGCACATCGCCGGCCTTTACCGCCTGACCGGCGGTG
Organism: uncultured Oscillospiraceae bacterium; assembly: GCA_910589395.1. Taxonomy (GTDB): domain Bacteria; phylum Bacillota; class Clostridia; order Oscillospirales; family Acutalibacteraceae; genus Acutalibacter; species Acutalibacter caecimuris_A. The sequence goes on from CAJUTL010000002.1 coordinate 63,236, forward strand.
ACTTTCACGTCCAGAATGGTGCCGGGCATGGGAGAGGTGATCTGCTCCCCGGCGCCGGCGGGAGCCGGAGCGGCAGGAGCGGGGGCAGCAGCCGGAGCAGGAGCAGCCACGGGAGCGGCAGCGCCGCCCTTTACTTCTTCTACGGTAACTTCATAAGCAGTGCCGTTTACATTCACATTGTACTTTCTCATGATACGATATCCTCTCTTTACAGTTTCTTTCAAAGTGATTTGCCGGAAATGTTCTCACAGCTTACGGATGGAATGAATTTTCAGGTGATCTACATCGGCGCCCATGTCCTCCGCAATAGCGGCGGCAACAGCGGCGACCAGCTTCTGCTTTTCCCCGGGCTGGGAAACGGCAGGAGCCGGAACAGCAGGGGCCGGCGCGGCGGCAGGCACCGCCTTTTTCTCTGCGACCTTGGTCATAATGAGCCCCATGAGCTTGATAATAAGGATCAAGCAGATCAGCACGACGAAAACAGTGATAAGGCCCATCAAGACAACTTGCAGGGTATTTGGATTCGCATTTTCCATGCTTTTGACCTCCCTTCGCTGTGAAATTATTTAGAAAAGAGCTCAGTACAAATGGGTGAGATTCTGAAAAAATACCATTCTTCCCTATTTTATCAAAATCAGGTACATCATACCATGAAAGGAGCTTTTTGACAATGGGTTTTCGGGGGCTTTCGGAAATTTTTTTACCCCGCGGTAACACGCATTGAAGAAAAGAATTCAGAAGCCGGGCCGGAGGCGCAGGCAGCCTTGAACTGACAGGCCGCTGTACAGTGCGGATCTTGGAGCTTTTTCTATAAACCTGGTATTGACAAAAAAGTTTCAGATGTTAAAATATAAATAGAAAATAAAGTATATAAAACAGCTTTCTGTCAGGAGGTTTTTGTATGATAGGCGCTGTGATCGGTATCATTATTTGGGGCGTTATCTGGGGCGCGGCGACACAGACGGTCGTGTACAATAAGGGATATGAGGAAAATTGGTTCTGGTGGGGCTTTTTCTTTGGTTTTATCGCACTGCTTGTGGCCCTTTCAAAGCTGCAGCTTTATTCGACAGGCCCCCTTTCTCCCCAGCTGGCGCGGGAGGCTGAGGAACGGCGCACCATGGAAGCGGGTGGCTGGAAATGTGTCTGCGGCAGACTGAACCCTTCCTACACCGGTACCTGTGCCTGCGGAAGAAGCAGGCAGGCGGTGCTTGCCGCAGCAGCCGAGCCCGCCCTGGAGAACGAGGGAGCTACCGTAAGAATGATCAAGCAGTATAAAGAACTTCTGGATTCCGGGGCCATCACCCAAGAGGAATTTGAAAAGAAAAAGCGAGAGATCTTGGGGTAAAAATGAGATCAAAAAGGTGCGCCCGCAAATGGCAGGCGCACCTTTTTGATGTTTTGTGATATAAGAACGGCGGTTTCTCCCATGTTATTACTGAGCGGAATCTTTTTCCCCAGTAATGACTGTAAGTGCGGATGCCTGGCTCGTTCCCCACTTGTCATTCCTGAGCAGAAAACAAAGCAAGCTTTGTTTTCGAGAAGAATCTCGCCCTTTGATTAACCGGTATGCGCAAGTGTTATTTTGCGCCGGTTTGTGCTGGTCGAGATCCTTCGTCGCCTTGCTCCTCAGGATGACAGTGAGTGCAGAAGGCCGGTTTGCCCCCCTCTTGTCATTCCTGAGCAGAAAGCAAGCTTTGTTTTCTGGAAGAATCTCGTCCTTTCACTGGCAGGTATGCGTAAATCTCGTTTTGCGCCAGTCTGCGCTGGCCAAGATCCTTCGTCACTGCGTTCCTCAGAATGACAGTGGGTAAGGGCCGTTGGTATGTTCGCATTGATTTCTCCGTTACCCTCTTACTTTCCTCTTGTCATTCCTGAGCAGAAAACAAAGCAAGCTTTGTTTTCGAGAAGAATCCCGCCCTTTGATTAACCGGTATGCGCAAGTGTTGTTTTGCGCCGGTTTGTGCTGGTCGAGATCCTTCGTCGCCTTGCTCCTCAGGATGACAGTGAGTGCAGAAGGCCGGTTTGCCCCCCTCTTGTCATTCCTGAGCAGAAAGCAAGCTTTGTTTTCTGGAAGAATCTCGTCCTTTCACTGGCAGGTATGCGTAAATCTCGTTTTGCGCCAGTCTGCGCTGGCCAAGATCCTTCGTCACTGCGTTCCTCAGAATGACAGTGGGTAAGGGCCGTTGGTATGTTCGCATTGATTTCTCCGTTACCCTCTTACTTTCCTCTTGTCATTCCTGAGCAGAAAACAAAGCAAGCTTTGTTTTCGAGAAGAATCCCGCCCTTTGATTAACCGGTATGCGCAAGTGTTGTTTTGCGCCGGCTTGTGCTGGTCGAGATCCTTCGTCGCCTTGCTCCTCAGAATGACAGTGGGCGGGGGTGGACAGTTTGCTCAATGTTGATTTATCGCCCTGGCTGCGGTCGGATCAGAAGCTTTCCTTCTGTACCAAGAAGGGATACAAGTGCCAGCGGCGACTTGTCGCGGCTCTTTTTGCTCATTTTTTTACCAGCTTCGCCGCTCGTTCTCTGGCGGCTTCGTAGTCTACGTTTTCCAGAAGGTAGGGCTTGACGGGGCGCTCCGCACAGGGATCTAAGGGTGTCAGGGTATAGTACAGAAGCTGCTCTCCTTCTGCTGTTTCTTCCGCCGGGGCAAAGCCCATGGCTTGGAAAAAGGATAGGGCTTCCCGGTTACGGGGGTCTATTCTGGCGAAAACCTGTTTGCGGCTGCCCAGCTCCATCATTTCCCGCATCAGGGTCCAGAGGGCGGTTCCCACGCCTCTGTGCTGGAATTCCGGCTTGACATAGAGCTGAAATTCCACGGAAAACAGGTTTTTGGGGTCGTTTCTGTCCTCGGTGAGGTGGCAGAAGCCCGCGGGGGTGGAATCGATCTCGCACAAAAGCCAGCCCAGGCCGTAGGTGTAGGTATCGATCCGGGCAATATAGTCCTGCAATTCCGGCGGCTCCTGCTCCGGGGCGTGAATGGTGCCGGTGTAGGGGCTGTAGATCTTCAGCATGGACGGGCCGTCCCATTCATTTACACGCCGCACCGCTATTTTTGCCATAAAGAGCGCTCTCCTTTAAGAGGTTCTTTTATTTCCCGCCTTCCGGAAGGGTGAAAAGCTCTCGCTGCTTTTCCCCGCCGCCGAAGGCGTTATTGTACTGCAAAACGGCATATTGATTGAGCCAGGCGGCATACTCCTCCGGCGGGGTCTCCGCCAGGACGCCGTTGCCGTTTTTGTAGAGGTTCCACTCCTTATCCATAGTGCCCAGAGCGCTGATCACAGGCAGCTCCTGCCGGATATTTTCCAAAAAATTGGTGTAGGAAGTGCCTTGAAGCCCCGCCGCCCGCAGCAGCAGGCCGGACAGGTAATTCAGGCTGGTTTTTCCGATGTAATCGCCCTCCAGCGGGTAATTGGCCCAGATCAGGAAGGGAACCTCGTGCTCCCGCATCAGGTCTTCAAAGGTCAACTCCTCCGTGTCCACATTCAGCAGGTTCCGGGCGAAGTCCGTTTCCAGGTTGGGCCAGTGGTCGCCGAAGAGCAGGATCACCACCGGTTCCTCCTGCCGCTCAAAATACCGGAAAAATTCCTCCGTTGCCCGGTCAGTTTCCTTCAGCATGCTCAAATACTGCTCTGCCTGAGGATATTTCGGATCGAGGCTCAGATCCTGCACTTTGTCGCCTACCTGCAAAATGCGCACGGTGCTGGGATAGTCCTCTTTTTCATAGCCACCGTGGTTTTGTATGGAAATGGTGAAGAGGAACTGCCGCTCATCCGGCTCTCTGCTTTCATATTCCTGAATGATCTGGTTATAGTGAGATTCATCGCTGATCAGGCCGTGCTCCCGCTCTTGGAAGGTGTATTTATCTGCGGAAAGAAAGGTCTCAAAGCCCAAGTAGGGATAGGCCGTTTCCCGGTGCCAGGCAGAGGCGTTTCCGGGGTGCAGCGCCGTACAGGTGTAGCCCTGGCTTTTCAGAATAGAAGGCAGGGCGGTCTGCTCGTGATCCACATACTGCTGGTAGGGCTTACTGCCGGTGGGGAGAAAGCCCGGAGTGTTTCCGGTCAAAAACTCATATTCGCTGTTACAGGTGTCGCCGCCGTACACAGAGGAATAGGCGGTGCCCCAGATCACATTGTCCTTTCCCTGCATGCTGTGCAAAAAGGGCTGGCAGTCCTCGTCCAGCTTCAGGGTGCCCACGTTTTGCAGGTCGGTCAGGGATTCGCTCATCACCACAATGACGGTGGGCTCCTTTTCCGGCTGTCCCAGCGGAGTGGGCGCTTCCCAGGAATCGATGGTTTCTCCCAGCTCCCGCACCTTTTCCGCCGAATAGTTTTGCGGCTTATTGACCATGAGGAACTGGATATTGGCGAAAAACCCGGTGAGCACGCCAGTTTGCTCGGAACTGACCTTCTGGTTCCAGGCCCACACGGAAATTCCCATATCGGTCAAGAGGTCGCAGGGAAAGATCTGGATCGCCAGCACGGCGAACAGCACCAGGGCGATCCCCCGTTCCGAGGCCTGCAGCTTCCAGCTTTTCTTTTTCCGGCGGGTTTCCAGCCGGAAGCACAGCAGAGTTAAAAAGGCCAGCAGCATAACGGCAAAAGCCATCATTCTGGTGATTTCATAGTGGTAGCCGCCGGAAACCTCAAAGGCCGTGCCGATGGCTTGAATGTCCCAGGGCAAAATAGGCTTGCCGCGGAACTGAATGACAAAGTAGTTGGCAATGCCGAAAAACAGGCAGGCACCGCCGCCGATCAGGGTGGTCAGAGAGGCCCGGCGGCACAGGGCGTACACCAGGGCAAACACCAGCAGATAGCAAAGATAATTGGCAAAAAGCCTTCTTTGGGAAAAGTACAACACCTTGGTATCGTTGATCAGATCCACCGCGTAAAAAACGGCCCAGGGAACGAGCAGAGTCAGTACCCAGCCGGAAACGCGGCGAAGGAGCTCCGGCAGCCGGAACTCCAGCAAACAGAGCAGGACTCCCGCAAGGGTGAGCCCTGCATAGCCCATCAAAAAGACCTTGTGGACCTGATATACGCCCTCCGCGGTGGTTTCCCAAATGGTAGGGGCGGAAAGCGCCAGTAAAATGCCGGAAAGCAGCAAGAAAAAGCCTGCCGGCAGCCAGCTTTTCCTCTCCCTGGAAAACGCAACTCCTACAGGGCACCGCCGGGCGGTTTCCGGCTGAGCCTCCGGGGAGCATTCGGTTTCTTTTTCCTCCGGTTCCTTATCCAGTCGATTCATTGTTTTTCAAACCCTCGCTTTTCTGGTTTGCCGCCGTTTCAGGAAGGCTTTACGCCAGACGGCCTTCCGCCCAACGCAAAATGGCGTCCGCTATGCGGCAGCTTGCCTTGCCGTCTCCATAGGGATTGCTGGCATGGCTCATGCGGTCATATTCCTGCCGGTCTGTCAGAAGCTGCCGGATCAGAGAATAAATGGTTTCCTCTTCTGTTCCCGCCAGCTTCAGCGTTCCGGCCTTGATCCCTTCCGGCCGCTCGGTGGTATCCCGCAGAACGATCACGGGCTTCCCCAGGGAAGGGGCTTCCTCCTGAATTCCGCCGCTGTCCGTCAGGATCAGATACGAGCGGGCCAGGAGATTGTGGAATTCCACCACCTCCAGGGGAGAAACCAGACGTACCCGGTCACAGCCGCCCAGCTCTTCTCCAGCGGCTTTCTGTACCAGCGGGTTCAGGTGGACGGGGTACACCATTTTCACATCGGGAAATTCCTCGATGATCCGGCGAATGGCCCGGAACATACGGTGCATGGGCTCTCCCAGGTTTTCCCGGCGGTGGGCGGTAAGTACCAGCAGCCGGGAGCCCTTTGCCCAACCCAAAAGCTCATCGGAATAGTCCTCCCGCACGGTAGTGGAAAGGGCGTCAATGGCGGTATTTCCTGTGACCACAATGGTTTCCGGGCGCTTTCCCTCGCTTAAAAGATTTTGCCGGCTCAGCTCCGTGGGGGCAAAGTGCAGATCCGCCATGCAGCCCACGAACTGCCGGTTCATCTCCTCCGGGTAAGGGGAGTATTTGTCGTGGGTTCGAAGCCCGGCCTCCACATGACCCACCGCCACTCTGGCATAGTAGGCGGCCAGCGCCCCGGCGAAGGTGGTAGTAGTGTCTCCGTGGACCAGCACCATATCGGGCCGGACCTCCGCGATGACTCCCTCCAGCCCCTGCAGCACCCGGGCGGTGATATCGGAAAGGGTTTGTCCCTGCTTCATGATATCCAGGTCGTATTCCGGGACAATGGAAAAGGCGGAAAGCACCTGATCCAGCATTTGCCTGTGCTGGGCGGTGGCGCAGACCACGCTTTCAAATTCCTCCCGGCTTTTCAGCTCCTTCACCAGCGGAGCCATTTTGATGGTCTCCGGCCGGGTGCCGAACACGGACAGCACCTTCACTTTTCTCATGGGATCAAAACCTTTCCAAAGGATATTTCAAAAAAATCAAATTCTTGTCTACAAAGAGCTTACGGAACTCTTACGATTTTTCGTAGAAGAGACTGTTGCCCGTATATTTGCAACAGCCTTTTTTCTGTATCTGGCAGCTTCACTTGACAAGGGAAAACACGGTTTTGCGGCAATTTTTTATTTTCCGGCGGCTTTTCGCACCTCGCCCAGAAATTTGATGTTGTTTTGATAGAATCTTCCCAGCCGGGAAGGCTCCCGCAGAATGCGGTACAGCCATTCCGTATTGGTTTTTACAAACAGGGCGGGGGCCCGCTGCTTTTTCCCGCTGAGCACATCAAAGGAGCCGCCCACCCCCATAAATACGCCCTTCTGAAATTTTTCCAGGTGGCGGGAAATCAACAGCTCCTGGGCGGGGGCGCCCAAGGCCACCAGCACCAGATCGGGCTGGAGCCCGGCGATCTCCTCGAAGATCTGATCCTTGTCGCCGTCATAGCCGTTGCGGTAGGCCACGGTGACGGCGGGGTATTCCCGCTTCAGCTTTTCAGCCAAAGCGGAAACCACCTCTTCCTTCGCCCCCAGCAGAAAAACGGATTTTCCGGCTTCCCCGGCTTTTTTCAGCAGTTTTTCCGCCAGATCCACTCCGGTAATTCGCTCCTTTGCCGGCAGACCGCACATACGCATAGCCTTTACCACACTGATGCCGTCCGGCGTAATGGCTGTCTGCTTGGAAAGCAGCAGCTCCCGAATTTCTTCTCTTTTTTCCGCATGCATGATGATCTCGGGGTTTGCCGTAACAATAAACAGCTTTTCCCCGGAAAGCATGGCCTGCTGGGCTTTTCCGGCAAATTCCTCTGCCGTGCCGGGGAATACCCGTTTCAAATACTCCAGGATCGCCATAGCTCAGTCTCCTTCTTTTTCAGAGCCGGTCTCCGCTTCCTCCGGCTTTTCCGGTGCTGCCGGTTCTTTTTCCGTATCTGTGGCTTCCTGCCGCTTTTTCCGGGAGTTTCTGGAGCGCCTGTTTTTCTCTCTGTCCTCATCGAAATCGTACAGCTCCTCCGCGCCGAAGGCCTCTGTGCTTTCCGAGGCCTTAAAGAACACGGTGATGGTTTGGAAGATCAGCTTCAGATCCTGCCAGATGCTGTAATTTTCAATATACATCAGGTCCATGACCAGCTTGTCCTTGGGGGAGGTATTGTACTTGCCGGAGATCTGGGCAAGTCCCGTAAGCCCCGCCTTCATGCGCAGGCGATAGGAAAATTCCGGCAGCTCACCCGTGTATTTTTCCACATTTTCCAGCATTTCCGGGCGAGGGCCGACGACCGTCATATCTCCCTTCAGGATATTGAGCATCTGAGGCAGCTCATCGATCCTGTATTTCCGAAGGAGCTTTCCCACCTTCGTAATGCGGTCGTCGTCAGCCGTAACGGATTTGTGAATGGAATTTTCTTCCTTCATGGTGCGGAACTTGTACACCTCAAAGACCCGGCCGTATTTGGTAAGCCGCTTCTGCTTGTAGAACACCTTGCCACCGTCCTCCAGCTTAATGGCCAGAGCACAGCCCAGCATAATGGGGCTGGTGAGGATCAGAGCGATCAGGGAAACGCCGAGATCCATCAGGCGCTTGACGATGCGCTGCTCCATGGTCAGATCCTTGGCAACGTGCATCACCAGGGATTTGTCGTCCAGGGTCATATATTTTGCGCCCTGAGAGACCACATCGGACATTTCAAAATTGTAGTAGATGTTCTTCTGCTTTTGATAGCAGTATTCCGTCAGCACAATGCGTTCCCGCACCGGCACGTCATAGAGGAACACCGTGTCGTTTCGGGCGATCACGTCCAGCACGTCCGGCGCGTCAAAACGAATGATCTCGTCCACCTCGTACTGCTTTTTGAATTTATTGATCTTGGGGATAATGTTCCCCAAACTCTGCCGGGAGGAGGAGATCACGCAGCATTTTTCCGGCGGCTCCAGAGAGAAGTATACAAAATTGCCGAAATAGGCAAAAAAGATGATCACAAGCACCTGCAGCACAATGACCAGCAACAGCAAATGGGGCGTTTCATAAACAAAATAGGGATTGTTTTTTTCACTGGTGTTCATAATGGAAAGCTGCAAATGTGTGACCAGATCCGTGATGATCGCCGCCAGAGACATGGAATACACAATGGGCTTGCTCTTCTGTGTGCCAATGGCATAACCGCCGTACACGGACATCAACGCAATGCCCAAAACCGCGAAGGTGAGCATGGTGACGCCGGTGGTACGGTTCAAATTGAAAAGCCAGGGGTTGTTGATGCCGAAAATGCCGAAGAAGATGCCGAACAGGGAAACAAACAGGGCCAGCTTCAAAATAAATACAATGGTTCGCTTCAGCTTTTTGATAGTACGCAAAACGATCCACCTCGTTTCAAAAAGAATGCCTGCAAGGAAATTTTTCCCGAAAAGAGCGCGGGTTCTTTGCGGCTATCATAGCATAAGCTGGAAAAAAAGTAAAGCGCAGGCGGCGGGCAAAGGGCAATTAGAAATTAGGAATGAGGAATGAAGGGCAGAAGTAGAGCGGTAAATTATAGTTTAGCGAACTAGTCGTTAGCTGTTAGTTGTTAGTCGTTAGAGAGGGGCGAGTTCTCACTTTTGTCATTCTGAGGAACGAAGAATCTCGTCCTTCATTTCCTGAATAGAAGGGAAAAGGGCGAGATTCTTCACTTCGTTCAGAATGACAGGAGAAAAATAAGCGAATCACTATTGGTCGGGTCAGAAACCGATTTCCCGCACCAAACAGCTTCACGAGTGGGTGCAGCGGTACGCTGCAAATTCCAATTTATCGCTCAGTTTGCGGTCGGGTCAGAAACCAAACTTCCGCACCAAGTAGGGACACGAGTGACGGCGCCTCGCCGCCGCAGGCAAAGTGAAACTCCGGCGCGGCAGAGAAGCCGCACCGGAGTTTGCGTTGTGATTTAAGAATTCTTGGAAATATCCCGGCCGAAGTACTTTTCGGAAAGCTCCGTCAGCTTTCCGTTCCCGCGCATTTCCTCCAGCGCGCCGTTGATAGCTTCCAGCAGGGTGGCGGTGTCTTCGCCCTTGCGCACGGGAATGGCGGTCTCGTCGGCCTCCTCCGTCATGACGGCGATCTTGAGATCCGCGTCGGGGTGGGCCTTCATGTAGTCGGCATAAGTCAGCTCGGAATTCAGGGTGGCGTCGATCCTGCCGCTTAAAAGCAGCTCAAAGGTCTGGTTCAGATCATCCACACCGGTGACCTCCGCTCCATAATCCTCCGCCACCTTGGCATAGGTGCTGCTTAAAGTATTGGCGGTCTTTTTTCCCTGTAAGTCGTCCAGGGTCTGGATCTCATTGTTGCCGCCCTGCACCACCACCGCGGTGTGGTCATAGGCATAGGGGGTGGAAAGGCTGTATTTTTCCCGGCGCTGATCGTCCACGGTCATGCCGTTTATCATCACATCGTACCGCCCGGATTCCAGGCCGGCCAGCAGACCGTCCCATTCGCCCTCCACGAAATTGGCCTTTACGCCGATATAATCGGCGATATACTGGCCGATCTCCACATCGTAGCCCACCAAGGCGTCGTTTTCATCGTGGTAGGTCCAGGGCGCCCAGGTGCCCTCCATGGCAATGGTGATCTCCCCTTTTTCCTTGATCTGGGAAAGCAGATCCCCGGCTCCGGTTTTGCCGCTTTGAGCGCAGCCGGACAGCGCTGTAAAGCATATCAGTAGTACCGTGAGAAGCAGAGCCGCAAAATGTCTTTTCATAAAAATGATCTCCTTTTGCAAAGATTTATTCGGCGGGCGTGATGCCGCCCACCATTTGCAGGAAAGCCCTGGTGCGTTCTTCCCTGGGGGCTTCAAAAAGCTCTTTGGAGGGGCCGGCCTCCACCACGACGCCGTCCTCCATAAAAACCACCTTGCTGGACACATTGCGGGCAAAGCCCATTTCATGGGTGACCACCAGCATGGTCATGCCCTCGTCCGCCAACTGCCGCATGACGGAAAGCACCTCGCCGGTAAGCTCCGGATCCAAAGCGGAGGTGGGTTCGTCAAAATAAATGATCTCCGGCTCTGAGGCCAGGGCTCTGGCAATGGCTACCCGTTGCTGCTGGCCGCCGGAAAGCTGGCTGGGGTAATACTCGTACCGGTCGGAAAGCCCCACCTTATCCAGGCACCGTTTTCCGATCTCCCCGGCCTGGGCCTTTGGCATCTTTCGGGCTACGATCAGCCCCTCCGTTACATTTTGCAGGGCGGTTTTGTTCAAAAACAGATTATAGCTTTGAAACACAAAGGCGGTCTTTTTCCGCAGCCTTGCAATATCCTTTTTGGAAACATGGCCGAAATGAAATTCCTCACCGTCAAAGTTCATCACGCCGTTATTTGCCGTTTCCAGAAAATTGATACAGCGCAGCAGGGTGGTCTTTCCGGAGCCGCTGGGGCCCAGGATCGCCACTACATCGCCCTTTTCCACCTTCAGGTCCACTCCCCGGAGAACCTGAAGGCTCCCAAAGGATTTTTGGATACCCTTGATCTCCAGCATAACGCGTCAATCCTCCTGCCTCATATGAGCGCTGAGCTTTTTTTCTCCCCAGGCTTGCAGCTTTGTCAGCACTGTGGAGAACAGCAGATAGATCAGGCCCACCTCAATATACAGCGCCAGCGGTTCATAGGTGCGCGATACGATGCGCTGGGTGGCCATGAACATTTCGGTCACGGTAATGTTGGCGGCCAGAGAGGTGTCCTTTACCATGGCGATCACGGAGTTGGCCAGGGAGGGGAAAGCGGTGCGCATGGCCTGGGGCAGAATGATCCGCCGCATGGTTTGAATGTAGGACATGCCCGTGCAGTACCCGGCCTCCAGCTGTCCCTGGGGAACAGCCTCCAGCGCCGCCCGAACGATCTCCGCGCAGTAGGCTCCCTCGTTCAGGGAAAAGACCAGCACTGCCGCCGGGAAGGGGTCGATCAGCAGACCGACGCTGGGGAAGCCGTAAAATACCACGAAAAGCTGTACCAAAAGGGGAGTGCCCCGGAAGATCCAGATATAAAAACGGGCAAGCTGCTTGAGCACCTTTACATTGGCAAACTGCACCAGCGCCATACAGACCGCGATCACCATGGCAATGGAAAAGGCGATCACGGTAAGGGGGATCGTGGTGACAAGCCCCGGCAACAGGATCTTCCAGAAGGAGTCCAGCAGGATCTCCCACAATCTTTGATTTATCATGCTGTCACTGCCTTTCCGGGAGAGGCGGGAACAGGTATGAGGCGTGGGCGGCCCCGTACTTCCCTATAAAAACTCCCCGTTTTTGCCGTCTGGCTAAGCCGGCAAGGATTTCCAATTTATTATCTCAAGCCTATGATACTCTGCGTTTATAAACTTGTCAAGAATTTTTATAAAGATTTTATGGGTTTCACAATTCGAGGGGGAAGGCGCCGCTTTAGAGAGAAGGGATTTGAAAATCAGGGAAAACAAGGCGCATGAACCTCCGGGAATTGGGAAGGATAGCTCCATAAAAACCTGTTCGGAAAGGAGAATTTTTTTGAAAACAGTTTCCAAACAGCAGTATGACCAGCGGGTAAAGCAAGCTTCCCCCAATTCCCCGATAGGAAAGGACTGTCTTCTGGCCTTTTTATTCGGCGGGCTGATCTGCACCATGGGCCAGGGCCTGTTTCAGCTTTATCAGGGCTGGGGCCTGGAAATGAAGGACGCCCGCATGGCGGTTTCCATCAGTCTGATTTTTATTTCCGCCACTCTTACCGCCTTGGGCTGGTATGACAATATCGCCAAGCACGCCGGGGCCGGCACGCTGGTGCCCATTACCGGCTTTGCCAACTCCATGGTCTCGCCCGCCATGGAATTCAAAAGCGAGGGCTTTATCACCGGCCTGGGGGCAAAAATGTTCATCGTTTCCGGCCCGGTGCTGGTGTTCGGTATCACGGCCAGCGTGGTGTACGGGCTCATTTTGTTTGTATTTCAGCTATAGGAAAAACCGAATTTTGCGTTTCAGTCCCCAGGTGCCGCGGCACCTGGGGACTGTTTTATGATCCAGGTGTTTTTTTCCAATTTTTCCTATACAGGCGGCGGGTTTTATGATATGCTGTGCAATAGAGAAACAGCCTGTAGCTCAGCGGCTGTGGTCTGCTGAACCATATTGTAACAGGAGGTACATCATGTCGGAAACAGTATCTGAAATACGAAGGGAGCTCACGGAGAGAATTCTTCCCTTCTGGCGGGGCCTGCGGGACGATGAGCGCGGCGGCTACACCGGCCAGGTAGAGTTTGATCTGACCCGCCGCCCGGAAGCGGAGCGGGGCTGTATTTTGAACAGCCGGATCCTGTGGTTTTTCTCGGAAGCGTACCTGCTTTTAAGGGAGCCCGCCCTGCTGGACGAGGCAAAGCATGCCTATGAAATGCTGTGCAAAATGCTGGATCGGGAGCACGGCGGGGTGTACTGGTCCATGAACGCGGACGGAACCGTGGCCGACAGCACCAAGCACACCTATAACCAGGGCTTTGCCATTTACGCGCTGTCCGCCTACTACCGGGCCGGTGGAGAACAGGCGGCGCTGGAGCTGGCCCGGGAACTGTTCCGGCTGGTGGAGGATAAATGCTTTGACGGCGAAGGCTACCTGGAGGCCTTTACCGCCGGCTGGCAGCCCGCCGGGAACGATAAGCTCAGCGAAAACGGTGTGGAGGCTGGGCGCACCATGAACACCCTGCTCCATGTGCTGGAGGGCTATACCGGCCTTTACGAGGCGGGGAAGGATCCCGAGGTGCGGGAAAGGCTTTTCTGGATCATGAACACCTGGGCGGAAAAGGTCTATAATCCTCGGAAATGCCGGCAGGAGGTGTTTTTTGACCTTCAGTACCACACCCTGATCGATCTGCACAGCTTCGGTCACGATATCGAGACCTCCTGGCTGGCGGACCACACCCTGGAGGTGCTGGGCGATCAAGTGCTGACGGAACGGCTTCGCCCCATGCTGCTCAGTATGGCGGACCATACCCTGCGGGCCGCTTATACCGAGGGAAACGGCTTCTCAAACGAAAGCGAAAACGGCAGGGTGGACTTCACCCGGGTCTGGTGGGTGCAGGCGGAGGCGCTGGTGGGCTTTTTGAACGCTTATGAGCATACCCATGAACAGCGCTATCTGGACGCGGTTCGTTCCCAGTGGAAATACATCAGGGAAAAGATAATCGACCCCCGGGAGGGCTCGGAGTGGTTCTGGTCTGTCAGGGAGGACGGCACGCCTATTGAAAAGCCCATTGTAGAGCCCTGGAAGTGCCCGTATCATAACGGCCGCATGTGTATTGAGGTGCTGCGGCGAAATCCGGAGCTGTAGCCAGACGGCCCACAAATACAGAAGGAGTGATCACAATGACCTATCAGGAGCTGAACGAGCGTTATGAAGCGCTGATCGCAAGGAAAAACACGGTGGACGAGAGCCACCACAACGGCATTTACGAGCGCTGGGTAAATCCTGTGCTCACCCGGGAGCATGTACCGCCCTTCTGGGTCTATGACCCCAACCCGGAGACCAATCCCTATCTGCTCCAGCGGCTGGGAATAAACGCCGCCTTTAACAGCGGAGCTATTCTGTTGAACGGCAAATACACCCTGGTGGCCCGTATAGAAGGAAGCGACCGCAAGTCCTTCTTTGCCGTGGCCCAAAGCGACAGCCCCACAGAGGGCTTCCGTTTCTGGGATGAACCCATTCTGCTGCCGGACACCTGCCCGGAGGAGACCAATGTGTACGACATACGCCTGACCCAGCACGAGGACGGCTGGATCTACGGCGTGTTCTGCTCCGAAAGCAAGGACCGCACGGTGGGCGACCTGTCCGCTGCTGTGGCCGCCGCGGGCATTGTGCGCACCAGGGACCTGAAAACCTGGGAACGCCTGCCCAACCTGGTGACAAAGCGCTCTCCCCAGCAGCGCAACGTGGTGCTGCACCCGGAGTTTGTGAACGGCAAATACGCCTTCTACACCCGCCCCATGGACGATTTCATTGAGACCGGCAGCGGCGGAGGTATCGGCTTCGGCCTGTGCGATGATATCACCCACGCCGTTATCGATGAGGAGCGCATGACCTCCATTCGGCGCTACCACACCATTACGGAAAGCAAAAACGGCGCGGGCGCGGTGCCCATTAAAACAGAAAAGGGCTGGATCCATATTGCCCACGGCGTGCGCAACACGGCGGCGGGGCTGCGATATGTGGTCTATGCCTTTGCCACCGCTCTGGACGACCCGGCGAAGGTGATCGCCGAGCCCGGCGGCTTTTTGATCGCGCCCTATGGCGATGAGCGGGTAGGCGATGTGAGCAATGTGGTGTTCACAAACGGCGCCATCGTCGATAAGGACGGCAGGGTGTACATCTATTACGCTTCCTCCGATACCCGCCTGCACGTGGCCTCCACAGACCTTGCCCGCCTGACGGACTATGTGTTCCACACGCCCGCCGATCCCCTGCGCAGCGTGGACTGCGTAAAGCAGAGAGTGGACTTCATTCGGAAGAACCTGGACTATTTGAGGAAGTGAGCTGGCTGTGAGCCGGAAGAGAACCTGAGCCGGCAAAAGAATGAAACGATCACTTTTTGGGAGGGAACCGTATGCTTCGCACCTTAGACCCGTCCATGCTGGGGCTGTCCCAGCCGATCCGGGAATTGGCCCCCTGGGCTGCCAGGTATGGCTTTCAGGCCGTCAGCGCGCCGCAGGAGGTGCTTCGGGATAAGAACGCCGCCCGGGAGGCGGCCGCTGTTATGGCGGACTGCGGCCTTTCCTGGGGCCTGATGCCTATGCCCGCCGATTTTTATCATTGGGAGTTGGACGACGCCGCCTTTGAAAAGGCCCTGGAGACCCTCCGCCGTGATGCCTGCGCCGCCCGGGTGCTGGGCGTGACCCATGCCTATAATCATGTGTGGCCTTGCAGCCCCAGGGAATTTGAAGAAAATTTTTCCTGGGTCGTAAAGCGGATCCGCGCCGTAAACGGAATTTTGCGGGAAAACGGCATTTTCTACGGTTTGGAATTTTTGGGCCCGCAGGAGCTGCGCACCTTGGCGGAGCATGAGTTTATCCACTCTCTTTCCGGCGCTCTGGCCCTGGCCGACGCCGCAGGCGATGGGGTAGGGATCGCCTTCGATGTATTTCACTGGTACTGTTCTCAAAACGGCGCTTTGGACGATGTTGTGCTGATGGAGCGGCAGCTTCACCGCCTGGTGGCCCTGCACCTCAGCGACGCCGTTCCGGGCCGGGAATACCGGCAGCAGCAGGATATGGACCGCCGCCTGCCCGGCGAGACCGGAATCATCAACGCGAAGACGGTGCTTTCCCGGTTCCGCCGCCATTCCTGCAATCCCCTGTATATGGCGGAGCCCTTTGAGCCCTGGCGTACCCGGCTGGGCAACATGACGGCGGAGGACGCCGTGCGCACCGTCTCCCAGGCGCTGACCGGGGTGGAGGAGGCTCCACTTCCATAAAATTCGGCAGTGAGACGGCTTTGTAAATGAGGAATGAGCAATGAAAGGGCAAGGACACCACTGAACTATAAATTTATTGCATTCCTTGCGGTCAGGCCAGAATTGCCCTTACGCGCTGAGCAGGCTCCGCCGCAAAACAGATGTTTTTGTTGACTTCTTCACGATTCGCTCTAACTTGTAGCTTTCCAAAAGCCGGCCCTGCCGCTTAGTGAAAAGTGAAGATTGAATAGGGAAAAAGTAAAAATCGGCAAGTCTCTTTTGAGACTTGCCGATTTTTGGCGCGCTCGAAGAAAAAAGTTCTTGAGCAACGCTCAAGAACTTTTTGGGAGCTTCGTAAACGAAGCTCCATCAAATTAAAAAACGAATCTTTTCCGGGCAGAGATAGCCCTCGAAACCGCTCAATATCTACTGGGCCATTCTTCCATTCAGATGACCGCAAATATTTATACCCATATGGACAAAGAGGACGCCGCTTCCTCCATTGCTCAACTGGAAAATTATCTTTCTGACGGCAGTCAGGAAACCGGAAAAAATCCAGAAAGTAGTCAAAAGGTAGTCAACGAGGGAATTTGAAGGTATTGAGGAAAAAAGAAAACCCTCAGAAATCGCATGATTCCTGAGGATTTTATGGCGCGCCGGAGAAGATTCGAACTCCCGACCTCTTGATCCGTAGTCAAGCGCTCTATCCAGCTGAGCTACCGGCGCACAGGGGAGGAAATGGAACATTTCCTCACAGCTTTATTATTATAGACAGTGTTGTTTCAAATGTCAAGGGGTTTCTGCTTTATTTTGGGTCTCGTTTGTCTTCTGTTTCCAGGGCCTGAGAGAACCTTGTGAGGGAACAGCCGAAGGGGGGAAGAACTCCGAAGGGCTTCAGGGGTTCTCCCAGCAGCGGGGTTCCCGGCTCCTTCGGCAGGGGCAGCGGGGGGATATTCTGGGAGCAGTCGCTGCGGTTGACAAGAAGGACCAGGCTTTCCCGCTTGTTCTCCACGATGGCGAAGCGCTCAAAGGCCAGCAGGTTTCCGTCCGCCAGCAGGGTGCGGTAGCCGCCGTGGCTCAAAATGGCTTTTTGCCCGGCGCGAAGAGCGCCCAGGGTCTCATACCACCGCAAAAGCTCCTGATCCTCACGGCCCCAGGGATAGCAGGCCCGGTTGAAGGGATCCCGGTAGCCCTCCATGCCGGCCTCGTCTCCATAATACAGGCAGGGAACCCCCGGCAAAAGATACTGGATCAGGGAGGCGAGCTTCAGGCGGCGCTTTCCCAGCTCCCGCTGCTCTGCAGAAAGCCGCTGGGCGCTTTGCCATTCTCTGCCCCGGCCTCCGGAGGGCTCGCCGCCCAGAACCGTAAGGGCCCGCTCCGTATCGTGGGTGCCGATATGGTTCATCAGAAGATGCAGGCACTGTGCGGGGTAATTTTCCACCAGGTTTTCCACGATCTCCGCAAAATGCCGGGGGTCGTTTCCCAGAAGAAAGCCGAAAATGGCGTCCCGGAAGGGGTAATTCATCACTGAGTCCAGCTGATTTCCCAGAAGATACCGGCGGCGCACGCCGTAGGCGGACTTGTTGGAGGCGTCCTCCCACACCTCGCCCAGCACCAGGGCGTCCGGCTTTTCCGCCTTGGCGGTCTCTGCAAGGCGGTCGATAAACTCGTCGGGCAGCTCATCGGCCACATCCAGCCGCCAGCCGGAGGCCCCGGCCCGAAGCCATTTGCGGACGATACCGGCTTCGCCGTTGATGTAGCTGTTATAGGAAGGATCAGTCTCCCGCACGTTGGGGAGGGTATCGAAATTCCACCAGCAGTCATAAGAATCCGGCCAGCTGCGAAAGGAGTACCAGGAGGAATAAGGGGTTTCCTGAGACTGATAGGCCCCCGGTTCCGGATAGCGCCCTTCCCGGTTGAAATATACGCTGTCGCTGCCTGTGTGGCTGAACACGCCGTCGAGAATGACCCGGATCCCCAGCTCCTTGGCCGCCGCGCAGAGCTCGGAAAAATCCTGCTCGGTTCCAAGCTGCGGGTCTATTTTGGAATAGTCCGCCGTATCGTACCGGTGATTGGAATGAGATTCAAAAATGGGATTGAAATAAAGGCAGGTAACGCCCAGCTTTTTCAGGTAGGGCAGCTTTTCCCGCACACCCTTTAGGTCGCCGCCGAAGAAATCGGAATTTGTCACCTTGCCTTGCTCGTTGGGCTTCCAGTCCGGCTGATCGTACCAGTCCCCGTGCAGCGTGCGGTCGGAGGGAATGTTCGCCTTCGGGAAGCCAGAGCGGGCGAAACGATCCGGAAAGATCTGGTAGAAGATCCCTCCCGCAAGCCATTCCGGGGTGGAGAGCGACTGGGAATAAACCGTCATTTGCCAGCGGGCTGTGCCGCCGCTGACGGCCTCTCCGGAAAAGCCCCGGGCAAGGCGCAGGCTGCCCCGGCAGGTGCGGGCCTCAAAATAATAGAAATACAGGCCGGGAGCGGAGGGGGTATAATGGCACTCCCACCACTCCTTATCCTCCCCGTTCATACCGCACCAAAACAGGTCCAACCGCTGGGTGCCCACCCCCTCCTGCTCCATGACCAGCTGAGCCGCCGAGGCGGAAAGCTCCCTTGGCAGCGTAATGCGGAAGTGAACGGGAACCCCTTCCGGGGAAGCGCCTACCGGATCTTTATACAGGGGATCTCTGGAATGAAACATACTGGGGAAACCTCCTCATTTTCAAGGGCCGCTGGTATTCAGCGGCCCTTAAGCGTGTCGAAAATTCTTTTCGCCACGCTTAAACTTACTTGAAAAAATCAAGGATTTTTCCAAGTAAGTTGTGATTGAAACGCGAGAGAGGGACCCTGATGGTCCCCTCTCACACTCTTCCCCCTTCCGTTTCTTACGTTAGAGGGTTTAACGACAGTCTGGGGCCGCTGGTACCCAGCGGCCCTTACTTGCAGATGAAATTTGTGGGAGAGCTCACATTACTTTTTTGCCCCGCTGTTCTTTACAGGGGGCACCGGGGAAGCGTGCCAGATATTTCCGGCATAGTCCCGAATGGCCCGGTCGGCGGCAAAGCGGCCCGCGCTGGCGGTATTGATCAAGGACATGCGGTTCCAGGCCTTCTGGTCGGCGTAAAGCCGTTCCGCTTTCTGCTGGGCGCCGCGGTAGGACTCAAAATCAGCCAGGGCCATATAGCGATCCTGATTTAAGAGAGCGTTGTAGATATCCTGGAACTGCTGGCCGTCGATGCCGGAAAGCAGCTCATCCATGGCCCGGTGAATGACGGGATCGTTCTGGTACTGGAACATGGGGTTGTAGCCGGAGCGCTTTAATTCCTCCACCTGAGAGGCTGTCATGCCGAAGAGCAGAATATTGTCGTCCCCCACAGCCTCGTGGATTTCCACGTTGGCGCCGTCCAGGGTGCCCAGGGTAACCGCGCCGTTTATCATAAACTTCATGTTGCTGGTGCCGGAGGCCTCAGTACCCGCCAGGGAGATCTGTTCGCTGATCTCAGCAGCGGGGGTGAGCAGCTCCGCCCAGGTGACGCAGTAGTTTTCTACAAAAACCACCTTCAGCTTTTTGTTGACCCGCTCATCGGCGTTGATTTTCTTTGCCAGCGCGGCGATAAACTGAATGATCTGCTTGGCGAAGTAGTAGCCGGGAGCGGCCTTTGCCCCGAAGAAATAGGTGTGAGGCGTAAAATCGGCATTGGGATTTTCCCGCAGCCACTGATAGGTGGCAAGGATATTCAAGGCGTTCATGTGCTGGCGCTTATACTCGTGAAGCCGCTTGACCTGCACATCGAAGATGGAATCGGGGTCTACGGTCTCGCCCTGTATTTTTTTCAAATAGTGCGCAAGCCGTTCCTTATTGGAGCGTTTGATTTTTTGCAAACGATCCAGAACAGCGGCATCGTCCTGATATTTCAACAGGCCGGAAAGCTTGTCGGCGTCATAAATGTAGTCCTTTCCGATCAGCTCGGTAAGCAGGGAGGCAAGCTCCGGATTGGATTGGTTCAGCCAGCGGCGGTGGGCGATGCCGTTGGTGACGTTTGTAAATTTCTGCGGCATTTCCTCATAGAAATCGTGAAACACGCTGTCCTTCAGGATCTCGCTGTGCAGGGCGGATACGCCGTTGACGTTGTGAGAGCCGATGACCGCCAGGTTTGCCATTTTCACATAGCCGTCGCTGATAGGGGCCATACGGTAAATTTTCGCTTCGTCCACGCCTTTTCTCCGCATTTCCTCCCAGAAGCGGTGGTCGATTTCCTCCACGATCTGATAGATGCGGGGCAGCCGCATGCGGAACAGATCGCAGCTCCAGGATTCCAGCGCCTCGCTCATGACGGTGTGATTGGTATAGGCGACGGTGCGCTTTACGATATCCCAGGCGGCGTCCCAGCCGTAGCCACACTCGTCCAGCATGACCCGCATCATTTCCGGGATAGCCAGCACGGGGTGGGTATCGTTCAGATGGATCGCGGCAAGCTTCGGCAGGTCGTCTAAGCTGCTGTGGGCAAAAAGATGGCGGCGGATAATATCCTGAATGGAGGCGGAAACCAGGAAATACTGCTGAGAAAGACGCAGGAGCTTACCGTCGGTGTGGTTATCCTCCGGGTACAGCACCTTGGTGATAACCTCGGCCATGGCCTGCTGTTCCATGGCCCGCATATAATTGCCGCCGTTGAAGAGGCTCATATCAAATTTGTTGTTTTCCGCCTTCCAGATCCGCAGAAGGCTGATGCCCTTGCCGTCCATGCCGGCCACGCACAGGTCGTAAGGCACGGCGGTGACGGAGGTGTAATCTCTGTGGCGGACGGAATGATACTGCTCGTGCCACTGCTCTTCAATGTGTCCGTCAAACCGGACCTCCACCGAGTTTTCCGGAACCTCCTGCAGCCACACGGACCCCCCGGGCAGCCAGAAATCGGGCAGCTCAGTCTGCCAGCCGTCTACCAGCTTCTGCCGGAAGATACCGTATTCGTACCGCAGGGAGTAACCCATGGCGGGATAGCCCTGGGTGGCAAGACCGTCTAAGAAGCAGGCGGCAAGACGGCCCAAGCCGCCGTTGCCTAAGCCGGCGTCCGGCTCCTTTTCGTAAAGATGATCCAGTTTAATGCCGAAATCGGACAGGGCTTTTCTGAAATTTTCCTCCAGGCCCAGATTGAACAGGCTGTTGCGCAGAGAACGGCCCAGCAGAAACTCCATGCAGAGATAGTAGACCTGCTTAGTTTCCGTTTTTTCGGCGTTTGCCACAAACTCGGCGCGGCCCTTGGTGAGCAGCTCCCGAACGATGAGCACTACGGATTTGTAGTATTCCTCATTGGTGGCGTTTTCCAGGGAAACGCCGAAGGCATGGGCCAGTTTATCCTGAACAGCCTCCTTGATCTGGGATACAGACATTTTGTAATTCATGAAAAAGCCTCCATTATTGTATAAAAATCCTGAAATGCGAAAATGGAAGAAGAAATTTCCCGCTATAATATAGGCATTATACACTAAAATTTTCCAAAAATCAATCATAAGAAGAAGCGGAAAGCAAAACAATAGATTTTCCGTCCGCGCTTTCTTCTAAGAATAGAATATCACAACCGGAGGAAAAGGACAATATGTATATAGAACAGTTCGGCAATTTTCTGAAAATCCTTTGTGCCTTAGCCAGACGGCGCGAATTTGAACCCGCTGAAAACGGTCAATATATTGCCGCTTTTCAGTTTATCGTCCTAGGCAAAGGCGCAAATGTTCCGCAAGCGGAACATTTGCCTGCCGTCGTCCGGAGCTTGCGAAGCAAGCTTTTTGCGCTGAAAATCGACAACATCTCACCAGTTTTCAGTTCGAAGAAGTTTTGCCGGAGTGGATTTTTGTCCGACCTAGGCAAAAGCGGAGTGAGTCCTTTCAGATTCACGAGTATTTTAACGACGGGCGGGCGAAAATACGCCCGGCAAAACCATGGTTCAAATTTGTGCCGTCTGGCTAGGAGTTCTTCTTTTTGGCGCAGGGAATTTCAGGAATTTTTAGGGGAAAAAGGAAAAGGGACTTCCCGAAATCAGAATTTTGCATTATAATGGATAAAATACCAGCGGGAAAGGATGGATCTGCTGTGGAGAAAAGACGGATCAGGCTGGAGATAAACGGCGTGGTGTGCGGCCTTATCACGCCGGAAAGCGAAGAATACATGCAGTCTTTGGCTGACGAGGTCGGAGCGCTGATGCAAAATATTTTGGAAGCCTCTCCCTATATCACCCGGGAAGCGGCCGCCCTGACCGCCGCTTTGAGCTATTGCGACGACGCCAAGAAAAATGGCAAGCAGTCCTTTGACCTGCAAGAGCGGATCGACGAGCTGGAGGTGGAGGCCGAGATCTGGCAGGAGGAAAAGGAGGAGCTGCTGAAGAAGGGGCCTGCGGGGGAAGTCGCCGCGGAGGATCCCGCTTTGCGGGAAAAGCTCTTGAAGCTGGAAGCGGAAAATACCGCTTTGGCCGAAGCCGCCGGCCGGGTAAAAGAGCTGGAGGAACAGGCGGCCAGGCTGGCAGACGAAAACGCCGCTCTGCGGGAGAACTCCGGCGGCTCTTCAGCGGCGGACCACGGGGAACTGTCCCGGCGGCTGTCTGAGGCTGAGGAAGCGAACCGGGCCTTGCGGGACAAGCTGACGGAAAAGGACGGGGAGCGCCAAAAGGCCGAGCAGGAGAAGCAAGGCGCCATCGCCGCGGCGAAACGCGCGGTGGAAGAGGCGAAAAAGATGGTGGATCAGCTTCGCCTGGAACTGGAGGAAACCCGGAAGGAAGCCGCAGAGGCTAAAAAACGGGCGTCCTCTCCGGCCCTGGACCTGCTGGAAAAGGAGGTTCGGGAGCAGGGAGAGGAAAGAAAGCCCGCCCCCTCCCAGCCTGCTGGAGGGAAGAAACGGAAAAACCCCATGCGCTACGAGGAAGAATATGAGCAGGAGGGCTTTATCAGCTTTTTTGAAAAATCATGAGTGAAAAATCAATAGAAGTGCTGGCCCCCGCGGGAGGGCCGGAGGCGCTGCGGGCCGCGGTTTTTGCCGGGGCTGATGCGGTATATCTGGGCGGTCCTTCCTTTGGGGCCAGGGCTCACGCGAAAAATTTTACCCTGGAGGAGCTGGCGGAGGCGGTAAGCTTCTGCCACGCCAGGGGAGTGCGCGTTCATGTAACGGTGAATACTCTTTTGAAGGACCGGGAGCTTCCGGAGGCGCTGGGGCTGGTTTCTACCCTGTGTAAGCTGGGGGTAGACGCTGTTTTGGTGCAGGATATGGGGCTTTTTTCCCTGCTGCGGGAAAGGGCGCCGGAGCTGCCCCTGCACGCCTCTACGCAGATGGGCCTGCACACGCCCGGCGGCGCGCGGCTGCTTTTTGAGCTGGGCGCCCAGCGGGTGGTGCTGGCCCGGGAGCTGTCCCTTTCGGAGATCCGGGAGATCGCCCAGAGCTGCCCGGTGGAGCTGGAAAGCTTTGCTCACGGCGCGCTGTGCATGTCTCTTTCCGGGCAGTGCTATTTCAGCGCTGTGCTGGGCGGGAGAAGCGGCAACCGGGGCATGTGCGCCCAGCCCTGCCGCCTGCCCTTTTCCGCGCCCGGCGGTACGGGGCACGACCTGTCCCTAAAGGATCTTTCCTTTCTGCAAAGGCTTTCCCAGCTGGAAGAGGCGGGGGTCTGCTCCGCAAAGATCGAGGGCAGAATGAAGCGCCCGGAATATGTGGCCGCTGCGGTTTCCGCCTGCCGGAAGGCAGCGGACGGAGAAACGGTTCCGGAGGAGCTGACCCGAAACCTGGAGGCGGTCTTTTCTCGTTCCGGCTTTACAGAAGGATATCTTACCGGACGGCGGGGCAGGGAAATGTTCGGTGTGCGTACCAGGGAAGACGTCACAGACGCCACGGCGAAGGTGTTTTCTTCTCTGCGGGGCCTGTATCGGGGAGAGCGGCAGAGCGTTCCGGTCAGTTTGGTTCTGGAGCAGCGGGAGGGAGAGATTTCCCTGACTGCCCGGGACGAGGAAGGGTCGGAAGGCACCGCAGTGCTTCCCGCCACGCAGGAAGAGCTTCCCCTTTTGCCTGCGGAGCGGTGTGAGGCTCAGTTGAAAAAAACAGGGGGCACACCCTGCTTTGCAAAACAGGTCGCTGTGCCGAAGGGCGGCGTGCGGGCAGGGGTTTCCCAGCTGAACTTGCTGCGCAGGCAGGCCTTGGAGGCGCTGCTTTCCAGACGTGCCAAAAGGCGGCCCATTCCCTTTTTGAACGCTTCCTGTCAGCCTTTTCCCCGGCACGGGACGCGGAACACGAAAGAGCTTCCGGTGCGGGCTTATTTCCGCAGCCCGCGGCAGGTGTGCGGGGAGGCGCTGCGGTGTGAAAGCATCGCGTTGCCGCTGGACACAGCGCCCGAAGAGCTTCACCGCCTGCGCGAAAGTGGCTTTTCCCGCATTCTGCTGGAACAGCCCAGAGCGTTTTTTGGGGCGGAGGACAGGGTAAAAGCCTTGATGGCCGCCAGAATAGAAGATGGGTTTCGGGAATTCACGGTGGGAAATTTGGGCGGCCTGTGGCTGGGGAAGGAGCTTGGAGCCACACTGCACGGATCTTTTTCCCTGAATATTTTTAATACCGCCGCACTGGAGCAGTTTCAAAGGCTTGGCCTTTCCTCGGCGGAGCTTTCCTTTGAGCTCACCGGCAGAGAGGCTTCCGCCCTGAGCGGAACGCTGCCGAGAGGCGTGATGGTTTACGGCAGGCAGGCGTTGATGCTGACCCGAAACTGCCCCTTGGCCAATTCCCCCAGGGGCTGCCTGCACTGTAAAAGCCCCGGCTGTCTCACAGACCGGCTGAAAAAGCGTTTTCCTGTGGTGTGCACCGGCTCCGGGCAGGCCAGATATTCAGAGGTTCTGAACAGTGTTCCCCTTTGGCTGGGAAACCGGGCCGACGCCTTTGCGGATTTCGGTGTGCTGCGGTTCACTGTGGAAAACGCTGTGGAATGCGGGCAGGTGCTGGAAACCTTTTTTCGACAGGAATCTCCTGGTTTTGACTGCACCCGGCGTATGTTTTCCGAGGGCGTGGAATAACGGTGGAAAACTCTGTGGAAAATGTGAATTGGCAGCGTAAGAAAACTGATTTTTTAAAAGAAGAAAAGGAGTATTTTTATGGGTGAAGGACAAAAGCTGAAGATCAAACGGCTGCGGGAAGAGGCGGTGCTGCCGGAGCGAAAAACGCCGGGCAGCGCGGGCTATGACCTGTGCGCCTGCATCGCCGGAGAATTCACCATAGAGCCGGGGGCGTTGGTGATCCTGCCCACTGGTTTGGCGGCGGAGGTGCCGGAGGGCTGCGCCGGTATGATCTTTACCCGCAGCGGGCTGGGCGTAAAGCATGGCATTACTGTTACCAACGGCGTGGGCGTCATCGACAGCGACTACCGGGGAGAGATCCACGTGGGCCTGCGCAATTCCAGCCAGACCGCCTATACGGTGCGCCCCGGCGAGCGCATCGCCCAGCTGATCGTACTGCCGGTGTGCCTGCCCCAGGTGGAGGAAATACAGGAGCTTTCCGAAACCCAGCGGGGTGCGGGAGGCTTTGGCAGCACAGGGCTTTGAGGGTGTGTAAGGGTAATGAGCAATCAGCAATGCGGAATGAGCAATTTAAGGGCAAGGGTACAAGCGTTGTAACCAACACAAGCATTGTAACCAACACAAGCGTTGTAACCAACGCTGGTAAATTGGAGTTCGGCGTACAAGTTGTTAGCCATTAGTAGTTAGTTGTTAGAGAGGAAAACGGCCTCCAAATTGTCATCCTGAGTCACCAAAGGTGGCGAAGGATCTTGTCCTTTGTCCTTTTTCCCTGGAATTAAGGACGAGATTCTTCGTCACTATGTTCCTCAGAATGACAGGAGGAGGCTATTTGCTAAATTGGAATTTAGCGGTTATTCGCTCACCTCTCTCCTGTCATCCTGAGCGAAGCGAAGGATCTCGTCCTTTCCCCTTTTATTCGGAAAATTAAGGACGAGATTCTTCGTCACTTCGTTCCTCAGAATGACAGGTGGGAACTGCGTGTTAAACTATAATTTATCGGTGTCCTTGTGGTCGGGTGAAAAATTATTCTTCCGCACCAAGCAGGGACACGAGTGCCCGCGGCGGCCCGCCGCTGCCTGCGGTGTAACCGCAAAAACCCCAGCGCGACTTTTTGCCGTGCTGGGGTTTGACATTACTTCAATTTTAAGAACCTGCGCACCTGACTGCTGAATTTTCGGAAATACAGGGCGATCAGGCCGTTCAGGGCCCTGTCGTACAGCACGAAGACCAGGTTTGCCAGAAGCAGCAGTACAAGGGGCGTGGCTTTTCCCAAAAACTCAACGGTTTCCCAGGGGATCCCCAGCATGAACACGGCAAGCAGGGTTTCCGTTACCACGGCGGCGTTGAAAATCAAAAGCTTCAGCACATAGCGGAGCGTTTTGTTTTTCACCCTGTCCAATACGCCTGTCAGCACGGGATAATAGCCGAAAAACAGCAGATAAAGCAGGGCCGCTTCCCGGTCCGGCGCCAGCAGAAAGGAAAGTCCGGCGCACACGGCAAAGGTGCCGAAGCCCCAGGAAATCCCCACCTCAGCCACTACCGGGATCAAAAGACATCCGGCAATTGCGGGCAGAGCCAGAGTAGCCACGGGAATGATCCCTGTAAAGAACATCACCACCGTGGACAGCGCCGCTAAAATACCGCAGAGAGCCGCTTTCATGGAATTTTTCGTAATATCACTTCCCGAAACAAGAACGGCGAGGGCCATAAAAGCTTCCCTACACCGATCAAAGGATAGGAAACAACAAAGAGAAAGATAAAAGGTTTCTTTCATCAACGACTGCCGCAACGGAAAATCGGAACCCGATTTTCCGTTTTAGAAACTACGCAGCAGCTGCCGCAGTGAAGAAGCCCAGTGTTTTTCGTGAGAAAAACCGGTCGCTTCGTGACCGAGGGCTTCTTCCAAAGCAAAATTCGAAACGAATTTTGCGTTTTAACAATCTTGTAGTAACTGCCGCAGTGAAGAAGCCCGGTGTTTTTCGTGAGAAAAACCGGTCGCTTCGTGACCGAGGGCTTCTTCCAAAGCAAAATTCGAAACGAATTTTGCGTTTTAACAACACGGAATCAAGTCTCCGCCCATGCACTCGCAGCAGCAATCGGCACAGATCAGGGAGGAACACAGATCGCAGGAATTACAGCTGCCGTCCATGCCCCGGTTGGGGTTATAGCCGCCGTATACGCCGCTTCTCTGGTTCATGGTCTGGTTCAGGGCCGCGCTGTACTCTCCGTTTCCGGGGTCCATCTGGCAGGCCCGGGAAAAGTGGTCCTTCGCTTCCTCCAACCAGCCCCGGCGGTACAGTACCGAGCCCTTCAGGAAATACCATTCTGCGTTGCGGCGCTCCGGCGGCACACCGTTTAAGATCTGCTCGGCGTCGGCAATACGGCCCGCCATGATCAGGCTTCGCACATCGCGGAACCCGGAAGCGGCGTTGTTCCCCACAGGGTTGTACCCGCCTGCGGCATACCCTCTCTGTCCCCCGGCTTTTCGCTGGGCGGTGATGGCGTCGTAAGCCTCGTTGATTTCCTTCATCTTCTCGTCGGCAAGCTCTTTTAAGGGACTTTCGGCATATTGATCCGGGTGGTATTTTTTGGCCAGGTTTCGGTAGGCTTCCTTTACCTGTTCATCGGTGGCGGAGGGCGATACGCCCAGCACCTTATAGGGGTCTGACATGCTCATTCTTACGTTCCCTTTCCTCTCTCATTTCGGACTGCTGTTCAAAAAGCGAATTTGCGTTTTTTCTGATAATCGCAAATCGCATTTTTTCCTTTTTAGGTTCCTTCTTTTCCGGGGCGCTTCCGCCGTTTTTTCTTTACGTGCAGAAACAGGATCTCCCGTTGTATCTCAGGCAAGCCCTTTTGCGCCACATTTTCTATGATCGGGCCGAAAAGCTTTAAATCGATCAGGTTCAAGGGGGGCAGCAGCATGGCCGCCGTGGCGTTCAGGGCCTCGTTGCAGGCAGCTTCAGCGGACCGGAGTTCTTCTTCCGAAAGCTGCCGCTTTTCAGAAAGGCCCAGCCGAAGCAGGAAGGGGTTGAATTTCCCCTGCCTGGCGTCCTCCCGCAGATCGTCGGAGGCGTCCATTAAATAGACCCAGCGCCCTAAAAAATAACCGAACTGGCCCAAAGCCAGTTTTTGGCCTTGGGCTGACTCTTGGCCCTCGGCTTCTCCGGCAAGCTCCTCAAAAAGCCCCTGCAGCAGCTGGGCAGTAGGCTCCGCGCACTCATCGGGGCCGGCCCTTTTTTCTTCCGCCGCTTTCTGCCCTTCCATGGCGGCTTGCGCAAGCTCCGCCAAAAGGGGATATCGCCCCGCCGCCCTTTTCGCCTTGCGGGAAACCAGCGGCAGCAGCAAGGCGCAGCCGAGAGATTTGAAAAAGCCCTCGTCCTCCCGGTCATCCCGCAGCTTGTGCCAGGTCAGCAACACGGAAAGGGCCGCCGCCTTTTGATAGGCTTCCCCGTCCGCCTTCAAATATCGGCATTTCTTCATGGGGTTCGCCGCGCACCGTCCCGCTTCCTCGCAAACCGTTTGTCCGGAAGCGGCCAGGGTCAGCATGGCGTAAAAGGTACAGTCGTAGCTTAGGGAAAACCGGGCAAGCCATCCGTATTCCTTTCCCAACACCCGGCAGAGCTGGCAATAAATTCCTTTATACTGCTCATATTCCTTTACCAGCAATTCCGATTGGAACGGGCGCACATACCCAAACATATCCCTGCCCCTTTTTGCCGCTGTTGCACGTCACTTGCGGTGGGCGATCGAGAAGCTTCTCTGTGCAAATCGAAGCCACACCGCCCGACTATGACTTTTGCCGTTATTGTACTCCACCTGCGGTGGGCGATCGAGAAGCTTCTCTGTGCAAATCGAAGCCACACCGCCCGACTATGACTTTTGCCGTTATTGTACTCCACCTGCGGTGGGCAATCGAGAAGCTTCTCTGTGCAAATCGAAGCAACGCTGCCCGACTATGACTTTTGCCGTTATTGTACTCTATTTGCCCGGGAAGTTGTTGAACACACTGTAAATAATTATAGTCAAAGCCGTAAGAAATCGCAAGGGAATCTCCCTGCGAGCTCTTACGGCTTTTCTTTTTTCCCTATTCTCAGAAAACTGTCTTTTTTCCTCAAACCGGCGGAGCTCCTATCAAAAATTCTCAAAACAGGAAATTGCTTTTGCGTTTTTCTTTCGGACCCGCCTTATTTCGGACGAAAAGCCGGCATTACTTCGGTACCAAAGGCAGATTTTAATTGAGCTTATCCAATTCTTTTTTCATGGTTTCCCAGAATTGTTCTATGAGATCGTTAGAATCCAGTTTTTCCTCCAGCATGCGAAGCCTGCTGATCAGCGCCCTTTCCCGCATGCGCAGATCACCGATCTGCTCCGGCGGATCTACCGGCTTGCGCCTGACCCGGATCCCGATCTCCTTTTCCGGATACTGTTCCGGCTGGAAAAAAGCTTCCAGCGGCAAGTTGAATACCACGGCAAGCTGCTGCAGATCCTCTATGCTAAAGGCACATTTTCCCCCCTCCTTATAAGAGTAGGCGGAGCGGGAACAATCCAGAGCCTTTGCCAGGGAATCCTGAGAATACCCGATCTCCATGCGAAACTTTCTCACAGTTTCGCCAAGTGTTTGCCGATCTACAAATCCCATAATAAGTCATCTCCTTAGTGAACATTCGCCACATTACTGCCATTTTACCCTATTCTGGGGCGGAAGTCAATCTTTTTGGAAAAAATTCAGAGTATATAACTCTAAAAACGCTTTCTTAGAGTTTAATCCGCTAAAATTTTGACGTAAATAATTCCAAAAGGAGGCACCCTACATTGCCGTACAAATACTACGAAAAAATCAGAGAAATGCGGGAAGACAGAAAGCTGAGCCAGCAGGATATTGCCGACTTGCTTCACATCGGCCAGCGCACTTACTCAGACTATGAGACCGGAAAGACCCGTATCCCGGTAGAAAGCGTGATCGCGCTGGCCAAATTTTACGATGTAGATCTGAATTACCTCACCGGAATCAGCCAGGAAAAGAACCCTTTTCCCGAAAAATAGTTGTTGGCTGCAAGTGGCCAGCTGTCAGAAAAAGCAGGGGTGGCATTTCTTGACTTTTCTCTAAAAAGAACTGACTGCTTACAGCGCAATAACTCTAACTCCATGAATAAGAACATCGCCTGATGCTTATATATAAGCAGGGCGGTGTTTTTTATGGGAACAATCCGAAAAAGGCGGGGGCTGTATGGACTGGTCAAGGTGAATTGGAAGGCGGTTTCCGGCGCGTTATTGGGAATTGCGGCAATTTTCGCGGCCCTGTTTACCGTCAGCGCCGCCACAGTGGAGCAGGGAGTGGCGCTGCCTGTGGTGATGTATCATTCCGTGCTCAAGGACGAGGCCTATCACGGAAAATACGTGATCTCCCCCCAGGAGCTGGAAAGCGATATGCTTTATTTGAAAAGCCAGGGGTATACTACTATCTTGCCGGAGGAGCTGCTTGCTTACGCCCAGGGAAAAGAGCTGCCGGAAAAACCTGTTTTGCTCACCTTTGACGATGGTTACTACAATAACTATCTGTACGCCTTTGAGCTTGCGAAGAAGCACGAGTGTAAATTTCTGATCGCGCCTATCGGCTACTATTCGGATTTTTATACGCAAACCGGAGAGAAAAATGGGTATTATACCCATTGTACTTGGGAACAGCTTCGGGAAATGGCCGATTCCGGCCTGGTAGAGGTGGGAAACCACAGCTATAACCTTCATAAGGGGAGCGGAAGCCCCGTAGGGGTAAAAAAAGCCTCCGGAGAAACTGAGGAGGCTTACCGGGAAAGGCTGACAAAGGATCTTCTCAGCGCCCAGGAAGCGGTGGAAAAGCACGTGGGGAAAAAGCCCCGGGTCTTTGTATATCCTTTCGGCGCGGTGAGCAAGACCACTCCGGAGCTGGTGCAGTCTCTGGGATTTTCCATGACCCTGACCTGCGAGGAAAAGATCAGCTATGTGACACGGGACCCGAATTCCTTTTATGGCCTGGGCCGGTACCTGCGGCCCTCCGGCATGAGCTCTCAGGATTTTTTCACAAAACGCATGAAACTGGGAAAGAGCTGATTCGGGCCTGATGGAAAGGAGAAAATGATATGGCAAAGCTTTATCTCAGCCTGCCCTCACAGCCGGGAGAGGAATACCCCAACGGTGGAGAGGAGCAATATTGGATCGGCAAGGTTGCCGACAGCCTGGAAGCCGCGCTTTCCAATTCCGGGGTCAAGCCCTTTCGAATCCCCGGAAGCGTGAAGGAAGGCAGATTGCTCCGGGCCGCGAACAGGGGAGAAAACTGCCTGTATCTCATGCTTTGCTCTCAAACGGCTCCGCCGGATTCCGCCGGGCAGAGAAAGGGCTCAGACGTGTATTATCGGGAACAGTGCGGTGTGGAAAAGGCGGCGGCAGAGTTGTTTGCCGCCCGCCTGAAGGAGATCTATCCTCAACCGGAGCTGGCGGGCACCAGACCTGTTTCGGAAACGGAGGAACAGGAGAAAGATGCTTCCCCCACACTTTTGATCAAGCTGGCTTATCGGGATAACCCTCAGGACGAAGCCTGGCTGGTAAATAACACCATAGAGATCGGCGAAAAGCTGGCCCAGGCCGCGGCGGAAGCATTGGGGCTTCCTTTTTTCCATGCTTGAGGCGCTGCGGGACGCCCTGTGGGGCTGGCATGTGCTGCTGCTGATTTTGGCGGCGGGAATCTTTTTTTCCTGCTCCACCGGCTTTTTCCAGCTTCGCCGTCTGGGAAGCTGGCTGAAGGTGGCGGTACTGGGCTCCCGGGAACAGAAAAAACAGGGGGGTGTGACCCAGTTCCAGGCGCTGACAGCGGCGCTGGCCGGGTCCATCGGCACCGGAAATATCGTGGGGGTGGCGGCCGCCATCACAGTGGGCGGCCCCGGGGCTCTGTTCTGGATGTGGGTGTCCTCCCTGTTCGGCATGATGACGGTATTCGCGGAAAATCTTCTGGCCGCCAGGTACAAAAACGCGCCGGGGGCGCTGGGGTATCTGGAAAAGGCTGGAAAGTGGGGAAAGCCCCTGGCAGCTTTCTACGCCGTGGGCTGCTGCCTTTCCTCCTTCGGCATGGGAAACATGACGCAGACCAACGCCTGCGCGGTTTCCCTGGAAAGCTTCGGACTTCCCGCTGCCGTGACCGGCATTTTTTTAGCGGCACTGGTGTTTTTTGTAGCCAGGGGCGGCCTGCGGTTCGCCGTAAGGATCACAGAGCGGCTGGTTCCCGCTATGACGCTGCTGTTTTTTGCGGCCTCCCTGGGAGTGCTGTGGGTCTTTCGGGAAAATCTGCCGGGGGCGTTTCACAGCATTTTGGAGGGGGCGTTCTCCCTGCGGGCCGGTGTGGGAGGAACCGCTGGAGCGCTGCTGGCCTTGAAAACGGGCGTATCCCGGGGCGTGTTCACCAACGAGGCGGGGCTTGGCAGCTCGGCCTTCGCCTATGGGGAGGTAAAGGGGAAAACTTCCATAGAGCTGGGGTACTTAGGGATCTTCCAGGTGTTTGTGGATACCATCGTCATGTGCACGGTGACAGGCCTGTGTATCCTGTGCTGCCGCTCCCCCATGCTGGAGGGGGCGAAGCTTACATTTTTTGCCTATGAATCCGCCTTGGGGCCCATAGGAAGCTGGGCGGTTTCCCTGTGTACGGCGCTGTTTGCCCTGGCTACGGTGATCTCCTGGTGCTGTTATGGCCGGGAAGGCTTATTTTATTTGACAAAGGGGAAGGGGAAAACTTTATTTGCGTTAGCCGCGGCGGCAGCCGCCTATTTCGGCTGCATTCTGCCTTTATCTGCCGTATTTCAACTGGGAGACGCCTTTAACGGACTGATGGCGATCCCCAACATTTTGGCGCTGTTCCGGCACAGAAAAGAGGTGCTGGACGTAGTGCGGGAAGCGGAAACAAACCGTGCCAAAGCTGGAAAAAGGCGGCTTTCACAAAATTTTCAAAAAACCTAGCATTTTTCCCGGTCTTATGCTATACTGAATGCAGAAGGAAGCACATGCTTCGTTTCTCTGTTTCTTTGTTGGTTTCTCCCGGCTGACCCTGCTGCTGGCAGGAGGGCCGGATCGTTCAAAATCCATACGGGCAAAGAAAAGTTTTCCAAACGGCCCGGAAAGGCAGGTATTTTTATGAAACTGATCCTTGCGATCGTAAGCAATGATGACAGCGGCGCGGTGTCCTCCGCGCTGACCCGGGAAGGCTATTCCGTAACGAAGCTTGCCACCACAGGCGGGTTTCTGATGGCGGGCAACACCACCTTTATCTCCGGTGTGGACGATGAAAAGGTGGACGATGTGATCAGCCTGATCTCCAAATACAGCAGCCGCAGAACTCAGATCGTACCCAGCACCTCCACTATGGACGTGGGAATGTATTCCTCCTTCCCTGTGGAGGTCACGGTGGGCGGTTCTACCATATTCGTGCTGAATGTGGACCGCTTTGAAAAGGTCTGATGGATCTTTCCGGTTTTTTAGGGAACGAAGAGGTAAAAGAGGCCTTATCCGCCGCGTTTGCTCTGCGGCGGTTTCCCCATGCCATTGTACTGCAGGGGGAGGCGGGCTGCGGGAAACGCACCTTGGCAAGGCTGATCGCCAAGGCCTTGGTGTGCAGGAACCGGGAAAAGGCTCCCTGTGGGGAATGTCCGTCCTGTATTCGCGCGGACGCGGGCTCACATCCCGATATTCGGATCGAAGAAGGGAGCGGGGCAACCCGCTCCCTTAGTGTTGATACTGTCAAGGCCGTCACCGCCGACGCCTACAGAATGCCGGAGGAGGCGGAGCTCAGCGTGTATATTCTGCTGATGGGATCCCGTACCTCCGAAGCGGCGCAGAATAAGCTTTTGAAGATCATTGAGGAGCCGCCGAAGGGTGCGGTGTTTCTGCTGGTGTGCGATTCGGCGGAGCAGCTTTTGCCCACCATTCGCTCCCGGGTGCAGAGCTTTACCCTGAAGCCCCCTTCACCGGAAGAGGCCGCGGCCTATGGCAGAGAACATGCCGGGCTGGAAGCGGGGCAGGCGGAAAGGCTTGCCGACCTGTGCGGAGGCAATATCGGCAGAATGCTGGAGGAGGCCCAGGGCGGAACCGCCGCACAGGCCGCGGGCATCGCGGCGGCAATGGCGGCTGGCATGCTGGATAAAAATGGGGACGCTCTCTTAAAGGCGGCGCTTCCCCTGCAAAAGGACAGAAAGCTTTGCGGAGAAGCCTTATCCCGATTGACCGTGATCTTTCGGGACGCCTGCGTTTTGCGGGCGGGCGGGACAAGCCTGCTTTCCGGCGCCGCTGGGGAAGCCGAGCTGCTCAGCGGTCTTCCCATGAACCGGCTGTGTAAGCTGCCGGAGATCGGGGAGGAATTCCGGCGGAAGCTGGAGCGCAACGCCAATATGTCCCTTTTGGTGTCCTGCTTGTGCTCCCGGCTGCGGGAAGCGGCGGGCAGATAAAGGGTGGCTTCGGGAAAACCGGGGTGATCCCTCTTACTTTTATAAAGGAGAATGTGTATGGCCGAGGTAATTGGCGTGCGGTTTAAGAATACAGGAAAGGTCTATTATTTTGATCCCGGCCAGGAAAAGCTTTCCTGCGGGGAGCGGGTGATCGTGGAGACCGCTCGGGGTGTGGAATGCGGCGAGGTGGCTATGGCGAACCGTGAGGTAAACGACAGCACCATCGTGCAGCCTCTGCGCAAGCTGGTACGCAAGGCCACCAAGGACGATCTGCGCCGGGCGGAGGAAAACCGCCGGAAGGAAAAGGACGCTTTTCGGATCTGCGAGGAAAAAATTGCCGAGCGCGGCCTGGAAATGAAGCTGGTAGAGGTGGAATACACCTTCGATAACAGCAAGATCCTGTTCTATTTCACCGCCGATGGGCGGGTGGACTTCCGGGAGCTGGTAAAGGATCTGGCAAGCCAGTTCCGCACCCGGATCGAGCTGCGGCAGATCGGCGTGCGGGACGAGGCGAAAATGCTGGGCGGCATGGGAATTTGCGGCAGGCCTTTCTGCTGCGGCTCCTTTTTGGGCGGCTTTCAGCCGGTATCCATCAAAATGGCAAAGGAGCAGGGCCTTTCCCTGAACCCGGTAAAGATCTCCGGGGCCTGCGGCAGGCTCATGTGCTGCTTGAAATACGAGCAGGAGGCCTATCAGGACCTGCTGCGCACCACTCCCAAGGTGAACGCGCTGGTCTCCACCCCGGAGGGCAAGGGCGTGGTGATCGATCAAAATCTTTTGACCAGAAAGCTCACCGTTCGGCTGGATAAGGACCCGGAGGCCGCGCCCAAGGTGTTCCACGCCTCAGAAGTAAAGCTGCTGCGTGACGGAAGGATCAAGGTGGATAAAAAGGAAGAAGAAGAGCTGAAAAACCTGGAATAAAGCCAAGATCGGCCGGATAGGAGTTGTGCCGTAAAAAATCTTCCTTTTCTACTTGCGGAACCGGGAGATTTGTGATAGGATCATCTTGCGGCATAACAGGATAGAAACACAGTATAAGTGTGTGTGTTTGCTTTTTTGGCAAAAATGCAGGCTTCGTTTAGCATACTTGTACTGTGTGTTATAGTTGTGTCGCAGCAATAGAAGCTGTGCATTTTTCGGTGCGTGGCTTCGGCTGCGCACTTTTTTGTTGCGCAGAAATTTTTTCCTGTAAGGAGAGATGTCATATGAAAAAGATCGTAAGCACGGTTTTGGCTTTTTGCCTGGTACTGAGCTGTCTGCCTGTATCGGCTGCCGCGGCAGGAAGCTTCCGAGATGTTCCTTTCGGCCAGTACTATACCGAAGCGGTCGATTGGGCTGTTGAGAACGGGATCACTTCCGGTACCGGCACCAATACCTTTAGTCCTAATTCCAAGTGTACCAGAGGGCAAATAGTTACATTCCTGTGGCGCGCTGCCGGAAAACCTTCTTCTTCCTATCCAACGCAGTTTTCGGATGTCCATGAAAAGGAATATTATGCAGAAGCGGTAAAATGGGCAGTTGAGACAGGAATCACCTCGGGCACCAGCCACACTGCCTTCAGCCCGAATGCCGGGTGTACCCGGGCTCAGGCTGTCACCTTTCTGTACCGTGCCGCCGGTGAACCCGTTTCTACAGGAACAAATTCTTTTGGAGATGTACCTGTCGGGGCCTATTATTCCAATGCTGTAGGCTGGGCCGTTGAAAACAAAATCACTGCCGGGACAAGCGCTACCTCCTTTAGCCCCAATTCAGGCTGTACCCGCGCGCAGATTGTGACGTTCCTGTATCGCTTTTTAGGCGGCTCGAACGAGCCTGACAAACCGGAGTTGACCCGCAGGGATAGGATTCAAAGGGTTTGCGATATTATTGAAAAGAACGGATTGCTGAGCGCAAACAGACGCCATAAATTTATAGATTTTATGCCGGCGGAAGATGAATATGTAAGTTTAAATTATGACAAAGCGGAAAGCAGCTTTGAGCTCACATATGAAATCAGCCGCAATGACGGAGTGAGCACTGCTGTGTTTGTCCTGTTTGATTTACAGCGTGATGGCGTGGAGGATATATTTTGCGGGATTGAAGATGCAAATGGCAGAAGGACATTTCTCAATCCGCAAATCGAGCTGAGTGATTTTAATCTAAATAGGAAAAACTTTTCTTATGCTATCACCAGTGGCAGCGGCAACGGTTTGGGATGGAGCTTAGCCGATTTACGCAGTTTTGCAGATCCTGCCACAGCTTTAGCCTTCCTTCGGTGGGAATATATGCTTGAAAAGTTGGGATCCAGCTTACAGGATTTCGGATTCAGAAATTACAAAAATATTGGCGTTGAGGAAGGTCCGCTCAGCGGCAACGAGTTTTTGAGTGTCGCAAACTAAGATAAAATGCTCCAACGCAGCGCCCTCCGGTATTTGATAATCCAAAACGCCCTTCTCTAACAACTAATAACTAACAGCTAACAACTGCAAGATAGGTCTTGCTTTTTCCCCGAAATGTGTTAGAATAGGGGTGTAAAAATCTTGTGGAGGTGTTACCCCATGCCTTATGTAATCAGTGACGAATGTATTGCCTGCGGTGCTTGCGCCAGCGAATGTCCTGTAGGAGCTATCTCTGAGGGAGACGGCAAATATGTGATCGATCCCGATACCTGCATCGATTGCGGCGCTTGCGCCGGAACATGCCCGGTAGGCGCTCCTCAGGAGGGCTGATCGGCTTTCGGGCCTTACCTACGGACGAGCCGTCAGGCTGTCAATTCGGAAAAGCGGGATCCAGGGCGGCACGGCGCTTGCCTTGGGTTCCACTTTTTGTTTCTTAGGAAAAAAGGAGGGAAAGCTGGTGTCGATCAGCGAGAAGGAGGCTCGGCCAGCGCCGGAGAATTCTCATTGGGAACCCTTGGGAAAAAACTGCCGGGTGCTGGTAACAGAGGAACATAAATTTACCACCGATACGCTGCTGCTGGCTTGTTTTTCCATGCCCCGGGGGAAAGAGGACTGCGCCGATATCGGCACGGGCTGCGGAACGATCCCCCTGCTCTGGTGCGCCCGGGGGGAGCCGGGCTTCTGTATGTCGGTGGAGGTACAGCGGGAAGCGGCTCATCTGGCCCGCCTGTCCATTGAGGAAAACGGCTTTGAAGGCAGAATGTATGTGGTATTGGGGAATATCAGGGAGTATAAGCTGCTGTATACCCACCAAAGCCTGGATCTGATGGCCTGTAATCCACCCTATTATCCGCCGGACAGCGGATATCAGCCCAAAAAGCGTTCCAGGAAGATCTCCCGCCACGAGGACCAGCTGACTCTGGAGGTTTTGGCCGCCGCTGGGAAATACTGCCTGAAGCACGGCGGCAGGCTTTGTATTTGCCTGCCCACAGAGCGGCTGACGGAGGCCATGGGGCTTTTCCAGAAATACGGGCTGGAGCCAAAGCGGCTGCAGCTGGTGCAGTCCAAGCCCGGCAAAGCCCCCTACCTGTTTCTGCTGGAATGCCGCCGGGGCGGCAAGCCGGGCCTTGCGGTAGAGCCCACCCTGATCATCACGGACGAGCAGGGAAATTACACCAGGGAGATGCAGGAGATTTACGGGGATTACCGAGAAAAGGAGTAAGAAATGCTTGTACAATGAGGAATGAGCAATTAGCAATGGCGAGCATGGTCAAAGCGGTAAATTATAGTTTAACACGCAGTTCCCACCTGTCATTCTGAGGAACGAAGTGACGAAGAATCTCGTCCTTAATTTTCCGAATAAAAGGGGAAAGGACGAGATCCTTCGCTTCGCTCAGGATGACAGGAGAGAGGTGAGCGAATAACCGGTAAATTCCAATTTATCGCTCAGTTTGCGGTCGGGTCAGAAACCAAACTTCCGCACCAAGTGGAGACACGAGTGGCCGCGGCGCTTCGCCGCCAAATTCTGATCTTGCTCTTATAATTGGTCAATAGAAACACTTTCACAACGAAAAAGGAGATCGCCATGGAGCAAAAAGCGCTGGAAAAAGGGGCGCTGTATGTGGTGGGAACGCCCATCGGGAACCTGGGGGATTTTTCTCCCCGGGCCAAAGAGACCCTGGAGCAGGCGGATTTTATTGCCGCGGAGGATACCCGGGTCACGATGAAGCTTTTGAACCACTTTGCTGTCAAAAAGCCTCTTTTGAGCTATTTTGAACACAACAAGCTGTCCCACGGGGAGCTGATTTTACAGCGCCTTCGGGCAGGGGAGACCTGCGCCCTGGTTTCAGACGCGGGTATGCCCGCCATTTCCGATCCCGGTGAAACGCTGGTTGCCGCCTGCGCAGGGGAAGGCATTCCGGTTTACGTGGTGCCCGGCCCCACGGCGGTGATCTCCGCCCTGGCGGTCAGCGGGCTGCCCACCGGGCGCTTTACCTTTGAGGGGTTTTTAAGCGTGAACAAGCGCGGCCGCCGGGAGCACCTGCTTTCTGTAGAGCGGGAAACCCGTACCATGGTGTTTTACGAGGCTCCTCACAAGCTGCGGAAAACCCTTTCCGATTTTGAAAAAACCTTCGGAGGAGATCGAAAGATCGCCGTGGTGCGGGAGCTGACAAAGCTTCACGAGGAGGTCTGGCGCACTACCTTGAAGGAGGCCGCCGCCCATTACCGGGAGCGGGAGCCGAGAGGGGAATATGTGCTGGTCCTTGCCGGGGCGGAAGCTTCTTCCCCGGAGCGGGAGGAGTACACCCTGGAAGACGCCGCCGGCCTTGCCCGGGAGCAGATGGAGCAGGGCCTTTCCGCCGCCGACGCGGCAAAGGAGGCGGCAAGGCTGACCGGACTGAAAAAAGGGGAAATTTACCGGCTTTTAAGTGGAAAATAACACGGCAGGCTTTTCTGAACGATTGGAAAGCCCAGCTGTTTTGTGATAGAGGAAAAGGGAAATGGAGGAATTTACGTGAAAAAATTTTTGATTGCTATTATCCTGGCAGGGCTTCTGCTGCTGGAGCTTTCCGCCTGCGCGCTGCTGGCCCGGGCCCCCGTACCGGACGCCTCCGGTACGGAAAGCGCAACTGCTCCCGCGGCGGAGAGCGCTTTGGAGCTGACCCTGGAATTTTCCTTCGGGGAGCGCACCGGCAGCTATCGCGGAGAAGTAAAGGACGGCCTGCCCCACGGGCAGGGCTCCTTTACTTCTCAGAATGCCGACGGCGGAGCCTGGACCTATACCGGAGAATGGGACATGGGCCACTGGAACGGGAAAGGGCGGTCAGAATGGGAAGACGGCACCTACCATGAAGGGGAATATCAAAACGACGTAGCTGAGGGACAGGGCGTGCGGGGCACGGAAACCGAACGCTATGAGGGAACCTTCCGAAACGGCGTTATTGCGGAAGGAAAGTATTATTATAAAGACGTGCTGCTG
This sequence comes from uncultured Oscillospiraceae bacterium, assembly GCA_910589395.1. Lineage (GTDB taxonomy): Bacteria > Bacillota > Clostridia > Oscillospirales > Acutalibacteraceae > Acutalibacter > Acutalibacter caecimuris_A. The sequence continues at coordinate 102,965 of CAJUTL010000002.1, forward strand.
TTCGAGGGGGAATTTGACCCGGCCACCGGCAGACCGGTAAAGGGGCGGCTGTACGATTTGGACGGAAGAGTTTACGAGGGCGAGATCGACCCCGAAACCGGCGAGCCCAACGGCCAGGGAAAAATTCTGGAGGCGGACGGCACCGTAAGCTTTGAAGGCACCTTTGTTCAGGGAAACGCGGAGATCAGAATAACCGCCGTGCCCTATGAGGAACCGGTGGCCGAGGGCGAGCTGACCCGGGCGGAGCTTTCGGACCTTTACGCCCACACCGATGGAACCGGAACGGATTATACCGGCAGAAAAGCCACCGTTACCGGCATTGTCACTGCGGGCTTTACCACCACGGAGGGAGAGCTGCGCTTTGAGATTTGCCAGAATATCGGAGAGCGGAAAAACCCCACGCTGATCGCGGCAAAGGAGATCCCGCTTCAGAAGGGGGATATCATAAAAGCTAGCGGAACCTTCACAAACCAGGCCATAGAGCCAATCCTGGAGGCGGATACGCTGGAGGTGATCTCTCTGGAGGAAGGGGACGACCCGCCGCTGTTTTGCAGTGAAGCGCCGGCTTCTCAGACCCTGGGAGACCTGAAGATCACCGTGGAAAAGGTGGAATTCTGCGAAAAGCGGTTTTTGGTGTTCCTGTCTGTGGAGAACCTGGGGGAAGAAGAGGCCTATCTCGGGCGGAACGGCAGGGTGGTCCAGGGGCAGACCCAATATGAAAGCAGCTATGATCCGCTGTATCTGGACTATCCCCAGCTGCAAACCGCGATCCTGCCCGGCGTAAAGACCGCGGGCGTGATCCCCTTCCCCGCCATAGACGCCGAAGACTGCCGCTTCTATTTTGATGACGCTGTGTTTGAGATCGGGGTTCAAAAGTAAGAGCTTGTACCGCCGCCGGTTCCACTGGCGGTTTGCGCGGCTCGAAGCTCCGTATACGTATTCTATCGGTATAAGCTTTAAGAACAGAGGAAACCATGAAAAAAGGAAATTATCTCGCGGAGGCGCCGCCGGAAAAGCTGGCCGCCCTAAAGCCGGTTTGCGCGTTACTGGGGCTGGAATGGAACCGGGTAAAAAATGCCCGGCAGTTCCACGAGGACGGCGGCGGGGCGGACAGGGCCTATTCTGTGTACCGTGTGGAATATGACGGGCGGGAATACGTGCTGAAGCAAAGCGTACCGGCGGAGGCGGAGCTGTACCATACCTATCTGGAGCGGGAGGCCTTTCCCGTTCCCAGGCTGTACGCCGCCGCGCAAAGGGGAAAAAGCTGCTGGCTGCTTTTGGAACATATTCCGGGCGGAGATTTGCGAGATTTTACCCCGGAGCTGGCGGAAAAAGCGGCGGAAAGCCTCAGCGCCCTTCATAACGCTTATTGGTGGGGAAAGCCCGAAAACGGGAAAGAAAACAGCGGAGAGCGCTTTGTAAGATATTGGGAACGGATCACCCGCCGGGCAAAGTGCCTTGTGAGATATCCGGCGCTGCGGGAGGCCTATGAGGTGTTTTTGCAGCGGCAGAAAACCTGTCCGCTTACTCTGTGCAACGGAGATTTTCTCCAATATAACGCCCTGTTTGACGGGGAAAGGGTGGTGCTCATCGACTGGGCCTTCGGCGGGGAAATGCCCTATTCCCTGGACCTTGCCCGGCTGATCGCCCATGGCAGCGAAAAACGGGAGGCTTTTCCCTTTTTTATGACGGAGGAGCTGCGCCGGAAATTTTTACAGGCCTATTACCGGCGCATGAAAGAGCCGCCGGACTATGCGGATTTTCTGTGGGACACGGTGCTTTCGGCGCTGAACGAGTACATAGAATTTCTGGAAGAGGATTTTCTGAAGCAGGAGGAAGAGCCTGACCCGTTTTACCTTCGCCGGGCGGAAGAGACCGCGGCGGTGATCCGCCGGGGGAAGCAGGCTTTTTTACCATAGGCAGCACCGCAAAATTTTGAAAGGACGGGAACGATATGCTGAGAAAAACCAAGATCATTTGCACCCTGGGGCCCGCGACCGACGACGAGAGCGTTCTGCGCCGCCTGATGCTGGGGGGCATGAACGCCGCCCGGTTCAATTTTTCCCACTGCACCCATGAGGACGCTTTGAAAAAGCTGGAGGCGGTCATCCGCCTGCGGGGAGAGCTGGGTCTGCCCATTGCCACCATTCTGGATACAAAGGGGCCGGAGATCCGGGTGAAATCCTTTGCAAACGGCCCTGTCGAGCTGAAAAAAGGAGATACCTTCACCCTTACCACCCGGGAGGTGGAGGGAGATGAAACGATCGTTTCCATCACCTATCCCGATCTGCCGAAGGATCTGCAAACCGGCGCCCGGGTGCTCATCGACGACGGCCTGGTGGAAATGAGGGTGCGCAACGTTTCCGATACGGATATCGTCTGCGAGGTGAAAAATGGCGGCAGGGTATCGAACAACAAGGGCATCAACGTTCCCGGCACCAAGCTTTCCATGCCCTTTATCAGCGAGAGGGACCGCTCCGATATCATTTTCGGCATTGAAAGCGGTTTTGATTTTATCGCCGCCTCCTTCACCCGATCCGCCGCAGACATTCTGGAGATCCGGAAGATCCTGGAGGAATACCACTGCCATTCCATCAATATCATCGCCAAAATCGAAAATATGGAGGGCGTGGAGAACATCGACGAGATCCTCCGGGTGGCGGACGGCATCATGGTGGCCCGGGGCGATATGGGAGTAGAGATCCCCTTTGAGGACGTGCCCGTGCTACAAAAGCAGCTGATCCAGAAATCCTATCATGCCGGAAAGCAGGTGGTCACTGCCACTCAAATGCTGGACTCCATGATGAAGAACCCCCGCCCCACCCGGGCGGAGGCCACCGACGTGGCCAACGCCATTTACGACGGCACCAGCTGTATCATGCTGTCCGGAGAAACCGCCGCGGGCAAGTACCCGGTGGAGGCCCTGGAAACCATGGTGCGCATCGCGGAAAAGGCGGAGCAGAGCATCAATTACATTCAGCGGTTCAACTCCCGGGATAATTCCGATATCGCCTTCGATGTGACCAACGCCATTTCCCACGCCACCTGCACCACCGCCCACGACCTGGGGGCCAAGGCCATTATTACCGTGACGAAATCCGGCGGAACGGCCCGGCAGCTTTCCAAGTTCCGCCCGCTGTACCCCATTGTGGGCTGTACCATTCATGAGCACGTCTGCCGCCAGCTGAACCTTTCCTGGGGCGTTTCTCCCCTGGTGATCGCCGAGGAAAAGGATACCGACACCCTGTTTGACCACGCGGTGGACGCGGCGGAGCAGGCGGGCATTGTAAAAAGCGGCGACCTGGTGGTGATCACCGCCGGTATGCCCCTGGGGGTATCCGGCACCACCAATATGATGAAGGTCCATGTGGTGGGCCATGTGCTGCTCACCGGCCAGGGCGTTACGGAGAAAGCGGTTTCCGCCCGGCTGTGTGTGGTAAAAAAGCCGGAGGATCTGAAGAATTTCCGGGACGGAGACATTCTGGTGGTCTCGGAAACAGACAACACCATGGTGGATTACCTGCGCCGTGCCTCCGGCATTATCACCGAGCAAAAGGGTCAGAACACCCACGCCGCCATTGCCGGCCTCGCCATGGATAAGCCGGTGATCACCGGAGCCGAATACGCCACCGATATCCTGAAAAACGGTGCGGTGGTAACGCTGGACGCCCAGACCGGCAGGGTCAGCGCGTGCTGAAAGCCGCCGAAAATGGGAAAAGCCGAGGCTTTTCGTAAAAAACAAAAAAGAAGCCTTGCTTTTTCAGGCTTCTCAGAGTAAAATGAAACTGGAAACATAAAAATAGCGGCAGGACATGAAAAGCGCCAACTTTCCATGTCCCTGTGATGAGTGATGAAGCCACTCAACACAACAGTCTTTCGACTGCACCACGCTCCTATTATATCCATTTTCCGGTATCATTTCAAGTCCGGCAATGGGGATAAAGGGTTTCTCGTGTTGCGCTTTGATTTTTCAGGCGGTGTTGAGTTTTACGCTCAGCGCCGCCTTTTATGTTTCCGGCACGGCATGGGCGGCGGCAGGCGCGGTTTTCGCGTTTTCCGCCGGGCCGCTCGCCGGAAACAGCTTGTTAGGAGGAATGGAAATGAAAAAAGGAAAGAAACTGGTGCGCTCTATGTTGGCGCTGCTTCTGCTTTTGGCGCTGGGCTGCCCGCGGCCGGCGGCGAGGGCGGCGGAAACCATCACAGCGAAAGAGCTTATCCCGCCTAACTATGATGACGTGATGGATTTTTCCGAAGGTATGGCTGCCGTATGTATCGGGGAGGATTGGGGCTTTATCGACACAACAGGACAGGAGGTCGTACCGCCCCGATATCTCGATGTAAAGTCTTTTTGCGATGGCCTGGCCATTGTACTTACGGGAAGCTACCCTGATGAAAAATGGGGCGCTGTTGACAAGACCGGGGCGGAAGTGGTGCCCTTAAAGTACAACGAAATGAGAGACTTTTCCGAGGGCATGGCCGCTGTAGAGCTGGACGGGAAATGGGGCTTTGTAGACAAAACCGGTGAGGAAGTGATTCCGCCTCAATACAATGCGGTGAAAAGCTTTTCCGGCGGTTTGGCAGCTGTATGTACGGGAAACTACCCTAACGAAAAATGGGGCTTTATCGACACGGCAGGACAGGAAGTGACCCCGCAGAAATACGAGCAGGTGCGAGAGAGTTCCGAAGGCCTTACCGCTGTATGCATGGGAAAACACCCTGATGAAAAATGGGGCTTTGTTGATACGGCTGGGCGGGAAGTGGTCCCCCTTCAGTATGATTATGTGAAGAATTTTTCCGAGGGCCTTGCCGTTGTGAAGCTGAACGGCAAATGGGGCTTTGTAGATCAGACCGGCGCAGAGGTTATCCCCTTGCAGTATGATGGTGGAGTAGGCTCCTTTTCCAACGGTCTTGCCAGAATAACGCAAGACGGCAAGTGGGGCTTTATTGACAGAACCGGCGCCATAATGGTTCAGCCGAAATATGACATGGTAATGGATTTTTCCGAAGGCATGGCCGCCGTATGCGTAGGGGAGGGACGCGATAAAAAATGGGGCTTCATCAACACGGTCGGCGAGGAAGTGGTTGAACCCAGGTATACTGCGGTGGAGAGCTTTTCCGAGGGCATGGCCGTTGTACATACACACAGCCTGTTGTTTATTGACGGACCTGCATGCTCTGGCTTTATTGACAAAACCGGAGCAGAAGTGATTCCGGTGAAAGGAAACTACTGTGTGGAATCTTTTTCTCATGGTCTTGCTTTGGTAAGAAACGGCACATTTTTCGGAGAATACGGCTTTCTGGATAAAACCGGAGAAGAAGTGGTTCCCCTTATCTATCAGGAGGCACGCTCTGTTTCCGGGGGCTTTGCGGCCGTAGGCGTGGGCGAGTCCAGAGGATACGCCGACAAATGGGGATTTTTGATGGTAGAGACCTCTACAGAGCCCGATCCAACCCCGACGATTACACCTGCCCCTGCACCACCGTCAGCTCCCACGCCAGCCCCCGGATTTTTCATTGACGTGAAGCTTGGCAGCTATTACTATGATGCAGTGCAGTGGGCCGTGGAAAACAATATCACCAGCGGTGTTGATAGCGTTCACTTCGGCCCCAGCCAAAGCTGCACCCGGGCCCAGGCTGTGACCTTTTTGTGGCGGGCGGCGGGGGAGCCGGAGCCCCAGGGCGCTGCCGCCGGATTTACCGATGTAAAGGCCGGGGCCTACTATGAAAAGGCCGTGCAATGGGCGGTGGAAGAGGGCATTACTGCCGGTACCGGCGCCGGGAAATTCGGCCCGGAGGTTCCCTGCACCCGGGGCCAGATCGTCACCTTCCTTTGGCGAAAGGAGGGTTCTCCCGAAGCTGTGGGAGCAGCCTTTGGCGATGTACCGCCCGGCGCGTATTACGAAACCGCGGTCAAATGGGCGGTAGAAAAGAAGATCACCGCCGGTACCAGCGCAACCGCCTTCAGCCCGGAAAGCAAATGTACCCGCGCCCAGATCGTCAGCTTCCTGTACCGCAGCGAGGGATAAACGCTCTGGCTGGAATAAGAAAAAACGAAACCACCCCCGGCTCAGCAATACGCTGAGCCGGGGGTGGCCTTTTGCGCTTAAAAACTGCCAGCGCACAAGGATCGGCGGCTGGGAGGGAATAGGGTATATGGCAAGATAAGAAAAGGGTTTCTGCTGGCAGGGAGCAGTCTGCTTCGCAGCCCGCCGACATAACGCGTGCTGGCGTAGATGCTAATCTATAGAAAGAAGCTACTTGAGTGAGAAAAATTTCTAAAAAGTGTTAATAGTGTAAGATTTTTATAGTTGCGCTAAAAAGAAATCGGTGTTATTATAGAAAATAATAGATAAGTTGACGTCGCTGTACCGAAATGCGTCTTGCGGCTTAAACTTTTTCCTCAAAGTAATTTCGGAAGGTGTGCTGTATGAAAAAAGGAAAACGCTTGATAAGCTTATTGTTGGTTTGTTGTTTGCTGATGGGGTGTATGCCTATGGCGGCTAGGGCGGAGGAAACGACTGAACCGGGATCTGCTTCGGGAACCTGCGGGGAAAATGCCACCTGGAGCTACGATGCGGAAACAGCGACCCTCACCATCTCCGGCACAGGAGAGATGGAGGATTATGGGGAAATTTCCCCGCCTTATAACCATTGGCGCGAGTTCGCAAAAACGATCACAATTGCTCCGGGCATTACCTCCATTGGGCCCGGCGCGTTCGCGGGGTTTTCCGTTTGTACCGCTGTGAATATTCCCGACAGTGTGAAAAAGATCGGCAAAACTGCGTTTTTTAGGTGTTATAAGCTGCCATCGGTATCGATCCCTGATGGAGTGGAGTATGTTGGAAGCGGTGCGTTTGATGAGTGTGAAGGCCTGACCTCTGTGGAAATGGCCGACAGCGTTACCGAGATTGGTGACAGTGCGTTTGGGTTTTGCAGGCGCCTGGCTTCTGTGAAGCTTTCTAAGGGCTTGAAAAAAATCGGTGTGTGGGCGTTTTGCGGCGCTACGGCTTTGACTTCTGTGGAGATTCCGGCCGGGATCGAGGAATTATCCGGGTTTAATAGCTGCTATAACCTGACTACCGTAATAATCCCGGAAGGAGTTACCTCGCTGGGACCGGCTGCGTTTTCCGGCTGCAGGGATCTATATGCCATAGAGGTGCCAAAAAGTGTCAAGCAGATCGATGTTACCTCTTTTGAAAGCTGTGGGTGGCTTACGGTTTATGGAGAAAAGGGGAGCTATATGGAGACCTTTGCAAAAGAAAATAATATTCGTTTTTCTGTTGGGAAGATTCCCGATTCCAGCAGTGTCCTTTCGCAGTTCAAGGATGTTTTCGCCGGCGAGTATTACTCCGATGCTGTGATATGGGCGTCTCTGCGTAGTATCACGGCCGGGACAGACGATACCCATTTCAGCCCCAACGGCTCGTGTACCCGCGCTCAGGCCGTCGCCTTTCTGTGGCGGGCGGTAGGCAGACCGGAGACTATGGGAGAAGGCAGCATATTCAGTGATGTAAAAAGCGGCGAGTATTACGAAAAGGCCGTGCGCTGGGCGGCGGAAAACAACGTCACAGCCGGAACGGGAAGTGAGAAATTCAGCCCGGATGCAGTTTGTACCAGAGCCCAGATCGTCACCTTCCTGTGGCGGGCTGCCAGAGAACCTGCACCTGAGTATTCAAAGATTATCTTTACCGATATAGAAGCTGGGTCATATTACGAAAAAGCTGTTCAGTGGGCGGTAGAGCAAGGCATCACCGCCGGTACCGGTGCTGGGAAATTCAGCCCGGATAGCAAATGTACCCGCGCGCAGATTGTCAGCTTTTTATATCGCAGCAAGGGTTAAGAGCTTTGTATATAGTATGAAAAACAGAACCGCCCCCAGATTAGCGTATTGCTGAGCCGGGGGTAGTCTTTTGCACTTAAAAACTGTCAGCGCACAAGGATTGGCGGCTGGGGGGAATACGGTATATGGTAAGATAAAAAAAGGACTTCTGCTGGCAGAGAATAGTCTGCTTCACAGTAACGTATGCTGGCGTAGATGCTAGATTATAGAAATCAGCATTTGAGTGAGAGAATTCCTAAAAATTGTTAATCGAATAAGATTTTTATAGTTGCGTTAAAAAGAGATCAGTGCTATTATGAAAAGTAACAGATAAGCTGTCGGCGCTGTATCGAAATGCGTCTTGCGGCTTAAACTTTTTCCTCAAAGTAATTTCGGAAGGTGTGCTGTATGAAAAAAGGAAAGCGCTTGATAAGCTTATTGTTGGTTTGTTGTTTGCTGATGGGGTGTGTGCCTATGGCGGTCGGGGCGAAGGAAGTAGCCTTTTCAGGAACTTGTGGTGAGGGTGTGACCTGGAGTTATGACGCACCTACTAAGACTCTGGTCATTTCAGGAACGGGGGCAATGGAGGACTATCCTGCGGAAACTCAAATCCTGGACAAAAGACCCTGGGAATCCTTTCAGCAAGATACCCAAGTAGTTATTGTAGGCCCCGGAGTTACCGCAATTGGTGAATTTGCATTTTATTGGTTTAAGAATCTTGCTTCTCTTACCATTTCAGACAGTGTAGAAAAAATTGGGACTTCGGCGTTTTCTGCATGTAAATCTCTCATGTCTGTGAATCTACCCAGCAGTGTTAAAGAGATAGGAAGCAAAGCATTTTCATATTGCGATAATCTGAATTCTGTGACCCTTTCCGATGGCCTTTCAGAAATCAGGCAGGGTATGTTTGAAAGTTGTGGACGATTAACCTCCATAACAATTCCCAAAGGCGTTACCATAATCCATTCCCGGGCATTTGCCTGCACTGCTTTAAGTACTGTAGCGATTCCGGACACCGTTACAGAGATTCGGGATTCTGCGTTCTGCGATTGCAAAAGTCTGACCTCTGTTTCCCTTCCCGCTAGTGTTGTCATGTTGGGGAACGAAGCGTTTTCTCGTTGTGGCCTGACCTCTGTCACTCTTTCTGGGGAGATTAAGGCTATTGCGGACTATACCTTTTCAGAATGCTACAACCTGACCACAGTTTCTCTTCCTGACAGCGTTACGGAAATCGGAAACTGGGCTTTTGCGAGTTGCAGCAAGCTATCCTCTATAACAATTCCTGAAAATACTTCCAAGATAGGAGAAGGCGCGTTTTACGATTGCACGAGCCTTACATCTCTTACCATTCCTGACAGCATTACGGAAATCAAAGACTGGACTTTTGCGGATTGCAGCAGGCTATCCTCTATCATAATTCCTGGAAATGTTTCCGAGATAGGACAGGCCGTGTTTTCCGGCTGCACGAACCTTACAGCCCTTACCATCCCTCCCAGTGTTTTGAAAATAAAACCCACAGTATTTTCCTTGAATGGGCTTGGAGAGGTTCCGTCGATGGATTTGACCATTTATGGAGCAGTGGGCAGCTACGCGGAAGCTTTCGCAAAGGAGCATAAGCTTCGTTTTGTGGCAAAGGCTTTTCCCACGGAGAAATTTCCCACCGGGTTTGTGGATGTGCCCGCAGGGCAATACTATATCAACGCCGTGCAGTGGGCGGCAGAGCAAGGCATAACTGCGGGTACAGATGATATCCATTTCAGCCCCAACGCTTCCTGCACCCGGGCCCAGGCCGTGACCTTTCTGTGGCGGGCGGCGGGAGAGCCGGAGCCCCAGGGTACTGCCGCCGGATTTACCGATGTAAAGGCCGGGGCCTACTATGAAAAAGCCGTGCAGTGGGCGGTGGAAGAGGGCATTACTGCCGGTACCGGCGCCGGGAAATTCAGCCCGGAGGTTCCCTGCACCCGGGCCCAGATCGTCACCTTCCTCTGGCGAAAGGAGGGCTCGCCCGAAGCCGCGGGAGCCGCTTTCGGCGATGTACAGCCCGGCGCGTATTATGAAACCGCGGTCAAATGGGCGGTAGAAAAGAAGATCACCGCCGGTACCAGCGCAACCGCCTTCAGCCCGGAAAGCAAATGTACCCGCGCCCAGATCGTCAGCTTCCTGTACCGCAGCGAGGGATAAACGCTCTGGCTGGAATAAGAAAAAACGAAACCACCCCCGGCTCAGCAATACGCTGAGCCGGGGGTGGCTTTTGCAAAGCTAACTGTTCAAAAACCGCCGGGCAGATGTGAGATACTGCTCAAAATCAACGGCGGAAAAGTCCGTGGTGTCGATCTCTATGGTTTCCCCGCCCAGGGTAAAGCCGTCCAGGTTATGGCACCAGCCGTCAAAATCCGCTTGGGAAAAGGGAACCCCCATGGTATTCGCTTTTCCCCGCTCCGGGCTATTTTCCCGGGCGGTAAAGCGCTGAAAGAGAACCCGGGTGTCTCCGGTAAAGCGGAAGGCGAGGGAGCGGCAGTGGTAACGCCGCAGCAGGGCCTGCAAAGCGCCGGCCTCGTCCTTCTTTTTTACGCCCGGGGGAGTGAAGTTCCCCTCTAGGATCAAAGGCTGCCCTGCCTCCAACATTTGCTCGGCGATATACAGCAGGCCGTCAAAGGTCACGGCGGAAAAACGGCTGCTTTCCTCCCGGCTGGCCAGCTCGATGCTTTCGCACAGAGCGGATTTGAAGGTGTCCTTTACAAAGCAGGGAACTTTCAGGGCTGTGGAGAGCTGTCGGGCAAAGGTGGATTTTCCGGCGGCCAGATAGCCCTGGATCACGATCAGCTTGTTTTCCATGAGGCGCTCTCCTTTGTAGCTGCTGGGGCATGCTTGTCCGCATCTCTCCAAAAACTAGGTTTTTTCCCGAAAATCCTTCAGCCGGGCCTCATAAGCAGCCTCCAGCTCCTCTGGAAAGGCAAGGGAGGCGGCCTCCGCGCCCATGCAGAAAAGGAGATACCGGGTAAAATCGGGATTTAAGAGCAGCAGCGGCCCCAAAAGATAGGTGCCGAAGAAATTGCGGTAATGAATGCCCTCAAAGGGGCATTTGGGGTTCAGGCCAACGCCCTTTTTCACCGGGAACAGACCCGGAAGCTCCCCTTCGGGATAGGCAAAGGTAAACTGAGATTTGAAGCCCATGAGCTCCTTGCCCTGGAAACTGCCCAAAAAGGTGCTGTTGTGCCGGTGCATCATATCCCGTTTGGCATAAAAGGGGAAAAGGTTTAGTGCTTCGATTTGTTTTCCGGTATCGGTTTCAATGCGGCTTCCCAAAATCTCCAAAGCGTTTCCGGTGAAGAAAAAAACCGTGCCGCCCTCTATCAGAGTCTGAAGCCTTTTCCGGAAGGGAAGCAGCTTTTGGATCACCCGCTCCTGAGTGCGCTCCGTCATGGGGCCTAAATAGACAAGCTCCGCAGGCTCGGAAAGAAACAGGGGCTCCTGATCCAAAGGGGTTTCCAGAAACTCCGCCTCCGGCAGGCATTTTTTCAGATATCGCATGTTGCTCATATCTCCGAACAGGTTACAGACTTCCGGGAAAAGTATCTCAATCCGCATGGGACGGTTCCTCCTTCTTCTCCGGCAGGCCCGCCAGAATTTCCTTGACCTGCTCCTTTACGTGGTTGGCCAGGCCGATGGTGTAAACATCGTACAAAATAAACACGGCGTCCGCGTTTTCGGCCCGCAGCTCTCCGGCAGCCGCCTCGTTTTCCCGGAGATGGGAGAGCTTTTCCTTGGGGAGCTCCGCCAGAAGCAGCCGCAGGGCAACGTCCCAGTGGCGGGCTCCGGCGGCAATGACCTGCACGATGCTTTCGTCCCGCAGGAATTCAAAATCCGTATCAAAAAGCCAGGCAGTGTTTTCCACGGAATGGGCGGCGTCGAAATAGTCGTCTAAAAACAGAATGACAGCTTTCTTTCCGGGGTAGTCCCGAATATTTTCAAAGGCCCGGGAGCAGGCAATGGGGTTTTGTCCCTTCGCCAGGTGCAGAATGACCTTCCGCCCGTTTACCTCTTCTTCGCTGTACCGGGTGGCGCTGATGGAAAGCTTGTCCATAGAGGCGGCGATCTCCTCCGGGGCAAGCCCGAATTCCGAAAGCAGGGCAATGGCGGAAAGAGAGTTATACACGTTGATGGTGGCCTGGTTCGGCAGAGGGAATTCCCGTTCCTTTCCGCCAAACGTTACGGTCATGCGGTGATGCTCGCCGTCTATTTTTGACGCGCGGTACTGAGCCTCCGGAGAGTGGAAGCCGCAGGCGGGGCAGTGAGCTCTGCCAATGTGGTGATACCGCACAAACTCCCAGGAAAGCTTTCCGCCGCACTGAGGGCAAGCGGTGATATCCCGCACCAGGTTATGGCATTCCGTCTGATCGGAGGGCAGCCGGTCAATGCCGAAATAGGCCCGGGGATTTTCCGGCTTCAGCCCGGCGCAAAGCAGGTCGTCAGCGTTCAGCACCAGCCGGGTATTGTCGGGAATATAGCCGTTCAGAATATCCACAATGAATTCAATGTGCGCGTTGCGCTTGAAGGAATCCCGAAACAGATTGGTGCAGAGCAGGAGATCGGGCTTGAGATAGGGCAGGATCTTTGGGGAGCTGCGCTCGTCCAGCTCAAAAATGGCAAGGTCTTTTTTGGGCTTGCCGAAAAAGGTGGAATTGGCGATCAGGGCGGAGGCCACGCCGGTATTCACATTGGTGCCGGAGCGGTTGCACACAAAATCGTACCCCCGGTCGGAAAGCACGTCCTCCACCATATTCGCCACGGTGGTTTTCCCGTTTGTGCCCGTGATGCCGATCACGATTTTCGGCCTGGGCATGCGGCCCAGAAAATCCGGACAAAGAATAATGGCCCAGGAGCCGGGCATGGAGGTGCCCTTCCGGCGGATCAGCTTTAATACCAGCGCGGTTCCCTTGGCAAAGAACAGCGCAAAATAAAACCGGAGATTTCGCTTCATAGTAAGATCCTTTCGCGTGACAGAGGGGTTAATAAGGGCAAAGTGCGGTAAATTGGAATTTGGCATGTTAGTTGTTAGTTGTGAGTAATTAGTTGTTAGAGAGGTTCGGGCCTTTTCTAACGACTAACGACTAACAACTAGTTTGCTAACCTGTTATCGCATCACAATTCCCGCTCTTTCTTTCCGTGCGCTGCGCGGCAGCGCCGCCGTTGTCTGGCATCTGGTATCCGGAATCCGGCATCTGCCCTTTAGTATAGCAATATATTGTGTAATTTTCAAGCCCGGCCTCTTGACCTTTCGGTGTTTTTGCACTATGATAAAGTTGTCAGTTACTTTTCAGTTTGGAGGAGTTTCTTATGAAAACTTTGCCCGTTGCAGTACAGGTTTATTCCGTTCGTGACGACGCGGAAAAAGATTTTCGCGGCACTATGAAAAAGATCAAGGAAATCGGCTATGATGGCGTGGAGCTTGCCGGACTTTACGGGCTGGCCCCCAGTGAGATCAAGGCTGCTATCGAGGAGGCCGGTTTGGCGGCTGTTTCCGCCCACGTTCCTTTCCAGGAGTTGGTGGCCGATATGGAGGGCACCATTCAGAAGTATGTGGAGATCGGCGTGAAGTACATTGCCATTCCTTATCTGATGGAAGAGGACCGTCCCGGCACTCCCAAGTTTGAGGGGAATGTAAAGCTGTTTGAAGAGATCGGCAAGGCCTGCAAGACCCACGGTATTCAGACTCTGTATCACAACCACGATTTTGAGTTTGTGAAAATGCCCGATGGCCGCTATGCTCTGGATTACATTTACGATACCATTCCCGCCGACCTGCTGCAGACCGAGATCGATACCTGCTGGGTCAACGTGGCCGGGGAGGACCCCGCCGCCTATGTCCGCAAGTATACGGGCCGCGCGCCGGTGGTTCATCTGAAGGATTTCCACAAGGAGGGCAAGCCCGCCAACATGTATCAGCTCATCGGCACCGATGTGGAGGAGCAGGAGAGCCACGGCACCTTTGAGTTCCGCCCGGTAGGCCACGGCGACCAGCATTTCCCCTCCATTCTGGAGGCTTCCGTGGAAGCGGGCGCCCAGTGGGTGGTGGTGGAGCAGGATCAGTCCATCGGCCGCACCCCCATGGAGGCCATCACCCTGAGCCGCCAGTACCTGAAGGAGCAGGGCTGGTAACAGGGCAGTTGTTAGTAGTTAGAGGTTAGTTGTTAGTTTTTAAGGACTTTGAAAGGGCCCGCCGCAGTTTTTCCGCGGCGGGCCCTTTTTAGCTGCCGGAGGGAGGCATAAGCAATGAGAAATGAGCAATTAGCAATTAGAAATGAAGGGCAAAACCATGAATTGTGACGTGATAAGTTATAGTTTAGCGAACTAGTCGTTAGCTGTTAGTTGTTAGAGAAGAACAAGCCCTCTCTTTTGTCATTACTGAGGAAAAGAAGCTTCGCTTCTTTACGAAGAATCTCGCTCTTGATCCCTTGGTAAAAGGTCAAAAGACGAGATCCTTCACTTCGTTCAGGATGACAGAAAAGGGGCCATTTCCTTTTCTAACAACTAACTACTCATGACTAACAACTGACATGCTAAATTCCAATTTATCGTACTATGCCTTTAAAATTGCTCACTACTCATTCTTCATTGCTCATTGCATGTGTCTGCCGCCTGACCTTCGGCGCCAAAAACAAAAGCAAAGCCGGAGCTGTTGTAAAATGGATCATTTTACAACAGCTCCGGCTATTTGCCTTGTTTTTTTCGCTCCTCCAGCAGGATACGGCGAATGGTTTTTTCCGCCAGGAAATAGGCTTCCGCCAGGGCGGCGACCTCTTTTCCGGCCTGTGCCTCCAGAAAAATCGAACGGTTGCGGGCTGCGGTCTCCCTTTTGCTGTGGGTTCGCTCTCCCCAGGCCAGGCGGTTTCCCTGTTTGCGGGGAATGTAAAGGTATGCCCCGTCAATATACTGCTGCAGCTCGTTTAAGAGCTGCTGGGGCAGAATATCCTGGGCGCGTGCATAGCGCATATTGCTCCTCCTAAATTTCGGGAAATGAAAGATCCCCCTTACTTTTAAGATGAGCAAAGGCTATCGCGTTATCATTTTTATGGTCTTGTGCAATAGCCTTTGCTATGCACGCTGTACGTCTTGGGTCATACCCTGGTTCCCCCCCTTTTTTCTCCGCGTTTTTGCCATTTCATGCTTCAGTATAGCAGATTTCCCCGGGGTTTTCCAGCGCGGATATGATTCTGTAGAAACTTTGCTCCCCGCAAAGGCGCGGCTTCAATTCTGCTTTGAGATGTAGCTTGTAAAATGCCCTTCAGACTGAGTATACTGAAGCACAGAGAAAGAGCCCTCCGCTGTTTTTGCCAAACCAGGAAAAGGAGGGGAGTTCCTTGCGCTGTGAGCTTTGTGGAAAAACCACGGTTTTCGGAAATAAGGTGGCCCACGACAGAATGTATATCAACGGCAGAAAGCCCAGAAAGATCAAGCCCAATCTGCATACCATGCACATCGATACGCCGGTGGGCAGGAAAAAGCTTACCGTATGCACCCGCTGCATGAGAACCCTGCGCAAGCAGGGGTAGGGAAAAAGCAGGGGCCAGCTGCAAAATTTTGCAGCTGGCCCCTGCTTTTTTAGTTGTTAGTTGTTAGATAGAGAAGAGTCTGCCCTTTCTAATGACTCATTACTGACAACTAACAACGAAAGAGCGAGATCCTTCACCGGGAAAGCAAGGTTCTCCTTGCTTTTTGTTCAGAATGACAGACGGGGAATAAGTACCCTCCCGCCGGTCGGGCTGGAAACTGCCCTCCTGTACCAAGAGGGTTCCCGAGTGGCTGCGGCGCCTCGCTGCTCATTGCATTGCTGTCTTGTCCTTGCCATCGATTTCCCGATGCTCCTGCACCGCCTTGTAGGCCGGACGAATGATCTTGCCGCCGCCTACCAGCTCTTCAATGCGGTGGGCGGACCAGCCCGCGATTCGGGAAATGGCGAAAATGGGCGTGTACAGCTCCATGGGCAGATCCAGCATGCTGTAGATGAAGCCGCTGTAAAAATCCACGTTAGCGGAAACGCCCTTGTAAATTTTTCTTTCCGCTGTGATCAGCTGTACCGCCAGCCGCTCCACGCTGGAATAAAGCCGGAATTCATCGGTTCGGCCCTTTTCCTGGGAAAGCCCCTCTACAAACCTGGCCATGATTTTCGCGCGGGGATCGGAAACGGAATAAACGGCGTGTCCCATACCGTAAATCAGACCGGCCTTGTCAAAGGTCTCTTTGTGCAGCAGCTTTTTCAGATAAGCTGAGATCTCCTCATCGTCGTTCCAATCCTTTACATGGGTTTTGATATCCTCAAACATCTTTACCACCTTGATATTGGCGCCGCCGTGCTTCGGGCCCTTCAGGGAGCCCAGGGCCGCGGCGATAGCGGAGTAGGTGTCCGTGCCGGAGGAGGTCACCACATGGGTGGTAAAGGTGGAGTTGTTGCCGCCGCCGTGGTCGGCATGAAGGATCAGCGCGATATCCAGTACCTTGGCTTCCAGCTCTGTATATTTACAGTCCGGGCGCAGAATGCGCAGAATATTTTCTGCCGTGGAAAGGGCGGGATCCGGCTGATGGATAAACAGGCTCTGCCCGTCGTGGTAGTGGCGGTAGGCCTGATAGCCGTATACGGAAAGCAAAGGGAACAGGGCGATCAGCTGAATACTTTGGCGAAGCACGTTGGGTACGGAAATATCTTCGGCGGCTTCATCATAAGAATAGAGAGTGAGAACGCTGCGGGCCAGGGTGTTCATCATATCCCCACTGGGGGCCTTCATGATGATATCCCGCACAAAGCTTGTGGGCAGCGTGCGGTAAAACGCCAGCAGCTCACAGAATTCCTGAAGCTGTTCCCTGGTAGGAAGGCTGCCGAACAGCAATAAGTAGGCAGTGCGTTCATAGCCGAAATTATCGCCTTTAGGCAGGCAGCGAATGATCTCCTCCACGCTGTAGCCCCGATAATAAAGCTCACCCTCACAAGGGACGCTTTGGCCGTTTACCGTTTTGCTGGAAATGATCTCGGAAATTTTCGTAAGCCCCGTGAGGACGCCCTTTCCGTTTAAGTCCCGCAGACCCCGTTTGACATCGTATTGGGTGTAAAGCGCGGGATCGATCTGGCTGCTTTGTACGCACAGGTCGGCAAGCTTTCGGACCTCCGGCTTGATCTCTGAATAAATAGACATAGAAAAACTCCTTTCTTACGATATTACATCTGATTTTTCCTACTATAAAAAATTGCCGGCGCCTCCCCTTTGTCAATCAAAGCTAAAACCGGCAAATGTATAAATATCCATCTTATTATAGCAAAATACCTGAGGCCACTGCAAGAGAGAATTTGTAAACTTTTTTTACAGTGCCGCAGAGCATTGGAAAGGAACCGATCCATGAGAAGAAAAAAATCCTGGGTTCATCTCTTAAAAAATGGCGCGGCCTTTGGCTGCCTTGCTCTTTGTCTGTGGTGTGCAGGCTCCGCCGTGCAAAGCTGGGCCGCCGCAGAGGGAACGGACGCTTTGTTTTTTGCGGCGGGAATGCGGGCGGAAGCCGCTTCTTCGCCGGAAAGCAAGGAGCCCGAAGTTCCCGGAATTTCCAGCCTGGAGCAGACAAGGCTTTCGGAGCAAGGAGAGGAAACGCTGTTTCTTGCCGATGACGGCATTGTACCTGTTTTCGGAGACGAGCTGCCCGGAGCTACCGCCACTCCCGACCCGGAAAGGGCCAGCGCCCCGGTGGAGGAGATCGAGCTGGACGGCGGTACGCAGATCAGTAATTTCTTTGTGCGGGATACCACAGATTCCGGTACCGATCTGAACGCGGAACTTTTGGAGGCCCCGGCGGTACAGCTGAAAGGAGACGGCAGCGTAGAGGTGCTGATCTACCACACTCATACCTCGGAATCCTATTCCAAAAATTATACGGGCTTTTATTATACGGATATGGAAACCCGCACACAAAATCAGGAAATGAGCGTGGTAGCGGCGGGAGAGGCGCTGAAAAAGGAGCTGGAAGCCCATGGCTACGGCGTGGTGCACGATACCACCATCAACGACACGCTCTTTAACGGTTCCTATTCCCGCTCCTGGGAGGTGATCCAGAAAAATCTGGAGGAACACCCGGGAATTCAGGTGACCATTGATCTGCACCGGGATTCCATGACCACTCAGGAGGGATTAAAATATAAGCCCACCACGGTAATAAACGGCAGAAAGGCGGCGCAGATCATGCTTTTGGCAGGGTGCAACGCCAATGACGATTGGGATGATTTTCCCAACTGGCGGGATAATCTGCACTTGATCCTGCGGGTGCAGCAAAAGGCGGCGGAGCTGTACCCCGCCTTGACCCGGCCCCTGGATTTTTCAGACAGCAAATACAATATGAACGCCACAAAAGGCTCTATGCTGGTGGAGGTAGGCACCGAGGTAAACACGGTTTCCGAAGCCCAATATTCCGGTAAGCTGCTGGGGGAGATCCTGGCGGAAACCTTTGACGGACTGCAACAATAAGGCGAAGGCGCCGGGAACCTGTTTCAAAATTTCAAAAAGAATAAAGACTTGTTCCAATAGAACGCACAGCTTTCCGGAGAATTTTACGGGGAGCTGTGTTTTGTTCTCCATGAGATCCGCTGGAAAATTCGCCCTCGCCAAGTGAAGCTGCAAGTTCTAAAAGAAATTTTTGCCACGCTCAATAAAAAAGAAGGATAGGGGAATTCTAATTTCTGTGTTTAGAGCTTGATCCGTAAAAAAGCCGGAAGCTTGAAAAGCAGAGAGGAAGTTCCTATGAAAAAGAAAAGCAGACAGCCCTTTTTATATTCTTTGGGATTTTCGCTGTTTCTTTTGCTTACCGTGGCCGGCTTGCTCACTGTGGACTACCAGGGCAGGCGGCTGAGCTTTGGGGACAGTGATCTTCCCTTTGAGAAGCAGGACTTGCCCGGCGGGAAAACAGAGCTGCAAATCAAGCTTCTGGGCTTGGAAAAGCGAGTGAATATTACCGAAATCGACAAATTTTATAATTTTCTTCTGGATTTTAGTTGTATTCCCCACAACTAGTTGTTATAATATAATTGGTATACCATATAGAGTGGGGAGGTGACTGCGTGAAGATCAGAGATACACGCCTTTGGGCGGTGTTTATCGCCATTGCTTTTTTATTGCTTTGGTGCGCCAGCATCGGCGTGACCTGTGCTGTTCCCGCGCAGGAGCCTTTAGCGGAGCCTATACAGGCCTCTCCCGTTCCGGAAATTCGGTTGATTGGAGTTTTAGGCTGGGGTTTAGTCGGGCTGGGATTTTTAGGTGTGGTTTTGGCGGTGGCCTTAAGCAGCAGGCCTAAACGGCGCAGAAAAGCGGTGCGCACCGTCAGCACCCCGAAGCAGCCCTATCGGGTCACGCGGTCTGTTTATACCCCTGTATCCCCTCGCCGCTATCACCGGAATATTGAAGTGAGAAGATAGACGGTTGTTGTGAGAGACGGGCGGCAGAGGATAATCAGGAATGAGGAATTAGCAATTAAGGGCGAAAAAAGACATAGTATGCTAAATTGGAATTTGGCGAACTTACGAATAGCACTAACCCCTTGCCTCCCCTGAATAGGGGAAGAAGGTTGCTTT
>CAJUTL010000003.1 GCA_910589395.1 uncultured Oscillospiraceae bacterium
CCCGGAACGGGCTCGAACCGTCGACCTCTAGCGTGACAGGCTAGCGTTCTAACCAGCTGAACTACCGGGCCAAATGCCTGAATCATTATCAGGCAACGGTTATTATACAATACAGAGATTCTGTTGTCAAGCTTTTTCTCGTCAGGAATCTTCCTGTTTTTTCCAAAAATGTTTTTTGCTCTTTTGCGAAAAAGGGCAGCTTCAAAAATTTTGCTCACTTAAGCCATTCCCGGAAGATCTCTTCCGTGGTGTTGTCGGTCACATAAAAGCGGTTCATGGCGAATAAGCTTTCCTGTTTTCCATAGATAAGCTCCGCTTTTCCGGGCGTGATCGCCAAAGTGGCCTTTATTCCCAACTCCTTTACCAGCTTTTGACTGAGATCATCAAAGGAACCGCCGGGATAAGCCAAAACATTCACGGGATTCCCCGCCTTTTCCTCGATCTCCGTCCGGGAACGGGTGAGATCCTTGGTTACAGCCAGGGTATATTCTTCCTCAGTTTCATTGGGAAGCTTCAGAATATTGGTACGGATCTCATTGCCGGTTTCATATTTCGCCCACTGGTGCATGTCATAGGTGTGAGATTGAATGGAAATCAGGCCAGAATCCACCATTTCCTTGGCTTCCGTATAGTCAAAATGGGGCGTAATGGGAAAATCCGTTTCCTTGTAGTGCTCCTTATTACCCACTGTAGCGCCGATCACAAAAATGGTAGCTTTCATGCCGCGCTCTTGCAAAATGGGAAAAGCGATCTCATAATTGCTGAGGTAACCGTCATCGAAGGTGAGGCACACCGGATTTTTTGGCAGCGGCGTTCCCTCCTCCACATAGGCAATGAGTTCATCAAAGGTGACCGTGTTCTTTCCCAGCTTGTCCAGCAGCGCCAGCTCCGCTTCAAACTGCCCGCGGGTAATGGTATTCGTGGATACCTGCGAGCTTTCTGAATCCTCACAGAGGTTGTGATACATCAGGATCGGAACCTCCACCCGGGCAGGCGTTTTCGCGGCGCACCCAGCTTCGGAGCCCAGCACGACGCCAGCCAGGATCAGGCAGGTGAAAAAAAGAAGGATCGGTTTTTTCATAAAGCATATCATACGCATAAATACCTCTTCATCGAAAACAAGCGCCACACACTGTGGCAGGACATTTCCAAAACCACAGCTTTCATAAAATGAAATGCGGCACAGCCCTCATTTCAGATATTACCATCAATATTTTATCATGGCAGTACCCAGGTGTCAAGAAACCGCCTTTACAGCCAGCACAGATCTTTTCACCAAGTTTCCCCGAAAAATATGTTGACATCTACGCGGCAAAATGGTAAACTAATTGAGCAAGAAATGGAAAGCACCATTTCAGAAATAGGGGTATAGCTCAGCTGGTAGAGCAGCGGTCTCCAAAACCGCGTGCCGAGGGTTCGAATCCTTCTGCCCCTGCCACAGACTTGGCCCGGAATTCCTTGGAATTCCGGGCTTTTCTTGTGTTTTGGGGTGGCGGGATGCGGTCTACTTTGCCGTTCTCTATGGCGTGTGTTTTGCGCTTTTTTCGTTTCTGTTCGTATCCGTTTCTAGCTTTTCCGTCTGGCACAGCATCAATAAATCATCAAAAAACTGCGGTTGCGCTCCCCACTCGCGCTGGCTCTGGCAAAAAATTGAACCCATCTCTGAGAGTCTCTTGCAGATGAACCGTTCGTTGAAACTAGAATTGCTATACCAATTTTCCCCAATACACAACAGAAATGTTGGAAACAATAATTGTATCACTATCAGGAGCAAAAGTATTCATCAAATCCCATAACTCCTGTACATATTCCCTCTGCTCTTTTGTGTTTGGGGACGGCGCATAAGATGATGACAAACTGCGGTTAATAAACC
Organism: uncultured Oscillospiraceae bacterium; assembly: GCA_910589395.1. Lineage (GTDB taxonomy): Bacteria > Bacillota > Clostridia > Oscillospirales > Acutalibacteraceae > Acutalibacter > Acutalibacter caecimuris_A. The sequence goes on from CAJUTL010000003.1 coordinate 1,874, forward strand.
TTTCCTTCGTATATTCTAATGGGAAGTCAAATCTCTGCTGATGCATATCAGTCCCAAATATTTTTTCAAACAAAGGTATAGATTTATCTAAGCCATGACACAAAGAAGTAAAATTCGGGCAAAATTTTTTGCATATCTCATGCTGATGATATGTAAATTCGTCTGTATAATTACGGGCATTTGCAACTGTAAAAAGTATACCGTCTGGTTTCAAAATGCGTTTACTCTCAAGGCAAAATTTATCTGTGTCAAACCAATGGAATGCTGAAGCTGCTGTTATCAAATCAATACTATTTGGGGAAAGCGTAGTATCCTCAGCAGACGCAGCTATGGAGACAAAATGCACATTACCTATAAACTCCTGCTCCGCTTCCAATCTCATCTTCTCATTGGGTTCGATACAAAACACATCAAATCCTCGGTTTAGGAGTTCTCTGGCAAAAATGCCTGTGCCTGAACCAACATCTGCAATTTTGGCGTTCTTCTTTAAAATTTTTGTACATAGCAAATCAATAACACCGGGAGCATATCCATGCCTACCTTTTGAATAATTTGAGACACAGTTTGAAAACATATTCTCGTTTGTCATTATCTCACTCCGCAAATATCTGATGTCTGGATTATAGCACATAATAGTTAATCTCGCAACAATTTTCTTTACAAAAAGATTTGGTGTTCAACCGAATAGGTAATCACAGCAGTCATAGGTTGTGCGCTCCACTGAGGGAAACTTAAAAACCTGTAGCCAGTGGGTCATGCTCTCCTTGAGCGTTTTGCGGGATTCATCGGACTCCTGCAAGACATCGTTAAAGGCCGCAACGTAGTCGGTCATCTTCTTGGTGACTTCTGCCTTGGTAGTACCGGAGAACGATTTACGCTTACGTTCTCCTTTTTCATCCATGTACCAGACTGTGACGCCCCAGCGGTCGTCGGTTCTCTTAAAGGCTTTTCCATTCGTGAGCAGTTTCTTTTGAACCATGCTTGTCAGCCTCCTTTCTCAGCACACCACAATACCACACCTCGCCGAGAAAGTCCACTGACATTTTTCTTACTTTTCTTCTTGCTCCTTTGATAAATTCCTTTCTTTGTTTAGCGGTGCAAATTTCGAGCGCTCACCAAAGCCCTTACAACTCCCCTTTAGGGGCAGGGGGAGAACCGAGTTTCCCGGCTCCTGCGGACGGCGTATAGCCGGACGCTATGCTTGTCCTGCCCTATAGGCAGGTTTTCTCGTGCATTAATTTGCACAATCTCCTTCATAAAAGCCCTCTATCAACCGACCCCTGATTTTCAGAAAGAAAAATCCCTCATTTTGCCCCAACGGTCGGCTCTGCCGTCCGATGTCACCAGCGCGGTAGACCCCGCGCTTTAACCTGCTTGTCTTTTTGACGGTTTTCTGCGCCCTTTTCACTGGATATTCTCGCACACTATTGCATATCCGTGTTCTTCCTGATCCGATAGATACCACCCTTCTCCCGTTACTTCATCACCATCTCCGTATCCGCAGGCAGCTGCACCGGCGTGGGAGCAGGCTCCGCCAAGTACCAGTAGGCCACCGTGGTGTAGTCGTCATACCGAGGCCCGGTCCAGCCCAGATTGTCCAAAACCATGCGGAAATCCCGGTCAAAATAGACCGGGTCCTTTACATGCCAGCGGTAAAGAAGGAAGCGCTTCTGGTGGTTGTACATCTCGTCGGTGTCGCCCAGAATGGCATAAAGCCCGGTATAAAGCCCCGAGAACGTCTGGTAGCGGTGCTGATATACATCGTTGCCAAAGGCATAGGCCCCGCCGAAATAGTCCTCGGTGCCGGTGTAATTCATGGTTGGGTAGTGGTCGCCGTCGATATACATTTTGGCCTCGCCTTCCACCCAGCAGGTGTTGTGGCCGTTCATGCCAGCGGCAAGGCTTAGCCCCGCAAAGCAGCCTTTCCCCTGGATTCTGTCCACCACCGTATAGCTGCGCCCCCTTTGAACCGGGTGCTCCTGCCGGTAGGCGGCGTGGAAATAGCCGCTATTTTCAGCCACTGCTCCATGCCAGCCGGAGATCATGTAAAACAAGGTCTGCTTTTCGGCTCCGCGGTTCTCCATGGTAATCCGGCAGCGCTTTTGAAAGGGCATCTCCCAGTAGCAGTTATACCCCCGGCCCGGGGCCACCAGCACCATGGCGGAGTTCAAAACCGGGTAGTTCCCGTCCCGGTCTGCGAAATTTTCGTCATAGGCGCAGCCAAAAAATGCGGAGATGGGCGCCTCCACCGAGGGCCGTTCCAAGCCATCCCAATAGATCCGAAGCACAAAGGAATGTCCGATGTACCCGGTGAACCACATATGGGTAATCATCCCCGGCCCCTCCGTGTTGCAGAGCGTCACGGTTTCGCCCGGCGCGATGTCGATGCATGGACGCAGCTTTTCGCAGTCCCCGCCCCGTGAGCCGCCGCCCCAGGTCCCGGTAGGATTCTCCGCCGAAAAGCCGAAAGATTTTCTGTCATTCATTTCATAAACGCTCATACTGATTCCCTCTCTGCTGTACCTTACAGCATCTCAAACACACAGATATTTTCCGCGTCGGAACCGACGGTGATCTCGCCGCTCAGCACGTCCTCCTCAGCCTCCATCGAACCATACACCGTGCCGCCGTCTCCAAAATATTCCACAATACCGTGGTCTACGATCAAAGTAAGCGGCTGGGCGGAATCTCCGACCTCCATTTCTGTCGCGCCCACTTTTACAATATGTTTCTCGCCCGATTTCCAGTTGATCACCGCGATCACCGGCTTGCCGCCCATGGGGACCGCGACTTTCCCATTCTCGACCGTATGCTCCCGGTACTTTGAAAAGCGTTTCCAGATTTCCTGCACTGGTCGGAAACACATTTTCCAGCCGCCATCCACTTTCATCAGCGACAGCTCTGTGGGAATGGACATCATCCCCCGAAAATTGCCCCGGTGGTTCTCCGTGCGGAGCCAGGCCACGCTCACCGTACGGCCCTCTATGCCCGCGAAGGTCTGGGCGGCGTAGCCAAGGTCTGTGCTGTAGGCGGTCAGCACTTCGGTTTCCGGCGTGAACCGGTAGCCGTCAAACTCGCCTACCATGTAATAGCCGTCGGCGGACCAGAACACCCACTTCTTTTCGCCGACCTCTGCGCCGAGGGCATTGTCCACCTCCAGCCGGAACAGATCCGGACACTCCCACATTTTATCCGCTGTGAACCGCTGGCTTTCCGTCCAATGGAGCAGGTCTTGGGAGCGGAAAATGGCGAACTCATTCCCGTCCAGGAATAGCACCATCACATAGGCAGCGCTCTCCTCATGATAGAACACCTTTGGGTCGCGGTTGCCACCCATAATATGGCCTAAAACCAGGCCGTGCTTTTCTAGGCTCTCACCGCCGTCAGTGGACACGGCCAGCCGCTGAGTATGCTGGTTCCCGGCATCAATAGACCACTGGTTGCACCCGCCCGAGGCCGTGTACAAGAACAGCAGGGCGTCTTTTCCAAAGCCCGCCGTATTCTCCCTGTCCTGCCACGCGCACCCGGAGTAAGCCGTGCCATACTCATCCGGCTCCATGGCCATGGGCCTATGCTCCCAGGTTATCATATCCTGGCTCACTCCGTGGCCCCAGTGCATATTCCCCCATTCTGTTCCAAAGGGGTTCCACTGGTGGTAAAGGTGGTATACGCCGTTCGCGTAAATCAGACCGTTGGGGTCGTTAATCCAGCCGGTTTCAGCGGCAAAGTGGATCTGGGGGCGAAAAGCATATTCAGTGGCAGGCCTTTTGTCCTGGCAGTGTATCTTCTCTCCCGCACCGGCCGGTATCTCTCCAGCGATTTCGATGGTCTTGCCCACATATTTTTCCACGTCCATAGCACTGTAGAAATCTACATTATCATCCGTGCCCAGGCTGATGTCTGCCTCTTGAAACTTCTGCCCATCAGAATAAAAATGTAGCTTCACCACGGGGCTTTTTTTGTCCACCGGCAGACAGAGATATCGTGCTGTGATTGGAAACGTCATATGCTTTTCCTCCTGGTATCTTTTTGCTTTTCAAAGATTATAGCATTGCAGATAATAGCATTGCAGCGCGATAAAGTCAACTGAAATGAAAGACCGTTCAAGTTTTGAGTGTTGCCAAACTATGCTCTCTATTGTCGAAATCATATTATTTTTCTTCTTTGTTTTGCAGCACAAATTTTGAGCTGTCGAACTCTTGACAGTTAGCTTGTGTGCATGGTATTATCTATGTAGTTTTCTGAGAGTTTTTTCAGACAAGCAGATGAAAAAAGCCCTTTTTGAGGGCTGAGAAAATCCAACATCATCAATAAATCATCAAAATCTTTTGTGGCGTACTTTTCGGGAACACAAACGGCTCAACGGCGCGGAAAACTGGCTGTTGTATGTCCTCTCATGTCTTTTCCACATCCACTCCAAAACCGCGTGCCGAGGGTTCGAATCCTTCTGCCCCTGCCACAGACATGGCCCGGAATTCCTTGGAATTCCGGGCTTTTCTCGTGTTTGGGGGTGGCTGGGTACGGTCTATGGTGCCGCTCTCTATGGTGTGTATTTTGCGCTTTTTTCGTATCTGGCCGTATCCGTTTCTAACCTTTCCGTCTGGCACAGCATCAATAAATCATCAAAAATTTGCAGCGCTTTCCCCTGTGCTGGCTTGCTCCTGCTAAAAATTGAACCCATCTGTGATTCCTTGCAGGCGGGTCATGTCTTTTTTAACATAATATAGTTCGGTTATCTGTGAGGTGCTGTGACCCAGGAGGTCGGCCACTTGGCGGGGCGAGAGTGCCATCAGCGTTCCGTCTGGCTGACGTATACCGTTCACTAGCAAACTTCCAAACGTGTGTCTGAGGCTGTGGAGACCTTTCTGCTTTATCCCAGCAGCTTTCAAAATCCGGTAGTACCGTTTGCGGAAGTTCACCGGGCGGGTGTAGCCGCCCCATTCACAACTTCTTTACATTTGAACTACTGCAATAGTCTTGACAGCCCCACACTATTGTGATAGTATAAACGTGCAAACTATTGCAATAGTTTCAAAGAAAGGGCCGATAAAAATGCCAATCAAACTATTCGATTCCGAACTCAAGGTAATGAACGTTCTCTGGCGCGGCGGCGACCGCACCGCCAAAGAAATTTCCGACATCCTTAAGGCCGAGACCGGCTGGAACATGAACACCACATACACCGTCATCAAAAAATGTATTGCCAAAGGGGCTATCGAGCGCAGTGAGCCAGGATTTCTCTGTCACGCCCTTATTCCAAAAGAAGCTGTGCAGGAGGCCGAGACCGACGAACTCATAGGCAAGCTGTACGACGGCTCGGTGGATAAGCTGTTCGCCGCGCTGCTGGGGCGCAAAAAGCTCTCGGCGGAGCAAATTAACCGGCTGAAACAGATGGTTGAGGGCGAGGTGGAAAAATGAGCCTCCTGCAAATGAGCCTGTCCGGCGCGGCCATGATTTTGGCGATCCTGCTGGTCCGAACGCTGGCTCTACAACGGCTGCCCAAGCGGCTATTCCCGGCGCTGTGGTGGCTGGTGCTGATCCGCCTGCTGGTACCATTTTCCCTGCCCGCGCCGTGCAGTGTGTACTCGCTTTTGAGCCGCCCCGTGCCGGTTGCGGTACACCAGCCCGGGCCAGTAATAGCGCCCCTCTCCCCTTCCGCTTGGGCGGGCGAAGCCACCGGAACGCCTACTGCTGTGGGCGGCGCTGCCGCAAGCGTTGACCCCTGGGTCGCGCTCTGGCTGGCAGGATTCTTGGTATGCTCCTGGTACTTTATGGCAGTCTATGTAAAATGCCGTCGGGAGTTCCGGGAGGCACTGCCTGTTCACAACGACTATGTGAGTGTGTGGCTCCTGGAGCATAGGCTTCGCCGCCCGGTCACCGTCCGGCAGTCGGACAGAATAGCCGCACCGCTGACCTACGGTATCCTGCGCCCGGTGATACTCCTGCCCAAGTCAACGGACTGGGACGACAGGGAAACTTTAGGCTGCGTGCTGGCCCACGAGTGGGCGCATATCTGGCGGTTTGACGGACTTTTGAAGCTGGCGCTGGCTGCCGCGTTCTGCGTGCACTGGTTCAACCCGCTGGTCTGGGTCATGCTGTTCTTTGCCAACCTGGACATCGAGTTGGCCTGCGATGAAGCGGTACTCCGGCAACTGGGACAGGACATGAGGTCCGGGTACGCCATGGCGCTTATCCGCATGGAGGAGCGCAGAGGCGGGCCGCCCCTGATAGGAAATTATTTCAGCAAAGCTCCTATTGAAGAAAGGATAAAATCAATTATGACTATTAAAAGGAAATCTATGATTGCGCTGGCTCTATCCATCTGCCTAATAGGCGGTACAGCGACAGTTTTTGCCACCTCCGCCAGCGCGGATAACAACAATAATAATGCACCCCAAACCAGCTATGTGGTGGAAAACAAAGATGCCGCCCTGGTCTCCTATACCGATGAAAACGGCACCACCTACTACAGCTTCGATGACGGAGAGACCTGGACCGCCATGACCGACGAGGAGTTCGCCGCAGCATACCCCGAGCCGGAGGTCGAGTGGTGGACTGCCGCAGAATACGCCGCATGGTTAGAGAACGAGAAAAGGGATTTGCAGGATATGATCGGCTCAAAAGGTTGGACACAAAGCACCGGCTGGTTCACTTGGACCCAGGAGATGGTGGACGAGACAATAGCCGAGTACGAGGAAATTCTGAACATGATTGAGAGCGGCTATCTTGTCTCCAAGACCGTTGACGGAGATGAGAACACCATGCTGGTAATGAATCCGCTTGACAGAGTGGTTGGCAGCGCGGACTGGGAGAACGCCATAGAGGCAAAAGAGCAGTCCGATTTTTATGATGATACTTTCGACTACACGAGCCTTTTCGACGACTACAAGAGCTGCGGGCTTACCTTCCAGAACAGCGACGGCAACCTGTACTGGAACAGCCAGCGCGTGCGAATTTTTGTGGACGGCGCGGAGCATGGGGGCGGATGGGTTTCTCAGTATGAGCATTACGACCCGGAGGGCAGTATTGATGTGCGGACCGTCCGGGAGCGGGTGGATAACGGCGACGGCAGCTACAACCTGATGGGGCCCCTGGTGCGGCTGGAGGAGTTTGAGCCTGAGCAGATGTTTTTGGAGGCCCTGGAGGGCCAGCGGTATGTGGGTGCTGAATTCCAGTACGAAGCTGAGCGCACTGCCCAGGAGCTGAAGCGGTACGAGAAGTTTGGGCTGACCTTTGATTCGAATGCCAATAGCCCAACAGGCAGCCTCTCCATGAGCTGGAACGGCCAGCCGGTGCGCAGCCTGTTCGACCCGGAACGCCAGCTGTGGGTGTGCAACAGCCTGGGTACGAAGGGCCTGGACCTGGAGGCCGTCTATGAGAATGGCGAGCTCACCGGCTTGCAGGAAAGCGCGGAGGATAAAAGTTTCGTGGAGAGCGGGGCGGTCATAAACGCTGAAGCCACCGCTACTGAAGGTACTGGCGACAGCTCCGGGGAGACCATTGCGGAGCGTATGGAGAAGTATGCGCCCTATGGGGTGAGCTATCAGGAGAAGGACGGCAAGAGGAGCATACGGTATGAAGGCAAGGCTGTAGACAGCTTTACGGACATGAGGCCGGGAGGCGGTGTGTTCTCTGTTAAGTCTACGGATGGCGGGGAGATCGCTCTGGTTACGGTTTATGATGGGGATGGGAAGCTAAAGGGCGTTAAAGCTATGCTGTCGTATCGTTTTTAAGACTTTGAAAAAGTAAATGGTACGATTTGGAAATGCTTTCTTTGTTTAGCGGCGCAGATTTTGAGAAAGGAATTGCTGCTTGATACAGCTCGATTTCCATATTACCATTATAAAATAAATGGCTTTTCCCTTCTAAAAAGCTTTGAATTATAATCGCAAAACTGGCCTGTTTTGCGCCCCGGACTTTTGAATATTATCAATAAATCATAAAGCTTCTCAGGGCGCAAGTTTCAGAAACACAAACCACTCAACCGTGCGGAAATTCGGTTGGTACATGCCCACTCATGCTTTTTCCAAACGTTCATTTATGAATGTTTATCCACCTCCAAAATCACGTACTGAGGGGTGAGCGCGTCCCGGTGGGGGGGAGGTCTCCAGTGGAGACCGAGCTGACAGGTGAAAATTGAATCCTTCTGCCCTGCCAAAGAAAGCCGAAAAAGCAGTTGCTTCTTCGGCTTTCTTCTGTGGGTGCAAATGGCTCTAAACTGCGGCATGCGGAGCGTGCTGAGGGGTGAGCGAGCGCAGAAAGTCATGGCTTTCTTGGCGCATCTGGTGATATTGACATCGGTGTCGGCGCTCTCTACATAACCATATTCAATGCCTTTACCTCCAAATTCTCTTTCCCCATTACATCCCCCTGCACGACTGTGATCTGCTTGGACTCCCCAGCGGACAGATCAAACCAGTTGTCGGAGAACAGGCAGTCTCCCTGGACCGTATCCAGCATGACGGCCTTTGCGTACCGGTCGGCTGTTACGGTAATTTCCTGTCCGCTCACCTCCAGGCTGATATTTAGGGGCTCAAAGTGGTATTCCTTCGGCAGACAGAACAGGGCTGTTTCGCTGCTTAAGGGGACGTCGTATTTATCATGCAGCGTGTACTCCAGATATGACCCGTCCCGGTGGTTTTTCAGGTCCTCGGCGAAGTTCAGGCTGTATGCCAGTATGCTCTCTCCTACTGGTACCGTCAGGGGCTTTTCACCAGCCTTTGCGACCATTCCCAAGTTATCCCGCAGTTTCCACAGGACTTTCCCTGAAAACCCTTTCCCACTCTGATTTGACAGCCACAGCTCCGCGCGGCTGTCTTCCACTTTTGCGCTGAGCAGCACGGGCGCAAAGAAACGTTTTATAAAATATTGCAGGGCCTTCCAGCGCCCAAAATAGTCCACCCCCGACCAGGACACCACCGGCCAGCAGTCGTTATACTGCCAGACGATCGTCCCGCGATTAAAGGCGCTCTGGCGACGGTAAGTTTCGGCTGTGAACTTCATGATCTCCGCGGCCATCAGCTGGGACAGATATACATAATCCCCGAAATCCTCCGGAACGGTGTAGTCTCTGCCCATGTATTCCTCAATGGTCTCGTTACCGTTTTTGCACTTCTGGTGGGCGTACATCACCGGCGAATCCGGCCGCATATCCTCCTGCACACAAAATTCTTTTATCGTTTTCATGGATGGGTAGCTTTGGAAACCCACCTCCGACAGCATTCGGGCAGGGATCTTCGCCATGACCTGATAAGGCAAATTGCCCACATATTGCAGATAGAAGTGCATATCTCCGTTGGTAATCATATCCTTGATGGAGCCCTCCACCCCTTCCGGCAGGGAGGGCGAGGACGACACATATGGTATCTGCGGGGCATATTCAATGCTGGTCTCTTTCAGCAGCTGCCGGAAAAGCCGGTCATAATTGTCCGTCAGCACCTGAACCATTTTGTCTGTAAGGGCGCCGCTTAAGCTGCCGAAGGTTCCCATCAGAGCTTTGCCAATGGGGTCGTTGGGATCGGTCATGCACTGCTGGACCAGCCCAATCTCGTTGTTGCCGCAAAGCACCAGCAAGCTTGGGTGGCTTGCCATCATTTTGACCTGCTGCTCCGCTTCCATACGGATATTTTCGCAGAACGCATCATCTGCCGGGTAAGGGCGGCAGGCGAACATGAAGTCCATGTATACTAATACCCCCGCGCGGTCACACAGCTCAAAAAACAGCTCCGGCGGATAGTAGGCCCCACCCCACACCCGTATGCAGTTCAGGTTGGAGCGCAGCGCGTTGTCCACCAGCCGTTTCCAACGTTCTGGGGTGGATCGGCCCAGGAACGCGTCTTCGATGACCATTGCCTGCCCCCTGATATAGACGGGCCGGCCGTTGATTTTGAACGAATAGTCGCAGCAGCCGTCCGGTTGGCGGGAACGGTCCAGCTCCACCGTGCGCAGGCCAATATGCTTTTCCAGGGCATCAAGCGCCCTGCCGTCCTTTTGGGCTGTGATACGCACGGTGTAAAGCGGCTGCTCCCCAAAACCTACCGGCTGCCATAGCCGGGGATTTTCTAGTTTCACCTGAAAAGCTCCATTTCCCGCTCCTATGAGATTTCCTTCCGGATCCAATACCTCGCCGCGCAGCATTACATTCTCGTCCCACACCTCTGCCTCCGGGGCGATGTCCAGAGTAACCCGGCCCGGCGTATGGTCTTGCACGATGCTGATCCAATCCAGCCGGGCCCCGTTAAATGCCTCTATGCTGATGTCCCGCCAGATGCCGCTGTCCGGCAAGGACAGGCCCCAGTCCCAGCCATACATACAGGCAGCTTTACGTAGTCCTGTGGGAAAGCTGCCCATTCCAGACCCTTCCAGCCCGGCGGTGGGAGAGCGGAACAGAACGGACAACGTATTTTCCCCGGCACGAAGCCTCCCCTTCACGTCAAACCGATACATTCGGTGCATATTATCGGTCTCGGCCAAGCGCTCCCCGTTCAGGGTGATTTCAGCCAGGGTATCCAAGCCGTCGCAGCGCAGGTATACACGGTCATGGGCCAGCAGCTCAGCCTCCACGTGGAATGCCCTGCTGAACACATAGTCTTTGTCGAACACAGGCAGCACCTTTGTTTCGTTATCCCGCCAATAGGGGTCTGGAATTTTCTCCGCCGCCAGCATGGCCTCCGCCACCGTGCCGGGAACATTTGCGGGGAGTGTTTCGCTTTCCCCTAAAACGCACATCTGCCATAACCCATTCAGATCGATCGCTTTCACCGTTATCCCTCCGTTCAGATTTATTGCTTGCATTATAGTGGAGAAAGAATTATAGTAAGAGCATAAATCTGAGATTTCTGATATATTTATGAGGTGATTTTGTGGCGATCTGCGACGCGAAAAAGGCGGCTGAGTCTTTGATACTCAGCGGCTTTCGCCATCATGATCCGGAAGAAGAAACTCTGCTCATTGAGCACTATCTCACAGGAGGCGCCGAGGAAGAACTTCTTCCCTATCTGGAGCACTCGAAAAGCTATTTCGACGTTATGGCCCCCCAACGGCTGCGGGCCATGAAGAACGGTGTCATCGTCCTGGTGGCGTTAGTGTGCCGGGCGGCGATTCGGCTGGGGCTGGATCCGGAGGAGAGCTACTCCCTCAGCGATTACTATCTGTATACCGTAGAGAACTGCCAATTGAAAGAGGATGTGGAACTGCTCTCTATCCAGGCGCTCAGGCACTACGCGGCGCTGGTGCAGGCCCTGGAAACGAAGGCTTACACCCAACCGGTGGCAAAATCAATTCGTTTCATGCAAGCCAATTTGTACGGGCGCTGTACGGTGGAAGCCGCGGCTTCCCACGCTGGGCTGAACCCACAGTATTTTTCCGGGCTGTTCAAGCGGGAAACCGGCCTGCCTCCCAGCCAATATATCCGGGAAAAGAAGCTGGACGAAGCCGCAAGATTACTGCGGCAGGGAAAGCACCTTGTATTTGAGATTGCGGAAATGCTGGGATTTTCCAGTTCCTCACATTTTGAGCGGGCGTTTAAGGATAAGTTCGGAATGACGGCAAAGCAATTTGCTAAGGCGGAGGGTGTCAGACCGAGGTAATCAGTTTTTGGATTTATAAGATAACAAGCAAAAAAGCAGCAAGGAGATTGCCTAGGAAAATGGGTTTAAAAAGGTTTCTGAGCACGGGATTACCTATATTAGCGGGCACTGCTGCTGTATTAGCCGCTGTGGGTAATTATGATGAATTGGGTACCTTCCTAAAAAACGCCGCAGACGAAGAACTGGATACGGAACGAGAAAAAGTGAGACTTGATTCCTGCAATCCTGGCCTTGATGAACAATATCGAATCAGGTGCCATGAAAAGCTGAAAGGATATGCCGCAAGCGCGGCATATCCTTTTTTACAGCGACGAAAATCCTTTCGGTCTGTTTCCAAATTGGTTTCCCGGTATAAGCGGCGCAATGATCTGATGAGAAGAAACCGATTGCTTTATTTCCCGCTTTCTCCATAGTTGGAAAGCACACGGGCGGAAGGGTCGTTGACCTCACAGCCTTTCCAGCTGCGGTTTGGCATCCAGAAATCGGAGATCATTTCGGCCTGGCCCGGGTAGCTTTCCTCGAAAATTTCACGATACAAAAGGCTTTCTTTGGTAAAGGGCCTGCCGTGAGAATAGCCTTGCCGCTTTTCCTCAAATTCCCTGTCGGTGTAGACGCTTTCCGCCAGCGCTTTCAAATCGTCCACCATGGAATGGCCCACCGCGTCGGAAAAGGCCGCCTTCTGCCGCCAGAGAATTTCCTCCGGCAAAAGCTTATCGTTCTCAAAAGCCTTTCGCAGCAGATATTTCCCCATGCCGTAGGTGTTTGTTTTCAAAGCGGGGTCTATACTCATCACATACCGCACAAATTCCAGATCGCCAAAGGGGACCCGGGCTTCCAAAGAGTTTACGGAGATACAGCGGTCGGCGCGGAGCACATCGTACTGGTGCAGTTCTCTGACGCGTTTTTGCGCCTCCTGCTGAAAGGCTTCCGGTGAGGGGGCAAAATCCGTATATTTATAGCCGAACAGCTCGTCGCTGATCTCTCCCGTAAGCAGCACCCGCACGTCCGTCTGCTCATGGATCGCCTTGCAGCACAGGTACATGCCCATGCTGGCCCGGATGGTGGTGATATCCCAGGTCCCCAGCAGGGAGATCACCGTTTTCAGGTTGTTCAGCACGTCCTGCCGGGTCATATAGACCTCTGTATGCTCAGCGCCTATGAAATCCGCTGTTTGGCGGGCATACTTCAGGTCGATGGCGTCCCTGTCCATGCCGATGGCAAAGGTTCGGATCGGCTTTTTCAAGAGCCGGGAAGCAATTCCGCAGACAAGGCTTGAATCGAGGCCGCCGGAAAGCAGAAAGCCCAAGGGGGCGTCGGCGTCCAGGCGCTTTTCCACCCCCGCGATGAGTCTTTCCCGAATTCCGGTGCAGATGGCGTCGAGACCGCCGCTTACGGTTTCTGTGGAGGCGGATGGATCGGCGTAGCGGGTGAACGAACCGTTCGCGTAATAGCAGCCGGGGGGGAAAGGACGGATCGCTTCGACTAAGCCCATCAGATTTTTCGGCTCGCTGGCGAAGGCCATGGCGCCGCTGTCAAGCGTTCCATAATAGAGGGGACGAATGCCGATGGGGTCCCTGGCGGCGATCCAGTCCTGCTTTTCGCCATCGTACAGGATCAGTGCAAATTCCGCGTCCAGCATGGAAAACATATTTACGCCGTATTCCCGGTAGAGGGGTAGAAGGATCTCGCAGTCGGAGCCGCTTTGAAAGCGATAGCCCGCCTGCTCCAGCATTTTCTTTTTGGGGCGGAAGCCGTAAAGCTCTCCGTTGCAGACCACCGCATTCTTTCCCAGATGAAAGGGCTGCATGCCGCTTTCTTCAAGCCCCATGATGGCGAGGCGCTGAAAGCCAAGACAGCCCTTTCCCGCATTTTCAAGCCGTTCCATATCCGGCCCTCTGGAATGGGTGCGGGCAAAGCAGCGCTTCAGCTGCTTCTCAGGGACGCTTTGCTCTGTGAATCCGAGAATGGAGCACATAGGCGTTCTCCTTTCTGTCAATCTACGATTTTTCCCTCAAATCTTGCTTTCTCTCCATGAGCAGGCACCGCGGTGGGATATCCGCCACCGAAACAGGCGGTGCAAAGTCCTTCCGGGGAAAACTGTCTAACACTGTCAAGGCTGAGATATCCCAAACTGTCCGCGCCGATGAGCTTTGCAATTTCTTCCGGAGTGTGGCGGTTCGCAATGAGATTTTCCGGGCTGTCGATGTCGGTGCCGTACCAACAGGGCGCCGTAAAGGGCGGAGCGCACACACGCATATGCACCTCCGCCGCTCCGGCTCTTCGAAGCTGGGCGATGATCCGTTTGCTGGTTGTGCCGCGAACAATGCTGTCGTCGATCAATACCACCCGCTTTCCCGTTACCACCGAACTGATGGGATTGAGCTTCAAATCCACTCCCGCTTCCCGCAGCTCCTGCGTGGGAGCAATAAAGGTGCGGCCGATATACTTGTTTTTGGTAAAGCCCATTGCATAGGGAATGCCGGATCCTCTGGCGTAACCAATGGCGGCGTCCAGGCCGGAATCGGGTACGCCTATGACTAAATCGGCAGCCGCGGGGTGTTCCTTCGCAAGCAGCAGGCCCGCGTTCTGCCTTGCCAGCGTGACGCTTACGCCGTCTATGATGGAATCGGGACGGGAAAAGTAGATGTATTCAAAGGCGCAAAGTGTTTTTGGGCAGCTTCCGAGGGGACGGATGCTGCTGCGCACGGCTCCCTTTTCCGCCACGATGATCTCGCCGGGGAGAACGTCACGGACAAAGGCGGCCCCAACAGCGTCCAGCGCACAGCTTTCGGAAGCGAATACAATCGCGCCGTCCTCCCGCTTTCCCATACAGAGCGGCCGGAAGCCGTGAGGATCTCTGACGGCAATGAGCTTTCGGGAGGAGGAGATCACCAGGGAGTAGGCCCCGTCGATCCTGCGCATGGCTCTGCTTACCGCTTCCTCAATGCTTCCGCAGCGCAGGCGTTCCTGAACGGTAAGATAGGCGATTACCTCCGAATCTGTCGTGGTATGAAAGATCGATCCGTTTTCTTCCAGCTCCTTACGCAGTTCAAAGGCATTGACAAGATTTCCATTGTGGCACAGTGCCATGCGCCCCTTGTGGTGATTGATCAGCAAAGGCTGAACGTTCCGCTTTCGGTCCGCTCCGGTGGTGGCGTACCGCACGTGCCCTACGGCGATCGTTCCCATGCCCAGCTCTTTGAGCCGGACGGAAGAAAAGATGTCGCTGACCAGGCCTGCTTCCCGGCAGGCGGTAAACACCCCATGGTCGTTGACTACAATCCCGGCGCTTTCCTGCCCCCGGTGCTGCAAGGCTGTCAGACCGTAATAGGTCAATGTGCTCAAGTCGCGGGATTCCGGGGCGCAAATCCCAAACACACCGCATTCCTCATTGAGCTTTCTCATTATTCCACGTCCTGAAGGGCGTCAAAGCCCTCTTCGCCGGTGCGCACCTTTATTACGTTCTCCACGTCATAGACGAAGATTTTCCCATCGCCGATATGCCCGGTATACAAAACTTTTTTGGCGGTCTCGATCACGTCCCGCACCGGCACGGAGCTGACGACCATATCCACCTGCACTTTGGGCAGCAGACTTGCCTCCACCGCCACGCCGCGGTAGTATTCCGGGCGGCCCTTCTGTATGCCGCAGCCCATGACGTGGGAAACGGTCATACCGGTGATTCCAAGCTTCGTCATGGCTTCCTTCAGGGCGTATAGCCGCTCTTCCTTGAAGATGATCTCCACCTTGGTGAATTTGCTGCCGTCAGGTTCGAAGGAAGGCTCCCGCTTGACCGGGACGGCCTCCGCCACCGGAGTGGTGCCGGTTACGGCGACGATTTCCTCACTGGAGGCAAAGGCGGCGTACTTCTCCACAGCGGGGGCAAAATCCGCATAAGCGCTGGGAAGGCCGTGCTCGGAAATATCCAGGCCCCTGAGCTCATCCTCCGCTTCGGCCCGGAGTCCGTTGGTCTTCCGAATGATCTGGAAGGTGACGAGCATGGCGGCTGCCGCATAGACGGCCACCGCCGCAAAGCCGAGGAACTGGATTCCCAGCAGGCGGAAGCTGCCGGTATAGAACAGGCCGGAAAGTCCGGCGGGCGCGTCCGGGTTTGCCAGAAGACCTACTGCCAGGGTGCCCCAGGCGCCGTTTGCCATGTGAACGCCTACAGCGCCCACGGGATCGTCTACATGCAGCTTCAGGTCAAGCACCTCTACCACGACCACTACCAGAATGCCGGAAACAATGCCTACAACGGAAGCGCCGATAGCGTCAAAGGCGTCGCAGCCCGCGGTAACGCCCACCAGGCCTGCCAGAGAAGCGTTCAGGCACATGGAAACATCGGGCTTTCCGTTTTTGACCCAGGTATAGATCATGGTGGTGCAGGTGGCCACAGAGGGGGCGATGGTGGTAGTCAGAAAAATGGAGGACAGCTCGGAGGGTGTGGTGGCCGCCGCGCCGTTAAAGCCGTACCAGCCCAGCCAAAGAATGAATACGCCCAATGCGCCCAGAGGGATGGAATGGCCGGGAATGGCGTTTATCTTGATCACTTTGCCGCTCTTATCCCGAACATACTTGCCGATCCTAGGCCCAAGAATGACCGCTCCCACCAGGGCCGCAATGCCGCCCACCATGTGAATGGCGCAGGAACCGGCGTAATCGTGGAAGCCCAGCTGGGAAAGCCAGCCGCCGCCCCAGATCCAATGCGCCTCGATGGGGTAGACCAGAAGGGAGATCACACCGGAATAAATGCAGTAGGCGGAAAATTTGGTGCGCTCCGCCATGGCGCCGGACACGATGGTGGCGGTGGTGGCGCAGAACACAAGGTTAAAAACGAAATAGGAAGCATCGGTAAAGCCCTCTGCGGGAGAAGCGATGAACTCCCGGAAATGGGTGAACAAATCCATATTGGGCAGGCCGATTAGGCCGAACAGGGCGTCTTCTCCCATCATCAGTGTATATCCCAGTAAAGAAAACACCACTGTGCCAATACAAAAATCCATCAGGTTCTTCATAATAATATTGCCGGCGTTTTTGGCCCGGGTAAAGCCCGTTTCCACCATGGCAAAGCCCGCCTGCATCCAGAACACCAAAGCAGCTCCTATCAAAAACCAAAATTCAACTGACATACTCTGTTACCCCTTTCTTTTGGAAAGCAAACGATTATACGCCGAACAGCAGATCCCCGTAGGTGGGGAAGGGCCAATCTTTTCGCGGCACCACTGTCTCCGCCTTATCGCAGGGCGTGCGGAGCTTTTCCATGGCGGGAAGAATTTCGTCCCGGATAAAGCAGGCTTCGGCGGTAACGTCCCCGGCGCGCTCCAGCCCATCGACGGCGTTTTCCAATTTTTCCGCGGCGCTGTCGATTTCGTCCAGCAGGGCGCACAGCACATCGCTCAGCTTCTGTTCATAGCCGCTGACCGCGCAGCCGGAGGCCTTTTTGTCCGTTATGGCCTTTGCCAAACGGGCCGAACTTCCCGCCGCTGCCGGCAGGATCTCCTTTCTTGCCATATCCACCATGGTCAGGGCCTCGATCTTCACCGTGCGGGTGTAATTTTCCAGCTGGATCTCATAGCGGGAGCGCAGCTCGCTTTCCCGGAATACACCTTGGGAAACGAGCATATCCACATTCTCTTGATCCAACAGACGAGCCATGGCGTCCGGCGTGGTGGGCAGGTTCAAAAGTCCCCGCTGTTCCACGGCTTCTTTGATCCAGCTTTCATCGTAGCCGTTGCCGTTGAAGATGATCCGCTTGTGGGCGGTGATGGTTTCCTTAATGAGCGTATGCAGGGCGCTGTCAAAGTCTTTTGCCCCCTCCAGCGTATCGGCAAACTGCCGCAACGCCTCCGCCACAGCGGCGTTGAGCATAATGTTGGCGCAGGCAATGGAGTTGCTGGAGCCCACCATGCGGAACTCAAACTTGTTGCCGGTAAAGGCAAAGGGAGAGGTGCGGTTGCGGTCGGTGGCGTCCCGGGTGATCCGGGGAAGAGAATCCACGCCCAGCACCATCTTCTGCTTCTTTGCTCCGGCATAGGGGGAATCCGTTTCAATGGCCTCCAGCACGGCGGAAAGCTCGTCGCCCAGGAAAATGGAGATCACGGCGGGCGGGGCTTCGTTTGCCCCCAGCCGGTGATCGTTCCCAGCGGTGGCCACGCTGAGACGCAGCAGGCTCTGGTATTCATCCACCGCCTTGATCACCGCCACCAGGAACAGCAGAAACTGGGCGTTTTCATAAGGCGTTTCCCCGGGAGAAAGAAGGTTCGCGCCCGTGTCGGTGGCCATGGACCAGTTGTTGTGCTTGCCGCTGCCGTTGACCCCGGCAAAGGGCTTTTCATGAAGCAGGCACACGAGGCCGTGCTTTCTTGCCACCTTCTTCATGATCTCCATGGTCAGCTGGTTGTGGTCGGTGGCCGCGTTAGTGCTGGAATAAATGGGGGCAAGCTCATGCTGGGCGGGGGCGACCTCGTTGTGCTCTGTTTTCGCCAGCACCCCCAGCTTCCACAGCTCCTCGTTCAAATCGTCCATATAGGCCTGCACCCTGGGTTTAATAGAGCCGAAATAGTGATCCTCCAGCTCCTGCCCCTTGGGGGGCTTTGCCCCAAACAGAGTGCGGCCAGTGTAGATCAGATCCCTGCGCTTTAAGTACATCTCCCGGTCCACCAGAAAGTATTCCTGTTCCGGCCCCACGCTGGTGGTGACCCTGGTGACCTCATCATGGCCGAAAAGCTTCAAAATCCGCAGAGCCTGCCGGTTCAGGGCTTCCATGGAACGCAGCAGGGGCGTTTTTTTATCCAGGGCTTCTCCACCGTAGGAGCAGAAGGCCGTGGGAATACACAGGGTTTTTCCCTTGATGAAAGCATAGCTGGTGGGGTCCCAGGCGGTGTAGCCCCTGGCTTCAAAGGTGGCCCGCAGGCCGCCGGAGGGGAAGGAGGAAGCGTCCGGCTCGCCCCGGATCAGCTCTTTTCCGGAGAATTCCATGATCACCCGCCCGTCCGGCGCGGGGTTGATGAAGCTGTCGTGCTTTTCCGCCGTAATGCCTGTCAGGGGCTGGAACCAGTGAGTAAAATGAGTGGCCCCTTTCTCCACCGCCCAAGCGCACATGGCGGCGGCCACCGCGTTGGCCAGGGACAGATCCAGCCTTGCTCCCCTGCGGATCGTCTGTTTCAGGGAATGATAGATTTCCGGGGACAGCCGGGCCCGCATGACCTGGTCGTCAAAGACCATGCTTCCGAAATAGCTGGGGACATTTTGCTTATTTTCCATATTGACCGCTCCTTCAACAAAGATTGACAAACAAAAAAGAGAGACAACAGCCGGAGCTTCCTCCGAGACGCCGTTGTCTCTCAACGCCGACTACTATACACCTGTTTTTGCAAGTTGTCAAGTGCAGAGATTCATTTTTCTTCGATTTTTTCAAAAAATTTTTTTGAATATGAAGTATTGACAAGCCGTCCCTTCATATTGTATAATATGCGCTGAGAACAAAGGCGTTCTCTTTTGTTTGCTGCGGGCAAAGAAAAGAAAGCGCCTTTGTTCTTTCTTTATTCAGGAAAGGAAAGGGATTGTTATGACAGCTCCGAATCTGAAAGAAGGGAAGGTGCGGATCCCCTCCGGCTGTGCAATTTCCGCAGTGATCTCCCGGGAGGGCCGCAGAATGACCGGCGAGGGTATCATTCGCTCCATGCGGCCCATGCACGAGCGCTCCAACGGCCTGGGCGGCGGCTTTGCCGGCTACGGCATCTACCCGGAGTACCGGGATTTCTTTGCCCTGCACATCTTTTACGACAACGACAGTGTCAGAAGCGAGTGCGAGGCCTATTTGCGCTCTGTGCTGGAGATCGTCCGGGCGGAAAACATACCCACCCGAAAGCTGCCGGCCATCACGGATGAACCCCTGATCTGGCGGTATTTCGTCACCCCTCTGCGCTCGGTGCTGCAAAGAATGCAGCTGGACGAAAACGAGTTTATCGCTCGGGCGGTCATGCGCATCAACACCACTATCGATGGGGCCTATGTGTTTTCCAGCGGAAAGAACATGGGGGTCTTCAAGGCGGTGGGCTACCCGGAGGACGTGGGGGAATTTTACCGGCTGGAGGAATACGAGGCCTACTGCTGGACCGCCCACGGCCGTTATCCCACCAACACTCCCGGCTGGTGGGGCGGGGCGCACCCCTTTGCCCTTTTGGACCGCACCATCGTACATAACGGAGAGATCTCCTCCTACGACGCAAACCGGCGGTTTATCGAGATGTACGGCTATAAATGCACCCTGCAGACCGATACGGAGGTCATTACCTATATCGCTGATTTCCTTCAGCGGAAGCAGGGGCTTTCCCTGTCGGAGACGGCCTCTGTGATAGCGGCTCCCTTCTGGAGCACTATCGAACGCAGGCCCGAAGCGGAGCGCCGTCAGCTTTCTTACCTGCGAACCGTTTTCTCCAGCCTGCTGATCACCGGCCCCTTTTCCATTATCCTGGGCTTCTCCGGCGGGCTGATGGCCTTAAACGACCGCCTGAAGCTGCGCAGCATGGTAGTGGGAGAAAAGGACGACCTGGTCTTTCTCGCCAGTGAGGAGGCCGCCATCTGCGCCATGGAGCCGGCGGCGGAGAATATCTGGGCCCCCTCCGGCGGGGATCCGGTCATCGTCCGTGTGAAGGAGGGAGCTTACTGATGGGAATTTCTTATTTTGCTCCGGAATTTGAAGTGATCCGGAATGAGGACCGCTGTATCCAGTGCCGGGTCTGTGAGCGCCAGTGTGCAAACGAGGTCCACCGCTATGACGGTGATCTCCAAAAAATGTTCAGCGATGAGACAAAATGTGTGGACTGCCAACGGTGCGTTTCCCTGTGCCCCACAAGGGCGCTGAAAATTGTAAAATCCGACTGCGCCCTTCGGGAAAACGCCAACTGGGACAGCGACACTATCAAGGAGGTCTACAAGCAGGCGGGGAGCGGCGGCGTGCTGCTTTCCTCCATGGGGAATCCCAAGCCCTATCCCGTCTATTGGGATAAGCTGCTGATCAATGCCTCTCAGGTGACAAACCCCTCCATCGACCCTCTGCGGGAGCCGATGGAGACCCGGGTCTTTCTGGGAAAAAAGCCCACCCGGCCGGAACGGAGGCCGGACGGCTCCCTGAGCTGCGAGCTTCCTCCCCAGCTGGAGCTTTCCATGCCGGTCATGTTCTCCGCTATGAGCTATGGCTCCATCAGCTACAATGCCCATGAAAGCCTGGCCAGGGCCGCCGAAGAGCTGGGGATTTACTACAACACCGGCGAGGGAGGGCTTCACGAGGATTTTTACGCCTATGGCCCCAACACCATTGTACAGGTGGCAAGCGGCCGGTTCGGCGTGCATGAGGACTATCTCAATGCGGGCGCGGCCATTGAGATCAAAATGGGACAGGGCGCGAAGCCCGGGATCGGCGGACATCTGCCCGGCGCCAAGGTGGGGGCGGACATTTCCCGCACCAGAATGATCCCGGAAGGCTCCGACGCGATCTCTCCCGCACCGCATCACGATATTTACTCCATCGAGGATCTGCGCCAGCTGGTCTATTCCCTGAAGCAGGCGACCCACCACCGGAAGCCCGTCGTCGTCAAAGTGGCGGCGGTTCATAATATTGCGGCGATTGCCAGCGGCATTGCCCGCAGCGGAGCGGATATCATTGCCATCGACGGTTTCCGGGGCGGCACCGGCGCGGCGCCCACCCGGATCCGGGACAGCGTGGGAATCCCCATTGAGCTGGCTTTGGCCGCCGTGGATCAGCGCCTGCGGGACGAGGGGATCCGCAGCAGTGTGAGCCTGGTGGTGGGCGGCAGTATCCGCTCCTCCGCCGATGTGGTAAAGGCCGTCGCCCTGGGAGCGGACGCCGTTTACGTTGCCACGGCGGCACTGCTGGCTTTGGGCTGCCACCTGTGCCGTACCTGCCAGACCGGCAAGTGCAACTGGGGCATTGCCACCCAGCGGCCGGAGCTGGTCAAGCGGCTGAACCCGGATATCGGTTCCCAACGTCTTGTGAATCTGATGACTGCATGGAACCACGAGATCAAGGAGTTGATGGGCGGCATGGGCATCAACTCCATCGAAGCCCTGCGGGGCAACCGGCTGATGCTTCGGGGCATCGGACTAACTGAAAAGGAGCTGGAGATCCTGGGGATCTCCCACGCGGGAGCATGAAACGGATTTATGTCAAGGAAAAATGGTGCCTTGGGTGCCATTTGTGCGAATATAACTGTGCCTTTGCGGGCAGCGGAAGCGATGATATGGGAAAGGCGCTGAAGGGAAAGCCTATTTTTCCCCGGATCCGGATCGAGGAAGACGATAAAATCAGCTTTGCGGTAAGCTGCCGCCATTGTGACGATCCCATCTGCGTCAGAAGCTGCATTTCCGGAGCGCTGGAAAAGAAGGAGGGCGCGGTGCGGATCGACCGGGAAAAATGCGTGGGCTGCCTGACCTGCGTATTGGTCTGCCCCTATGGGGCCGTGACCGCCGGGCCCGACGGATCGGCGCTGAAGTGCGAGCTTTGCCTGGATAACGCCTGCGGTGAGCCGGCCTGCGTCAAGGGCTGTCCCAACGGCGCTATTGTTTTTGAGGAAGGGGAGGAGAAAGCGTGAAGCAATATGTCATCATCGGCGGCGGGGTCGCCGGTGTAAGCTGTATCGAGGGAATTCGCAGCCGCGATCCTGCGGGAAGGATCACGCTGATTTCCGAAGAGCCTGTTTCCAATTACGGCCGGCCGTTGATCTCCTACTATCTGGAAGGAAAAACCGACCTTTCCCGCATGAGCTACCGGGGACAGGATTTTTACGAAAGAAACCGCGTCAACGCCCTTCACGGGATCAGGGCGGAAAGGCTGCTGCCGGAAAAGCGGCAGGTACTGCTTTCAGATGGCAGCGCTCTCTTTTATGACGAGCTCTGCCTCTGCACCGGCTCTGTTCCCTTTGTGCCGCCCATGAAGGGGCTGGAGCGGGTGGGAAAAAAGTTCTCCTTTCTCACCCTTTCCGACGCCCAGGCCCTGAAGCAGGCCGTCACGCCGGAAAGCCGGGTATTGATCCTGGGCGGCGGGCTTATCGGCCTGAAGGCGGCGGAGGGACTCCATGGCCGTGCAAAGGAGATCACTGTCTGCGACTTAGCGCCGCATGTGCTTTCCAGCATTTTGCAGACGGACAGCGCCGCCCTGGTGGAAGCGCATCTGGAGCAAAATGGAATTGCTTTGAGGCTTGGAAAAACCGTGGAGGAATTTACGGAACATACCGCCCGGCTCACCGGGGGAGAAACGGTGGAATTCGATGTGCTGGTGCTGGCGGTGGGCGTGCGGCCCAATACCGTCCTGCTGAGGGAGGCGGGCGGAGCGGCGGAACGGAGCATCGTGACAGATCCCGCCATGAAAACCAGCCTGCCCCATGTGTACGCCGCCGGAGACTGCACCGGGCCGTATCTTATTTTGCCCCATGCCGCCATGCAGGGCCTGTGCGCAGGAAGAAACATGGCCGGAGGAACGGAGCGCTTCCTTTCCGACGTTCCTATGAATTCCATCGGATTTTTTGGCCTTCATTTGATGACGGCGGGTAGCTGTCCGGAGGGGGCAGAGGTCTATGAAGAAAAGGGAAAGAACACCATGAAACGCCTCTTTATCAAGGACGACCGGCTTTGGGGATTCCTGTTGCTGGGGAACGTGGAGCGGGCCGGGATCTACACCGCTCTGATCCGGGAACAGCGGCCGCTGAGTTCCCTGGATTTTGAGGCTGTGAAAAAATCGCCGGGGCTTCTGCCTTTTGGCGCGCAATATCGTGGTCAAACTCTGGGAGGTGTGGTATAATGACAGCAGCAAAGGAAATTTCCGCCGCCGGAAAGAGCTTTCAGGAATTGGGAACTCTTTTGGAACAGTCCTCCGGGCAGGTACTGCTTAAAGACTGCCTGGGCCAGCGCTTTCTTGGCGCAGGCATGAAGCAGCTGGACGTCAGAATCACCGGGATCCCCGGAAACGCCCTGGGAGCCTACCTCAACGGGGGCAGCCTGGAGGTGATGGGCAACGCCCAGGACGCCGTGGGCGACACCATGAACGCCGGGCGCATTGTGATCCACGGCAACGTGGGCGACACCGCGGGCTATGCCATGCGGGGCGGCTCCATTCTGGTGGAGGGCTGCGCAGGCTACCGCTGCGGCGTTCACATGAAGGAATACGAGGATAAGCTGCCGGTCATGGTCATCGGCGGCAAGGCGGGCAGCTTTTTGGGGGAATATCAGGCCGGCGGGATCATTCTGGTTTTGGGCCTGAACACCTCCGGCCCCATTGTGGGAAATTTTCCCTGCACGGGAATGCACGGCGGGAAGGTCTTCCTGCGCTCCGACTGCCGGGACATTCTGTTTCCCGCACAAGTCACCGCCCGGCCCGCCTCCGAAAATGACCTGGAGATGATCCGTTCCTATGTGGAGGAGTTCTGCCGCTGTTTCGGCAAAGATCCGGCGGAGGTTCTGGATGCGCCCTTTACCCTGGTGACTCCGGACGGCCGGAACCCATACCGCCAGATGTACGTTGCAAACTGAGAGAAGGAGAAATGACATCGCTATGAAATTTACCTGGGACGATGTGATACAGTATGTGGAAAGCGAGGACGTGAAGTTTATCCGCCTGGCGTTCTGCGACAAGCAGGGCAGGCAGAAAAACGTGGCCGTCATGCCCGGTGAGCTGCCGGAGGTCTTTGAAAACGGCTTTCCCCTGGAAAGCAGCGTGCTGGAGGGACTGCCGGAGGGAAAGCTCCTGCTTTTCCCCGATCCCGAAACGCTGATCCAGCTCCCCTGGCGGCCCCAACACGGGAAGGTGGCCCATATGTTCTGCGACCTGTGCCTGCCGGACGGCTCCCCCTTTGAGGAGGATCCCCGCCGGCAGCTGAAGCTGGCGGCAGAGAAAAAACCTTCCGGTCTACTGCTCAACGCCCTGATGGAATTCACCCTGTTCCGGCTGGACGAGCACGGGCTGCCCACGGAGGATCCCTGCGACTGTGCCGGGTATCTGGACATTGCCCCGGAGGACCGGGGAGAAAATGTGCGCAGGGCCATCTGCCTGACATTGGAGCAGATGGGGATCCAACCCAAGGGCTCCCTCCACGCCAAGGGCCCTGGGCAGAACCTGATCCTTCTCCACAGTGCCGGTCCGCTGGCTGCGGCGGATCGCATGGTGATCTTCCGGGCTGTGGCGCGCACCATTGCCGCCCAAAACGGTTTTTATGCCGATTTTTCTTATCCTGCAAATCATATGATCCTGTTGTCGTATCATGATGGGCAGGAAACGCGGTTCCCGGTAGAAGGTCCGGAGCAAAATCCCTATAGTTTGATCGCCCGGTTACTTCGAGACTAAACAGGCTTTTCCAGTATTTCAGGAAAGGAGGCGGGCCTATGGTGTTTCAGCCTAACACATATAGTGTATTGTTGGTTTCTGCGTCAAAAAAACTGAATCAGGCCCTCTCTTCCTTTCTCTCTCCGGGGGAATATGAGCCTGTGGTCACGGCGGGCAGCATTGGAGAAGCAAAGCGCCTTTTGCTGGAACAGGATTTTGATTTGGTGCTGGTCAATTCTCCTCTGCCGGACGACCCCGG
Organism: uncultured Oscillospiraceae bacterium; assembly: GCA_910589395.1. Taxonomy (GTDB): domain Bacteria; phylum Bacillota; class Clostridia; order Oscillospirales; family Acutalibacteraceae; genus Acutalibacter; species Acutalibacter caecimuris_A. The sequence goes on from CAJUTL010000003.1 coordinate 27,057, forward strand.
AATAGATTTTGCGGAGGAGGCCTGTGCCAAAACGGACGCGGGAGTGCTGCTGCTTGCGGGAACGGATTTTTTTGAAGAGCTTCACTATCGGGTGGTGACCAGCGGGGTCGTCGCTCTTTCAAAGCCCAGCAGCGGCGTTCTATTCGCTCAAGCCGTCCGCGCGTTGTGTGCCACGCGGGAGCGATTACGTCGGCGGCGGGAAAATCAAGCCACCGTAGAAGAAAAAATTCGGGAGCTGCGGATCGTCAACCGCGCCAAGTGGCTTTTGATTGAACAGAAGCATTTGACCGAGCGGGAGGCTCACCGCACCGTCGAACAGCTCGCTATGGAACGCAGGGTCACCCTGCGCCAAGCCGCGGAAGCGCTATTGCAAGAGTGCCCCCACGAAACATAAAAGCCATGCTGGAGTTGGTGTTTTCTTTTCTGCGGGTCAGATTTTGAACGGGCTTTTTTACTCAAAAATGTCGTTGACAGCTTTGTGATACCGATGATGTTCTGATGAACACGACAATTCTCCCTACCGGTATTCCGTTTTTGATAAACCACCTGCGGAGTGGATCGTAAAAAGCATACCGTTCAATGCCTCAAAAAACAGCTGAGCGGCGGGCAATGCCCGCCGCTGTACAAGAGGATATGCTGCGAATGCACTAATGAACTGTGATCCCACAGATATAGAAAAAGAATCAAAACTTACATTCTTTCACACCCAGCTTCATCATTGCCCCTTAGCACATCAAAGCTCTCCTCATACGCCAGTTCTCCGGAGCTGACTCTTTCCGCAAACAACAGCAAATTTTTAGCGGAAATCACCGATCCACAATAACCTGTCCTGTCGTGGATATAACGGATATTATCCAGAAATGAGCCACGAAATTCTGAAGAAACAAAGAGAAAACTAAAATTCTGAACTTCATCGCTGAAGTTCTCCCACCAGTGGTTACGATTGATGTCGCCTCTTGATTTGTTTTCTTCAATGTAACGAATCATTTCGTCCGCCTGCGGGATTGGCAGGTTATATCCATTGGAATAGGCTTTTGTATCGACGATCACACCGTCTGCGTTTTTATAGAACAGACCATCGGGCTTTCGAGAGCCACCGAGATGCAGACCCTGAAAATCCAGTTCTTCTGTCAAAAGAGACATGGTTTCAATTTCAAACTCTCGGCTTGAATTGTGGTCATAAGCCAAATCAATCAATGCCAAATATCTGTGGTCAATGCTGGTCAACTGCGCTCTCACTTCATCTTTCACTACAGAAAGCTCCGTCCTTTCTGTATACACAGCCTCAGCAGGAATTTCCAACTGAACAATTTCGTCTTTCAGCTTATAGCGTGCATCCCTGCGTTCAATTTCCAAGCCAATATCAGTGAAATTTTGCAAATCGTCTTGAATTGTCACTGTAGAAGCTTCGATTTCTTTAGCGGCGAGATACACTTGAATCTCTTCTACAGTCTTAGGACTGACAAGGGATTTCAAGATATAACATCTTCGATTGCGAAGATAATTACTATCGGGCGCTGCCGTAGCGAGCATATTCCAGAATACAACTTTCGGAGAACGGCGATGCCGGCTTCTCCCCAAAATCCGATTCAAACGGGACAGACCTTGTGCGGTTATCATATAGCTTTGTCCGATTTCCACGGTGTAATTTCTGCCAAGATACCACTCTGTAACGGTTTTCGGAATCTTTTCAATCCAGCCGATCTTACAAAGCCAACCGGCAATCATTCTGGCATATTTATCGCTGCTGCCCTCAAAATTTGCTCTGATTTCTGCTTTTTCTGCAAGAGTAGCTGCCGTGCATATCCCACCTACATAATAGGACTGCGGCAGGGAAGTGAATCCAGCCTCCCCAACAAAGCCAAGCTGTCTGCCAATCTCAAATTTTGTCAAATGCCCTTGTTCTGCTAACAGTCTTAAGACACGGCAAGCGGGCGGATAGGATTCCAACGCTTCTCCCAGAATAACCTTTTCTTCATCACTTCCAGCTTCACATAGCGCAAAACGCCGCCCAAGATTTGAAATACTACAGCTATCTGTATCGGAATCATACTTAATAAACGCAAGAGAAATACCCCAGCGGATAAAGCTGTCTGTTGACCAGTCGCTCTGGTAAGGCTTCTTTTCTCCGTTGGGCATATTCTTCTGCGCCGGTACAGCAGCTTGTCCAATGCCGGAGCAAGCTGCGTTTCCCCGCCCGCCTTTGCGAACAATCCTTTCTGCTTCTTCCTCTCTGTAACCAAACATTTCAATATTTTCCGCAACAGTAAGCTGGTTGGAAGAGCCGCTTCCTCGCAGAAGACTGTATGGAACAGCATTGCAGTTCTCTCCCGTAATCGCCATTATCAGCTCCTGCCGCCCATATCTTTCCGGCACATAAGCAGGAATCCATTGTTCCCGCAAAAGGGTATTCAATTCCGAATCGGGGGTGATAGCAGCCAAAACTCTTTTCAAATTTTCAAAGGAGCCGCCGTCCTGAACCCAGCCAAAAGCTCTACTCATTCGTAATCAACACCTCTTTCGTGGAAGTGTTTCTATCGTTTAAGTGGTAACTGCAATTTCCATATGCACGGTCAATCACATACGTTGTATATTTCTCCGCCCACCGCTTCAATGAGGTATGTTCCTGTCCCTTATGCTCCGTCACGTTTGAAAGGGCAAATTTCACACCCCGATCAGCCAAGGAATCCAGAATATCCATCAGATCAAGATCATCGTTTTTAGACCAACCCTTAAAGCCCCGTTTGCCGTCATTGTAGGAACCGATACTGAGCGAGTAAGGAGGATCACAATAAATCAAGTCACCCTCTTCCAAGACTGAAAAATCAAAATCACGGAAATCTGTACTGGAAAATTTGAAGGTCTCAATTCGCTCCACAAAAAACTGAAGCCGCTCTTGCAGAGCAGCATTGAAGCTGCTTCGATTCCTTCCAAATGGATTGTTGAATTCATGCTTGGAATTAAAGCGGAATTGATAATTGAAGCCATAATTCATCAGCAAATACAAATCCAGGGGATTTCTTTCAGAATGGTTGTAGAAGTTCCGAAATGCCAGATACCCTCCCTCATTCTCCTTGGAAAGCCCATATTCTTCGATCCTCTGTTCGGCATGAGCGAGAACCGCTTCGTAGCCGTTCTCTTGAAAAGCCCTATAAATATCAATGAGGTAACAGTTAATGTCATTGCAATATACATCTGCCGCATCTTCATTTACCGAAACATCCAGCCCGCCTGCAAAAAGGTCGACGAAGGTATTGCATTGCGGAAACAAAGGTAATATCTGCTCCAAAACACGATACTTGTTTCCTATATAATTCATGGGACTTTTCAGTAGTACCGTTTTCATGCTGTCACCTCATGTCGACAAAGTAAAGTTGTTCTTTCAGTCCTTTGGAGTTGTTCGGTATCTTGCTTTTGTACCGTCTGTACGGGATTTCCTTCAATTTCACCTTTCCATAATTAGAAAGCAAATCGGTAAGCTCTATTGTGGAAAGCAAGCCTTCATTGTTATAGCTTACAATTGCATATTTTGACTGAAGATTTTTGAACAAGGTTTGAAATGCATTTTTTACTTTCCCCTTTATGCAGAAATCTGACCTCTCATAATCCCTCATTCCGGTAACGCCATGTAAAGCAGGAGAATCATAACGTGCAATGGTTTCCAGCACATGATAATTGGGGCTATATTGTCTTTGGTTATAGGGGGGGTCAATGTAAACAAGGTCAAACCGCTTGTGCTTGCATAACTCTACCGCATCCATGTTGAACACCTCGCACTGATAGCGGCTTGGAACAATGGGAACGGGTTCCAAGTACAGCGGCTTGTATGTTCTGGCATCCCAATGCTTGAGATAAGCCGCATAGACTCCCGCAATATTTGAAACATAGGGAACTGCCAAAAGCAGTGATGTCAGCAGATAAAAATACTCATTTTCGGTGATTGAACTGCCAGAAAACCACAGTTCGATTTGCTGCCGAATGGCATCGATTTTTTTAGCGTTTCCTGGCTGAAAATACATTCGGGCAGAGGCTTCATTTGGGGAAAAGTTTTTGAAAACAAAGGAATTTTCTGACTCTTCTGGCTCTCGTAATCCATTCAAATAGGAAAACACGTCCATACCATTCAAGCCGCTGAAAGTCGGTGCGGTGTTCAAATCGAGATACCCACGGGCTATCACATAGCTCATGCACATCAGATCGTTGCTTATTACCTTGTACCCTTTTCGCTTGAAGAATTGAGAAACAACGCCTGAACCGCTGAACAGATCGCCAACTGTTTCGATGGGTCCTTTGATCTCTTCGGAAATGATATCATATATATCCTCAAGCAAAAGTGCCTTTGAACCAATGAAGCGCATAATCGCTCCTCCCGCATGGGCAGGCAACATATGCCATAATAGTTGAAAACAGTATACCACATCTAGGAGAAATTCGCAAGCTTTTCGAATCCTTGTTCGAGATTTTCTTAAAAGCAATGCGTGATTACAAATCACTTTGAAAAAGGTCAACGATTGCATCGATAAAAATCAATACAATTCCTATCTCTGACAGAGGAAAGTTGTAAGAAGCAAGTAAAGGGTAAGTCGGCGCTAATATACCGACTGCTAAAAGAAACGCCAACATCGGAATCAGTTGTCTGAATTCCGATTTCAACAAGCATGACCAAAATTTTGCACAAGTTTTCATAGGAATCCGCAAAACAATTTGGGTTAGATGTTTCACGAATGGAAGAAGTATAGCAAATAAAAAAGAAGTAAGTTCTAGCTTTTGTTGATTTGCAACTCGCAGTATACAAAGAAGAATAAAGGAAATGGCATACAACAAGTACACCAGCAAAGGGGCTAGCAGTGCTCTGATTTTTATATCATGCAGTACCTTTTTTGTGTTCTCATCACATTGCTCATTTAATTTTTTGTTATAAGGAACATTGATATCTTTTGATTTTTCATTCATTTCATTGCTTAAGAAAATCGCATATTTCAGATGTCTGTCAAAACAACTTCGGCGTAAAGAAACGGCACTTTCACTTCGCCTTTTGTCGTAAATAGTGTTCCTAAACGAGGTCCCTTCTTGTATCTGCTTTACGATTTCTTGTCTTAACTCAAAATTATTGTTTTTAAACTTTTGTTGGCAATCATACTGAATCTCTACAAATTGAAATTTCTTGTTTTCGCCGAATTTTCGACGGATGTAATATTCGCCGTTATGCTTAATTGCCACAAGGCACTTTTTTGTCTTTGGTTTTGCCATACAGAGTTTCCTCCATTTCATGTGTATAAAAAATTCTAGCATATACTCTTATACAATTTAATACTTCAAATTGTTATTAATCTATCAAAAAAGCTCTGCAACAAGAACTGCAAAGCAAAGATGACATGGTGCAATTTTCTTTGTTTTCAGCGTCTCGAATTTTGACCTGACTGTGAGTAAAAACTCGAAATATCATCAAGAAATCATCAGAAGGTTTTGGGGCGTGTACTTGCCACTTTGAAACGGCTCAACACTGCCAAAAAAATCCAGCTGCAATGTGGCTTAATTCAAATCCAACAGTCACTCTAAAACCGCATGCCGAGGGGTGAGTGTGTCCCGCCGGGACGACAGGCGAGAATCAAATCCTTCTGCCCCTGCAAAAAGTGAAACAGCTGCCCGTAAGGGTGACTATTTCACTTTTTTACTATATAGTTAACCACCGGCTAAGTCGGTGGAGAAAAGGAAAGCGAAAGTGTCAATTAGGTTTTAGGTTAAAGAAAAGGTCCCCTTTGATATAATGGAAACGGGTAACGCCAACGACATAAAAATCAAAGAAGGTCAGTCCAAATAGACGAGCAAAGTTTATTACATGAAATGGAAGTGCCAATATCACATCGTGCTGGTATCGAAGTACCGCAGGAAAAGTGGTGTATGGGAAACTACGAGCAAACATAGGAAAAATTTTAAGAAAGCTGTGTGAGTATAAGCCTGCAGAAACCATAGAAGTGCGTACCATACCGGATCGCATTCAACACCGCCCAAACTGAGCGCGGGGAATTCATGGGATAGAAGAAATGTAAGAAAGAAACGCCAAATCAAAAGTGCAGTTGGCGTTTCTCATTGTACGCCTTTAGGCGTCGCTGGTATCATGCCCTCTTAGAGCTTACCATTCATACCACGTCCTTTGGACGTGGTTTTTACCTCCGCCCGCTATTTTAGGCTCTGAGTGTTCCCGAATTTGAACATCAAAAACAATTTCACCGAATAGCAGCGGAAATCTCTTTGAGAGCTTCCTGCTCCAATTCCTTGCTTCTTCTCAGCATGGCAATGAGCGTTTGTCTTTTTTCTTTGGATTCGCCAATCGTCTCAGGGGATCTGTCCGATAAATCGTGTAAGCATTTTTCACACATGCTTATCATTTCCTCGTACTTGGAAATTGCCACTGTAAAGGGGCGGTGATCTATATCCATCAGGTTCTTGCTAAGCTCCAGAAATTGTTTGATGCGAAGCTTCCCCTCATAATGAATGAAAATGTGCGGAAACAGGCACTTTATGGCTATCATATCCTGATTGCTTTCCTTTTGAAGCTCCTGGCACCAGTTATCGTATATGACAGTTCCGTACCCAACCAGCGGCTCATCGGACACATTGCGCTCGTTTTGCAGGAGCGCAAGTCCCTTTTGCAAGGCTTCTCTGCATTTTTCCGAAGCGGGGACCGGCTTTGAACCTGGCTTGATCAGCAGCATGTCCGGCTTTTTCACATACCATGCCGGAAAGCTTTTCAGCTGCTCCATGGACATCACTGAATTCTTTTCATCATCGCCATCGAGAAACGGAAGTCCCTTCAACACCTTTCCCTGGTGAGAAAAGCCGGTTGCCAGTATCATGTCGGAATATTCCTGAGGGACAATAATTACGGGGTGTCCACTTAAAATGTTTTTTACGGCCAGACGTATAAAATCTTCTTCCGAGCAGTCCCTTCCGCTGTGAAGCTCTCCGGCCAGGCCATATACTGAAAGGCCGTTCATCAGTGCGTCTTTTGGCTCCCAGGAGTACCCGAAGCAGATGGAGGTAAACGCAGACTGTAAGATATATTCCGTGTCGTCATTTATCTGACGCCCCATAGGGTCCTTGCGCTCCTCAAGGCCCATTAACAGCTTGACCGCGGAGAGCATAGCCGGATATGCCATGCTTCGGGGCCAATTCCTGCCTGAAAAATTTGCGATAGGGGAATAGGGCAGCAATATATGTTCAAAATTTGCGGTTGCCGCAGGCTGGGCAAAGTTCGGAAAAAGAATAGCGTCCAGCGTACTGTTGAGTATTTCCGCCAATTTTACCAGCAAAGAAAGCTCCGGCATGGAATGGCCGTTTTCCCATTTACTCACCGCCTGGGGGCTGATATCCAGCCGACCGGCAAGGTCTTCCTGGGTCAGCCCCATGCTTTTTCTTAAAATTGCAATTTCCTTACCCGCTTTTACACTGTCCAACATAGAGATTCTCCTTATCTTGTTACTGGGATAGGCCCGCCTTTCTGGAATATTATAGTGGAGGCAGGTCTGTTTAGCAATATATGAGAGGTTGAATAGGAAAACAAAAAAACAACCTGTGGTTTACTTAGAATCCCTTTGAATAAATCGCACCTGGCGATCTGCCCGTTTTGTTTGCTTTTTGTTTTTCTGTGGGGCTTTCTTTCATTGCAAACTCAAAGACGGAATAAAAAAGAAATTGTGAAATTTTCCGCTGCCCTTTACAAGGAAAACGTTCTTTAGTATGATAAGAATAAGCTTTTTAGGGAGGGATTTCCATGAACTACCGCACGTTGGGACGTACCGGCCTGAAGGTCAGCGAGATCGGGTTGGGCAGCGAGGCGTTTGTCAATCAGTCCTTGGAATTCGGGGTGGAACTTGTTGACACTGCTCTTGACGCGGGGATCAATTATTTTGATCTTTATAACCCCGAGCCCTATGTCCGGGACGTGTTCGGAAAGGCCATGACGGGCCGCAGGGAGAAGTTCATCATGCAGGCGCATCTCTGTTCCGCCTGGCTGGACGGGCAGTATAAGCGCACCCGGAAAATGGACGAGGTTCGCGCCGCCTTTGCCGATCTGCTGAACCGCCTTCAGACCGATTATATCGACATTGGCATGATCCACTATGTGGACGAGCAGAAGGATTTTGACGCGGTGTTCGGCGGTGAAGTGCTGAAATTTGCCAAGGAGCAGAAGGCCGCCGGGAAGATCAGGCATCTCGGCATGAGTACCCACAACCCCAGAGTGGCCATTCAGGCGGTGAAAACGGGGGAGATCGACGTTATCATGTTCAGCGTTAACCCCGCCTATGATATTTTGCCGCCCAATGAGGACGTGGACACGCTCTTTGAAAAATCCACCTATGAGCAGCCCAATGTGCTGTCAAGCACCGACCCGGAGCGGCAGGAGCTTTACAGCCTGTGCGAAAGCCGGGGCGTGGCGCTCACCGTGATGAAGCCCTACGGAGGCGGCGCGCTTTTGAAAGCGGAGGAATCCCCCTTTGGCGCAGCCATGACCGTGAACCAGTGTCTGCATTACTGCCTGACCCGTCCGGGCGTTGCCGTGGTGCTGGCAGGGGCCCGCAGCGCGGAGGAGCTTTTACAGGCGGCCGCTTACTGTGACGCGGCGGAGGAAGAAAAGGATTATTCCGCGCTTTTGAGCAGCTGTCCGGCACACCCCTTTACGGATAAGTGCATGTATTGCGGGCATTGCGCCCCCTGCACGGTGGGGATCGACATTGCCACCGTCAATAAATTTGCCGATCTCTGCGAGGCCCAGGGAATGGTGCCGGAAACCCTGCGGGAGCATTACGGCGCGCTGGAGCAAAAGGCCGGAGCCTGTATTCAGTGCGGCGCCTGTGAGACCCGCTGTCCCTTTGGCGTGAAGATCATCGAGCATATGCAAAAGGCGCGGGATATTTTCGGAGAGTAAGTGCCTATCCCGAAATAAGATGTGCGCGGTTTATTTTGGGAGAGGCTCTAAGGAAAGCGGGTGAACCCATGAAACAGGAAGTAAGCTCCTGCAAGGCGATGGAAAGCATGGTAAAAGAGTACGGTATGCTTCCCATGTTTGAAAATCAGGTCCCGGGGTTTTCCATTGAGGAGCATACGCCCCGCAGCTTCTGGTTTGCTGAAAACACCGAAGGCCCCTGGGAATGGAAGGGCCCGGTGATCCGGCGGACGGGGGCGGCTTACGGCAAATTCTTCCGCAATAAGGCGGGGTACATCATGCCTGAGCTTTATCTGGATTTTGCCAATTACCGGCGGGACGGCTATGATTTTGACGCGCGGTATGACGATGGACTGGCTTCCCATACCGATTTGCTCATCTACAACGCCCTTCTGGAGCACGGCAGCCTGCTCACCGGCCAGTGGCGGCAAAAGAGCGGCTTTGCGGGCAAGGAGAAAAAGGGCGCGTTTGAAAACGCCGTCACCCGCCTGCAAATGCAGGGATATGTGATCATCACAGACTTTGAGTACGCGAAGGACAAAGACGGCAAAACCTACGGCTGGGGCATTGCCCGGTATTCCACACCGGAAGCGCGGTTCGGAACAGCCTTTACCGAACAGGTTTACCGGCACGCGCCCCGGGAATCCAAAGAGCGCCTGCTGGAAACGCTGCGAAGGCTCTGCCCGGAAGCAAAGGACAAGGAGCTTTTGAAGCTGGCGGGATAAGCGGCAGCACCGCTTGCGGCGCTTGTGCGGCCGACCAGAAAAGGCAAAACAAAATACGGCAATAGCGGAAAAGGTCTGGGCGAAGAAGCCCGGGCCGCTCCGTATGATTTCAGAAGGGAGCGGAAAATATGATCAATGTAACGGTTTGGTACGAGGCGCTGGAGGAAAGGGGAGAAATGCGGCCTGAGTTTGCCCCGCCCGGAAGCTCTGAGGAGCAGTTAAGACATTTCGGCGAGTTTCTGGAAAAATCGGCCGCCGGCGTGAAGGCGGCGTATCCCAATGGGCTGCTTCGCACGCTGTCCGATCATCTGCGTGAAAACGAGGATATGAACGTCACGTACACCACTTTGTACGACCCGGAGTTCGGTCTGCCGAACGAGCTGCTGGATAAAACGGACGTGCTTGTTTGGTGGGGGCATATGGCCCACCACGCGGTGCCGGATGAGCTGGCCTTTCGGGTGGTGGAACGGGTACAGCGGGGCATGGGCTTTATTGCCCTGCACTCGGCTCATCTCAGCAAGCCCTTCCGCTACCTGCTGGGCACCAGCGGCAATCTGAAATGGCGCGAGGTGGACTTCACCCGGGTGTACACCATGAACCGCACTCACCCCATTACACAGGGGATCCCCCAAACCTTTGAGCTGGAGCAGGAGGAGGTCTATTGCGAGCCCTTCGATATCCCCAAGCCGGACGACCTGCTGTTTGCCAACTGGTATCGGGGAGGCGAGCTGTTCCGCAGCGGCGCCACCTGGACCCGGGGCAACGGAAAGATCTTCTATTTCCAGCCCGGCCACGAGACCTTCCCTTCTTATCATAACCCCATTATCCTTCAAATCATTGTCAACGCGGTGCGCTGGGCCGCGCCTGTACAGTGGCTTGAAAAGCTTGAAAGCCCGATGATCGAGAAATCCCCGGAGGAATTGCTGAGATAAAGCGGTATTCCCGGTGCCCGTTTCAACTATGAAAAAAGCCAACCCTGTGTGCGGGTTGGCTTTTTTTATACTTCGTTTTTTCAGGGCCGATTCTTTATGGCATGCGCTGCGCGCAAGCGGTTGAAAAACATTTTCAGCTTGCAAGCCTTGGGAAGGACTTTGGCGCAGACACCGGCCTTTTGCCGCGGCTTGTTTCTGCCTTTTCCTCTTCTGTCACAACGCTTTTCGGGTCAAAATTCATAGTGAAAAATACCCCAGTCTGTTTCCTGTTCCCGAATTGCCATTGATGAGGAAAGAGACTCGATCTCATCGGCGGTGACTTCGCGGCCCAGTGCGCCGGAAAGGAAGATCCCTTCGCTGACCAGCATGGTTTGCAGCGCCAGCCACGCCGTATCGTACCGTTCCTTCAATTCTCCGGAAAGATAGGCGATCCAGCAAGCCTGGTCGTCCGCAAGAAACCGTGCGGAGGGATCCCGGAACACCTCGCTCCTGCCGTTTTCCTCGGCTTTTAAGTCGATATCCAGAAGAGAACCTTCCTTTGTGGTCAAAAATTTCAGGCCAAAAGAGGGATTTCCCTGTACCCACTCATCTGTCAGCCTCAGGCCGCCTTTGTCTCCCGCCAGAAAGGCGGGCCCAAACTCATCCATGTGGATCGCCCAGGCCTCCAGCACGTCCAGAGTCAGCCCATTTTCATAGGTCGCCAGTCCAACTCCCAGCTCTTCTACCTCCATACCCGCTTCTGAAGCTGTCCTTCCCAGGTAGGGCACTTTCTGATAGGTGTGTCCGGTCACCCGCTCCAGCTTGGGAGTTCCCAGAATGTAGAGCAGCTGGGAAATGTGATATACCCCCATATCATACAAAGCGCCGTGGCCGGCCCAGTGCCCGGAAATAAAATCCCTGGAAAACGCCGGAGGCGGAACGTCCAGCCCGGGCCGCATGCAGCGCCGCAGGCCCACAGAGCGTGCGTGATAAATCTGACCCAGCCGGCCATTTTCCACCATTTTTCGGGCAATGCGGCTTTGCGGGCGGAAGATGAAATCCAGGTGGATCGAAAGCTCTTTTCCGGACCGCTTCGCCTCTTCGTACAGCAGCTTTGCGTCCCGGTAAGAGCCCGCCATCGGCTTTTCGCAATAGCAGTGCTTCCCCGCGCGCAAAACCTCCAGGGCCATGGGAAGGTGGAGGTTGTTGTGCAGACAGACGTCTACCGCGTCAATATCCTCCCGCTTCAAAAGCTCCCGGTAATCTGTGTAGAGGTCTTGAATTTGGTATGCTTCGCCCCAAGCCTCCAGCTTCCTTCTGTCAAGATCACAGGCTGCCACCACCTTGGCGTTTGGAATGTTTTGATACCGTTCCATATGCTGCTTGGAGATCACACCCGTTCCGATCAAGGCCACACGAATTTCTTTCATAAACTCTCCCTTTCTTTTGTCGGCTATTAAAGATTTGCCTTTTTTCCGGCGGCGATCAACTGTTGGGAAGCACCGAGGGCGGCGCTACTTCCCAGGAACCGTCGTAGGAAAGGGGCGCCAGCACACGCCTGGCCTGGGCAAGCTGGAACGCCACGTTGCTGTATTCGTTGCTTGCCTTGTGGCATTCCACGCTCCAGCAGCCCTGATATCCCGCCGCCTTTAAGGCGGGGAGTACCCGATCCGCTTCCATGCAGTGTTCATAATTTATATGGATATGCATCGCCCTCTTGGCAAAGCGGCAATCGTTTTCGTCCTTCTCTTCCTCCGGTCCAAACCAGTTTCCGAGATGAAGGAGCAGCCCAAAATTCGGTTCGTTGACCTGCCGGAACAGGGTTTCGATCAGCGCGGGATCCCAGGAAGCGCCCCAGTGATTTTCCGGCCCCAGCTTCGCGCCGAACTTGGCGGCTTCCCGGCAGTATTCCCTGTATTTCTTTACCACATAATCCAGCTGTTTCTCACTTGCCTGCTCTTCCCGGATCCCCACGTCAATGCGGATCGTTTTGGCGCCCAATATTCTGCCTGCTCTGATATACTCCCAGGCCCGCTGTTCGTTTTCGTACCGCGTCTGGGGGTCGTTATCCCACAGGTGGGCCCGGTCACAGCAGAAGTTTACCACCTCCAGGCCCCGTTCCTCAATGGCGGCCTTCACCATTTGAAGATACGGTTCCTCTGTGGAATCGAGCATGCCGTTCCAGAGATCCGCTGTTTGCAGCCCATAGCGGTAACGCACCGTCTCCAAATAACCGAAAACGTCCATTGCGCCGAGATTTCGCAAGCCGTGGAAGGAATAAGACATCACCGCGAAATTTTGAAACTTGTTCATTTCTGATCACTCTCCTGAATATTTTTTCTTTTTATGAAGCTCCCCAAAAGCCCGCGATGGATCAGCCCTTTACGCCGCCCAGAGTAATGCCCTTTACAAAGTTGTTTTGGATAAACGGATAGACCAGGATCACGGGCAGAACACCCAATACCGCCATAGACATTCGTATGCCCTCGGAAGGAATATTTGCCAGCCCCACATTGGTGCTGGTAAGCCCGGCGGAGTTCGTTACAAGAAACTGAATGTTTTCCTGCATACGGTTCAGTAAATTTTGAATGCTGTAAAGATCCGTGGCGCTTGTGAGATAGATATAGCCGTTATTCCAATCGTTCCAATAGGCGATGCCCACAAATAAAGCGATGGTGGCGATGATGGGGCGGGCCATCGGCGCCGCGATGGAGCCGAAAATTCGGATCTCCCCGGCGCCGTCGATCCGCGCCGATTCCAGGACCTCCTCCGGGATCGCGGTGGCAAAATAGCTTTTTACCAGCATCACATTGAAGGCATTCATCAAAAGAGACGGCAGCAGCAGGCCCCAAAAGGTGTTTTTCAAATGGAAGATGGTGGTGTAATTGATATAGGTGGGAACCAGTCCGCCGTTAAACAGCATGGTGAAGAAGACCAGAAAGGTCAACACGCCTCTGCCCGGCATACCGGGGCGGGAAATGGCATAGCCCAGCAAAACCGTAATAACGGTTCCCAGAATCGTCCCGCAAAAAGTGAGAAGAAAGGAGATCATATACGCGTGAAGCACCTTGTTGGAACTGGTGTCAAAAATATACGCGTAGTTTTCCAGGCTCCAGGTGCGGGGAATAAAGTTGTATCCGTCCCGCAGCAGATCGTCGTTTGCCGTAAGGGACGAGGTAAACAGCAAAACGATGGGGATCAAAGCGCAAAGGGACATGATTGCCATAATGCAGTTGGCAATGATCTGAAAGACCCGTTCTTCTTTTGTCTTTACCATAAGCTCCTCCCCTTAAAACAACGCGCTTTCGCGGTCCAGCTTGCGTACCACCAGGTTTGCCCCAAGCACCAGAAGGAACCCCACCAGAGACTGATACGCGCCTGCCGCGGCGGACATCGTGATGTTTCCTACCTCCAGAAGCCCGCGGTACACGTAGGTGTCGATGGTCTGTGTGACCGGATAGAGAGCGCCGGAATTCATGGGCACCTGATAAAACAGGCCGAAATCGGAATAGAAAATTCGGCCGATGGCCAGCAGAATCAACAGAATGATCGTGCTTTTCAGCAGGGGGATCGTAATGCGGAAGATCTGCTGCAGCTTGGTGGCGCCGTCAATGATCGCGGCTTCATAATAAGTGCGGTCAAAGCCCATGATGGTGGCCAGATACACGATGCATTGATAGCCCACCGTTTTCCAGGCGCTTACAAATATCAGAATGAACGGCCAATACTCGGTTTTCGTATACCAGTTGACCGATTTTACGCCAAACAGGGGAAGGATCGTTTTATTGAAAAATCCATTGTCTACCCCCAAAAAAGCGAAAACCAGATAAGCTATGATCACCGAGGAAATCAGATACGGTAAAAGGATCGCGCTTTGATAGGCTTTTTTCGCTTTACTTGTCATCTCGCTGAGAAGGATAGCCACAGCTACGGAAAGCACAGTGTTTATGATGATGAAGGCCAGGTTGTACAGGATCGTATTGCGGGTGATATATCCGGCGTCATTTTGAAACAGGTAAGTAAAATTGGAGAATCCGGCCCAGGGGCTTCCCCAAATGCCGTCCCGGGCATTGTAGTTTTTGAAAGCCAGAACCAAACCGGGAAGCGGCATGTAATTGTTGATGAACAGATACACAAGGCCCGGAAGGGCCATCAAGTAAACCGGCAGGAACTTGACGATCCGTTTTCCCAGGCGCTGCTGGTTGGGCTGCCCGGTATGGGGGCGCACGCTTGTTTGCATTCTTTTCCTCCTTTCCAAATGCGGGGAAACCCAAGGGACGGCCCCTTGGGTTTCCCCTGTCTGTAGAAAGCTTTTTCTTGGTAGAAAGCTGATTGTCAGGAAATGCCGTTTTCACTGGCCCAAGCGTCCAGCTGAGCCTGTTTTTCGGCGATGTACTTATCCAGTCCGGCTGCTTTCAGGCGTTCCACCATCTCCGGAATTCCCTCATCGGGGTTCAAAAAGCCCATTTCCAGCTGCTTTGAATACTCGTTGTAAACATTGACCATTGCCGTGTACTCGTTCATCAGGGCAGAGTTGTCAAAGGTAAAGCCCAAAGCCTTGGAAACCAGAGCGTTGTCATTGAAGCTCTCGGTTTTCTCCCAAATGTCCAGGTCATCGCCTTCCCAAACACCGGCGATAAACTGGTTGGGCATTTCCCAGTTTACAGAATGGAGATAGGGGGAGGTATCGGCGTCTATGCCATCGGGATAGGTCATGTGGCCGTCGTCGGTTTCCACCCATTCAAAGTCTTCACGTCCCCAGCAGATCAGCCGGGAAAGCTCAGGGTTGGTGTAAAGCTCGTTTAAGAGCTGCATGGAAGCGGTTTTATCCGCCGTGGTAAAGCCGATGCACCAGGAGAGTCCGGAAACCGCGGAGGAGCTCAGAAAATCCTCCCCCTCCTGAAGCAGTACGATCTCCTGCGCGCAAAGCTTTGTTTCCTGCTGCCGAATGCCGGGCTTTGTTCCGCACAGATAGCTCATCAGAGTTCCAGCCCTGACCTCGGTGGTGACGTGAGCGTCGGAAGCCATGGCGTCCTGAGAAATGTAGCCCGCCTGATTCCAGTTGTAGAACATCTTACAATAATCGTAGTACAGATCGCTGGAGAAGAAATCTTCCACCTTCAGGCTGTTTACGGGATCCAGCAATACGCCGAAATTGTCGCCGCCCAATGCGTCGTATAAGATGTTCTGGCTCAGAAGGCCGTACTTTGTAACGGTTTTGTCCGGGAACGTTTCGTGAAGCCCCGCAAGGATCCGTTCGATCTCGCCTTCTTTTACATAGATGATATCATCGTCTGTGTACTCATAGCCGATGCCGTCCAGATACTGGGCGGCTACCGCCAGCGCAAACTGGCCGATGGCCATGTCGCGCATGGTAGGAAGCCCGTAAATGCTCCCGTCTACCCGGCAGGGGTCAAGGTACTTCTGGTCAATGGTATCCAGGATCCCGGTGCCGTGCGTTTGAAGCAAGTTATCCTCTTCCAGGTTGAGCGCGTACCCATGATTTACCACGGCGGCGTAAGAATCAAGGCCGCAGGTGTTGAACAGATCCACCTGCTCGCCGCCGGAAAAGGCCAGGGTCAGGGCCTGCTTATAGGAACCGCCGTCGATAGGCACCAGGGTCACATTCGCGTTCATTTTCTCACGGGTGATCTCGCTCATGGCTGCGGCCACTTCGTCCTGCGCGTCCTGAGCGCCCATATGGGTTTGGAAATAGATTGTCAGATTTACCGGTTCCTTGTCACCGTTGTTCGATGGATCGGAGCTCTTTGTTTCTCCTTGGGAAACGCTTCCCGAGGCCTTGCTGCCGGGAGCCTCGGAGCTTTTGTCCGCTGAGTCCCCGTTACAGGCGGCTAAGCTGACGGCCACCATGGCCAGGCAGATGAGCAATGCAGCGATCTTTCGTTTCATTTCATTCATCCTTTCTCTGTTTTTTCTACTCTTCGTAAAAATGGAAATCTCCTGTTCACAGCGCTGTACGGTTTTTTGAGGCGGCGCCCATGTGACGCGGCTTGAGCACCGCCGCTTTCTATACAGCTTATCAAAATGTTTCCCCCCTTTTTTACAAGTTTTTATCAGCATAGCATAAATAAATAGGGAGAACAATCGACTGTAAGTTTACAAAAATTACTGATTTTTCCAGATCTTTGAAAAATGACGCCGCGCTGTTTTTACAGATCAGAAACGCAGAAGCAATACGCTGTGCGGCGGTATGCACAGAGAGCCGGTCCGCGCCTGCTCCAAAACGTCTTTCTTCTCAAAAACAGAGGGGGGAAGCACGGTAGCGCTGGAATAGAGCACCGCCTCCCGGCAGGGGCCGTGCTGGGAGAAATCCACCACCTTTTCCTTGCTGAAGGAGGCGTTCACAACGGTGGCCGTAATCTGCTCTTCCCGGTCGATCGTCACAACAGCTTCCTGCGAGGCGGAGCACAGGCGGTTTCCCGCATGGTATTTCATCAGAGAAAACACCTGCCCCTGGGCCGTCATGCCGACATGATCCGGATCTACGCAGAGCATTCCCTCATTGACCGCCTGGAAATGGCAGGCAACGGCAATGCCGCTTTTTTCCGCCTCTTCGATCAAAAGGTGCATGGCCAGCGCGGCGTAAATGCCGTCTGTCACGCTGGAAGGGCGATACCAGGCGTACCAGACGTTCCACTCGTCCAGAGAGATACGCACATTGGGTTCCAGCCATTGGCGGGATTCCCGAATGAGGGCGCGCATGCGGGAAACAGACGCCAGGCACTCATGGTACTCCTGCTCTACCTTGGAGAGCTCCGTATAGTTTGGAGCGTGGCCGTAGTAGTGCTGTGAGATCATCTGAGCAATACCGGAAAGGGGGCGCGCGGAAAGCTCCGCCCATTCTTTGTTGGGGTAGGGGCCGGAAGAACACAGGCTGAGCTTTGGGGACACCTCCAGCATTTTTCTGCCGTGCTCCAGGGCGGTTTGGCAATACCCGCCGGGGGTGTTGTCGCCTTCCATATGGCCGTAGCCGAACTCATTGCCCAGGGACCAGAGCTGCACCCGGTAGGGCTCCTCGTACCCGCGCTCCGCTCTGAGCCGCCCATATTTCGTAGAGCTGTCGCCGTTGCAGTATTCCACCCACGCCGCGTTTTCCTCCGGGGTGTTCCAGCAGGGGTTGATGGTGATGAACGGCTCCGCGCCGATCTTCCGGCACAGGGCAATAAAATCATCGGTGTTGATCTCATCATAATCATACCCCATGGAGTGGGGCTGTGTTTCCAGGCCGAGATACGATTGGAGCGGCGCCCGCATATCCACCGGGAGAAGTCCGTCCATCCAGTTATATTCTCCGGCGAAATTGCCACCCGGCCAGCGTAGGACCCGAATTCCCATTTCCGCCATCGCCTCTACCACGTCCTGGCGCATTCCCCGGAAATTGTCCTTTGGCAAAAGGGAAAGGGCCCCGAAGCAGACAGAGCCTGCCTCCTCCCACCAAATGCGCAGGTCCGCGTCCTGGTCGATGGTATTGGGGGTCAGCTCCAGCTCAAAGCGGGTCCATTCCTCCGCTTCCACAGCCATGGTGCGCAGGTCATATACAAGGTCGCCCGCCCGGTTTGTCAGGGCGGCGGAGAAGGTGACGGGCCCTTTTGTCCGTACCACAGCTCCAAATAAATAGCTTTCCCCCTGCCGAACTCCAAGGCCGTGCTGCCCCAGGCCCGCCGGCTGTCCTTCATACGGGTTCAAAAGGCTCAGGGAATTGCACTCTGACATGCGCTTCATGTGATACCCTTCTCCGTGCCGTGTGTAGGGGCGGTCAAATGTAAAGATCGTGTGTTCTCCAATGGGATACCATTCCGCGGCGCAGCCCTTACAGGCGGAAGGATTGCCCGCGAATTTTCGGTTTCGCAGCATCTGGGCGGACAGCCCTCCCCGAATGCAGGAACGGGTGTGCTCTAAATTGCTGCCGAACAGATAGGGGGATACCATCAGGCTGCCGGGATCGGCGGGCTTTAGAGAAAGGGGCTGGGTATAATCCTCTTTTTCTCCGCAAGCGCTCATTTCGTCCAGATTGCTGCTGCGGGCGACGTTGAGAAACTCCCCGCTTAAAATCTCGATAACGCTTACCCGCAGCTCCGCCGCCAGCCGATTGAGCAGGGCGATATCCGGCAGGCTTTTTCCCCGTTCCCATTTGGAGACCGCCTTGTCGGTAACGTCCAGACGCTGTGCAAGCTGTGCCTGGGTAAGCCCCAGGTTCATCCGCAGCCTGGTGATCAGGCGGCCTGTTTGTGCCATGTTCATACAATTTTCTCCTCTCGCTCTTTTTAGCTTGTTTTTAGCATAACATAAGCGGAATGGCAGAGCAATCGACCATTGGTTTACCGGCGGTTCCCCGTTAGCCTGTCCCGAATGTTTCCGGAAAAGCAGGGAGAGATCAATTTTGTGCGGGCGCTGCTAAAAAAGCAAGCAGACGAAAAAAAGGCTCTCGTCTGCTTGCTTTTTATTTTTGTCAGTTTTTCGGGGCGTGCCTGGCGGTTGCCGCTATCTTTCGGTTACAGGCGGTGCTTCTATCACGGCGGTTTTCATGATTTGGCCGCTGCTGCTAAAGTTTTTCAGCTCCAGTTCCGTTTTGACCGCATAGGGGACCGTGATGGTTTCCTGTCCGATAAGATACGCCAGGCTTCCGCATGCTTTGCTCCACAAAAACGCCTCCTTTCATGGTTATGGAAATGCCTTTGGCATAGGAGGCGTTTCCGACAAGCGCTCCGGAAAAAGATACCCGGAAAGGCCTGTGGTCAGAAATTGGAACACGGTGTCCTCCGTTTCCCGGGTATTGGGCAATACGCCCTCCACCACATACTTGGCGTACATGACCGTGCTGGTAAGAATATGGTGCCACAACAGCTCCTGATTGATTTTCTTCAGGGCTGGGAATATCTTCAGAAAGGCGCGCACCATATCGGCAAAGGTGTTGAAATAGCTGGTATCCCGCTGTTTGTCGTATTGGTGGAAAAAGGCGCTGTCTCGAAACCGGTGATAAAAGATCGTTTCGTCCGGGTGGGCGATCCAAAACTGAAAGTAAGGCTGCCACAGGCTCCTGATCGCTTTCAGCGGAGCTGTGAGCAGAAGGCAGGGATCGAATTCCAGCTTTTCAAAAATCGTGGCAGCCTGCCGGTCCACATAGGTAAAGCACTCCCGCATCAGCTGATCCTTGCTGCTGAAATAGCGGTACAGGGCCCCGGGAGAAAGCTCCGCCAGTTCACTGATATTCTGGATCCGCACCCCTTCCAGACCGTACTGCCGCACGGCCCGCATGGCGGCAATGACAATGCGGGCTCTGGTATTTTCCACTTGAAATTCCTCCCCTTGAGGAAGAACTGAATATGATCAGCGCCTCCTGGATAGTCAGGCATAGAAAGAATAAATAAATTGTACACGGTTTCCCTTTTCTTGGCAATACCGGCCTGGAATTTTACAAAAGGAAGAGTACACGGAGCATCTGAGAAGGAAGCCGGATCCTATGGAGAAAATATTCCGCCCAAAAGGGTTTTATAAGGAATTGTGATTTTCCCTTGATAGTTTTCCTGTTTTTGACAGTTATTGTGGCTCTTGACGATTTCGGCGGGGGCATAGTTAAATGTGGGGGGTCTATCAATACAAGCGCTGTGACAGCATAATGGGTACGGCGCGGAAAAGGCGGATCGGGGGTTCCTATAATGAAGGCCCCGATTCGCCTTTTCCTTGCAATTTTTTGCTTCTATGCTATACTGAAACGAAGGAAGGACGAAATGGCTTTGCGGGTGGTGTAAAGGGAATTGCCTTGTCACAAAAACCTTCAAACCGCCTGCCGTCCTTCTATTGCTGATATTTTTGGGAGGCTGTCGCAATGAAAAAATCCATTCGACTGGAGCACTTGACCTTGGGCGTGTGCTATTATCCGGAGCATTGGCCGGAAAGCATGTGGGCGGAGGATCTGGACAGAATGCTTGCCGCCGGTATCACCGTCTGCCGGGTGGCGGAATTCGCCTGGAGCAAATTTGAAAAAACCGAGGGCGTATTCACCTTTGATTTTTTCGACCGCTTTTTGGATCTGGCGGCGGAAAAGGGCATGAAGGTGATCTTCTGCACCCCCACGGCCACGCCGCCTGCCTGGCTGACGGAAAAGTACCCGGAGGTACTAAACGCACTGCCGGACGGCACCCTGGTTCGCCACGGAATGCGCTGCCACTGTAACCATACCTCTCCGGTCTTTCTGAAGCTCTGCGCCCGGGTGGTGGAACAGATCGCCGCCCATTACGGCCAGCACCCGGCCATCATCGGCTGGCAGATCGATAATGAAATCAACTGCGAAACGAGCCAGTACTATTCGGAAAGCGATTCTCTGGGGTTTCGGGCGTATCTGAAACGGAAATTCGGCACCCTGGAAAAGCTGAACGAGGCCATGGGCACGGTGTTCTGGAACCAGGAATATACCGATTGGGACGAGATTTTTGTAGCCCGGCCCACCCTGGCGGATTCCCCCAATCCACATCTTTTGCTGGAGCAGAAAAAATTTGTTTCGGAAAGCGCCATTGCCTTTTTTAAGCTTCAGGCGGATATTTTGAAAAAGCACCGGAAGCCGGAGGATTTTATCACCACGAACGGCATGTTCGGCCATTTGGATTATCTGGAGCTGAACCGCCGGGCGCTGGATTTTATCACCTATGACAGCTACCCGAATTTCGCCTATGCCATGGGCACGGGCACAAACGCCAACGCCTCCGCCGCGGGGAAGCTGAAGGACCGCTCCAGCGGCTTAAGCCTTTCCCGGGTGCGCTCCGTTTCCCCCAATTTCGGCATTATGGAGCAGCAGTCCGGCGGGGGAGGGTGGCAGACCAGGCTGACCCAGCCCGCGCCCCTGCCGGGCCAGCTGCGGCTTTGGGCTTATCAGTCCATTGCCCACGGTGCGGATTTTATCAGCTTCTTCCGGTGGCGCACCTGCACGGTGGGAACGGAGATCTATTGGAACGGCATTCTGCCCTGGGATAACCGGGACAGCCGCCAGCTGGAGGAGGTCAAACGGCTGCGGCGGGAGCTGGAGAACCTTTCTACTCTGGCAGGTGGCAAATACCGGGCAAAGATGGCGGTGGGCTATCATTACCAGTCCGAATGGGACGGGGAAGGGGACGTGTTCCATGGCCCCCTGAGCGGCCCTTCCGTAATGAACTGGTTCTATGCCTGCCAGGTCAGCCATACGCCCATGGACCTGCTGTGCCTGGACCGGGAGCTGACGCTGGAAGAGCTGCAAGCCTATGAGCTGCTGGTGCTTCCCCATATCGCGCTGCTGCCGAAGAGCTTGTGTGAGCTGTTGGAGACCTATATTTCCCAGGGCGGCAAGGTGATTTTCGGTGCGCGAACCGGCTTTAAGGACGAATTCGGCCGCTGCCCCATGGCCCCCGCGCCGGGCGCCGCCGCAAGGCTGGTGGGCGGCACGGTACGGGAGTATACCCTGGTTCCGGAGGATCGTTCCGCCTCTGTCGCCCTGTTCGGAGAGGAGGTTCCCATGCCCCTGCTCCACGAAATTCTGGAAGCGGAGGACGGCGAGGTTCTGGCCCGCTATCATGGCTCCTGGTACGATGGCAGCCCCGCCGTGCTGCGCAAGCCCACTGGGAAGGGGGAGGCCCTCTATTTCGGCGCGGCCTTCTCCGAGGAAGCAGCCTTTGCCCTGCTTCGCCACGCGGGCCTGACAGAGGCCTGCGCCGACGCGCTGATGCTGCCCCCGGAGATCGAATATGCTCTCAGAGAAAAAGACGGTCATGCCTGCCGGTTTCTCCTGAACTACACGGAAAAGCCCCAGCCTTTCCTGTGCAAAAAGCCCCTTACCGACCTGCTCACCGGAGAACAGCACAACGGTGAAACCGTCCTGCCGCCCTTCGGAGTGATGGCGCTTGCTTAGATGCTGGGCGGTGGCGGCGCGATAAAATGAGCAATTAGCAATAAGGAACGAGCAATGATAAAGGGCAAGAGCCCAAGCGCCGCAAGCAGCACAGGCGTTGTTGCCAATGCAGGATAAATAGGAATTTGTAGGGCTAATAAATAGCACTAATCCCTTGCCTCCCCTGAGAAGGGGAAATCTGCTCTTTGAGCAGATTTCGGTGCGGCCGTAAGGTTATCGGAGGGAGTCTGGCTCGCTGGAAGATCTCATAAAACCTGCATTTCGCACCTTCCCAGCCAGAATTCCTCAGTCATGCTAACGCATGACAGCTTTCTCCGCTTCGCTCCGGTCGGTGCTGGTCTCCACCGGAGACCAGCACCCCTTACTCGCGCAGGTGGCTCCTAAGGGCGTTAAACTCTAATTGATCGAATTTCTTGCCATCGGGTAAAAACTTCTCTGAAACAACCCCGCCGAGATCGCCTTGTTTTGCGATCCTCGCCGTACTTTTTCGGCGCAACCTTAAATTTCGGTTCAGCCACCCTGAATAAGCGCGAAAGCGCAAAATTGTGATAGCCGCAAAGCGATCATCACAGCCGTGAATTGTGCGGTGTTGCCTTTATTCAAAGAAACAGGAAACAGCCCTGTGCGAAAAGAAGCTCCGCACAAGGCTGTTTCCTGTTTCTATTTAGGAGAAGACAAGTAGTGATCAGATTACAAAACGACTTCCTTGCCGGTTTCGGCAGATCGGTAAATAGCTTCCAGAATTTGTGTGACTACAAAGGCCTGTTCGGGTTTTACGCAGGGCTCGGTATCGTTTAGAATGGCGTTCAGCCACTGTTCGGCTTCGAGAACGCCCGGGGCAGAGGTTCCGCCTTCAAAGTAGGCGACCGCGCCGCCGCCCGCGATCTCTTCGTTCATCAAATGGCCGTGGCGGCCCCGGTTGTAGACCAGCTTATCCTGCTGATAGCTCATGCCTGAATAGATCTCCGCGCCGGCCCTGGTGCCGCACAGGGTGGTGCTGGCTTCTCTGGATTCGGAAAGATTGATGGCCCAGGAGGCCTCCAGATTGATGGTGGTTCCGTTTTTCATTTTGATAAAGCCCATGGCGCTGTCCTCTACCTCATAGGTATCGGGGTCCCAGGGCCCGAAGAGGTTGCCTTCGACGGCCTGCTGCAAATGTCCCAGCTTGTAGAACACGCTGCCCAAAACGCGATCCGGCTCGTAATTCTCCATCATCCACAGCGTAAGATCCAATGCGTGGGTGCCAATATCGATCAACGGCCCGCCGCCCTGCAGGGCCTTATTTGGGAATACGCCCCAGGTGGGAACAGCCCGGCGGCGAACGGCGTGGGCCTTGCCATAGTAGATTTCGCCCAGCTCTCCGGCTTCACAGGCCTTCTTCAAATTCTGTACCTCCGGGCGGAAACGGTTCTGATAGCCGATGGTGAATTTTTTGCCGGATTTTTTCCAGGCCTCCATCATTTTTTTCGCATCGGCGCTGGTGGCGGCCATGGGCTTTTCGCACAGTACGTGTTTCCCAGCCTCAAAGGCGTGTACGGTGATCTCGCAATGGGCCACGTTGGGGGTGAGCACATGGACCACATCGATAGACGGATCCTTCAGCAGCTCTTGGTGATCTGTGTAAACCGTCGCGCCGGGTGCGCCGTATTCCTTACAGGCCTTTTCCGCCCGCTCTCTGATGATATCGCAGAATGCCACAAGCTCGCATTTGTCGCTGTTGGCCTTCAGGGAGGGGAGATGCTTCTGGTTGGCAATGCCCCCGCATCCGATCAGGCCGATTTTTAACTTTTTCATGTTACGATTCCTTTCTGTAAATCCTGATTCTGTTACCGGATCTTGATTATCAATCGTCCAATACGCGTTCCTGGCAGGTTACGGAAAAAGCCGTGGCGGCCAGCGGCTCGGGCCTTTGGCAGCGCGTGGTCATTTCATAGACCTTTCCTGTTTTGCAGCATTCCTGAATGGCGTCTATCACCTCCACCGCGTGCAGGCCGATATCCGCGTGGCACCGAGGCCGCCTGTCGTTTAGCAGCGCGTAGCACATATCTGCCAGGCCAACTCCTCGGGAGGATTCATAAAAGCCGTGCAGCAAGGGCAGTTCTACCGATTGCTCCGGGTTCCATTCTCCCAGCTGCTGGCTGTCGGTATCGTTGGGGTCTCCTCTTCTCGGCGCGGGCTTTCCCAGCAAATTGGGATCCGGCTTCGCGCCGGGCCGGGTCACGACCAGCGTATCTGTAAACATATTGGGATCTCCCAGCTGTAAATATCCCTGGGTACCGCCCACGTTAAAGGCATGGCTGGTATAGGTGTCGGAAGAAATGTTGAAGGTGCCCAGCATGCCGTTTTCAAATTCCAGCGCCGCCAGCAGGGTGGTGGGGGTGTTTACCTCAAAGATCTCTCCGTATTTGGGGTGCTTGGGGTTTTCAAAAACTCTTTGGGGGAACAGATTGCCGCCGAACCCGGCCACCCGCTTGATCGAGCCGAACAGGTTGATCATTTCATGCAGGTAATAGCCGCCCAGATCAAAGGGGAAGCCCCCGCCGTAATGCAGCGGGAAAAAGAAGTGCCGGGGCTTGGTATCGAAGAAGGGGGATTCCGGGTTATAGTGGCGGGAGACCTGGGCGTGTACCGTAAGGGGTCTGCCGATGATGCCATCGTCTATGTATTTTCGGGCAGACTGCTCCCAGGCGCCCAGAAAAGTGTCCGGGGCAGTGGTATACAGCAGTCCCTTTTCCTGGGCCAGATCATACAGCATCTTCGCGTCGGCAAAGGTAGGAGCCATCATCTTCTCGCAGTATACATGCTTACCGTGCTCGAAAGCAGCCTTGGTGATCTCCACGTGAGATTCGGGATAGGTCAGGTTCACCACGATCTCAATTTCCGGGTCCTCCATCAGATCCTTTACGCTCATGGCCTTTACGCCGGGGTAATGCTCTTCGATCCACTTCGCCCGGGATCCTATTTGATCCGCACAGGCAACCACGTCGATCACTTCAAACTTATTTACCATGTTATCCATGTAGGTTCCCTTGCAGATCCCTCCGCAGCCTACAACGCCAACCTTTACTTTTCTCATGTTTTCGCTTCCTTTCTGTCTGTTTCCTCAGGCTTCTTCCCAAAGCTTATCCAGCATACGGATATGCCGTTCAATTTCCTCCACCTGGGTGATGCCGGGCAGATGCCGCCCGCCTTCATATTCCGAGGCGATAAAGCCCTGGTAATTTTCTTCCTTCATAATTTTGATAAACCCGGGGTAATCGATGCCCTCGCTTACCAGGTTTTCATCTACGTGGAAGAACTTCCCGTGCATATACCGTGAATACTTCAGATACCGGCGGAAGCCCTCGTAATCGGGAGCCGTGCGGAAATAATCGGAACCCATTTTTCCGTGGCGGTCGGTATACAGCTTTTTCTGGGCTACATAAACGTCCACCTCGTCGCCGCCTTCGTCCAGGATCTGCCGGTTCAGCTGCTCTACCGGGATCTCCGTGGTCTCGTACAGGCGGCGGATCTTGTGCAGCAGCTCCTTGTGGCATAGCTCATCGGGCAGTGGATTCAGTACCGTGGCGGGCGCGCCGGAGAGGAAGGAGGAGAAATCCATCACAAAGCCCAGGTGGGGGGACCGCACTCTTTCATACAGCTCTTCAAATTCCCGGAACACGGGGGAGTCCGGAGTGTGGGGGCCGTGCAGCTCTACCGCCAGGTGCAGGTCAAGAGCCTCGGCGTAGGGCAAAAGCTTTTCCATGGTTCCCGCCAGAAGTCCTTCCTGACTGCGCACCACCTGAAAGCCCATGCGTTTGGCGTATTCCATTTCGTTGATGGTCCAGGTCAGCCGCTCGTCCTCCGTCAGGAAGCGCCCCTTGTGCTTTCCGTTGTCCACATAAATGCTGTAGCATACGGGCGTCATTTCCAGGCGCTGGTACAGCTCTACAAAGCGCTTGATCCAGTCCTCGCTGGGGTTGGGGTGGCCGTTTACCATCTGCGGAGATACAATTTCAAAGCCGTCCGCGCCGATGGCCTTTACCTGCTTCAAAATGTCTTCCAGAGATTGCTCTCCCGTCATGTATTCCGGGCCGAAGCCATATAAGGTCACGCTGTGTTTCAGCTTGCTCATTTTTCTGTTACCTCCATTTCCTCTTCCCCGTGAATATGCAGAGGATTTAAAAATTCCTGGGCTTCCTCATAGCCCTCTGTGCCGTTTCCTACCGTGTGGCCAAAGTCGTTGCGCCTGACAAAATCAACCGCCACGCGATGGCGCCCGGCGGACAGCCCGCCGATTTGATATACCAGCAGGCCGCATTCGTCCTCAGCGCCCCAGAATACCTCGCTGTGGCCGCCGAGATCCCGAATGGGAAGCTTCATGTCCTTCAGCTCCAGCACGATGAATTCCTGAGGCACTTCTTTCCCGTCTACCGTGATCCGAAGATCCTCAAAGGTAGAAATCCAGATCCCCCGATAGCTCAAGTTGTTCAGGCGAAATGTGTAGCCGGTAGTCACACCGCATACAGTGTGGTTTCGCAGGCTTCCAGCCTTGATGGGCTCCGCGAAGCTGCCCATGATCATGGGCTGGTCCAAAAGTTCATGGGCTTTTTTCAGCCGTTCTTCCACTGTCATAGTTTCTCTCTCCTTTACTTGCTGTTTTCTTGATTGCGCGAAAAGACAGCGTTTGCGATTTCTCAAACAAGACCTAATTACCGCGCCGCCTCAAATCGCTCTATCTCCATGCGGCTGCGGCAGATCCCGGTGATAGCGTCCGGTTTTTGGGCGTCGTCTTCCACAATGGTATAATCGTGCCCCAGCTTCTTCGCCAGGTCATAGTAGAATTTGCAGTCCAATTGGCCTTGATCCAAGGGGCAGGATTCATTGTTGTCGTTGCCCTTCAAATGCAGCCACATGATGCGGTCTTGATGGGCATTGATAAACTCGGTCAGCTGATCCGGCGTCAAAGCGCCTTGCTTTGTGGCCCAGCAGATATCGATTTCCAGCATGACGTCTGTTTCCCTGAGCAGCCGCTCCCGCAGCATTTCACCGGCAATGACCATGTGCTCAAAATTGTGGGTGTGATAATACAGATCCAGCCCGGCTTTCCGTAGCTGGGCGGCATACTTGTTTACATTGGCAACCACCGCGTCCAGCTCTTCCTTTGTTTCCGGGTAATGGGCCATTCGTTCCCGGATCACCGCCATATCTGTGCCCTCAGGAAAATAGGGCATGGGGCGGGAAATGCCGACCCAGTGTACCCCCAGGCGCTTGTGGTAGTCGATCACCCGATCCATGCTGTCCTCCAAGCGGCCATACTGCACGTGAGCACCGTTTACTTCCAGCCCGAGCTGATCCAGCAGGGCACGAAATTCCTCGGGGCCAACGCCCTCATAATCCTTGCCGTTGAAGCCTGCCAGCTCCACCGCGTCATATCCCAGGGTTTTTATCACCTCAAGCTTGCTTTGAAACGACAGGGGAGAACGCGCTAAATTGTAAAGCTGTGAACCAATTTTCATAGAACTCCCTCCTTGTTATCCCTTTACCGCGCCGATGGTCATGCCCTTTACGTAATACTTCTGGAAGAAGGGCAGCAAAAGCATCAGGGGTAGAGAACCAACGGCGGCAAGGGCCATTTTCAGGCTGTTTGTGGGAATGTTTGTGGAAAGCTCCACACTGTCCGTGTTTTGTGATAAATACTGTGCGTCAGCCAGAATGCGGTTTAGCAGTTGCTGTACGCTGAAGAGCTTTGATTCTGTTACATAGTAGAGCCCGTTCATCCAGTCGTTCCAGTAGTTCAAGGCGATCATCAGGCCAATAGTGGCGATAATGGGTTTCGCAATGGGCAGAACGATCTGGAACAGGATCCGAAATTCATTAGCCCCGTCAATGCGGGCCGCTTCTTTGATTTCGTCCGGAATATTGGACTGAAAATACGATCGCATCACAATGACCTGAAAGGCGTTTACCATGAGCCTCGGTATAATCAGGGCCCACAGGGTGTTTTTGATATGGAACCATTGGGACCACATGATGTATGTGGGAACCAGACCACCGCTGAACAGCATGGTGAAGAATACATAAAAAGCAATGATCCCTCTGCCCGGAAGATCCCGCAGGGACAGCCCGTAGGCCAGAAAAATACTCATAAAAAGGCCCACGATCGTTCCCACGGCAGTGCTGATCAGCGTGACTCCGTAAGAACGGATCAGCAGCATGGGCCGCTTCAGCAGATACTCGTAAGCGTCAAAGCCGATCTCTTTCGGAATCAGGTTATATCCGTGCTTGATCAGAGAAGCTTCCGAAGAAACGGAGGACATGAACATGACCGCAAAGGGATATAAGCAGATCAGTACCAAAAGCACCATGACTACATGAACGAAGACGGGGAACACGCCGGATTTTTTACCGACCATAAATAGACCTCCCTTTCGGTCAGAACATTGCGTCTTCCGCACTGACCTTTTTCACGATAAAGTTTGCCAGCAGCACCAGAATGAAGCCGACTACAGACTGGAAGAAGCCCGCCGCAGAGGACATTCCGATATTTCCAAGCTCCATTAGGCCTCTGTAAACATAGGTATCGATCGTGTTTGTCACATCGATCAGGGCGCCGGAATTCAGGGGAACCTGATAAAATAAACCAAAATCAGAATAGAAAATACGGCCCACCGCAAGCAGCGTCAGCGTGATGATAGTGGGCTTTAAGGAGGGCAGCGTCACATGCCAGAACTGCTGCCATCTGCTGGCGCCGTCCAGAGCGGCTGCCTCGTAATAGCCCTTATCGATGCTGTTGATGGTGCTGAGATACAGAATGATGTTGTAGCCGCTGCTTTTCCAGAGATGGACAAATACTAAAATGAACGGCCAGTACTGGGGAGAGGAATACCAGGAGATCCCCTCTATTCCCAGAGGCTCCAGGATCATTCGATTGATAAAACCTGTCTGCCCCGCCAGGAAAGCATTTACCAGATAGGCGACCACGATAATGGAGATCAGGTAGGGGTACAGTACAACTGTCTGGTAAAGCTTGATGGCTCTTTTCCCTTTTACCTCGGCAAGCAGCACCGCGATAAAAATGGAAAACACCGTGCCGATTATGATAAACGCCAGGTTATAACCCACCGTGTTCATGGTGATGTTCCAGGCGTCCTTGGTGGCAAACAAAAACTCAAAGTTTTTGAAGCCCACCCATTTGCTTCCGAAAACACCCAGCTTTTGGGAGTATTGCTTAAATGCCAGCTGCAGGCCGCTCATGGGCAGATAGTTATTGATAAATAAGTACAGGATCGCCGGCAGCATCAACAGATACACGGGAATATAGCGGCGAAACAGCATGGTGCTTTTTCTCTTTTTTTCTTGTTTCACATCGGCCACCTTCTTTTTCCTTTTAGAGCTTGTACCGAAAAGCCATGCGCTTTATTTTATTGGGACAAGCACTTAGATAAAATGCAAGGCAATAGCCACTCAAAAGCTCAATGTCTACGCCTTGCACTATCTGTCATTCTAACGAGCTATTTGTGAAAACGGTCAAGCTTACTGACCCAGGAACTCATTTAACTGCTCCTGCTTGGCGGCAATGATGCGATCGATGCCGTTATCCTTCAGCTCCTGAACCATTTTCGGAATGTTTTCCTCAGGATCGATGGTGCCGGTCTCCAGGTCGCCGCAGTATTTGGTCAGTACGTTGCTGCAGGCGGCGATCTCATTGAGATATTCAGAATTGTCAAAGGCAAAGCCATAAGCTTTGGAAGAAATGGCATTCTGGTTCCACTCTCTGGTCTGATCCCACACGTCCAGGGCGGTGCCGGTCCAAACATGGGTGTTAAACTGGTTGCCATAGGTCCAACCCATGCCATAGTTATAGTATTTGCAGTCGTCAGCAGTGCCGATGTAGCCGATGCCGCCGTCTTCCTTCAGCTCATAGTGAACGCCTTCAATACCGTTGATGATCAGGTTGCCCACAACGGAATCTGTGTACCAGAGCTGCAGGAACTGCATGGCCTTGTCCGGGTGCTCGGAGGAGGCGGGAATGCACAGGGTGGCGTTCATCACGTTAGAGGTAGTGCGCAGGGCGTCGGTCAAAATGCAGGCACCCAGCTCATAGCCTACCTGGTTGGAGCAGGTCTCCACATTGCCGGGCTTGTAGGAGGTAATGCCGGAGAAAGCGGTTTTGGCCTTCAGGCGGGCATTCCAAAAATCCGTGCCGGTGGCGATATCCTTGTCGATCCAGCCGTTGGTATACCAGGTACGTACCAACTTGCACAGTTCCATGTACTCATCGGTCTCAAACAGGTTTACAACGGTTGTGTCCTGGGCGTAATTCGGCAGAACGCCCAGTCTGTCGGAAAGCTTGTCAGCGTCCCAGCTGTCAAAGGTCATGGCATTGGGAGCGCCGCCGAACATGTCAAGCTCCGGGTGAGCGGCCGCGACTTTTTCGTAGATGGGGGTCAGGTCAAAAATGCTTTCCACCTTGTCCAGATCCTCCAATACGCCCACTTCTTCGGCAATGGCCTTGTTGTACACCAGCATACGGCTCATGGCCATATCTTTCAAAGAGGGGATCGCGTAAATTTCGCCGCCGATATACGCGGCGTCCATAAATTCCTTGCCCACAGCGTCTTCAATTCCGCCGCCGTACTGCGCCAGAAGATCAGTGAGGGGCGTAATGGCATCCTGGCCGATCAGAGAGCGCAGATTTGCTTCGGACAGGAAGGTGATGTCCAGCGGGTCGCCGGAGCGTACCATGGTAGCCACGGTGTCCTGGAAAGAACCGGAATTGATAAAGGTGATATCCACGTTAACTCCGATCTTGGGCTCCACATACTCGTTGATTGCCTGCTCCACCGCATCCACATCGTCCGTGACACTGCTGCTCATCAGATAGATGCTCAGGGTTACCACTTCTTCGTCAGGCTTGCTTTCAGGGGTGGAATTGGCGGCGCTGCTCTGCGAGCTGGTCGGTGTGCTGTTGGCGGCGGAAGAAGAGGGCTTCTTTTCCTGCCCGCAGCCAGCAAACAGGCAGCACAGCAGTGCTGCCATCAGGCCGATGGCCAGCAGCTTTTTACTTACATGCTTTTTCATAAATAAGATCCTCCTTTTTGCCTTTTTGCACATTTTGTGCGCACGGCTTATGGTACTTTTAGTATAATTGTTGCTCAACTTTCTATCTACCATTTTTTCGCTGCAAACTAATCGCTTTTCCGACATGCTTTTTATTCGGCCAATTCCTGCCGCGCTGCCAGCTCTCGCAAGCCCCGGTCATAGAAGCGATAGCGGACAAACAAGAACGCGGCGGCCAGTACCCAGGCGCTGGGCGAGGCAAAGCATACTACCAGATAGCGGCTCCAATCGTTCCAGGAAACCTGAAGCGCGAATATGCAAAGGAACAGGCGAAGTACGAATTCCAACGCTCCGCCCAGAAAGGGGAAAAGCGATTTCCCCAGCCCCTGCAAAACATTGCGGTAGAGAAACAGCAGGGCGAAGCCGCCGTAGCCCGCCGCCATAAACAGCAGATATACCCTGGCGGCCCGCATGGCCTCCGGGGAGATCTCGTTGACAAAAAGCCGGATCAGGGCCGGGCCCGCCGCAAGGTTCAGCAGGGCGGAAAAACCGGCGCAGAGCAGCGTCATTAAAAACGCGGAGCGTACTCCGCTGCGGATCCTCCGATAGTTTTTTGCGCCCAGGTTTTGTGCGCAGTAGGTGGCCATTGCGGTGCCCAGGGTTTGAAAGCTCTGCACCATCAGGTTTTCCACTTTGTTGGCCGCGGCATAGGCGCTTACGGTCTCTGCGCCGAAATCGTTGACGGTGCGCTGCAAAATAACGGCACCCACCGCTGTTACGGAAAATTGGAACGCCATGGGGAATCCGATCCCGAACATATCCAAGGTCATATCTTTATTTATCTTCAAATCTTTCCTTGAAATGTGAAGAATGGGAAATTTTTTTAGGATATAGATCACACACAGCAGTCCCGCCATTCCTTGGGAAAGCACAGTGGCAAAGGCTGCGCCCTGTACGCCCATATGTAAAATCGCAATGAAGAAAAAGTCTATTCCGGCGTTTATAATGCTGGCAAAAATCAAAAAATAAAGGGGCGTTTTGCTGTCTCCGACGGCCCGCAGGATCCCGGAGGCCATATTGTAAAGAATGGTGCAGGGAATTCCCAGAAAAATCAGGAAAATGTAATGGTAGGCGTCGTCAAACAGGGTATCCGGGGTTTGCATCAGGTGCAGCAGCCCACGGGCTCCCGACGCGGCCAAGGCCGTAACAATGACGGAAATAACCGTGCACCAGGTCACCGCCAAACCTACGTAGTGCCGCATTTTATCATAATCCTTTGCGCCGAAGCAGCGCGCCACAGGTACCGCAAACCCTGCCGTCAGTCCATTACAGAACCCCAGAACCAGAAAGCTCAAGGCTCCGGTAGAGCCTACCGCGCCCAGGGCGTGAAAGCCCAGGGTATTTCCCACAATAACGGTATCGACCAGATTGTACAGCTGCTGAAAAATGTTGCCGATCAGCACCGGAACAGAAAACAGCGCGATCACCTTCCATGGGGTTCCTTTTGTCAGATCCTTTGTCATGACGATCCCTCCTCTTTTTTCTATCAGTTTTATTGTACCTGTCAAATTTTCCTTCCATCTACTACTTTTGCGAGATTAGTTTGTCGTTTTTCCGATATTTCCTTGCACTTTTCCACTTCAAATTGTACAATTATTGTAAAGCTTGTCAGGAAGTGAATGTATGAAAAAAGCACATTCTATAAAATATTGGTTTACAATTTTTTTGACCATTTACAGCATTTTCAGCATCGCAATAGCACTGCTTGTTTCGAAACATACGCTGAACCGTCTTTCAGAGGATGCGGCTCAGCAGCGCTATGAGCTGCTGGAGCTTTACCTGGAACAGACGGATATCACCCTGCGCAACGCGTACTATTCCCTGATCGACCTCAGCTTAAACAATAAAGACCTGGTGGCGCTGCGTGTGGAAGAAAATGTCTCGGAAAACGCCCTCAAAAGAAGCGCTTTACAGAGGACCTTGCAGTCTCTTACCAGCAGCCATACCGAGATTACCGGGTACTTTCTTTATGTTGCTTCCGATACTTTTGGGAACGAGTATTTTGCGTTTTCCTCCAACGGAACGCAGGAGCAGATCGACAATGTTTCCCGCAATACGTTTTATAGTCTTGTAAAGGAACTGGTAGCTTCGCCAGACCTGCAAAAGAACCGCTGGTTTGTGCAATCCATCAACGGGCAGAATTACCTTGTGTGTATTGCCTGCTCCAATAACTCCTATACCGGATGCTATGTCAATATGAATTCCCTGATCCGCCATCTGGATAAGCTGGAAACCCAGCGCGGCTATTCCTTTTTTACCGATTCCTCCGGCAATATCCTTACACAGTCACATCTGGAAACCGAACGGATCACCCTGAATCCGAAAGGCACCTTTTATCAGACCGAAACATTGGGGGGAGAAAAATACATTTCTATCAACGCCTTTTCCTCAGCCTCGGATATCTGCCTTGTGGCGCTGATTGCCAGCCGTGATATTTTTGCCAGCTTTTCGCCATTTTTTCTTACGCTGCTGGTTGCCCTGGCCGCAACTGTTCTTTTACTTCCTGTAACGCTGGTTTTACTGTGGTCTGTGTTTAACCGGTCGCTATCCAATTTGCTGCTGGTAATTGAACGGATCAAGGCCGGTAATTCTGCCGCCCGCACCTCTATCGATACCTCTATTTCGGAAATGGCCACAGTCAATCAGTCCTTCAATGAAATGATGGACGAGATAGAGGCTTTGAAAATTTCCGTCTATGAGCAGCAGCTGAAAGAGCGCCAGACTTATTTGGATTATCTGCAAATTCAGATCCGCCCCCATTTCTTTTTGAACTGCCTGAACCTGATCTACAGCCTGGCGGAGCTGAAGCAGTATGAGAATGTAAAAAAGCTTTCTCTGGGCCTGGTGCGGTATTTCCGATATTTGTTCCACCGTTCCGCTTCTCTTGTTACCGTAAGGAAAGAGCTGGATCATGTTCAGGACTATATCAATATCCAGCAATTTCGTTTCCCAAATGGGATCCAATACGAGGAGGAAGTGGAGGAAGAACTGGAGAACGCGCTGATCCCGCCAATTTCTATTCAGACCTTTGTGGAAAACTCCGTGAAATATGGGCGCAACGGAAAAGATCTGACGATGATCCGCATCAAGGTCGAGCGGCATGGAGAAAAAATGCGGGTCAGTGTTCGAGACAGTGGAAAAGGGTTTCCGCCGGATGTTCTGGTTTCCCTGAATTCCGGAAAACGCTTTAACGAAGACGAGACCCACCGCATCGGGATCACTAATGTTACAGAACGTATTTCCCTTTTTTACGGGGAAGAGGGGTATGCCAGGTTTTACAATAATTGCGGCAGTGTGTCTGAATTTACGATCCCGCTTTCGTTTGAAGCGAAGCAGGAAGGGGAGGGTGATTTATGAAAGCCGGTTACAAGGTAATGATCGTCGATGATGAGCCGATTGCGGTAGAAGCCCTGAAAAGCGGTGTGGATTGGGCTTCCATGCAGGTCACGACTGTTCTTTCTGCCCATAACACCATTGATGCCCAGAAGCTGCTTTCCCGGCAAGAGGTAGATATTGTTCTGTGCGATATTGAAATGCCGGGAGCCAGCGGGTTGGAGCTGGTCAAATTTATCAGTGAAACCTATCCTGCGACGGTCTGCATTTTCCTTACCTGTTATTCGGAGTTTTCCTATGCGAAGCAGGCGGTTTCACTGGGGGTATTTGACTATTTGCTCAAGCCGGTGGATTATGAGGAGCTTACAGCCATTTTAAGGCGTGCTATCTTTCACCGGAAGGAATTGATCTCCAGAGAAAAGGCAAGCGCTGTGCTTTCGGATATTTCTCACCGTGTCGCGGAAGAAGAACCCACTGAGGCGGCGCTGCTGGAAACCATTGAAATGGCTAAGGCGTTTATTCTGGATCATATCAGCGATGAAACGCTGAATTGCCAAACCGTGGCCCAGCATGTTTACCTGAACAGCGATTATCTTTCCAAGGTTTTTAAGGCAAAGCTCAATATTTCTCTCAAAAGCTATATTATCAAAGTGCGCATGTCACTGGCCTGCCAGCTCCTTACCGACACCGAGCTTTCCGTCAGTAAAATTGCCATGTCCTGTGGATATACTCACATGGCCCACTTCTCCAAAATGTTTAAGCAGGAAACGGGGCAGACGCCTTATGAATACCGCACAAATTTCAAATGCTGACGAAGCAGCCGCTCCTATACAGAAAAGAGTGGGAAAGGGCTTCTGCCCTTTCCCACTCTTTTCTGTAGGACCTATTTAGGAGAAGATCGATCAAAAAGTGATATCGTAAGTTACCAGCTTGCCATTGATTTCCTGTTGGGAAAGATACAGCGAGGGGGAAAGCTCCTCGATTTCCGCGGCAGTTACCTCTCTGCCCAGCTCTTCCGAAAGGAAGATCCCATCGGTGAATTTCAGCATATCCATGGCAATGGAAGGGGTATCGTACCGGGTGTTGTCATCCAGAATCCCCAGCCAGTAGGCCAGCCACATGCTCTGGTTGTCATTGTACAGCAGATTTTTGGGATCAAGTCTGGTTTCGGTTACGCCGTTGCTGTCACAGTTTAGATCAATGGAAACGTCGCGGCCGTTTAGTTCGCCGTAATAGCGCAGCTCCGGCTCTCCCCGCAAAGGCGCCTGCCCGGGCTTGCGGGCCCATCGCCCGCCGCTGGTGTCCGTATCGATCAGGTCAAAGCCGCCCTTGGAGCCCAAAATAAAGGTTTTGTTGTAATCCTGCGTGTTGGCCGCCGTGGTGGAAAGATAATGAAAACCGATCCCGTTTTCAAATTTGGCAAAACCATCGGCGATATCTTCTACGCCGAAGCCTAACGGATTTTCCACCAGGCGGGGGTCTACCGGAACCCCGTTTCTCGCGAAGCCGTTTACGCTTTTCAGACGTGGCTGCCCCAAAATGAAGAGGATCTGGCTGATCAGGTACACACCGATATCAATGGATTTCCCATGTCCCGCGATTTCCCTGGTATAGAAATCCGTGGTCAGAGGAGAAGAGGCCCACCCGGGCCGCCAATCCAGCCCGGGCCGCCAGCGGTGGGAAACGCTCTCTAGGTTTACATAATATATATCACCCAAATCTCCATTCCGCACCATGTCCCGTGCCAGCCGGCTTTGGGGAGTCATGATGGAACTGAGCTGCACGTGCAGCTTTCTTCCCAGCTTTTTCGCGCAGTCGCTAATCAGCTTCGCGTCGTGGAAGCTTGCCGCCATGGGCTTTTCCACATAGCAGTCGTAGCCTGCCTTCAGGCATGTGATGGTTACCGGTGTGTGGTAGTTGTTGTGTACGTTGATATCGATTACATCGATATCGTCCCGCTTCAGCATGCTCCGAAAATCCAGATACAGATCTTCCTCCGAAAAGCCGTACTGCTGACCCCAGGCGCGCAGCTTTTTGTCGTCTATTTCGGCAACGGCCACCACCTTGGCGGTAAAGCCCAGCTTCTCCGCGTTTTTCTGAATATTTTCATAGATCGTCATGTGGCGGTGGGAAATTACCCCGGCGCCGATCATCGCTACCCGCACTTCCCGCATCGTAAAACCCCTCCTGTAATAATGCAGTGTTTCGCTTCACCTGGAAGCTTCTGCTATTATCTTACCAAGGGGCAGAGCGGGAAACAATCAGAAACCCGAAAAGAAAATAGCGCTTTTCCGTTTTTCTTTTTTTCACCGGACTGCAAAATACTTGCTTAAGATAAGGCAGCACCGCACAATTTATGGCTGCCGCTTAGAATTACGTGGCGTTGTTTTACCATAAAACAGGATTATTCAACAGCTTCCGCTGCTTTTCCAGATTGGGCGGTTCTGTAGCCTTTCCGGTAAGCGGTAGGAGTGACGCCGAAATGCTTTTTGAAGAGGGAATAGAAATAGTTGGTGTTGAGTACACCCACCTTTTCGCTGATCTGGTTGATTGGCAGGTTGGTGGTTTTCAGCAGCTTGGCCGCCGCTTCTGTGCGCACACGGCTCAAATAGTCGGTAAAGGAAAGGTCGGTGGCCGCGGTGAAAATTTTTCCGAGATAGGCCGGCGACAGGGCGATCCGTTCCGCCAGCATGCCCAGGGAAAGCTCCGGGTCGGAGTAGTTTTGTTCCATGTATCGCTTGGCGTCCAGGGCGGCGTCCAGATTGCTGCTTTTCCGTTTGAGCAGGAATTCCCGATGGAGATCGTTGAGAAAGGCAGAGAAGATCCGGCGAAGGTCGCTGACGTTCTGGCAGGAATCTATTTTTGCAAAATATTCCGTCAGCTGCGAAAACGCAGCGGCGTCCTTCTCAAACAGCAGGGCGAAGCTGTCCAGCACAGACATGAGGACATGGCGGAAATACAGCTTGGCGGAATGAAAGGAAACGTCCTGCATGGCGCTGAGAGCCAGGTCAAATTCCGTGGTGCAGGCCGCAAGGTCGCCGCTGCGGACATATTCGGTCAATCTATGGTGAATCTTATTGTAATATTGCTCGTTGCTGATGGTCTCACGGGTCTCGCTTGCGGAAAATACCCGGCCGTGCTGGTGAGGGGTATGGGAATTCAGGGCAAGCCTGGCCTGCTCGTAGGCGATATTGATATTCTGCCAGGAATCCACCACATCGCCGATACAGATGGTGGTGTTGAACTGGAATTCCCGAAGCATGGTACTGACGATCGTATTCAGGCCTGTGCGCAGCTGCTCACTGAGAACCGGGGTATCCAGGCTAAGCAGCAGCGCGAAGTGGTTTCCTCCCAGCCGAAGAAACTCGCTTTTCCGCGCGGGACTTGTCAGCTCCCGTGAAATATTTTCAAGGGCGTAATAACAGATGAAAAATTCCGTTTCCTGAGGCGCTTCCGGGCCTTCGCTTTGCGGAACGCATTCCATCACAAGAATGGAATAAAAGGGCGCGTGCAGATTGATTTTCAAAGAATCGTAAACAGAAAGAGCGGACAATACCTTCTCCGACTCTCCCAGGAGAAGATACTGAAGATAGACGTTTTTGGATTCCTGATAAGAAGTGATAAGCCCCTGCTCCAGATGATCGGCCTTGGAATACATTTTGGAAAAGGCTTCGCTGAGAAGCTCCAGCTCATTTCCCTTCTTTTTTTGCGGCTTTCCACTGTCCACATAGTTTTCGTACAGAGTTCGGATCGGGCGGTAAAGGGAGGCGCTCAGCTTTTTGGAGAGAAAATAGCCGAACAGCAATGTGAATGCGGTAAACGTAACGGTAAGGAAGATCAAGCTGTCTAGACCTGTCAAGGCGGTGGAATAGGGCAGAATGTTATAGATCGTCCACCCGGCTTTTTTCGCTTTCGCATAAGAAACAAAGCATTTTTCTCCTTCCCAGGAAAGAGAAAGAGAACCGGAAAGCTGAGCGGGCTCCGCGGGGACGGCCGACAGGGCCTCAGATAAATGTTTGGAAGGGTTCAGCGCGGTGGAAAAGGAGCTGCTTCGTTTGTTGGCTATCAGCTCTGAAATGATCCCGTTTTGGTGATCCAAAAGAATGATCCATTGTTTTTCTTCTGCCCTGCGAATATCGGAGATCGATTTATCAAAGAAGCTGCAATTCACATCGATGATGACCAGATCGGAGGAATCTCCTGTTTTCAGGCTGATGGGGAACACAAAAGTATAGACGAGCTTGGTTTTTGATTCCTGAACGTTATAAGATTCTCCCACCCTTCTGAGGTAACAGACGTAGGCCTGTGTTCCCAGCCGCTGATAGCATTCCTCAAGCTTCAGTTCTTCCCCGTATCCCGCATAGGAAGAGGAAACAAAGCGGTTGCTGGAGTGATTGTATAAGGTGATGTACCTTAAAAAAGGATTGGCCACACGAAATACCTTGAGCTTTTGCCCCACATTGGCCTCCTGAGACCTGTCCATTCGTGAGCCCAGCAGAAAAACGGCGGTGTCGGTATCGGTTTGGATCTGGTGAAGCACGGCTTCCATGGATTCAAAAAGAATATCGGTAGAGG
Organism: uncultured Oscillospiraceae bacterium; assembly: GCA_910589395.1. Taxonomy (GTDB): domain Bacteria; phylum Bacillota; class Clostridia; order Oscillospirales; family Acutalibacteraceae; genus Acutalibacter; species Acutalibacter caecimuris_A. Next base: position 66,546 of record CAJUTL010000003.1, read on the forward strand.
TACATACCTGGTTTAGCTGTGCTTCGGAAAATTCTGCCGTGCGGCTGATCTGCATATTGCCGTATCCGATCAAAAGCGATACGGTAAGCACAATATCAACGATGATCACCACAGCAAGAAAGGTCCACAGATATTTTTTGCTCAGTTCCATATTTTTCCAACTGATAGGCATAAAACTCCCTCTCCCTTCAAAAACTTTCCAATTTCTTAAAATAAGTGTACTGAATACATACGAAAAATGCAAGAACCTCTGCTGTGCCTTTATGAGTCGCGGCAGAAAAATCGAAAAATATGAAGAGACTCGAAAAAATTAGAGAAAGGAAGCTTTCTCCACAAAATCCATATTTTTCTAATTTTTGGAGAGATGCGAAAAAAGGGCAGTTTACAAACCCCTGTCGGAAACGATAACATAATTTCCAGAAACCATAACATAATTTTGTTTTGGCAAACGGTTTCCACTTTTCACGCGGAGCGTGGAACCACAGGAAAGGATGATGAAGCCTTATGAAAAAGGGGACGGCGAAGGAGCCCCGGCACAGGGTCAACCCAGTCCGGGAGCTTTGGAGAAACAAGTTTCTTTACTTACTGGCGCTTCCGGCGGTGCTGTATACCTTTGTATATTCGTATCTGGCGCTGCCCTATATTGCCATCGCCTTTGAAAAATTCAACTATAAAACCGGAATTTTCAGTGAATTTGTAGGGTTGCGCAATTTCGAGTACTTTTTTAAATCCAGTTGGGCCGTCATGATCACGCGGAATACGCTGGTCATCAATATTTTGTTCCTTCTGGTGGGCACTGTTTGCGCCGTGGGGCTTGCCATTATCCTGAACGAGGTTCGGGGGAAAGGCTTTTTGAAGGCGGCCCAGTCTTCTATGCTGTTTCCCTATTTTATCTCCTGGGTCATTGTCAGCTATATGCTGCAGGGAATTTTGGGTACGGAGAGCGGTTTGATCAATAATCTGATCGCCGCGGCCGGAGGGGAACGGATCAATTTCTATTCCATGCCCTCTTATTGGTATCCGATCTTGTTGATTCTGAATGTTTGGAAAACCACGGGCTACAACGCGATCATCTATTTAGCGGCCATTACGGGCATTGACGAGGGCTTGTACGAGGCAGCTTATATTGACGGCGCCACCCGCTGGAAGCGGATCCGTTATATCACTCTTCCGCTTCTGGCCCCCACGATCTGCATTTTAACGTTGATGTCCATCGGGCGGATCTTCTATGGAGATTTCGGCATGATGTACGCGATCATTAGGGACAACAGCGCCTTGATGCCTATTGCGGAGGTCATTGACACTTACGTCTATCGAACCTTCAAGAACACGGGCGATCCCAGCCTTTCCATGGCGGTGGGTCTGTACCAGTCCATTGTGGGCTTCATTCTGGTGTTTACTTCAAACTGGATCGTTCGCAGAAAATTCCCGGAAGGGGCGCTGTTCTGAATGAAGCGCGTATGGAAAGGAGAGTTGTATAATGGTTGCTGATGTTATGAGACCCGGGGCGCCCGGGAAGGTCTCCAATAAAATTCACAAGACCGGCGGGGAAAAATTTGCCCAGTTTTTGATTTATTTCTTTGTGGCCTTTTTTGCCATTGCCTGTCTGCTGCCCTTTGTGCTGGTGATCATCGTATCCTTTACGGAGGAGAAATTTGTCACCATCAACGGGTATTCCTTTTTCCCGCAGGGATGGTCTACAGCCGCCTATCAGTTGCTGTTTTCGCCTACCTCAGCGGTGCCGCAGGCCTATAAGGTCACCGGAATTGCCACGGTAGCCGGTACGCTGATCGCGTCCATTATCACGTTTGGGGCCGGCTATACCCTTGCAAATAAGCAGTGCAGGTATCGAAACGGGCTGGCTCTGTATTTCTATATCACCATGGTGTTTTCCGCCGGATTAGTGCCCTGGTATATGATCTCAAAGGCCATAAACTGTTACGACAATATCTGGGCACTGATCGTGCCCTCCCTGATGTTTTCCCCCTTCAACATGTTCCTGGTGCGCAATTTTGTACGGGGGATCCCGGACGCGCTGAACGAATCGGCAAGAATTGACGGGGCAGGCGAGGTGCGCATCGCGTTTACGATCTATCTGCCGCTGTGTATGCCCGTTTTGGCGACGATCGCCCTGTTTTACGCCATTGGCTACTGGAACAATTACTTTAACGCCGTGATGCTGATAAACGACAGAAAGTACTATACCCTGCAAATGCTGCTGTTGAAGATCCAATCGGAGATCACGGCAATGTCCAAGGTGGCACAGGGGGCTTCCCGGGGCAACCCGCCCAAGGAAAGCTTCAAAATGGCCACCTCCGTCATTACCATGGGGCCCATTATCCTGCTGTATCCCTTCCTGCAAAAGTATTTTGTAAAGGGAATGGTGATTGGGGCGGTGAAGGGCTGAAATCGGTTATTTCAGGCAACGCCTGTGATGACAATATAATCTTGAAAGGAAGAATACTATGAAACTCTCAAAAAGAATTGCCGCCTTGCTGCTGGCCGCGGTATTGGTGCTCGCTGCTTTCGCGGGCTGCGGCGGTGAGGACTCCAAGGGAAGCGCGCCTTCCTCCGGCACCCCAGCCAGCACGCCTGAGAGCAAGCCGGAATCCACTCCGGTTTCCACTGCTGACGACGGGGAGGTCCATCCCATGCGCATCGTGCAGCCCGGAACGCTGCCCGACGCATATGACCAGGGGATCGCCGCGGTCAATGAAAAGCTGAAGGCCGACGGTGTGAGCATTGAGGTTTCCGTACAGCGTATTCCGTGGGATTCCTATGCGGAAAAGCTTAACCTCATGCTGAACTCCGGCGATGAGTTTGAGCTGCTGCACGTGATGCAGGACGTGAGAAACCTTTCCTCCATTGCCGGCATGGGTGCCCTGACTCCCCTGGACGATCTGCTGGTAAAGTATCCTGACCTGAAGTCTCGCTTTACAGAGATGGAGTGGCAGGGCGCTGTGTATAACGGCGACCATTACGCCGTTCCCTGCTCCTGGAGAAAGATGGATAACACCATGTCCTACATTAACCTGCGCACAGACGTGATGAAGGCAGTAGGTTATGAGGAGTTTCCCGCTGACAGCGTGGAAAAGGTGATCGACCTGATGGAGAAGTCCCAGAAGTACATTCTGGACGAAACTGGCGTAAAAGCCTACCACTGGATGCACCAGAACCAGGATACTCCCCACTGGCTGCACCGCACCTATGATACCTATCCCTTCTATGTGGAAAACAGTCTGGGTATCGTGCTGGCCCGCCAGGATGGCACCATCGATTCCTATTACGAGTCTGAGGAATTCAAGAAGGACGCCAACACCTATTACGAGATCTACCAGAAGGGCCTGATCAATCCCGACATTCTGAATATGGATTCTCAGGTAAAATATGACCAGGCAAACCTGGGCGCCTTCCTGCCCTCTCAGACCTTTGACCCCAGCCAGGCCAAGCTCACTATGAACAACAGCAATCTCACCGGGGTCACGGTGGACTGGGTAGAAATGAATCCCGAAAAGCCCGAGATGATCTACACCTTTGTGCAGAACCTGAACGCGATTTCCTCTACCTCTGAGGATCCCGAATCCGGCCTGAAGTTCCTGGATTGGCTCTATGCCAGTGAAGAAAATCACGATCTGTTCCATTACGGTACAGAGGGTACTTACTTCACCAACGCGGGCCAGAACATGCTTTCCCGCACCGATGAAATGAAGAACGCCAACGGCGATGCCCTGTATCAGATGGATACCTGGATGACGGGCTACAACCAGTATATTCGCTACGACGAGTCCGTCACCACAGAGGAATATCTGGATTACATGAACTTTGAGGCGGAAAACTATGTGGTTTCTCCCATTGCCGGCTTCCTGTTTGACGCCACCAATGTGACCACCGAGCTCACAAATCTCCAGGCCGAAATCATTTCCTCCATTTATCCCATAAAGATCGGCATGGTCCCCTATGAAGAGAATATCGGGCCCGCCATTGAAAAGCTGAAGGCCGCCGGACTGGATCGGTATCTTGAGGAATACCGCACACAGTTCAAGGCTTACCTGGACGCCAATCCCGATGTTTTGGAGATGGCCAAGGGAACCGCAAAATAAGAAAGCATCACTTTGATCATTTTCTGGTCTCCTTAACGAAGGCGCGGAAGTATCTTCCGCGCCTTTTTCCTACGGGAAATCAGTAACGGAACAGGAAAACCGAAAGGGGCTTTTATGTTGTATTTGGATCAAACAAAAATGCCCGGCGAGCGGGCGGCGGATCTGCTTTCCCGCATGAGCCTGCGGGAAAAGGCGGGACAGCTGACACAAAGGCTTTTTGGCTTTGAAAGCTGTCTTCGCCGGGGAGAGGAGTTGATACTCTCTCAGAAATTCAAGGACGAGGTGGAGAGATACGGCGGGCTCGGCACGCTTTACGGGCTGTATCGGGCGGACCCCTGGTCGAAAAAGGACTTTTCCAACGGTCTCACCGGAGCCGCCGCGAAGCGTGCCTACAATCTGGCCCAACGCTATGTGATCGAGCATTCCCGGTTTGGAATCCCCATGCTGACCAGCAGCGAATGCCCCCACGGCCACCAGGCGCTGGACGGCTATCTGCTTCCGGTGAATTTGGCGGCGGGCGCCGCGTGGAATCCCGGGCTCCTTCGAAGGGCCTACGAGGTGTGCGGCGCGCAGCTGAAGGAGTTGGGCGTGGATTTTTCCTTAATGTCCATGCTGGATATGCTGCGCGATCCCCGCTGGGGAAGAAGCGAGGAATGCTATTCAGAGGATCCCTTTTTGTCCGCTTCTTTGGCAAGGGCGGCAGTGGAGGGCTGCCAGAGCCGGGGTGTGGCGGTGGTGGCAAAGCACTTCTGCGCCCAGGGGGAGACAACGGGCGGCGTCAACGCCAGCCCGGCACGGATCGGCCCAAGGGAGCTGCGGGAGATCCATCTGCCGGTGATGAAGGCCTGCTGTGAGGCAGGCGTGGAAGGCGTTATGGCCGCGTACAATGAGATCGACGGCGTATTCTGCCATGCCAACGGGGAGCTGCTGCAAAACATTCTGCGAAACGAGCTGGGCTTTTCCGGTGTGGTAATGGCCGACGGCGTGGCCATAGACCGGCTGGATCAGCTGACGGGAGATTCCACGGCCTCCGGTGCGCTGGCGCTGTCCGCCGGGGTGGAGATCGGTCTGTGGGACGAGGCCTTCTCGCACTTGGAGGAAGCAGTGGAAAAAAGACTGGTTTCTGAGGAAATTCTGGACCGGGCTGTTCTTCGTGTGTTGGAACTGAAATTTCGGCGGGGACTGTTCGAATCGCCCTATTTGGAGGAAGCGCCGCCCCGACGGTTTTCCTATGAAAGCTATCCGGAAAGCCTGGAGCTTTCCCGGCAAAGCCCGGTGCTGTTAAAAAACGAGGGGGGATTGCCCCTTACGAGGGAGAGCTCTGTTGCGGTGATCGGCCCCAATGCAGACGCCATTTATCATCAACTGGGGGACTATACCCCCGCCCAGCGTCCCGGCGTGGGGGTCACCCTGCTTCAGGGGCTTCGGGAAGAGCTGGGGGAGAGCGTGGCCTTTGAGCAGGGTTGCACCGTCTGCGGTGGCGAAACCGAGGGGATCCCCCGTGCTGTGGAGCTTGCGAAGCAAAGTGATCTTGTGATCCTGGCCCTCGGCGGTTCTTCCAGCCGGTTTGATGGAGCAAGCTTTGACGTAAACGGCGCCGCTATCGAAACCGGCTCCATGGAAATGGACTGCGGCGAGGGCGTGGATTCTCCTGCTTTGCTTTTGCCGGGGGCCCAAAGAGAACTGGCGGAGAAAATTTTTGCCCTGGGAAAGCCGGTGGTCACGGTGGTGATTGCCGGGCGGCCATACGCGATCCCGGAACTTTGCGAGAAATCTCAGGCGGTGGTTTATGCCTTTTATCCGGGCCCCATGGGTGGAAAAGCGCTGGCGGAGCTGCTGGTGGGAAAGCTTTCCCCCAGCGGCAGGCTTCCCGCGTCGCTTCCCAAAAGCGCGGGCCATTTGCCCTGCTGCTACAATTATAAAAGCTCTGCGAATCCGCCGGAAGCCCCCTGGCTCTATCCCTTCGGTTATGGGCTCTCCTATACGCGCTTCGCCTTTTCGGAGCTGTACTTTCCCAAGGCGATTTCCCGCTCCTCGCTGGAGCGGGGAGAGACCGTGGAGGTTTCCTTTACGGTGGAAAACATAGGAGCCATGGACGCATTCGTCGTTCCACAGCTGTTTTTGAGAAAGCTCCGCGGCGGCACGGTGCACCGGGTCAAGGAGCTGAAGGCCTTCACCAAGGTTTTCGTCCGCTCCGGAGAGAAGCTTCCCTGTACGCTTTCCCTGAACGCGTCCTCCTTCTCTTTTTGGGACGCTCAGCTGCGTTTTGCGGTAGAGCCGGGGGAGTACCGGCTTCTGCTGGAGGAAGGCGGAACGGAGGTGGGCGGCGGCTCCTTCACTGTAGAAAAAGACTGAGATCAAAGAAAGGGCGGCAAGTATGAAAAAGCTTGGGTTTCTTGACTATTATTTGGACGAATGGCATGCCAACCATTATGTGGATTGGCTCAGAGACGCTTCTCAGGGAGAGGTTCAGGCGGTATACGCCTACGGGCAGATCAACAGCCCTCATCCGGGAGGAAAAACAACGGAGGAATGGTGCGCGCGGTACGGGCTGCAAAAAGCGGACACCATAGAAGAGCTCATCGAAAAAAGCGACGCGCTCCTGGTGCTTGCCCCCATGGATCCCTGGAAGCACGAAGAATTATGTCAACTTCCGATGCGTTCCGGCAAGCCCTGTTATGTGGATAAAACCTTTGCGCCGGACTATCCCACGGCAAAGAGGATCTTCGATATCGCTCAGCGGCACGGCACCCCCTGCTGGTCCTCCTCCGCCCTGCGGTTCGCGGAAGAATACCGGGAAGCGGAAAGCTCTGAGCTCAAGGGCCTTTGCTCCTGGGGCCCCAACGATTTTGAGGATTACGCCATTCACCAGCTGGAGCCCATCATGATGCTGATGGGCGCTGAGGCCAGCGAGGTGATGTACCTGCCCGGAGACAGGATATACCACGGTCTGATCCGTTTTTGCGATGGGCGGGTCGCCACAATGAGCGGCTTTGAAAACGGTTCTCCCTTTACCATGAATCTCAGCTTTACCGGGGAAAGCCGCGTGCTGCAAATCGAATCGGACTTTTTTGCCTGCTTTATCAAAGCGCTGGCGGATTTTTTCCAAACCGGTACGGTCCCGGTCTCCCAGGAGGAAACGCTGAAGATCATAGCCGTTCGCGGCGCCCTGCTGGAGGCAATGAAAACCCCCGGCGAATGGAGAAAAGTGGAAGCCCCCTAAAGCGAACTCCCGCGCAGAAAAATCCTGTTGCTCTAAACAGGGCCTATAGCCCAACAGCCCGCCCCGGTCTCAGACCGGGGCGGGCTTATAGGTGCTTCTTCAGAGATTCCGCTTATCTCCTCTTCCGGCTGCGGGCCATCAGCACCCAGCCGATGAGAACCAGGAACAGAAGGATCAGCACGGCCCAGCCGATGCAGAACACCGGCCACCAGGAAAGACCCGGGCCCCGTTCTGTCAAGAGGGAGAGGGGGTAGAACAGGCCGGAAGCCAATGCGGAAAAGAGCTTTGAAACCGCGGAAAGCACAGCGTGAAACAGGCTTCCCGCAAGACGGAACAGCGCGCCGATCAGGTCAAACAGAAAAGAGATCATCAGGAATACACTCCCCTCAGGCTGAATTTGTTTCGGAAGCAACCGCTTAGTCTGCGGCAGTCTCCACGATTTTATAGTAGGTGCGGGCGGTAATGCCGTAAATAATGGCGTAGATAATGCTGAAAATGATCACGCAGCCCGCGGCGGAGCCGAAGATGACCCAGAAATTCGTCAGGTTCATCATCCACAGGATCTTTTGCAGCATGGGGAAGGCAAAGCCCAAATGAAGGATCGCGGTGAGAAGAGGGAGGAAGAAGACCATCAGCACCTGGCTGTGAATACTCTTCTTTACTTCCTTTCGGCTCATGCCCACCTTCTGCATGATGGAGAAGCGCCTGGCGTCCTCATAGCCCTCTGAAACCTGCTTGTAGTAAATGATCATCATGGTGCCCAGCAGGAATAAGAGCCCCAGGAAGATCCCCAGGAAAAACAGCCCGCCGTAAAGGGAAACAAAATCCTCATAGCTGTCGGCGGCATTTTCGATCCAGAGAGACTCATAGGAGGAGTCGCCGGGCAGCGGTCCTGCTGAGATGCGCTGGAGGAGCGCGTTGCCTATTTTGCTGATCTCCTTCCGGTCTCCCTCGACATCAAAGGAATAGGTGAAGCCCGGGGCGTAGTTGGTCAGATCGTCGCTTCCTCCGAGAAAAAGCCTTGGAATCTCCTCGTTCGGCACGATGAGGGCATAGGTTTCCACCTGGGTGATCATCACATTATCGCCGGCCTGAGAAAGATCAAACTCTGTTTTGCGCAGGGAATAGGTGCGCTCTCCGATAGTCAGCGTATTTCCCTCCGGAAAGCGGCCGCTGGGGTCATAGAGCAGCACCTCGTTTTCCCCCAGGATTTCCTTAGCTCCGGCAAGCCGGTTGAATTCCTCCAGCAGATAGCATCGAAGGACTGCCATCTGCAAAGAGCTTTCTTCTTCCTCCTCCAGAAGGAACGTGGAATTCTGGCGGAAGCACGTAAAACTCCAGTGGTTGTCTTCCAAAATGTTGGCGGGAGAAAGGCCGTTCTTTTCACATTCCTCCGAAACCATTTCCCGCACGGCGGTTTTGGCGGCTTCGTTGGCGCCGGTGGCGGAGATGAGGATATTCCGGGGGAACCGGGTGCGGATCACATCTTCCATGCTGCTGTACAGGGCATAGGTAGTGGATACCGTCACCAGCAGACAGGTGAATAAAATACAGATAGAGGCAAGCCCGGCGGCGTTTTGCTTCATGCGGTACAGCATGCCGGATACCGTGGTAAAATGGTTGGATCGATAGTAGAAGCTTTTTTTCTTTTTCAAGAGCTTCAAAAGGGCCGTAATGCCGGTGATGAACAGCAGATAGGTGCCGAAGATCACCAGGATCACGGCGATGAAGAAGAACATCAGCGCCTGCACCGGGTCCTGGATCGTTACGGCCATATAATAGCCGGTACCGAGGCAGAGAATGCCCAGAACAGCCAGCAGCCAATGGGCCTTTGGCTCTTTTTCTCCCACATTGCTGCCATGCAGCAGCTCAATGGGGTTAGAAAGCCGCACCTGCAAAATATTGTAGAGCATGGTGGCGAAGAAGATGGCAAAAAACAGGATCAAGGTGGTCAGCACCGCCATGGCGGGAACAGAAAAAACAATGTGCAGATCCACGCCCAGAAGCTTTTGCAGCAGCAGGAACATGGCCCGGGAGAACAGGATCCCCAGCCCCAATCCCAGAGCAAGGGCAATAAAGGTGGTGAGAAGCGTTTCCCGAAAAATAATTTTGGCGATATGGAATTTCTCCATGCCTAAAATGTTGTAAAGCCCCAGCTCCTTTTTGCGCCGTTTGATGATGAAGCTGTTGGTGTAAAAGAGAAACAGCACCGCGAAAATACCGATGACGATAGCCCCCAGATTCATCATGGTGGTAATGCTTTGCCCGCCGTACAGAGCCTGGGCGTCAATGCTCATGCTGATGGACTGCATGATGTAAAACATCATGATGATGCCGATGGAGGAAAGCAGAAAGGGAACATAGACCCTGCGGTTGTTTTTCAGGTTTTGGAAGGCCAGCTTCCAGTAAAATCCACGCTTCACGCTTACAGCTCCTTTCTGTCACCGCTGGTGGCAAGCACCGTCAGGGTATCGGAAATTTTCTGGTACATTTCATCATTTGCCATAGCGCCCCGGTAGAGCTGGTGGAACACCTGGCCGTCCTTGATGAACAGCACCCGGTTGGCGGTGCTGGCGGCCTGAATGGAATGGGTCACCATCAGAATGGTCTGCCCGTCCCGGTTGATGCCGGAGAAGATCTCCATGATTTGCCCGGCGGAGCGGGAATCCAGTGCGCCGGTGGGCTCATCGGCCAGGATCAGCTGGGGCTTTGTGATAAGGGCCCGGGCAATGGCGGTACGCTGCTTCTGTCCGCCGGAGATCTCGTAGGGGAATTTTTGCAGAAGCTCCGCGATGCCGAGCTTTGCGGCAATGGGCTCCAGCCGGGATTTCATTTCCTGGTAGCGCTTGCCGGAAAGCACCAGGGGCAGGAAGATGTTATCCTGCACGGAGAAAGTGTCCAGCAGGTTAAAATCCTGAAACACGAAGCCCAGGTTATCCCGGCGGAAGGCAGAGATTTCTTTTTCTCCCAGGGTGACAATGTTCCGCATGTTGAGAAACACCTCGCCGCTTGTGGGCTTATCCAGCCCTGCCAGAATATTCAAAAGAGTGGTTTTGCCGGAGCCCGATTCGCCCATGATCGCCACAAATTCCCCCTGCTCTACCGCAAAGGTCACATTGGAAAGGGCTTGCACCTGCGTGCCGCCCAAACGGGTGGAATACACTTTCTTCAGGTTGTTTACATTTAAGAGAGCCATGTTATGATCCTTCCTTTCGCTGTCTTATTTCCAGCTCTTAGTATAAATTTGATTTCTTACAAAATCCATAAGACGGGCTTACAAAACAAAGGCGCAGTCTTACACTTTCGTAAGATTGCACCGGGATTAGATACTGGAAGGCAGACGTAATGAGGAATGAGCAATGAAGGGCAAGGGAAAAACAGCAGGTGGTGTGCGGTAAAGTATAGTTTATAATGCCCTTAGGCTCCACTTATTTATAAGGGGAGCTGTCACGGCAGCGCCGTGACTGAGGGGATCGTAACTAGAGATTCTATGATAGTCTCTGCGTGTGACTATCCCTTCCACCGAGTCTCACCTGTCGGTTCGGTCGGTTCGCACCAGCGTCCCAGTGGGACGCGCTCACCCGTCCGGCGATCCCCCTCCCCTTGCGGAGCAAGGGGAGACTAAGGGCAGATAGATTCCAACTTATCAAACTCAGCCCGCATTCGTAATTGCTAATTACTAATTCCCTTCAAAAGTGCTTCATCTTCTCCTTGTGAAGGAAAAGACGCACCTGGGTGCCCTTTCCCGGCTCAGAGGTGATTTCCATGGGGGTGCTGAGTTTTTTCAGGATCTGCCTGGTCAGATAAAGGCCCAGCCCGGAGGAGGTTTTTTCCTGCCTGCCGTTAAAGCCGGTAAAGCCCCGTTCGCAGATACGGGGAAGGTCCTCGGCGGAAATGCCGATGCCGGTATCCCGGATCGTCAGCACATCGTTTTCGTCCATGGAGATGGTGATGGTTCCGGTTTTTGTGTATTTCAGGGCGTTGGAAAGCAGCTGCTCCACGGCAAAGCCCAGCCACTTTTCATCGGTGAGGACCCGGTTTTCAAATTCCGGAAATTCCAGGGTCAGCTTTTGGTAGATGAACAGGGGAGCGAATTTTTTCACGGCCTGGCGGACAATATCATAAGCGGAGCAGGTTTCCAAACGGAGATCGGCGCTCATGGTTTCCATGCGCAGATAGCCCAGGGCCATTTCTACATAACGCTCCACCTTAAAAAGCTCCTGGGCCAGAGCCTCGCTTTCCGCGCCGGGAGCGGATTGTAAAATCAGCCGCATGGCGGAAAGGGGCGTTTTGATCTGATGGACCCACAGGGTATAATATTCCAGCATATCCTGCCCCCGCTCCAGGGAAAGCTGTTCCAGCTCCTTCAGGCGCTTACAGAGAAGTTCCAGGGAATCCAGCAGCACGGTTTCCGGCAAAGTGCCGGAAATGGCCGGGATCTCCCACAGGGTGGAAAGGTTTTCCTGAAGCTGCTTCAGCTTCCGCACTTTCCGGTGATAAAGTAAAAAATCCGGGATCGCGAAGCAGAGAACGGCAACAAACAGAATGGAAAAGGTGTAAAACAGGGGCTCTACTGGCAGGTCAAAAAGATAAAACAGAAAAACGGACAGCGCGGTAAGCACCGCGGCGCACAGCAGAGCCTTCCAGCGGTCCTTCCAATAATGTTTTAGCAAACGCATGCTGTCACCGGCTTTCTAAGATGCTGAAATGGGTAAGGACGGGAAGAAATGACGGCTCCTTTCAGGAAATCAAATACCCGATCCCCTTTTTGGTCGTGATGAAATTCGGCAGCCCCAGCTCCTCCAGCTTTTTCCGCAGCCGGGTCATGTTGACTGTCAGAGTGTTGTCGTCAATAAACGCGTCGCTTTCCCACAGCCGGGTGATCAGGTCGCCCCGGCTCACCACATGGCCCGCGTTTTCCATCAGCACCTGAAGGATCCGAAACTCATTCTTTGTCAGCTCCAGCTTCCCTCCGGGGCAGGAAAGAGTGCAGGCGGAAAGATCCAGCAAAACACCCTTGTGCTCGATGAGGTTGGTGCTGCCCCGGAAGGAATAGGTTCTGCGCAGCACCGCCTGGATCTTCGCGGTGAGCACAGGAAGATCAAAGGGCTTGGGGATAAAATCATCGGCGCCCAGATCGATGGCGGTGATGATGTTCATGTTGTCTGAAGCAGAGGAAAGAAAAACGATCGGAACTTTGGAGCGCTTTCTGATCTCCTCGCACCAGTAGTAGCCGTTTCGGTGGGGCAGCCCGATATCCAAAAGCACCAGGTGGGGAGAAAATTCCGTAAATTCCTCCAGCACCAGCCGGAAATCCTGCACGGTCCGGATCTCATACCCCCACATGGTCAGGTGGTTTTCCACTGCCTTGGCGATCACGGGATCGTCCTCAATGAGATAAATCTTATTCATTTCCACGGCGCCCTCCCTGCTTTTCCACAATTTGCTTACAGTCTGTACAGCAGCTCCAAAATTTCCTGATAGCTTTTTGCCTGATAGGTATAGGGCACGCTGCCGGAAGCGTCCTGCCAGGCCCCGGTGTACCAAATGCTGTCAAGCCCGGCGTTTACCGCGCCCTGCATATCGGAGGTAAGGGAATCGCCGATCACAACGGCCCGCTCCTTTTCAAAGCCGGGAATATGGTCAAATACATATTGAAAATACCGGGGATCGGGCTTTCCCACGCCTACGGCGTCTGAAACGAAAACGTCCCGCAGATAGGGAAGAAGGCCGGAGCGCTCCAGCCGGGTGCGCTGGGAAACGGCGTTGCCGTTTGTGATAAGATAGAGAGAGAAGTCCTCCGAAAGTTTCTTTACCAGCTCCAAAGCGCCGGGATATACCGCGCCGCCCTGACCCAGAAAGGTAAAGTACAGGCGGTTCATTTCATCGGGATCGCCGGAAAGGCCGGTTTCCGCGAGGAAGTCTACAAAACGGTTTCGGAACAGCTCTGGCTTTGTGCATTCCTGCTTCTCAAATTTGTCCCACCATCTGGTATTGCAGACTTCATAAGCTTCCAGCATAGCCGGGGAGTAGGGAATACGCTCAGAAAAACCGCAGCTTTCGTAAAGGCTTTGGAAGGCGGCGGTCATATCCGCGTCGAAATCCAGAAGCGTGCGGTCGGCGTCAAACAGAAGAAAACGATATTTCCGAAAGCTTGTCTGATCCGTCATGGGGGAAGCCTCCACAGCATAAATTTGTCCATATGATACTTCAAAATCATTTTGGTGTCAAATAGAAGAAAGCGCGGTTTTTCCCGCTTTTCAAAAAGAAAGGAACAGCAGCAATGGGAAAATTCAATTTGAAAAAATACAATTACGTGATCCTATGGCTTTCTTTGGTATTGACAGTGGGGATCGTATGGCTTTTCGGCAAAGGACTGCCAAAGGGAAATGCTCCGGTAAACAGTGCGCCCTTATCCTCTGTATCTTCCTCCGCTCCCGCACCGGCGGAAAGCATTTTGAATCTGCCGGCGGAGGAACCCCGGGAACAGACCATGCTTTCCGGCGTTTGGGTCCCTTATATGTCCCTCTCCACGGCGGAGCATACCCAGGCGGCCTTTGAGGAGAATTTTAAAAAGATCGCGGACTCTGCCAGGGAAAAGGGGATCAATGCCCTGTTTGTCCATGTGCGTCCCTTTTGCGACGCTTTGTACCCCTCCAAGCTGTACCCCTGGTCCCACATCCTCACCGGAGAGCAGGGAAAGGACCCCGGCTTTGATCCGCTGGCCTTTATGGTAGAATACGCCCACAGCCAGGGCATGGAATTCCACGCCTGGCTGAACCCGCTGCGGGTCAAGACCCCGGAGACTCCGGCGGAGCTGGGAGCGGAAAACCCCTATACGCTGCTGGGGGAGGAAAGTCCCTATTACTTTATGGAATACGGCGGCGGGATCTATCTGGATCCAGCCTATCCTTACGTGCGCGGGATGATTGCCGATGGGGCTGCGGAGATCGTGGAAAATTATGAGGTAGATGGGATCCATTTTGACGATTATTTCTACCCCAGCGAGGAGGAAGAGCTGGATCGGGAAGCCTATGAGCTGTACACTCAGTCGGTGGAAGAACCGCTTCCTCTTTTGGAATGGCGGCAGGCCAATGTAAGCGCCATGGTGCAGGAAGTATATGAAAAGGTAAAAAAAGCGAATCCAAAGGCGGTATTCGGTATCTCCCCCCAGGGCAATCTGGAAAATGATAAAAACATGGGGGCAGATGTGAAGGCCTGGTGTGCGGTCCCGGGATATCTTGATTATATCTGCCCCCAGCTTTACTACAGCTTTGAAAACCCGGCGCTGGGGTATTCCCAGGCGCTGGAGGAGTGGACTTCTCTCACTAGGCACGATGGGTTGAAGCTTTACGCAGGCCTGGCGCTCTATAAGGCCGGAAGCGACGCGGACAGCGGCACCTGGCAGCTGTCCGGCGATATCATCAAGCGGCAGATCGAAGAGGCTAAGGCCGCCCAGTGCAGCGGCATTCTGCTGTATTCCTCCGATTATCTCGATACAGAGCAGACAGCGCAGGAAGTGCAAAACGCCGTGGAGGTGCTGGCGCCCCCAGCGGCCGGGGAGGCTGATCCGGAAAAATAAGTAATTAGCAATTAGCGGTTAAGAATGTGGGCAGAATTCGGTAAATTGGGATTTTCGGTGAGGCACCGCAGCCGCTCGTGAAGCTGCTTGGTGCGGGAAGTTGATCACTGACCCGACCGTTAGTAAGCAGATAAATTGGAATTTGGCGGTTATTCACTCACCTCTCTCCTGTCATCCTGAGCAGACAAGCACAAAAAGCTATAGCTTTTTAACCTTGCTTTCTCGGCGAAGGATCTCGTCCTTTGGCTCTTTACTCAGGAATTAAGGGCGAGATTCTTCGTCACGCTGTTCCTCAGAATGACAAGGAGGGCAATTAGTACGATAAATTGGAATTTGGCGGTTACTTGCTCATTTTCCAACTGTCATTACTGAGCAGAAAGCAAGGAGAACCTTGCTTTCTTGGCGAAGGATTTCGTCCTTTGTCCTTTTATCCGGAAAATTAAGGGCGGGATTCTTCGCCGGGAAAGCGGAGTTTACTCCGCTTTTTGCTCAGTAATGACAAAGGAGGGGGCCTGCTCTTTTCTAACGACTAACAACTAACGGCTAACGACTAGTTCGCTCAGCTCCCGCCTTTCATTCCTGTCAAAAATTTTTGGTTATCCGCGGCTGATTTTATCAAAAGAACCTATAATGAACCGAAGAACGCTTCCTCTATTGACGGAAAGCGCCGGAAAGTGCTATACTTTTTGCGGCTAAATTAAGAACCTGTATTCACAACCTGCAAACGCCGTCTGAGCGGACTTCTTCGTGCTGCTCGTCGTTAAATTTGTTTGCCATACGACAGTATGCCTGCCCAAATTTGCCTAGAGCAACACGAAAAATTCTCGCTCTTCCGGCATCTTCGGTTATGAATACAGGTTCTAAGAAAAAGGAGTAAGGGATATGAGCGAGATCAACGAGATCGGGGCCCGCCTGCGGGAGCTGCGGGAAGTCAGCGAATATACGGTAGAGCAGGTCGCTGCCGAATTGGGGCTCGAACCGGAACTGTACCGCTCTTACGAGGAAGACGGCAAGGATATTCCCATCAGCGTTATTTTCGGGGTAGCCAATATGTTCGGCGTGGATTTCACGGAGATCGTCACCGGCTCTCCCGCCCGGCTGGATACCTACCACATCGTAAAGCGCGGGGACGGCAAGGTGGTAAACAGGAACCCGGAATACCACTTTGAGGATCTGGCGTACCGCTATGCGGACAAGATCATGCAGCCGCTGCTGGTCACACTGGAGCCCACAGATACGCCCGCCAAGCTGATCACCCATTCCGGCCAGGAATTCAACATGGTGCTGGAGGGCACGGTGATCCTCTGTATCGGAGATAAGGAATTTTCCCTGACGGCGGGAGATTCCATCTATTTCAACCCCGCCATTCCTCACGGCCAGCGCTGCGGCGGCACAGAAAAAGCCAGGTTCCTGACAATGATCGCCGAGTAGGCGATCATTTGGATCGCTGAATAGACGGCGGTTTACGCCCATCGGAATTTGAAAACAGCTGCTGCCGCGATTTGCTGACCGGCAGGGCAAGGAAGGAAGAATGCCCCATGGATATGCTGCTCAAAAAATATCTTCCCAGGATCGAGTTCGATTCCTATGAGGATTTCAAAAATAATTTCAAAATAAACGCGCCGGAGGATTTCAACTTCGGTTACGACGTAGTGGATGCCTGGGCCGAAGCCGAGCCGGAGAAGCGGGCGCTGGTCTGGTGCAACGAGGCCAATGAAGAAAAGATCTTTACCTTTACGGAGATCAAGCGGCTTTCCAATCAGGCGGCAAATTTCTTCCGCGGCCTGGGAGTGAAAAAAGGCTCGGTAGTTATGCTGATCCTGCGCCGACGCTGGGAATACTGGATCTGTGCCACGGCGCTGCACAAGCTGGGGGCCACTTTGATCCCCGGCACCCTGCAACTGACGAAAAAAGATATCGTATATCGGGGCAATTCCGCTCAGGTGTGCGCCGTGGTATGCGTCAACGACCCCTTTGTGGTCTCCCAGGTGGAGGCCGCTGAGGGAGAGATCCCTTCTCTGAAAAACAAGATCATGGTGCAGGAGCACCGGGAAGGCTGGCTGGATTTTAACGATGAGATCGCGAAATTTCCGGAGGAGTTCCCCCGCCCCACAGGGGAGGAAGCCACCCGGTGGAGTGATATCATGCTGGTGTATTTCACCTCCGGCACCACGGGAATGCCCAAAATGGTACAGCACAATTTTCTGTATCCCCTGGGCCATATCATCACGGCAAAATACTGGCAGAGAGTGGAGGAAAACCGCCTGCATATAAGCGTGTCCGATTCCGGCTGGGCAAAATTTGGCTGGGGGAAGATCTATGGGCAGTGGCTTAGCGGCGCCACGATTTTCTGCTATGACATGGAGGGCAAATTTGAGCCGAAGCACCTGCTGGAAAAGGTGGAAAAGTACAAGGTGACCACCTTCTGCGCACCTCCCACTACCTTCCGCTTCATGCTTCAGGAGGATCTGTCAAAGTATGATCTTTCCTGTATTCACCACTGCGTTACCGCCGGAGAGCCCTTGAATCCGGAGGTCACCAAGCGCTGGAAGGAGTATACGGGCCTACAGATCTACGAGGGCTTCGGCCAGTCCGAGGGCCCGGTGCTGCTGGCGAATTTCTATCCCTGGGTCACGCCGATCCCCGGCTCTACCGGAAAGCCCTCTCCGCTTTATGATATCCAGCTGGTGGATAAGGACGGCAAGCTCTGTGAAGACGGCGACGAGGGCTCTCTCACCATCATGGACGTAAAAAATCACCCTCCTGTGGGTTTGTTTACCGGGTATTTCCGCAACCCGGAAATGACGGAGGAGCACCTGGGCGGCATAGGCTATAACACCGGCGATATGCTATGGCGGGACAGCGACGGCTATTTCTGGTTTGTGGGCCGCAACGACGACGTGATCAAATGCTCCGGCTACCGCATTGGGCCCTTTGAGGTGGAATCCGCCCTGATCGAGCACCCGGCGGTGGTGGAATGCGCCATCACTGGCGCGCCCGACCCCATTCGGGGCCAGGTGGTAAAGGCCACCATCGTGCTGGCGAAGGGCTATGAGGGCACTCCTGAACTGACAAAGGAGCTGCAAAACTATGTGAAAAAGGTCACCGCGCCTTATAAATACCCCCGCGTGGTGGAGTATGTGGAAGAGCTGCCCAAAACCCTGGGCGGCAAGATCAAGCGGGCGGAGATCCGCAAAGCGGACGAGCAGAAGTGAGAGGGTTTTCATGAAGGCAGGGCAGAAGCCGAAAAACACGTGGTTCGACTGGCTCTTGACCGTTTTGGGCTTGGGCGCTCTGGCGGCGGTAAGCCTTTATGTTGCCCTTTGCTGGGAACAGCTTCCGGCGGAGCTTCCCACCCATTTCAACGCCGCCGGGGAGATGGACGCTTTCGGCGGAAAAGCTTCCCTTCTGGGGCTTTTGGCCATCGCCTGGGCACTGTACGGGATCATTTCCTTGATCGAAGCGATTCCCGCTGTGTGGAATACCGGGACAAAAACCACTCCGGAAAACAGCAGAGCCGTATATCGAACTGTCAAAACCATGCTGTCCGTCCTGAAGCTGACGCTTGCCCTGTTTTTCGCCTATGTAATCTTGTGCGCCGCCCTGTGCAGACCCTTAACCCCCTTTGCCATGCCGGTGTATCTTCTCGCCATTTTCGGCACGCTCCTATGGTGCGGCATTCGCATTTTCAAAAAACGATAAAATATAGAAAGGCTGCTTCCCACCGGGAAGCAGCCTTTTTTCTAACTACTAACAATTAATTACTAACAACTAACCGTGGCAAGCCTCGCACTCCGGAATTTCCCCCACAATGGGCGTGGGGTCAATGCCCTGCCGCCTGTAGTAATCCGCCACGGCGGATTTGATGGCCTGTTCCGCCAGTACGGAGCAATGCACCTTTACCGGCGGCAAACCGTCCAGGGCCTCCATGACCGCCTTGTTGGTGAGCTTCAAGGCGTCGTCAATGGACTTTCCCTTGATCATTTCGGTTGCCATGCTGCTGGTGGCGATGGCCGCCCCGCAGCCGAAGGTCATAAAGGAAACATCGGTGATGATGTTGTTTTCCACCTTGAGATACATTCTCATGATATCGCCGCATTTCGGGTTTCCCACCTCGCCCACGCCGCTGGGGTCTTTCATTTCTCCCACATTTCTGGGATTGGAAAAGTGATCCATTACCTTTGCGCTGTATGCCATATTACATTTCCTTTCCTGAAAGCTGTACGCTTTATTATTATAAATCGTAGTTTACTTTTCCCTGCTGAATGGCGTCCCACAGGGGGGACATGGAGCGCAGGCGCTCGATGATAGGGGGCAGGGTCTCCAAAATGTAGTCCACGTCCTCTTCCGTGTTGCAGTCCCCCAGGGAAAGCCGCACGGAGCCGTGAGCCACCTCATGGGGCAGCCCAATGGAAAGCAGCACATGGCTGGGGTCCAGAGAGCCGCTGGTGCAGGCGGAGCCGGAGGAAGCGCAGATCCCTTTGAGATCCAGCATTAAAAGAAGAGACTCTCCCTCCACGCCCTCAAAGCAGAAGCTGACGTTGCCTGGCAGCCGATGCTCCCGGTCGCCGTTCAAGTGGCTGCGGGGAATTTTGGAAAGCCCCTCGATCAGCTTGTCCCGCAGGGGCGTCAGCCGGGCGGCCCGTTCCTCTATGGTGGAGCAGGCGTGCTTCATGGCAACGCCCAGCCCAACGATCCCCGCCACGTTTTCTGTGCCGGCCCGTTTTCCCCGTTCCTGGGCGCCGCCGTCCAGAAGGGTTTGAAGAACCGTGCCGTTTCGCACATACAAAGCGCCCACGCCCTTGGGCGCATGGAGCTTGTGGCCGCTGAGAGAAAGCAGGTCGATATTCTGCTCTTTTACGTTGATTTCCACATTCCCCACAGCCTGTACCGCGTCGGTGTGAAACAGCACGCCGTGCCGCTTGCAGATGGCTCCGATCGCGGCAATGGGCTGAATGGTGCCGATCTCATTGTTGGCGTACATAATGGTGACAAGAGCCGTTCGATCCGTGATGGCGGCCTCTACTTCTTCAGGACGGACAATGCCGTTTCTGTGTACGTCCAGATAGGTGACGGTAAAGCCCTCTTTTTCCAGTGCGGCACAGGTGTGCAGCACCGCGTGATGCTCGAAGGCGGTGGTGATAATGTGATCTTTGCCCTTGCTTCGAAGGGTTCGGGCCGCACCCTTAATGGCCCAGTTGTCGCTTTCACTGCCGCAGCCGGTAAAATAGATCTCTCTTTGGTCGGCCCCCAGGCACTGAGCTGCTGTGGCTCTGGCTTCCTCCAGAGCAGCCTTTGCCTCCTGCCCCAGCCCGTAAAGGCTGGAGGGGTTTCCGTAAGCCTCCCGGTAAAAGGGGAGCATCGCTTCCAGAACCTCGGGCGAAACAGCGGTGGTGGCGGCGTTATCCGCATAAACCGTTTTCCTCATAGGAATGACCACGTTCCTTTCCTTATTTTCAGGCAGCCCGCACAACTCTAAGGTGCGGCGTTGCCATAGTTTTTGTCAGAACAGGTTTAATATACACCTTTTTAGTATACTTTTCAATACCCCAAAGCGGACTTTGAAAAAATTTTTTCACGCTTTCAGGCAAAAAGCGGAATAACAGTCACGATTTCGGCAAAAACTGGAAAAGAAAGGGTCTTGTGAGGCGGGGAGCGAAGGCTTTCCAAAAGAATCCGGCTTGACAGCATTGCCCGGAAAAGGTAAAATATAGGAAAAGCAAAGTCAGACGGGGATAGGATCCGCGTACTTTTGCTTTTCCAGTTTTGGATCATTTTGCGGTGAGACCGCTTTTGATAGAACGGATTCAGAAAAGGCAGCGGGTGAACATTCGCCTGCCGGAAGCGCCGAAGGCTTCCGGGCCGGATCGTCGAAAGCAGAAAACAGGCAGAAAGCGCCGGGGAAATATCCGGCGCTTCTGGTGTTATTCCGTTTTTTGAGGGTCCGGCAGGCCGTTGTGCGCAAAAAAGCAGCGCCACGGCATTTTGGTAAAGCAGGGAAAAGCCGCTGCCATTTTGTGAAGACAAATTTTTAATTTTACTTTGAAAAAACAGGAGGAAATTACAGTGGCAGAGAAAAACAGCCGCCCCCGCCGGACGCCGGCAAGCAACGGAAACACAGGCAGGAAGCAGGATCAGGTTCTCAGCGGCGCCATGGACGCGCCTCAGATCGGAAAGATCGCCGGGCCGAAGAAACCGGCTGCGGGGCAGCGGCGGAAGCCGGAAAGCGGAGCGAAGCGTTCGCAGTCCGGGGAGGCCGGACAGGAAAAGACCCCTAAAAACAGTTCAGCGGGAAAGAGCACGCCGAAGGCTGGAACAGCCAGGCGTACCCCGCCTAAAAAAGCGGGAGCTCCCAAAGCGGAACCCGCACAGAAAACGGAACAGAAAAAAGCGGCAGGAAGCCGGGGCGGCCAGTCCCGCAGGCGCCAAAACCTCGGAACCGCGCCCATCGCCGCGGCACAGCAGGCACAGGCCGCTCAACAGGCGGCCGCGGCGGAAGCCTCGGCGCGGCCCCAGCAAAAGAAGGGAAGGGGCCGGCAGAAAGTGAAGCCTCCCATTCGGGCCTATTTTCTGGGAGGCCTCAACGAGATCGGCAAGAATTTTACCGTGTATGAATGTCAGGGCGATATGGTCATCGTTGACTGCGGCCTCAGCTTTCCCGATGAGGAAATGCTGGGGGTGGATCTGGTGATCCCGGATTTCACCTTTGTGGAAAAAAACAGAGATAAAATTCGGGGCATCGTGATCACCCACGGCCATGAGGATCATATCGGAGCGATCCCTTATCTTTTGAAAAAGCTGAATGTGCCGGTATACGCCACCGCGCTGACAGTGGGACTGATCGAAGGAAAGCTTCAGGAGCACGGCCTTACCGGGTCTGCCCGGCTTTTCGTGACCCCTCCGGGTTCCAGAATCCGCATGGGGTGCATGGAGATCGAATTGATCCATGTAAACCATTCTATTGCGGACGCCGTGGCGCTGGCCATTCACAGTCCGGCGGGCGTGGTGGTGCACACCGGAGATTTCAAAATAGATTGCACCCCCGCCGAGGGCAGAATGATCGACTTAGCCAGGTTCGCGGAGCTGGGAAAGGAAGGCGTGCTGGCCCTGCTGGCGGATTCCACCAACGCGGAGCGCCCCGGCTATACCCAGACAGAGCAAACGGTCAATAATTCCCTGGACGCCCTGTTCCAGCGGGCGGAAGGCAAGCGCATTATCGTGGCGACCTTCGCTTCCTCCATCAGCCGGGTGCAGATGATCATCAACTGTGCCGTGAAGTATGGGCGCAAGGTGGCCCTTTCCGGCAGAAGCATGGTGAATGTGATGGGCATTGCCAGCGAGCTGGGGTATCTGCATATTCCGGATGGCGTGCTGGTGGATCTGAACCTCATCAACCGCTATGAGCCGGGGCAGCTGGTGCTGATCACTACAGGAAGCCAGGGAGAGCCCATGTCCGCCTTGACCAGAATGGCATTTTCCGACCACCGGCAGGTGGCCATCAATCCCAATGATTTTATCATTCTCTCCGCCCGGCCCATTCCCGGCAACGAAAAGACCGTAGGGGCCGTGGTAGATGAGCTTTTGAAGCAGGGCTGTACCGTGATCTATGAATCCATGTACGAGGTACATGTGTCCGGCCACGCCTGCCAGGAGGAATTGAAGCTCATGCAGGGGCTGACAAAGCCCAAATACTTTATTCCCGTTCACGGTGAGCAAAAGCACCTGCAAAAGCACGCCGGGCTGGCTATGGCCATGGGAATGCCGAGGGAGAATATTTTTATCGGTACCATTGGCAATGTGCTGGAGCTGCATGAGGACCATATGCGGCAGCTGGGAGACGTTCCCGCCGGCAGCGTCATGGTGGACGGCCTGGGCGTTGGCGATGTGGGCAGCGTAGTACTGCGGGACAGAAAGCATCTGGCGGAGGACGGCCTGATCGTGGCGGTCTGCTCTATCGATTCCAACTCCGGCCATGTGGTTTCCGGCCCGGATATCGTATCCCGGGGCTTTGTGTATGTCAGAGAATCAGAACAGCTTATGGACGAAGCGCGAAAGCTGGTGTATAATACTCTGGAAAGCTGTGCAAGAGAGCACGTCCGTGACTGGACGGGGCTGAAGCAGAATGTGAAGGAAGAGCTTTCCCGGTTCCTGTACCGGAAGACCCAGCGCAATCCGATGATCCTGCCGATCATTATGGAAGTGTAAGGGCTTTTACCGCAAAAAGGAACGGCGAGGAAGGCGAAAGGGCGGGGTGAAGTACAGTGCGCAGGAAAAAGGTTTGGGTGATCTCTCCTCTTTTTTATCTGATGGCGGCGGGCATGATTGTTATGGCGGTCATCACCTATCGCTTTAATAAGATCGCCGCCGCGGTGGAGTTGACGGCGGCGGTGCTCGCGCTGCTTTCTGTATTCACCTCCGACATTTTGTACCGCAGAAATGTGTCTCTGGCTGTAAAAAGCGCGAAGCGGGTGCTGACCGCCGAGGAACGGCATGCCCTTGATGAATTTGCCCTGCCTGTGGCGGTGGCGGCCCCGGCGGGAGATATTGTATGGGCCAACGAGGCATTCTCCGCCAGCCTGTGCGGCGGCGGAGAATATCTGGGAGAAAATATCCTTCGGTTCCTTTACCCCAAAACCTTTCGGCAGGTCATGGGGGAGAAGGGCGCGGCGGTTTCCTACCGGGGGCGGGAATATACGGTATACAGCGCCCGGGCAAAGGCAGGTTACATTTTTTATTTTGTGGACGATACCTACTTTAAGGCCATTCACAAGGAATACCGGGAAAAGAAAACGGTAGTGTGTGTGGCGGTATTTGATAATCAGGAAGAATTGATCCGAAACAGCTCCGGCGGCGATGATTCCCGGATCACGGCCGATGTGGAGGCCGTGCTGCGCCGTTGGGCGGTGGAGGATATGGGCGGCTTTATCCGCCGGCTGAACAACGGCCGGTATCTGGTGGTCACAGACGACGCCCATGTGGAGGCCGCCAAGCAGCGGCGATTCCGCATGCTGGACGATGTACGGGAGGTAAAAAGCGCCAGTGGCATGAGCGCCACGGTGTCCATCGGCGTGGGCCGGGGCGCGGATACCGCCGCGGAAAGCGAGCGCTGGGCCCGGCAGGCCCTGGATATGGCTCTGGGCCGAGGCGGCGACCAGGTGGCGGTAAAGCAGCAGGGCGATACTTACGAGTTTTTCGGCGGCCTTTCCAAGGGTGTGGAAAAGCGGGATAAAGTGCGTACCAGGGTCATTGCCGCCACGCTCTCCGACCATGTAAAGGGCAGCGACCATGTGTTTCTCATGGGCCACAGAAATTCCGACCTGGACAGTATCGGCGCCGCGGTGGGAATGTGGGCGGCTATTCGCAAGGGGCTGGAAAAGCCCGCCAGCATCGTCCTGAACAGGGGACAAACGCTGGCAGGAGCGCTGGTGGACCGTGTAGAGGAAGCCTATGGGCAGGAAGAGGCCCTGTTTATTTCTCCCGCTGAGGCAATGCAGAGCGCCACGGAGCGCTCCCTGTTGATTGTAGTGGATACCCACTCGGTGAATTTTGTAGAGAACTCCGATCTGCTGGAGCATATTCCCCGGATCGTGGTGATCGACCATCACAGAATGATGATCTCTCACATCAAAAACGCTCTGATCTTCTATCATGAGCCCTATGCCAGCTCCGCCTCCGAAATGGTAACAGAGCTGGTGCAGTACATCAGAGGCTCCGCCATTGACAGCATCGATGCCGAGGCGCTGATGGCCGGCATTGCGCTGGATACGAAAAATTTTGTGCTGAAAACAGGTGTGCGAACCTTTGAGGCTTCCGCCTTCCTGCGCAGGCGCGGAGCTGATACCGTAACGGTAAAGAAGCTGTTTTCCAATACGCTAGACAGCTATAAGCAAAAGGCCCAGCTGGTGTCCGGGGCGGAGCTTTATAAGGGCTGCGCCATTGCCACCTCCAACTGGGATTTTGAGGATCTGCGGGTAGCGGCGGCCCAGGCTGCCGACGAGCTTTTGTCCATTCAGGGGGTGCGGGCTTCTTTCGTGCTGTACCGCACCGGGACCGATGTGAATATCTCTGCCCGAAGCCTGGGAGATATCAATGTGCAGGTGATCTTGGAGGAATTCGGCGGCGGCGGCCATTTTACCCAGGCCGGAGCCCAGATCAAGAACATCAGCATGAGCGACGCCCGCCGGGCGCTGGTTCGCACGCTGGACGTGAAGCTTCAGGAAACTGCGGCAAATTAGAGAGGTGCTCGCAAAATGATATACGATGAGTTTGATTCGGAGCGCCGGGCAATTATCAATCCGGAGGAATGCTGCCGCCCGGTAGAGGGGTTTCCAGAGCTCTGTATCGGCGTTTTTTCCAAGCCGATTATGGACTGGGTGCTGAAACGCTTTGGAGGTCTGGAAATCAGCCGCTTTAGTTGCTGTACCGGCACATTTCCAATTTATGAGGTAGAGGCCTATGGCGCCAAGGCGGCGGTATACATGCCCATGATAGGCGGCCCGGCCGCTGCTTCCGTCCTGGAGGAAAGTATCCCCAAGGGCGGAAAGTATTTTGTGTTTTTTGGCGCTGCGGGAGTGCTGGTAAAAAATGTTTCTCACGGAAAATTGCTGCTGCCTACCGCCGCAATCCGGGACGAGGGCCTGTCTTACCACTATCTGCCTGCGTCAGATGAGGTGGAGCTGTCTCCGGCGGATGTGAACGCCTGCCGGGCCGCTATGACGGAGCTGGGAGTTCCCTATACGGAAGGAAAAACCTGGACTACCGATGCCTTCTACCGCGAGACCCGCGCAAAAGCCTCCAGGCGGAAGGAGCAGGGCTGCATTTCGGTAGAAATGGAATGCGCCAGCCTGGCGGCAGTCGCCCGATTCCGGGGAGTGCACTTCGCGGAGTTTTTCTACGCCACTGATACCGTGGACGATGCGGGCTGGAATGGCGGTATTTTACATGAAAAGGGCGCCGGCTTGGAAGAAATATGTTTCCGCACAGCGGTAGAGACCGGAAAACGGATGAAACTGCTAGAAAGTACATAAAAATTCTGTCAGGAAAGGATGAGCAAAGATGAAGGTAGTATTGCTGCAGGACGTAAAGTCCATTGGAAAAAAAGGAGAGCTTGTCAATGTCTCCGACGGGTACGCAAGGAATTTCCTGCTGCCCAGGAAGCTTGCGAAGGAAGCCAACGCCCAGGCCATGAACGAGCTGAAAAACGCCGAGGCGGCCAAGGAGTATAAGATCAAAACTGAAACAGAGCAGGCGCAGAAAAACGCCGACGCTCTTTCCGGAAAGACCCTGAAGATCTATGGGAAAGCCGGACAGGGCGGAAAGCTGTTTGGCTCTGTTACCGCAAAGGAGATTGCCGAGGAGATCGGAAAGCAGTTTGGGGTAGAGGTGGAAAAGCGGAAGATCGTGCTGGAAAATGATATCAAGGCTTTTGGTACTTACAATTTCGACGTGAAATTCTACAGCGGCATTACCGCCACCCTGAGTGTGGCGGTCTGCGAGAAGCAGTAATTAGTCGTTAGTTGTTAGTCGTTAGAGAAGGGCAAAGCAATTAGGAATTAGCAACGAGAAATGAGCAATTATTAAGGCAAAATCAGTGACTAATCGTAACTTACTTGTAGGGACAGCCCTCCGGGCTGTCCGCAAGTTACGTGCAAAGCCCACAGACAGCCCGGAGGGCTGTCCCTACAGTGTGTTGTCCTTTTTTATCAAAGCGCTGCGCAGCGCCGCCACCGTCCACCGTCCAGCATCTAGCATCTGGAATCTAGTATATCTATAACAAGGGGGGAATCCTATGCCCTACGAAACAAACAGCCAGGCGGAGCCGGGGCTCAGCATGCCCTTTAGCCTGGAGGCGGAGCAGTCTGTGCTGGGCGCTGTGCTGCTGGAGCCCTCCTGCCTTGCCACGGTGGCGGAGATCCTGCCGAAGGCAGAGTATTTCTACGCGGTGAACAATCAGATGATCTACGGGGTCATGCTGGAAATGTTCACCCTGGGCCTGCCGGTGGATTTTGTCACCGTGCTGGAAAAACTGAAGGAAAATGAGGAATTTGACGAGGCCACCGGGAAGGTATATTTAACTCAGCTGGCCCAGCTGGTCCCTTCCCTTTCCAATGTGGCGGTCTATGCCAATATCGTTCGGGACAAGTACGATGTGCGCACGCTGATGCAGGCGGCCCGGCATATTCTGGACGATGCCAGCGAGGGCACGGAGGAATCCTCCCTGCTGCTGGATATGGCGGAGCAGCGGATCTTCGATATCCGTCAGGGAAAGAACATGCGGGGGCTTCAGCCGGTGCGGGAGATCCTGCTGGAGACCTTTGACCGCCTGGATCTGC
Source organism: uncultured Oscillospiraceae bacterium (assembly GCA_910589395.1). Taxonomy (GTDB): domain Bacteria; phylum Bacillota; class Clostridia; order Oscillospirales; family Acutalibacteraceae; genus Acutalibacter; species Acutalibacter caecimuris_A. Next base: position 93,783 of record CAJUTL010000003.1, read on the forward strand.
TCAATTCCCCGGACAGAGATAAGTATAAGGGGATCCCTACCGGCATTGGAGAGCTGGATGCGCTGATCACGGGCCTGAACCGGTCAGATCTGATCGTTTTGGCCGCCCGTCCCGGTGTGGGAAAGACCAGCTTCGGCCTGAATATTGCCCGGCACGCTTCTGTTACCGGAAAGCGGCGGGTGGCCTTTTTCTCCCTGGAAATGGGCCGGGAGCAGCTGGTTTCCCGTCTGTTGTCCGCGGAAGCCGTGGTAGAGGGCAATAGGCTCCGCTCCGGAGACCTGACCGAAGGAGATTGGGTCAAGCTGGTGGAAGCGGGAGATATTCTCTCCAAGGCGGAAATGTATTTTGACGATAACCCCAGTATCACCGTGCCGGAAATGAAGGCAAAGCTGCGCAGGCTGGGCGGTGTGGATCTGGTGCTGGTGGACTATTTGCAGCTGATGAATAGCGCCCGGCGTATCGATAACCGAGTGCAGGAAATTACTGAAATTACCCGAAGTCTGAAAATCATGGCAAAGGAATTGGACGTGCCGGTGATCGCCATGTCTCAGCTGCGCCGTCCTACTGATCGGGCAAAGGATCACAGGCCCGGCCTTTCCGAGCTGAGAGATTCCGGCTCTATCGAGCAGGATGCCGATATCGTGATCTTTCTCCATAGAGAAGCCTACAATGCCACCAGTGAAGGCGGGGAGATCACAGAAAATATGGACACGAACGCCGCGGAGATCATCGTGGCAAAAAACCGCCATGGCAGTACGGATACCATTCCGGTCCACTGGCAGGGTGAATATATGCGCTTTACCTCACGGGAGGTCATTCGCCATGAGTGAGGTCTTCTTTTCCGCCGGGGATCTTTCCGGACTTCCGGAAACGGGCCTTGTAGTCGTGGGCTTTTCCGGTGGAGCGGATTCCACCGCCCTGGCCCATTGGCTTACAACAAAAATTTCGCCGGAGCGTATCATTCTGGCCCATGTGAACCACCTGCTTCGGGGGAAAGAAGCAGAACAGGACGAAGCCGCCGCCGGGGCCTTTGCCCAGAGGCTGGGGCTTCGTTTTGCGCTTTTGCGGGAAGATGTAAAAGCCCTTGCCGAAAAGAAGGGAATGGGCCTGGAGGAATGCGGCAGAGAGGTGCGGTACAGCTTTTTTTACTCTCTCGCAAAGGGGGAAAGCGACAGAATTCTTACCGCACACCATGCCGAGGATAATGCGGAAACCATGCTCTTAAACCTGTGCAGGGGCACAGGGCTCGACGGCCTGTGCGGGATCCCCCAAAGCAGGGGAAAGGTGCTGCGCCCGCTGCTGCGGGCAAGCAGAAATGAAATCGAGGCCTATTGCGCCTTTTATCAGCTTTCCTATGTAACGGACAGCAGTAATTTTTCCGAAGAATACACAAGGAATAAGCTTCGCCTGGAGGTGCTGCCCGTGTTGAGGGAACTGAATCCCCGGATGTCCCAGGCCTTTTCTCAGGCAGCGGAGCTTCTGAAAATAGATCGGGAATTTCTGGAGCGGGAAAGTGGAAAGCTTTTGGAAGCTGTGAAAGGAGAATACGGGCTGAACGCGGAAGCTTTGCTGGAAGCGGAGGAAGCCCTTTCGATGCGGGCGGTAAAGCTGTGGTTAGAAGGCCTGGGCTGCGGCAGATTGGAAAAAAAGCATCTGGACGCGGTAAAGACATGCCTGAAGCAGGGCGGCGCGGCTTCTCTGCCCGGCGGTGTCACGGTGCGCAGGGCCCAGGGGACCCTTTCCGCTTTTCGAAAGGAGAAAGCGGAGCCTTTTTTTCTTCCGGTAAGCTTGGGGGAAACCCCGCTTCCAGGGAGAAAACTTCTGGTTTTGGAGATAAAGGAACTGCCTTTTGCGGAAAATAGGCAAAAAATTCATAATTTGTTATTCAAAAACGCTCTGGATTATGATATAATTACAGCCAATTTAATAGCCAGAAGCCGCCGGGAGGGGGATAGATTTTCCCCCCCGGGCAGAAAGCTTTCCAAAAATCTGAAGCAGGTGTTTCAGGAATGCGGCATGCCGCCGGAAAAGAGAAAAGCCGCGGTACTGCTGGAATGTGACGGAAGGCTCGTCTTCTGTGAAGGGGTCGGCGTTTCTCAGGAAGCGAGGGTTACGGAAAAAACCCGCCGGGCGCTTTTTGTGACGATCCGGGAGAAAGAGCCAAAACCGGCCTGCGGCTGTTAAACCGAAGCAATGAGGGCTTTGAGGATATTTGCGAAGAGGGAAAGGGTCGAGACTATGGTAGAACGCAGCGCAATGATGGAGGACATTCAGGAAGTGCTGTTTACCGAGCGGCAGATCGCCGTTATGGTAGAGCGTGTGGGAAAAGAGATCTCCCGGGACTACAAGGATAAAAATCTGCTGCTTGTCAGCGTGCTGAAGGGCTCTGTGGTATTTATGGCGGATCTGATGCGCTCCATCAACATTCCCGCTAAGATCGATTTTATGGCCACCTCCAGCTATGGCTCCGGCACAAAGACCAGCGGTGTGGTAAAGATCATCAAGGATCTGGATATCCCTCTTTCCGGCTATGACATCGTTTTGGTAGAGGATATTCTGGACAGCGGCAAGACTTTGAGCTACCTGATCGAACTTTTGCGAGATAGAAACCCGAAAAGCATACAGATCTGTACGCTGTTTGACAAGCCCGAGCGCCGGGAGGTGGAGATCAAGGCCGCTTACGTGGGCTCTGTGATCCCGGACGCCTTTATTGTGGGCTATGGCCTGGATTATGCCGAAAAATACCGCAACCTGCCTTTTGTGGGTATCCTGGAGCCTTCGGTGTACGAATAACCGGCGGAAAAAGGGAGAAGGTTATTGTTTGAAAGCGGGCGGCCTTTCTTTGGCTTTGCCACGCAGGGTCCCTTAATAACTGGGGAAACAAGACGGCGCTGGTTTTTGCTGGTGCTGTCTGGTGATAAGCAATAGAGTTTAGGAGGACAAATTTTTGAACAGCAATCGAAAAACGCTGCGCACGCTTCTCTTGTATCTGGGGATCCCGGTGGTGGTGCTGTTTATCATCATCTTTTTGCTCCAGGGCCGGGGGCCTGAGCAGGCGGCGTATAAGTATTCCGACATTATTGACTATTTCGAGACCGGGCAGGTCACGGAATACAAGCTGAATCTGGGAACGGGAGACCTGCGGCTGAAGTTGAATAACGATGCTGGCACACAAATCGATTTCGAGCTTCCCAGCGTGGATCTGTTCTATCAGAACGTGTCCCAATCCATTCGGGAGTATAACGAAGAGCACCCCGACGCCAAAATGGTGCAGGATATTATCCGCCCGGTGGAAACCAGCTGGTTTTTAAGCCTGCTTCCCACCCTGATCCTGTTTGCGGGGCTGATCATCTTCTGGGTGTTTATGATGCGCCGCCTGGGCAACAGCATGGGCGGCGGCGACAAGCAGATGAACTTCGGCAAGGCGAAGATCAAGCAGATGAGCGATGAAAAGCGCAAAACCACCTTTGCCGATGTGGCCGGGGCCGATGAGGAAAAGGAAGAGCTGCGGGAGATCGTGGAGTTCCTCCGCAATCCGGCAAAGTACAATTCCCTGGGCGCCCGTATTCCCAAGGGCGTGCTGCTGGTGGGCCCTCCCGGCACCGGTAAAACTCTGCTGGCCAGGGCTGTGGCGGGAGAAGCGGGTGTGCCGTTCTTCTCTATTTCCGGTTCCGATTTTGTGGAAATGTTTGTAGGCGTAGGCGCTTCTCGCGTTCGCGACCTGTTTGAGAAAGCGAAAAAGAACCACCCTTGCATTATCTTTATCGATGAGATCGACGCCGTAGGCCGCCAGAGAGGCGCGGGCCTGGGCGGCGGGCACGATGAGAGAGAGCAGACCCTGAACCAGCTGTTGGTGGAAATGGACGGCTTCGGCGCCAACGAGGGCGTGATCATGATCGCCGCCACCAACCGCCCCGATATTCTGGATCCCGCCCTGATGCGTCCCGGCCGTTTTGACCGCCAGGTGACGGTGGGCTATCCCGATGTCAGGGGCCGTGAGGATATTCTGCGGGTACACGCCAAGGGGAAGCCCCTGGCCCCCGATGTGGTGCTTTCCACCATTGCCAAGTCCACCGCGGGCTTTACCGGGGCGGACCTTGAAAATCTTCTGAACGAGGCCGCTCTGCTGGCCGCCCGGAAAAACCACAAGGCTATCACCATGCCGGAAATCGAGGAAGCCACCATTAAGGTGGTGGTAGGCACCGAGAAGAAGAGCAGGGTGATGAATGAAAAGGAAAAGAAGCTGACCGCCTATCACGAGGCGGGCCATGCCATCGCCACTTATTATTGCGGCACCCAGGACCCGGTGCACCAGATCTCCATCATTCCCAGAGGCATGGCAGGGGGCTATACCATGCACCTGCCTTCTGAGGATCGCACCTACCGCAGCCGGAACGAAATGCGGGAAGAGCTCATCGTTCTGTTGGGTGGCCGGGTAGCGGAAGCACTGGTGCTGGACGATATCTCCACCGGAGCTTCTAACGATATCGAGCGGGCTACAAAAATTGCACGTGCCATGGTCACAAAATACGGCATGAGCGAAAAGCTGGGGCCGATCACCTATGGCTCAGACGATTCCAACCCCTTCCTGGGCAAAGAAATGGGCCATATCAGCAACTATTCCGAGCAGACCGCCTCCGAGATCGATGAAGAGATCCAGAAGCTGATCTCCACTGCCTACCAGCAGACTGAGCAGATCTTAAAGGAGCACATCGATGAGCTGCACCGCCTGGCCGGCGTACTGTACGAAAAGGAAAAGCTGGACGGCACAGAGTTCCAGGAGGTTATGAACGGCACGCTTTTGCCCGGCGGCCAAAAGGAAGAAAAACTCCCCGCGGAAGCCGGTTCCGAAGAAAATACGGATACGACACAGGCGCCTGCCGAAACCCAGAAGGAAGAGTAAAAGCTGTAAGTTCAAAAAAGCATTCGTTTCAAAGAGCCCGCTGTAAAGCGGGCTCTTTTTTGTGTCGGTATGAGAAAGAAGCAAGCTCTTCAATTTTGTTCGGAATCATAACAAAGCGCAGGGCGTTTATTAGATGCTGGATGGCGATAACTGCTATGCAGAAAGCACCTTATGTGATTCGGGTGCTTTCAGGCAACGAGAGAACGTCAACAGATATAATAGGTAATGCGAAATGAGAAATTAGCAATGAAATACAAAGCAATATATAGTTTAGCAAACTAGTCATTAGTTGCAAAATGTTAGTTGCTAAGGGAAAAAAGTCACCCGGTTGTCATCCTGAGCCGCCGAAGGCAGCGAAGGATCTCGTCCTTGTGCCCTTGTCTTTTCCGGCAACTAACTACCTACGACTGATCGCTGATTATAGAAGCTGTCATTTACCACTTTTTTCACGCCTGACAGGGTGATGGAGATCGCAGCTAAAACGCACAGTATAACAGCGGCCGCTATGGTTGAGGATAGTTTCATAACAGGAAATCGCGCGTGCTTCAAAAGATAAGTCACAAAAGCATTGGGCAGGTTTACGAAGTAATCAACGATCAGGCTGTTGCCGGAAAGCTTATAGGCGGCGGCAAAGCGACACCCACTGCGAATAGCAGGAGAATGCTTCCGAAATCGCGAAACCCGGGATATCCTAAGTGGTAAAGAGAAAACATCAAGCCGGAAAGAAAAATTGTGGGCAGCATACCGAATTCTTTTTCAAACTTGCTCTGAAAAAAGCCGCAGAATAGGAACTCTTCAAAAAAAGTGGTCATGATAAGCGGCAAAATTCCCATGGGAAGAAAACTCCATGGAACAGCTTTCCCGGAAATGACAACGGGGATCAGCTGTCCTCCCACTGAAAAGACAACAAATGTTGCCAGAACGGCGATTTGCCCTTTGTTCAGCTTCTGTATTTTCAAAAAAGCAGCCGTGCTTTTCTCTTTCCGTAATAGGAAAAGGAGTAGGAAAAAGCTAAACGCTATGCCAGATCGTACGGTTTACAAGCCTTTCGGAAAAAGGGAGAGCCGCATTTCTCGATACACTGAAAGCCTCTATCCCGCAATTCAGCTATGATACGAATATCTTTTCCATTGCTGCGTCTTTTCTGGACACCTTCCCTCCTGAAGAGCAGAGATGGCTTTTACGGCAGCGTCTTGAAATTCTGCAAAAATACCGCATAGGGGTCGAAAACCAGGTTACGCCCTTATGGGAAAATGAAGTTCCCGCCATTCACGCCGTCAACGTAAAAAGAATGATCGACCTGGTAAGCGCCGAGATCTTAGGAACTAACCGCTTGCTTGAAAATTGCTCTCAAAAGCAGCGATAAGACTTTGTTAAACCACTGGATTGTTTACAAGTCCATTGGTTTTTTATACCTGTAAAAAAGTTATCTGAAATGCAGGGGCCAAATGGATTTAAGAAAGGGGAAAGCGACCTTTTGGGTCTTCCGTTTTTTTGCGTCAAAAAGCGGGAAGTTGTTTAGAGCGGTGCCATCTGTTTTGTGGCTGGGTATGGTTGCTTTTGCGGGAAAGTGGTTTTGAGAAATTGCAGAATGTCTGAGAACATGTTTCTTGATCAGCAATGTTGTGACTGCCTTTTCATGGATCGCAGACCGAAAAAAGGGGGGGCATAAAATTGATTTATTTAATATGATTAATGATATAAACATTGAAGCCTAAAAAGTAAAACGCATAGCAAGCGTTGTGCGTTTTGCATAAAATTAAAACAAATTATTGTTGGATACCTAGAAGTTGCGGTAATTTATCAAAAGGTGTTGACTTCTTGCACCAGGAAAGTTATTATATATACAAAATTAAGTTAAAAAATAAAATTGACTGCCGGGTATACATTGCTGTCCTTCATTTAAGTATGGTGATTAAAGAATTTGAAAATACCGGCTTTGCCAGGAAGGGGGAGGGATATTCTGGAAAGAATAGTGAAGAAAATTCGCTCGTCTGAAAAACTTCCAAACGTGGTCGTGGGCTTTGACGGATATGTAGACAGCATTCTTCGGGTTTGCCGGCAGACGGGCGGTACGGAAGCTGAATTCTTTGATACCATGGAAGAGTTTGGAGACCATATTAAGGAAAGATCCTGGAAAAGCTGTTCCATGGAGCTGAAGCTGCAAACGGAAAAGCTGGGAGGGAACGCGCCCATTTTCTCGCAAACTATTGCCTGCCTGGGGGCGCGCGTGGACTGCATCGGCGCTTTTGGAACACCCCGGCCGCTTCCGGTGTTTCGTGGGCTGGAAAAGCTTTGTGTATTGCACAGCCTATGTGATCCGGGTCTTTGCGAGGCGTTGGAGTTTCGGGACGGCAAGGTGATGCTGGCGCGAAATGACCGGCTAAAGGTGGATTATCGGTGCCTGACCAAGCTGCTTTCTGTTCCCCGCCTTTTGGAGATGATGGAAAAAGCCCAGCTGCTGGCGTTTTTTAACTGGAGCGAGCTGCCAGGCGCAACCTCGATCTGGCAGGGGTGTTTGCAGGATGTTTTTCCAAAGCTTACTGCCCGGAAACGTCTGATGCTGGATCTTTCAGACTGCTCTCAGAGGACGGAACAGGAAGTGGGAGAGGCTGGTGAGTTGATTCGGGAATTCTCAAAATACTTGAATACGGTTTTGAGCCTGAATCAGAATGAAGCCGAGACCCTGGCGAAAAGCCTGGGGATCGTTTCAAAAGAAAAAGCCGCCCTGGCTGCGGCGCTGCGAGATCGACTTGCTTGTGAAATGGTGGTGATCCACCTGCTGGATAGAGCCTATTGCGCAACGGAAGCGGAAGTTTCCTGCCATGTGGGCCGTCAAATTCAGGATCCTTTGCTTTCCACCGGCGGCGGAGATAATTTTAACGCTGGCTTTGCCTTTGCTTTGCTTCAGGGCATGTTACCTGAAGAAGCGCTGGCGGTGGCCAACGGCGTCTCCGGGTTTTATGTGTCTCAGGGCAGAAGCCCTGACCGGGAGGAGCTGGCGGCCTGGCTGGAGGAGAATTTCACGGGAAAAAATGAACAACAGAAAGGAAAGATTTGTTATGAGAGCGCCTAAGATCGTATTTATCGGAGCGGGCAGTATGTCCTTTGGCACGCCTACCTTCCGGGATATCTTTACCACACCTCAGATGAAGGGAGCCACCCTGTGCCTGGTGGATATCGACGAGGAAAACCTGGACAGGATGTACGGCTTGGCAGCTAAGCTCAACGAGCACAGCGGCTATGGCCTGAAGATCGAAAAGACCACCGAGCGCCGTGAGGTACTGCCGGGAGCGGATTTTGTTATCAATTCTCTGGCCATTGAGCGCTGCGAGCTGTGGAAGCAGGATTTCAATGTTCCCAAGAAGTACGGCGTGCGCCACTGCCTGGGAGAAAACGGCGGCCCGGGCGCCCTCTTCTTCACCATGAGGACCTTCCCGGTGATCATGGATATCGTTCACGATATGGAAGAGCTTTGCCCCAACGCCTGGTTCCTGAACTTCTCGAACCCGGAGACCAGGATCATTCTGGGCGTGAACATGTACTCCAAGATCAAGTGTATCGGCCTGTGCCACGGCATCTTCATGGCCCAGCACGATATGGCACAGATCCTGGGCAGAGACCCTGAAACGATTGAAGTGTTCGGCGCCGGTATGAACCATTTCCAGTGGATCATGTCTGTGCGGGATAAGGAGACAGGGGAGGATCTGTACCCCGAGTTCCGGGAAAAGGAAAAGAGCTTTGATCCTGCGTTTATGCCCTATTCCAGAAAGATGTTCCACTTCTTCGGCCTGTATCCCACCTGCTCTGACGACCACCTGGGCGAATACCAGGCTTATGGCTATGAGGCGGGCGAGCATGGCTACGACTTTGACTGGGACGCTCAAGACAGAGTGGAGATGAAAAAGACCATCGCCGCATTAGTCAACGGCGAACAGGATATCGACGAATGGCTGGTTCCCTCCGGCGAGCAGGCCATCAATGTAGTCACCAGTATTTTCTTTAACGACCGCAGAAACATTCCTTCCGCCATTGTGTATAACGATGGCGCCTTAAGCCAGCTTCCCGGAGATGTGGCGGTAGAACTGCCCATCACGGTGGACGGAGACGGCGTGCACAAGCGGGTAGTTCGCGATATGCCCGATGGTGTGATCGGCTTAATGAACCAGCAGGTCTCCCCCCAGCGGCTTTCCATTCGGGCGGCGGCCCAGGGCTCTAAGGAGCTGGCCCTCCAGGCGCTGCTGTGTGACCCCACCATCAACAGCACGGACGCCGCGGTGAAAATTGTGGATGAACTGTTTGAAATCAACAAGCAGTACATTAGGAAATGCATCTAAACCTCTATTTGAGAAAGGAAGAAAAACATGAAAAAGATAGTGGCACTTCTTCTCGCCGTTATGATGATCCTTGGGCTGACAGCCTGCGGCGGAAACGGAACATCGAGCACTGACGCCAATCCGAGCAGCAAGGGCGGCGAATCTTCGTCCGCATCTTCCCAAACGGGAGCCGGAGACGACGAGCCCTACAGCGGCCCCATGACCCTGGAGGAAGTTCCCTCTCCTACAAAAGACCCTTTCGGAAAGTATGATCCTCCCATTAGTGTGACCACGATCCATACTTCCAATGACGGCGGCTTCTGGTTCCCCGAGGGGGATTCCTGGGAAGACAATGTTTACACACGTACCTGGTCCGAGCGGTTGGGCATCAACTATGAATTCAAGTGGACCTGCCCCGGTTCTCAGGCTGCTGAGAAGATGAACACCATGCTGGTATCCGGCGACCTTCCCGATTTTCTGTCTGTAGACAGAACTACCTTTGAAAAAATGTATGCGGGCGGCCTTCTGGAAGACATTACCGTACCGCTTCTCGAGTATGCCAGCGAGTACACCAGAAAGTATTTGACCGGTGATTATTCCTATCTGTTGGACGCGGCAACCAAGGACGGCAAGTACTATGGTATTACCAACGGCTTCAGTTATCAGGACGGCGCCGATATGTTCTGGATCCGCAAAGACTGGTTGGATAAGCTGAACCTGAAAGCTCCCGAAACGCTGGAAGACCTGGAGGCTATCATGGAGGCCTTCAAGACGCAAGACCCCGATGGAAACGGCGTGGACGATACTTATGCCATTGCCATGAACGCCAGTTCACAAAACGCCTGGCAGTGGACACTGGGCAACGCCTTCTTCAATATGTTCAATGCCTATCCCAATGCATGGTATGAGAACAGCAAGGGCGAGATCGAATCCGGCCTGTTCGGGGAAGAGGCCCGGGAAAGAACCCGCGCTGCTTTGGAAAAGGCTGCCGAGTATTATCAGAAGGGATATATTGCCCAGGATTTTGCCACGATGGACTTTGACATGCAGAACCAGGACATCTTCAACGGCAAGTGCGGCATCTTTGTTGGTGATGTATGGGCTTCTTACTGGCCGTTGAATCTTCATTTGGACGTTGACCCTGAAGCGGACTGGATCGCTGTTCCTGTTGTGAGCGGGCCTTACGGCGAAGGAAAGGTTGCTCGCGATGTTGCGCAGACACAGAACATTTTGGTTGCCACCAAAGGCTGTGAGCACCCGGAGGCTCTGGTCAAGATGACGAACCTTTACCATGATCTGAACAACAATCCTGAGACCATGGAGTTCAATACCTTTAATACCGATCCCACTGACAACAACCAGCCCTTCCTGATGTATCCGCTGCCGATCTTCAACCCCTCCTTTAACTACGAAGGTCATGTGGCGATCAAGGAAGCACAGAAGACTGGAAACACAGATGACCTGTGCGAGGCCTACAAGCAGTTCTATGACCAGGCTATGGCCTGGGAGAACGAGGGCGATAAGGCTGGCTTCCCCGCATATCGCGCGTATTTAACGGAAGGCACCTCCTTTGAGGTGATTGAGAACTATCTGGATAACAAGTTGATTGTATTCAACGAGTTCACCTCTGAGGAAACCCCCTTCATGATTGAAAACGGGCCTACCGTAAAGAAAATGTACGATGAAATGGCGGTTCAGATCATTACTGGAAAAGCTGATATTACCGCTTTCGACAGCTTCCTGAAGAGCTGGGACGAAATCTACGGAAACACTGCCACTGAGGAAGTGAACGAGTGGTTCCAGAATAAGGGCGGCGTAAGCGTTCAGAGCCAAATGAACTAAGGAACAAAAAAGCTTGCAGAGCCGGAGCGCTGTCTTTGCTCTGGCTCTGTAAAGCTTTTTAGGAAAAAAGGAAAACGCACGAGAAATTTTCCCGTTTAAAAGATGGAAGCTGTGACATGTGACAGGCGGGAAGATGAAGCAGATAAGGGAGGAGCACGGTTATGAAGAAATCCAGATCGGCATACCTCAAGCGTCAGATCCCCCTGTTCATGATGATGGCGCTGCCCGCGATTCTGGTATTGATCTATGCCTATGGGCCTATGGCGGGCCTTGTGATGGTATTTCAGAAATTCCAGCCGGCCAAAGGCTTTTTCGGGTCGGAATGGGTTGGGTTTGCTAATTTTGATCGCATTTTTCAGTTGCCCGATATTGGGACGATCGTATGGAATACCTTGTTTATCGCTACTATGAAGATCGGTTTAGGCATGATAGCCGCAATTTTAGTAGCCATTTTGCTAAACGAACTGCAAAGCAAGGTGTTCAAAAGAAGCGTACAAACGATCATTTACGCTCCTTACTTCCTTTCCTGGGTGATTCTGGGCGGAATTTTCCGGGAACTGCTTTCCAGAGACGGCTTGGTCAATCAGGTCATGGGAACTTTCGGCGTGTCCAGCGTTAATTTTCTGGGGGAAGCGGCAATTTTTCCCTGGGTGCTGATCCTGACGGATCTGTGGCAGATGACCGGTTTTAACGCCATTGTCTATCTGGCGGCCATCACAAATATCGATCCTACCCTGTATGAGGCCGCCGCCATCGACGGCGCGGGAAGATTTAAGCAGGTGATGAAGATCACGGTTCCCGGTATCATGACCTATATCGTCCTTATGCTCATCTTGAATTTGGGTTATATTTTAAATGCCGGACAGGATCAGATCCTCATGCTTTATTCGCCAAGCGTGTACAGTACAGGAGACGTTATCGATACCTGGGTGTATCGGGCGGGCCTGAAGGACGCCCAATATTCCTTGGCGGCAGCTGTTGGATTCTTGCGATCTATTGTCAGCCTGGTGCTGGTGTCCACATCTTATCTGATCGCGAAAAAGAAATTTGACTACAACGTGTTTTGAAAGGAGGAAAAGCAATGGTCTCCAATACGGCCGGAAGAAAAGTGTTTCGGGTAATCAACGCCATCTTTTTCATTGTGTATGGCCTTATCTGTCTTGTTCCCATTATTCATATCATTTCCATGTCCTTCAGCTCCAGCGTTGCGGTCAATTCCGGTAGAGTTACTCTGGCCCCGGTGGAATTCACACTGAAGTCTTATGAATATGTGCTGAAGAAATCGGAGTTCTGGACAGCGTTCCGTATTTCTCTGGTGCGTGTGGTGCTGGGAGTATCCGTCAATATGCTGATGGTGATTTTTGCCGCCTTTCCCCTGGCAAAGACACGTCAGGAATTTTGCGCGAAGAACTTTTTCGTATGGTTCTTTATGATCACCATGCTGTTTTCCGGCGGCATGATCCCTACCTTTATGGTGGTGAAGTACACAGGCCTGCTCAATACCATTTGGGCGTTGGTGCTTCCGGGGGCTGTGCCGGTATTTAACGTGGTGTTGATGATGAATTTCTTCAAGGCGGTTCCCAAGGAGTTGGAGGAAAGCGCCTTTATGGACGGTGCGGGCTATTTTCGCATCCTGTTCCAGATCTATTTGCCCGTATCCCTGCCCGCCATAGCGACCTTGGTGGTTTTCTCTCTGGTCACCCATTGGAATTCCTGGTTTGACGGCATGATCTACATGAGCGACGCCAAAAACTACCCCATGCAGACTTATTTGCAGTCCATTATGGTTTCGCCGAACTCAAAAATGATGACTAAGGCGATGGCAAATCTGCTGCGATTCATTTCAGACCGTACACTGAAAGCGGCTCAGATCGTCATTGCCACAGTTCCGATCCTGCTGGTGTACCCCTTCCTGCAAAAATATTTTGTGGCGGGCATGACCCTGGGAAGCGTAAAGGGATAAGGTCCGGCAGCCAAAGGAGAGCTTATGAAAAATACGCCTGATTTCAGGGAGCATAATCGGGAGGTCAAAGAGCTGTGGGATGCTTACCGGAAAGGTACGCATACCCGTGTGCCCATGATCACCGGCATATCAGATCGGTTTTATGTGCTGAACCCTGTTACCAACCCCAAAAATGTTTCATTTTATGAGTATACGAAGGATCCGAATCTGATGTTCGACATGCAGTGCGCCTTCAGCGAATACGCCAGGTTCCACATTCCCGGAGATCACGAGCTGGGAATTCCGGAAGAGGGCTGGAACGTCAATGTGGATTTTCAAAATTATTATGAAGCGGCCTGGTATGGCTGCGAGGTGCGTTTTCCCGATGGAGAGGTTCCCTATGCCGTGCCGCTGCTGAACGATGACAAGAAAAATCTGCTGTTTGAAAAGGGAATCCCTGATCCCTTCGGCGGCTTTATGGCGAAGGCCAGGGAATATTACGACAGGTTTCGGGAGCGCATGAAAACGGCGGAGATCCTGGGCCAGAAGATCACCAGCCTGGGCGCATGGTTCACGGGCACCGACGGTCCCTTTACCATGGCCTGCGAGCTGCGGGGGGCCGATAAGGTCTGTATCGATATGTATGAGGAGCCGGAGTATTACCATCAGCTGATGGAATATCTCACGGAAAGTATCATCGTGAGAATGAAGGCCTGGAGAAAATATATGGGCCTGCCGGAAGTTTCCAAATCTTTTGGGTTTGCGGACGACAGTATCATGCTGCTGTCAACAGACATGTATCGGGAATATGTGCTGCCCTATCACAAAAAGATGGCTCACGCTCTTTCCACCATGGAAGAGCGGGGCGGCGTACACCTTTGCGGGGACGCCACCCGGCACTTTAAGACCATACGTGATGAACTGAATATCTATAACTTCGATACCGGCTTCCCGGTAGATCATCGGGCTCTCTGTGAAGAACTGGGGGAAGAGGTAGCCATTCAGGGCGGTCCCCAGGCACAGCTGATCCATCAGGGCACGCCGGAGGAGATCGAAGCGGAATCCAAGCGGATCTTGGAAGCGGTAAAGCCGGTATCCCGGCGGTTCATTTTTCGGGACGGCAACGATATTCCGCCCTATACGCCCATGGAAAATATTCAAGCTTTGTACGACGCTTGCTTAAAGCATAGCAGATACGAATAGGATAAACTGTTACTGAAAAAGGAGAGTTCTCGTGAAAAGAATCAAAACTTCCATTGAGGTCCTGTCTCAGGACGAATTGATGCTGATCCATAACGCGGCCTTGAAAACTCTGGATCGGGTGGGAATGCGCGTTCCCAACGATGAGGTGCTGCAAATGTGCGCCGACCTAGGCTGTAAAATTGATCTGGAGACAAAACAGGTCAAATTCCCCACTGCCGTGATGGAGCAGTTTATCGACGGCATGCGGGCTGAAAGCACCATGAAGCCCAGCGAAAACGCTCAGGAGTTGAGGGGCTGGATCTCCACGCAGGTCTCCCTGGTGGACTATGTGAGCGGAACCCGCCGCTATGGCCTGCGGGACGACAACTTCAAGAATATCAAGCTGGTGGAAAAGCTGAAAAACATTCCCGCCTGCAACGCGGCCGTGGTGCCTTCTGATGTTCCCTATGAAATTGCCGATGTGGTGAGTATCGTGGATATTCAGAAATATTCCACCAAGCCGGGCGGCACCTATATCCTCACGCCCTTTGGCGCCAAGTATGTCAGCGAAATCAACAAGGTGCTGGGCTTGCGGGATAGCTACCTGTTTGAAACCATCAGCCCCCTGACCTTTAAGCAGGATACGGTGGAAATGGCGCTGGCCTTTGCGAAAAACGGCGGCGGCCTGGGAATTGCCCCTATGGCTATGAGCTCCGCTACCGCTCCGGTCACGATCTCTGGTACCCTGGTGATCGAAACAGCCGAGGTGCTGGGAAGCTGCTTCCTGGTGCACATGATGACCGGAGAATATCCCGGATTCTCTGCTTCCTGTCATTCCATTGACCCCCGCACCATGCTGTGCTCCTTCGGCTCTCCCAACCAGGCGCTGTTCGGCGTAGCGGTTTCTCAGCTTGGGAAATTCTATGGAATCCAGGGCGGCACCAATACCGGCCTGACCGACGCGCTGGTGCCTGATTTCCAGGGGGGGCTGGAAAAGGGTCTCACCGCTGCCTTCAACAGCATGGGCGGCATGCACAGCATTGGCTGCCAGGGCATTGTGGGAGCCGACCAGGGCTTCAGCTACGAGCAGCTGGTCATCGATAATGAATGGATCGATTACTATAATTATATCGTCAGGGGCTTCGATGTTACGGAAGATCATATCGGTTACGATATGATCGAGGAAGTGGGGATCGGCGGCAACTTCCTGGGAGAAGAACATACGGTGGAATATCTGCGGGAAAGCTACTGGATCTCCAACCTCTTTAACCGTGACGATTGGGTCAACTGGACGGCCAAGGGCTCCAAGAGTATTTATGACAGAGCCCACGAATTTGTGGAAGAGGTCACCGCGGGCTATCGGGAAATGGAGCCTGTGCTGGAGGCCGGCAAATGCGAAGAGCTGGATCGCATCGTTCAGGAAGCTTTCCGCGAAGCGGAAAGCAAGGCCTCTCGCTAAAGCTTCTAACGATTAAATATCAGAAGGGGGAAGAGCGCGAGAGGAAGATCACCAGAGAACTCCGGTGGAGACCGTTTCAATCCGTTCTCGTTTATCAACTCGGTTGTTACTGGACGTGTACTACCGCGCAGACTGTGAAGCAGTCTGTTTCCCCTCTGTAAATAAAGGGAAGCTAAGGGCAGATAAATTATAGTTTAGCGGACTAGTTGTTAGTCGTTAGAGAAGAGCAAGCCCTCTTCTTTTGTCATTCCGAGGAACGCAGTGACGAAGAATCTCGTCCTTACTTCCAGGGCAAAAGGACAAAGGACGAGATTCTTCACAAAGAAAGCAAAGCTTGCTTTGCTTTTTGTTCAGTAATGACAAGGAGGGGCCTTTTCCCCTTTCTAACAACTAACTACTCACGACTAGCAACTTACCTGCTAAATTCCAATTTATCGTTCTGCCTATGGTCGGGTCAGAAACCGGTTTCCCGCACCAAGCTGCTTCACGAGTTGGTGCAGCGGCACGCTGCAAATTCCAATTTACCTGCTTGCGGTCGGGCCGGAAACTGTCCGTTTGCACCAAGCAGCTTCACGAGTGGCCGCGGCGTCTCGCCGCTAAATTTCAATTTAACAAACTAACAGCTTCCTTGCTGTCATTCCTGAGAGAAAGGAGCTTTGCGTCTCCATAAAGAATCTCGCCCTTCGTTCCTGAACAAAGGAACAAAGGACGAGATTTTTCATCAAGAAAGCAAGGTGGGCGGTTACGGTTTTGCTGTAACTGAAGGAATCATAGCTAGTAATTCTATGGTGCTTTCACACAACGAAGTCACTGTTGGATATAAAAATTCAGCTTCATTCAGCCTTTTCTCCCTGTCACTTGCGTCTCTTCTCAGTATCGATCACCAGCGAAGCGGCTTCCGTGTCACACCAAAAGGCAGCGTGAGGCATATCCTTTAGCGCGGTTGCGGGAAGGCGGTTTGTAACGGGACTTGCCAAAACTTTTTTAACGATCTGTTTTTTTCTCTCGCCGTTTACCAGCAAAATTGCCCGCTTTGCGGCAGCAATATCGGCAATACCGATCGTTATGCCGCCGGTGAGCTCAGGCGCGGACTCAAAATACTTTGTCCCTACTTGTTGTGTTACGCTGTCCAGAGCGGTGGTGTGAACGGAAAGAGAAAAATCCACCCCCGGCTCGTTCAAAGCCAGGTGGCCGTTCATGCCGATCCCCAGCACGATCAGGTCAAAGCCGCCGACAGCTTCCACGTTTTTCTTGATCCCTGTGCATTCCGCCTGCAAATCCGGTGCTTTTCCATTTACAAGACGAATCCGTTCTTCGGGGAAATTTACTTGAGACAAAAAGTTTTTTACCAGAAAGTCGCCGCAGCTTCCCGGCGTGGTTTCATTCATGTTCGCCCATTCGTCCATGGCTGCAAAGCCCGCACGGGAAAAATCCACCTTCTTTTCCTGAAAACGTCTGATCAGCTCGCGGAATAGGCCCAGGGAAGAATGGCCCGCCGCAATGCACAGCAGAGCGTCCGGTTTTTCCTGCAAAAGCTCGCACACGGCGTCCGCGGCAGCGGCAGAGAGTATGCTCTCATTTTCAAAAACCTTAAATTCCATAAAGGTAACCTCCTAGTTTATTAATCTGATTAAATAATAAAGCTTTCAGCAGGGTAAGTCAAGAGAAAAATACGATTATTTTAAGAAAAGCATACTTTTTCTCATTAACTGAACAGTATGAATCAAAATTACAGCTTTGCCAAGCACCCTCTTCTGAGGTTGCAGTTAAAATATTTGTGGATCTGAAAGGATCTACTTGACAGAGCCCTGTTGTCCCTATATACTTTTAACAGAATTAAAAAATGCTGGGGGGAATACGATGAAGCCCTATGTCTCTTCTCATTTGAAGGATATGAACCGAAGAAATGTTTACGAGCTGCTTTGTAAAATGGAGGAAACCTCCAAAGCGGAGCTTTCTCACATTACAGGGATCAGTCCGCCCACGGTGATGAAGATCATACAGTTTTTGGCGGAAAAAGAGCTGGTAACTGAATTGGGAAAAGGGGAGGCTGCGCTGGGGAGAAAGCCCCAAATGCTCCGCTTGAACAAGAATCGCTATTATTTTATCGGAGCGATCCATGAGGGCGATTTTCTTCGGGTAGGGATCAGCAACCTGAAAAACGAGCTGGTGGCGCTGAAAAAAATTCGTGTCCATGCTGATTTTAAGCGTACCATGGAAGAAACCCTGTTTCAGGTGATCAATGAGCTTCTGGTAGAAAATGAGGTCTATCTTTCCGACGTGCTGGGGATCGGTCTGGGGCTGCCTGGCATCTATGATGTGGAACGGGAAAAGATTTTAACAGCGCCTTTGATCGGGATCTCCGGCGAAATGGAGATCGGCCCCATCCTTCGGAAAATAGAAGCTTATTACCACAAGTCGGTTTCTGTGGATAACGACCTGAATATGGATGTGCTGGGTGAATTTCTGGATCTGGAGCTTACCGCGGAAAACGATCTTTTGTATCTTTCCTTCGGCACCGGCATCGGCAGCGGCGTGATCTTAAACGGGAAACTGCGCAGAGGAAAGCACTACATGTGCGGCGAGGTGGGTTATATGACGTTTTTAGACGATTATGTAGCCGTCTCAGGCGGCGCCGGATGGCTGGAAAGCAAAATCAATCTGGGCGCGATCCAGGAAAAATTCGGTCTGCGGCCCGATGGCTCTATTTTAGAGGAGAACCGGGAAACCGCCACCGAGTATGTGGCGATCTGCGGCGCGCTGTGTATCAACAATATGATGATGTGTTACGATTGCGATCACATCTCCCTGGGTGGAGAGCTGTTCGATCTGCTGGGCGATCAGCTTTTTGATTCGATCCGGGAGAAAGTGGAAAAGATCTCCATCAGTGGGGTTCGTCTGCGGAAAAGCACCTGCGTGGATCCCGGCGTGCTGGGTGCCGCCGCCATGGCAAAAGAAAGGATCATTCCTCAGCTTTTGGCAGAGGAAGAAGAGAGATGAGGGAAAGAGACGCAAGCTTAGCTGCGGGCTTGCGTCTCTTTTTGCGGAAAGGGGAAATGAAATATCAAATGTGCGGCAATGCTTCAAAACTGAGGAAAGGGTGAGTGTATTGCTTCAGACAATGAGAGAATGGGCTACTTTTTCAGCGGATATCTGTATTTTGCTGATAACAGCTTATACATTTTATATTACTTTCATTTCAAAGAAGCTGAAGCTTCTTTCATTTTCAGTAAATAACTCTGACCGTGGAGATTCTTTCCATTTGGTGCTGGAAAATAGATCCTTTGCGCCTATCTGTATAGAAGAGATCTATCTTGTATTCAGCGGACAGCATAAAATAAAATTTGGAGAATATCAGCAGCCGGTCGTGTTAAACGCATTTTCAGCGATTGGCTTGAGTATGGAGCCGTTTTCTTTTCTTTATCCTTCTGTTTCAAGCTGGGAAGTGCGAAACGATTTGGTTGTTTGCGTTGTTACTTCCCGTAAAAACCTGTATTTAACATCGCGTAAACAGAAGAAAAAATTATCAAAAGAAATAAAAGCGGCGCCGCCAGATATCAGCGTTATCAGACGCGTATATGACGGACAGCTCGTAATGCCCGGGAATCGGTATGTTCTTCATCTCTTTCATGAGGGCAAAACACAGACGATATTCCTTCATAAACACGGCGTGATGAGCGAGAGTGTTTTAGGGTATAACGCACTGCCGGAAGCCGCGATGAAAGACAGATCAACAGTGATGGAAGCGCTGGACTGTTTTCTGAAGCCTTATAAAATCGAATATGTTTTGGAAGATTTTATCGTAGACGCGGCAGAGCCCTTTAGCCAGCAATAGACCGATTCAATGCCGTATTTTGCTTCAGGAGGGCAATGAGAAGGAAATTGTCAAATGATCCAATCTTTAAGAAAAGTGGAAAAGCCGGCAACATGTTTTATTGCCGGCTTTTCCGGTCACGGGGTGGGCGAGTATTCGCTGTAGTCTCAAAAGCGAGAAAGACAGAAGCAAAATTCTACTCCACAACGGGAGATATAGAAAACCGATCCCACAGGTGAATTCCCTGTTTCTTGCGACTTACTGTAAACAGATATTTCCATGGATCTGTTCACAATTCACTCTAACTCTCCAAAAATTGTTCCGGTCTTTCAATGAAAAGTGAAAATCGAATAGGGAAGAAGTAAAAATCGGCAAGTTCCTGAAGAGACTTTCCGATTTTTGGTCCGAGTGTTCATAACGGATTTGCTCAAAACAAGTTATTGACAGCGACACACATTTTCAATTTGTACATTCGCAACATGGAACGAATCATAGTAGAATCGGATTACATTCCAACATAAGAGGTCATCAAGATGGAAAAATCATTATTTGATCAGATGGGCGGCACATACACTCGGCAAGGTGATTACTGCTTGCCCAATCTTGCTTTACCGTCGCAGGAAGAACGGCATATCGGTGTATGGGGAGAACGGCGGCGGAAGTACCTCAAGGAACACCGTCGTGTGCTGTACTACAATCTGCTGACCAGTGGGAAGCTCCAAGCGCACCTTGCCGATGTGGAGGAACAGGCACAGGAGATGTTCGAGCGACTGACAAAGCAGATGGCAGAAAAGCAGGGCGTGACAGAAGCGCTGAAAGCTGCCGACATGATGGCGTGGGCAGGAAGAATGAACAATATCCGCAACGCTACGGAGGAAGCTATCTATAACGAAATCATCTATGCGTAAGAGGAAGGGCTGTGCCA
>CAJUTL010000004.1:0-98354 GCA_910589395.1 uncultured Oscillospiraceae bacterium
CCTACCTCACCTTCTATTCGCTTCCCCCGCTTTATTCAGTTTTTAGGGTACAATCCCAAATAGAAAGCCTATCCAAACGGATAGGCTTTTTTGTGTCTTCAGGATTCCTTCTCATGCGTTAGAAATGCAGTGAACCACTGCTTGTTATCTGAAAAGAAAGCAAGGTAAGCCTTGTTTTCTCGGGGAAGGATCCCGGTTTTTAGTTATTAGTTGTAAGTAGTTAGTCGTTAGAAAAGGTCGAAATTCTTCGCCAGCGGCTCAGAATGACAGAGGGGAAATAAGTTCGATAAATTAGAATTTGCAGCGTTGGTCACAACGCTTGTGCCGCTGCGCCCACTCGTGAAGCTACTTGGTGCAGGACACTGGTTTCCAGCCCGACCAACGGCGAGGTGCTTACTTCCCACCTGTTATTACTGAACAGAAAGCAAGGAAATCTTGCTTTCTCGGTGAAGAATCTCGTCCTTCAGGAATTAAGGTCGAGATTCTTCGTTGCTATGCTCCTCAGAAT
This sequence comes from uncultured Oscillospiraceae bacterium, assembly GCA_910589395.1. Lineage (GTDB taxonomy): Bacteria > Bacillota > Clostridia > Oscillospirales > Acutalibacteraceae > Acutalibacter > Acutalibacter caecimuris_A. The sequence goes on from CAJUTL010000004.1 coordinate 509, forward strand.
AACAGAGGGGAAAGTAGCTCGCTAAATTGGAATTCATTTGCCCTTTGCATCCCCTTATTTATAGAGGGGAAACAGACTGCTTCGCAGTCTGCGGGGACCGCCGAACGGCGGTGGAAGGGATAGTCACACGTAGAAAGTGGCATAGAATCGCTAGTTAGAATCCCCTCAGTCACGGCAAAGCCGTGACTGCTTTCTCCGCTTCGCTCCGGGTGCAAAGCGCAGAAAGCCATGGCTTTCTTGGCGCATTGTTCTGCACCGACCGAACCGACAGGTGAGACCGGTGCTGAACGGTCTCCATTGGAGGCCAGCACCCCTTACTCGCGCAAGGGGAGCCTAAGGGCACTAAACTAAAATTTTCCGATTTACTTCCGGTCGGGTCGGAACCCAAACGCCCGCACCAAGCAGGGCACGAGTGGGTGCGGCGCCTCGCCGTAAACTATAATTTAACAATTTTTATCGTCGGGTCAGAAGTTGCCATTTTGCGCCAAGTGGATTCCTGACTGCCTGTGGTTCAGCCATCGAGTGCCAGTGCAACTCGCCGCCGCCGTTTACAGCTCCTCTTTTTCAGGAGGCTGAAATATGCTGCTCCATTCCTTTATATCCTCCGGAGTGATGGTGGTAAAAACCTCAGTTCCCGTTTGGTTTCGCTGTTCCAGACGGAGCAGAAGCTCTGACAGGGGTGTGTCTAAATAGCAAATTTGGACCTTTGCGCCCAGAGCTTTTGCCTCTGCGCGCTTTTCGTCCCTCTGCTCCTTGGCCCAAAAGCCAAAATCCAGGATCACGCTGATCCCTTTTGTCAGCAGCTCACGGCCCAACTTCCACATCAGCGCTTCGATCTGGTCATGGCGCTGGTCGTGCCCGTCGTCCACATGAAAATCGTTGCCGAACAGGAAAATATGCCATTCGTCCGGCGTAAAGCGCACTGCGTTTGTTTCGCGTTCCAGCTTCTTTGCTAGAGTGGTTTTCCCCGAGCAGGGCAGGCCTACCATCAGGGTAAGGACGGGCTGCTCTTTTTTTGATGCCATAAGCTCTATCCCCCGTAATGCTGAAATAGCCAAAAGTCGTGTATTAGCTCCTAAATCATAGTATACAAGAATTCAGCCTTGCTTGACAAGGGCAAATGCGGCCAGAGCCTCCAAGCGCTGACCGGATATGTCCGCCGCCCATAAAACCCGGATTTTCCCTGATCAGGCGCGGCTGTTGGCAAAGGGAACAGGGAGCTGTCAGGAAGCTTGTCGAAGACTTTCCGTTGAACTTCTCTAAAAAGTGTGATACGATAGGCGTACCGACGGGAAGGAGGCTTTCGTGAATGAAGCAAATGATTGCGGCGGCCGGCCTGCTTTTCGGTCTTGCCCTTCTTCTTACCGCCTGCGGCCCGCAAGAACCGCAAAAAACTATTTCTAAAGAGCTTGGGATCGATGTATCTCAAGGCACTGTGGCCATCGATTTTGACAGCCACGGCGGGTTTCATGGAGACGGAGTGGCCTGTGCTGCCCTGCAATTTTCCGATGCAAGGGCGCTGGAGCAAATTGAAAAAAGCGGTCAGTGGAGGAAGTTTCCCCTGGAGGAAACCGTGCAGGCTTTGGTATATGGAATAGAAGAGGGAACAAGCCGGATCGGGCCGTTTTTGACAGATGAGGAAGGCAATTCCCTGGTACCGGAGATCCGGGAGGGCTACTATCTTTTGATCGATCGGCAGGCGGAGCCCGGGAAAGCCACGGGGGCGGATATGTTGCACAGAAGCTCCTTCAACCTTACCTTGGGCCTTTATGATACGGCGACCCAAACCCTGTACTATTGCAAGCTGGATACCTGATCCCTTTAATATGGAGAAACGCTATGGAAAAAATGACGAAGGCACTGCTGGAATACTGTGAAGGGCAGATCCTGCCCCTGTATTTGGCCCACGATAAGGCCCACGGGCCGGAGCATGTCCGTACAGTGATCCAAAACAGCCTGGAGCTGGCGGAGCAGCTGCCGGAATGCCGTGGCGTGGACCTTGACATGGTCTACACTGTGGCGGTGTACCACGATGTGGGGATCCGGTATGGCAGGAAAAATCACGAGGCCGCTTCCGGAAAATGGCTGATGGAGGACGAGGCCCTGAAGCGCTGGTTTACGGAGGAACAGCGGCAAACCATGCGGGAGGCCGTGGAGGATCACCGGGCTTCCCGGCAGGAGCCGCCTCGGAATCTTTACGGGCGGATCGTCAGCGAAGCGGACAGAGATCTGGAGCCGGAACGCATTGTGCGGCGCTGCATGGAATACGGAGTAGAAAAATGCCCGGGCTTATCAGACGAAGAGCAGATCCGCCGCACAGTAGAGCATGTCCGGGAGAAATACGGAGAGGGCGGTTACCTTCATTTATGGCTCCCCTGTCCGAAAAACGAAATGGGCCTTGCCACCCTGCGGGAGTGGCTGAAAACCGAAGAGCTGGAGAACAGGTGCCGGGCCTGGCTTCTGGAGGTCTGCGGCTGTTAAAAGCAAAAGGAGCAAAATTCCATGGAATTTCGGAAGATGCGCAGAACGAATCAGGATATTTCCCAAAAGGAATGTGAGGAAATACTACAACGGAGCACGGCGGGCGTGCTGGCGGTGCTGGGCGATGGGGAATATCCCTATGCGGTGCCTCTGAGCTTTGTGTATTACAAGGGGCTGCTTTATTTTCACTGTGCCAAAGAGGGGCATAAGCTGGACGCGATACAGCGCAGCCGGAAAGCGTCCTTCTGCGTGATCGACCAGGATAAGCTGGTGCCGGAGGAATACACCACCTATTACCGCAGCGTGATCACCTTCGGGCAGGCGGAGCTTGTCAGCGACCCGCGGGAGCAGCACGACGCTTTGCTGCTGCTGGCGGAAAAATACTGCCCGGCGGATACGCCCGCACACCGGGAGGAAAAATCCACCGGCACGCAGGGTTACACCGCTGTGATCCGGCTGACCGTTGAGCATATGACAGGAAAAGAAGGGAAGGCCCTGGCACAGCAGCGCAGGGCGGAAGGGAGCAAACAATGACCACCGTTTATTTTGTGCGCCACTGCCAATCGGACCATTCGGTCCACGACGACAGAATCAGGCCCCTGACCCCCAAGGGCTTGGAGGACAGCAGGCGCGTCACGGAATTTCTCAGGGACAAGCCCATTGAGGCGGTGCTTTCCAGCCCCTACCGCCGGGCAATGGATACGGTGCAGGATTTTGCCGATACGCGCGGTTTTTCCATCGAAGCCGTGGAGGATTTCCGGGAAAGGGCCGTGGGAGACCGCTGGGTAGAGGATTTTATGGCCTTTGTCAAACGCCATTGGGAAAATAGAGACTACCGGGAGCCCGGCGGAGAAAGCCTGCGGCAGGTGCAGGCCCGGAACCTTGCGGCGCTGGGAGAGGTGCTGAAGCGGTATCAGGGAAAAACCATTGCCGTGGGCACCCATGGCACGGCCCTTTCCAGCATCGTCAATTTTTATCAGCCCAAATTCGGCTTCGAGCAGTTTGCGCAAATCATTGATTTGATGCCTTGGGTAGTAAAATTCGAATTTTCCGGCCAGGATTGCCGCTCCATTACAGGCTATGATCTGTTTGAAAATACGGAGGCTTCCCTGTATCAAAAAAGCGGGGATTTGGTGCAGGCAGAGGCGGGAAGCTATGTGGGCGTGGGACTCTATGTAAAAAACAGCCCCCGGGCAGTGGAGCTGTACCGGAAGGCCTTTGGGCTGGAGCTGGGTTATCATGTGAAAAACGAGGACGGCACCTATTTTCACTCAGAGTTGACTCAGAGGGAGCAGGAGGTGCTTTCCGTGGTGGAAGCAAAACCGGAATGGGAAAACCCGGTAGAGCTGGGGCTCACCTTTGAAACGAGGGAAGCGCTGGAAAGGGCGTTTGCCGTTTTGAAGGAGGGCGGAGCCGTGGAGCTGGAGCCCTGTGAGCTGCCCTGGAGCCCCTGGGCCGCCGGAGTCAGGGACCGCTTTGGGGTGCGCTGGTATCTGACCTTGCGGCAGCATCTTCCGGCTGAAGATTTTTTGGAGAAATAGAAGGCGTATTGTGGAAAAACGCAAAAGGAAGGCGGTCATCATGCGCGAAAGCGATCGGGAAACCTAGGAGTTTTACGAAAACGGCGCGGAGATCGGCAGGCTGGAGCGGGGGCTGGGAAAGGTGGAGGCGGCAAGAACAAAGGAGCTGCTTTCCCGCCTGCTGCCCGAAGGAAGGCTGCGGCTCTGTGATATCGGCGGCGGAATAGGGTATTATGCCGATTGGCTGGCGGGACTTGGCCACGAGGTGACCCTGGTGGAGCTTGCCCCCTCGGCGGTGGAATATGCCCGGGCCCACCAGACCGCCCCCTATCGGGCGGAAACGGGTGACGCCAGAGATCTTTCCCTGCTGGAAAGCGGAAGCATGGACGCGGCGCTGCTGATGGGCCCGCTGTACCACCTTCTGGAGCGGGAGGAACGGCTTTTGGCCCTGCGGGAGGCGCACCGCATGCTGAAGCCTGGCGGACTGCTGATTGCCGCCGGGATCTCCAAATTCAGCTCCGCCACCTGGGCGGTGTCCGTGTACGGCGAAAAAATGATTTTCTAGACGATGAGGTCTACTTCGGCATGCTGGAGGGGGAAATTTTGGAAAACCGGCATATTCGGCCTAGGAAATATCCCAATTTCCTGTCCCGCGCCTATTTCCACACACCGGAGGGACTGCGGGAGGAGCTTGCGGAGGGAGGCCTTTCCCCGGAAGGGCTGTATGCGGTGGAGGGCTGTATCTGGTTCTGCCCCACCCTGCAGGAAAAATGGGAACGCCCCGAAAGCCGGGAGCGGCTGCTCAGGCTTGTCCGCATGACAGAGCAGGAGCCCTCCCTGCTGGGCGTCAGCCCCCACTTTCTGGCGGTGGGAAGAAAGCCTTAAAAGGGGGGAAGAAAAAAGAGCTTCAAAATCCCCTCTATTCCGCCCACCACCAATAAGATCATTCGCTTTCCGAACGATGTAATCGAGCAGGTGGAGGGCGCCATTCAGGGAAAGGACTGCACCTTTTCCGCCTTCGTGATCGCGGCGGTGCGGGCGGCTTTGAAAGAGCTGGAAACAGAATAGGACAAAAAGAAAATCGCCAAGCCTTTTGCGGTTTCCTTTTTTGTTTCCCTTTTCCGGAAAAGTGTGTTATACTATCCCAAAATGGCGAAATAGATTTCACAGCATGGAAGGGACCGTTTTATGGCGATCACAATTCCCTTTGGCACAGTGGGCATGGTGCTTCATGAAGAGCTGACCCGTGCGGAGGTTTTGGAATCGAATATCGACAGGCTGCGGGTCGCTCAGTCGGAGGACGAGCTGGTGCAGGCGGCAATGGCTGAGCCCATTGCCAGCCCCCGTCTGCGGGAGCTGGCGGCGGGGAAGAAAACCTGCACGGTGATCATCAGCGATCATACCCGGCCGGTGCCCAGCCGCCATATTCTGCCCTTCCTTCTGGAGGAGCTGCGGCAGGGAAATCCGGCTATTGAGATTACTTTGCTGGTGGCCACCGGCTGTCACCGGGCTTCCTCCGCAGAAGAGCTGGCGGCTAAGCTGGGGCCGAAGATCATGGCGAAGGAAAAAATTGTGATCCACGACAGCCAGGATCCTTCCGGCAATGTAAAGGTGGGGGTGCTCCCTTCCGGGGCTGATCTGGTCATAGACCGGCTGGCGGCGGAAACAGAGCTGCTGGTGGCGGAGGGCTTTATTGAGCCTCATTTCTTTGCCGGCTTTTCAGGAGGGCGCAAGAGTGTTCTGCCCGGAGTGTGCGACAAGGTCACCGTGCTGGGCAACCACTGCGCAAAATTTATTGATTCTCCCTATGCCCGAACAGGCGTGCTGGAGAATAACCCCATTCATGCCGATATGCTGGCCGCGGTAAAAATGGCCGGGCTGGCTTATATTGTCAACGTGATCATTGATGAGGATAAACGGATAGCGGCCGCCTTTGCGGGGGACCCCATAGCCGCCCACCGAAGGGGCTGTGAATTGCTGCTGGACTACTGCCAGGTTCAACCGGAAAGGCCGGGGGATATTGTCATCTCCTCCAATGGGGGCTATCCATTGGATCAGAACATCTATCAAAGCGTGAAGGGGATCACGGCGGCTGAGGCCGCTGCCGCCGAAGGGGCGGTGCTCATTATGGTAAGCGAATGCGGAGACGGCCATGGCGGCGTCGATTTCTATGAGGCCCTGAAAAACTGTGCTTCGGCCCAGGCTTTGCTGGACGAAGTCAGGGCTACTCCCCAGGAGAAGACCAAGCCGGATCAGTGGCAGTACCAGATCATGGCCCGGGTCCTGACAAAGCACAGGGTGATCTTTGTTTCCGCCCCGGAGCAGGAAAAAAAGCTTCGGGAGATGAAAATGGACTGGGCCCCCGATGTGGATACCGCCCTGGCTCTGGCCCGAAGGCTGAAAGGGGCGGACGCTCACCTGGTGGTGATCCCCAACGGCATTTCCGTGATGGTACGGGAAGAGAAAAAAGATGTTTCGTAAGGTTCGTTTTTGGTCAGCCTGAAAAAAAGGGGGGATCTTTGTGGAAAGGAAAGCGCTGATCGCCATGAGCGGCGGGGTAGATTCCAGCGTGGCGGCGCTTTTGGTGCGCCGGGCGGGGTATGAGGCCATGGGCGTTACCCTTCGGCTGTACGATAACGAGGACGCGGGGCTTTCCCGGGAAAAAACCTGCTGCTCCCTGGACGATGTAAACGATGCCAGGGCGGTTTGTGCCCGGCTTCAGATTCCCTTTTACGTCTTTAACTTCAAGGAAAGCTTTCGCCGGGAGGTCATGGACCGGTTTACCGAGGCCTATGAAAGGGGGGAAACCCCCAACCCCTGTATCGACTGCAACCGGTATATCAAATTTGAAAAGCTGATGAGCAGGGCAAAGGAGATCGGCTGTGATACTGTGGCTACCGGGCATTACGCCAGGGTGGCCCGGGACGAAAGCGCCGGCCGCTGGCTGCTGAAAAAGGGCCTGGACGCTTCAAAGGACCAAAGCTATGTGCTGTATTCCCTGACTCAGGAGCAGCTTTCCCGGCTTCTGCTTCCTCTGGGGGAGCTTACCAAGGAGCAGGTGCGGCAGCTTGCGGAGGAAAACGGCTTTGTCAACGCGAAAAAGCGGGACAGCCAGGACATCTGCTTTGTGCCGGACGGAGACTACGCTGCCTTTATTGAGCGGCATACCGGGAAAAGTTTTGCCCCTGGCAGCTTTGTGGGAGCCGAGGGGCAGGTTTACGGGCAGCACAGAGGGATCATTCATTACACTATAGGCCAGCGGAAGGGCCTGGGCCTGTCCTTTCCCCAGCCCATGTATGTATGCGAAATAGACCCGGCGGCAAACGAAGTGCTGCTGGGGGAGCATGAGCGGCTTTTCTCTACAGAACTGATTGCTGAGGAGATCAATTTGATTTCCCACGCTGAAATTTCAGAACCCATGAAGGTCAAGGCTAAAGTCCGCTACCGCCAGGCAGAGCAGCCAGCCACCGTAGTGCAGACCGGGCCGGATCAACTGAAAATCACCTTCGACCAGCCCCAGCGGGCCGTCACAAAGGGCCAGGCCGTGGTCCTGTACGACGGCGACACCGTGGTGGGCGGGGGGAGGATTGTGGGATAATGAGTAATTAGCAATTAGAAGGTCAAGGGCGATTAGTTCGATAAATTGAAATTGGGCGGACTAATGACCAGCAGCAACCCTTGCCTCCCCTGAAAGGGGAGGGGGACCATGCTTTGCATGGTGGAGAGGTTCCAGCTTGCTGGCGACCCGCATAAAACTTGACTTTTCTGCCACATCACCATGGAACCCCTCAGTCAGCCTACGGCTGACAGCTTTCTACGCTTCGCTTCGGTTGCTGTGCCCCACCGGGGCACAGCAACCGAGCCGGCAGGCGAGAAAGCCAAGGGTGCCATATATATTCCAATTTATCGAACTAGCCCTTAATTACTAACTACTAATTACTAATTGCCCTTTCGCCCTTCTCTAACAACTAACTACTCACGACTAACAACTAAATGAGTAAAAACATCAGGGCGAACATGAGCTCGTGGTTGCTTTCTTCTCCGCTGAGCAGGATCAGGAGGGCTAAAATGATGGTGCGCTCCTTGTCCTGAAACAGATTTTCCAGCAGGCCTGCGGAGGAAGGGGATAACTCCTCCGCAGGGGAGGATAGAAGAGGCTCCTGTACAGGCTCCGGCTGGGGGGCCTTCTCCGGCTCCGGCGCGGGAGGCTGCTCCCGGTGCTGGGGCGTGTTTCTTCCCTGCCGGGTCTGGCGGGGCGGAAGATGGGCGCGGGCTTGCATTTCCCTGGCCCTGCGCACGGCTTCCTCCCGCATTTGATCCATATCGTATTCGCCCGGCATGAAGATCCCTCCTTATTCCACAGGAATTTTCCAAACCTCCGGCAGGTCTTACAGCAGCCCCGACAGCAGCCCGGAAAACAGGCCGCTGTCTTTTAAGAGGGGCAAAAGCCGCATCATCTGCAAAATTTTGATGGCCTCGTCCAGCTTTTTCTGCCGCTGGGCGCTGAGCAAAGGGCGCAGGGCCCGAAGCAGCCGGGTGGAATCGTCCTCCCGGTTGACCTGGCTCAAAAGCGGGGCCAGGCGGGTCACAGTTTGCAGCAGCTCTGGGGTGGCTCCGCCCGCCGGCTCCGGCGGGGGAGAAGCCTTCCCCAAAGAACCCAGCATACCGGCCAGCATAGAAGGATCAAAGCCCCCGGATTGCGGGGCGGCGGGCTGTACTTCCGCCGGAGCTGGCTGCGGCGCAGGAGCTGTTTGGTTGCCGGAATTGCCGCCCAGGCCCAGGGCGCTCATCATTCCCTGGATCTGCTGCATGCTTTGAGGGTCTGATAAAATTTGATTCAGCTGCTGGCTCAGGTCGTCCATACCGTCCCTCCTTTCCGAAGGCCTGTTTTACCGCTACTTGTTTCCCTTTTGGAACATTTGAAGCAATTTTTGAGCCTGAGGAGAGGAAAGCAGCTTTTTCGCCGCCTCCGGGTCGTTCAACACCTTTTGCATGGCGGCGGACTCATTCTGCCCCAGCATGTTGGAAAGCGTGCCGTTCTGCGCCGCCTGCTTCAGTGCCTCCGGGGTGGTGCCCAGGCGCTGGGAGGTCAGCTTCAAAAGAGCTTCCAGTTGATTTTCGTTCAAATTTGGCTGTTTTTGATCCATAAGATCCCATCCCTTCTATGGCGTATTCCATACTATGCGAAAAGGGCGGGAAAGATGAAAAGATCCTCGGAAGGGAGAATTGTTCGATGCGTATTCTGGTCGTTTCCGACACTCACCGGAATGTACGAAATCTGCGGGAGGCCTTGCTTCAGCAGCCCACGGCGGAAATTGTGATCCACCTGGGAGATGTGGAGGAGGACGTGCAGCTGCTGCGGCACAGCTTTCCGGAAAAAATGTTTTTGCAGGTGCGGGGAAACTGTGACTGGGGCTCCACTTTGCCGGACCGGGGCGTTTATGAAGCGGAGGGCGTAAAGATCTTCTACACCCACGGGCACCTGTACAGTGTGAAAAGCGGGCTGTACCAGGCGGTGTGCGCCGCCAGGGAGCAGAAGGCCCGGGTGCTGCTGTTCGGCCATACGCATAAGGCCCTTACCGATTATGAGGACGGCCTGTATTTGATGAACCCCGGATCCGCCAACTGCGGCTCTCTGGGAGAACCCGCAACCTACGGAACGCTGGATATCACCCCCCAGGGGATCGTGACGAATATCATCAAGCTTTGAGAAGTTTTTCTATTGTCCTTTCGCCCTGTTTCGAGTTGACAGTACCGCCAAAAAATGGTAATCTTAGACTAATATAACTGCCTGGCGGCAGGCAAGTAAACAGGAAAGGGATGCATCCACATGACCGAGTATGAAAGATGGCTGCAGCAGGATCTGGACGATAAGGATCTAAAGGAGGAACTTCTGGCGGTAAAGGATCAGCCGGAGGAAATCAACGACCGGTTTTACCGGGATCTGGAGTTCGGCACCGGCGGCCTGCGGGGTGTGATCGGCGCGGGCACCAACCGCATGAATGTGTATACCGTGCGGAAGGCCACCCAGGGCCTTGCCAATTATTTATTGAAGCACGCGGACGGAAAGCCCCAGTCGGTTGCCATTGCCCACGACAGCCGGAATAAGGGCGTGCTGTTTTCTCAGCAGTCCGCGGCGGTGCTGGCCGCCAACGGCATTAAGGCCTATCTCTATCCGCAGCTGATGCCCACGCCGTCTCTTTCCTACGCGGTGCGGCATTTGCGGTGCGATGCGGGGATCTGTGTGACCGCCAGCCATAACCCTGCCAAGTACAACGGCTATAAGGCTTATGGCAGCGATGGCTGCCAGGTAACGGCGGATATGGCGGACGGCATTATGCGGGAAATCAATTCCCTGGATATTTTCTCCGGCGTGAAAAAGATGGAGTTTGAAGAGGGCATAAAGCAGGGGCTGATTGAATATATCGGCGAAGAGACCGTCAGCGCCTTTTTGGACGATGTGTACAGGGAGAGCCTCATCGGCGATGCCGGCAACCTGAAGCTGGTGTACACGCCCCTAAACGGCAGCGGAAAAATGTGCGTTACCCGAATTTTGGACCGTATCGGCGTAAAGGATATCACCGTGGTGCCGGAGCAGAGCGAGCCGGACGGAAATTTCCCCACCTGCCCCTATCCGAACCCGGAGATCCGGGAGGCCCTGCAGAAGGGTCTGGAGCTTTGTGAAAAGGTAAAGCCCGATCTGCTGCTGGCCACCGACCCGGACTGTGACCGGGTGGGTATCGCCGTGAACCAAAACGGCGAGTATGTGCTGATGAGCGGCAACGAGGTAGGCATTCTGCTGCTGGATTTCATCGCCAGGGTGAAGAAGGAGCAGGGAAAGCTCCCCGCCCGTCCTGTGGCGGTCACCACCATTGTGAGCACCGATATGGTGGATCCCATTGCCAAAGAGTACGGTGTGGAGCTGCGCCGCTGCCTGACCGGCTTTAAGTATATCGGCGATATCATTGCCGAACTGGAAGCGGCGGGAGAAGCGGACCGTTATCTTCTGGGCTTTGAGGAAAGCTACGGGTACCTTTCCGGCGGCTATGTCCGGGATAAGGACGCCGTGGACGGCAGTATGCTCATCTGTGAAATGGCCTCCTATTATAAGCGCAAGGGAAAGACCCTGGTAGACGTAATGAACGAGCTGTATGAGAAATACGGCTATTATAAAAACGACCTGTGCAATTTCGCCTTTGAGGGCGAGGACGGCATGAAGACCATGAACGGCATCATGGACACCCTGCGGAAGAATCCCCCCGCCGAGATCGCCGGGGCAAAGGTCATAGGCCGCAGCGATTATCAGGAATCCGTATCCTTCGGCGACAGGGAGGGAAAGATCGACCTGCCCAAGTCCAATGTGCTGGAGTACAGGCTGGAAACAGGCTGCAAGCTGATCGTGCGCCCCTCCGGCACCGAGCCCAAGATCAAGATCTACCTTTCCGGCAAGGGAAAGACCCGGCAGGAAAGCGAAGCGGTCATTGCCAAAATGAGGGACGCTGTTCCCGGTTTGCTGGGAATTTAGTTGTTAATAGTTAGTTGTTAGCAAGGGCGTTTTTAGTTTTTAGAAAAAAGGCGGCTGCTGCAAAACATCAAGTTTGCAGCAGCCGCCTTTTTGGGTACTGGACGATGGCGTGGAGATAATGAGCAATTATTGAGGACAAGGACAGAGTTTGCCAAATTGGAAATTATCACACACCCTTGGCTTTCTCGCCTGTCGGCTCGGTTGCTGTGTGCCGGTGGCACACGTCCAGCAACGACCAAGTTGACAAACGAGAAAGGGTCAGAACGGTTGCTGTGCCCCAGTGGGGCACAGCAACCGGAGCGAAGCGGAGAAAGCTGTCAGCCGAAGGCTGACTGAGGGGTTCCGTGGTGGTGAGGTAGAAAATATAGGTTTCATGCGGTCCATCAGTGCCCTATAACCCCTCCGTCACGGCTTCGCCGCGCCACCTCCCCTTTCAGGGGTGAGCGCGTCCCGGTGGGACGCTGGTGCGAACCGACCGAGCCGATAGGCGAGAAAGGCAAGAAGTTTCTGCTGTTCGTTAGCCCTGCAAATTCTAATTTATCTCCCTGGCTGTGGTTGGCTCAGAAACCGGTTTCCCGTACCAAGCCGCTTCACGAGTGCCTGCGGCGGCTCGCCGCTTTATTTCGTGCCCGGGTAACGAAGAAAATAAAAATCGTTTCCCTCCATGGCGTCTGTTCTATGAAAGCCGTGCTTTTCATAGAAGCGGGCGGCCCGGTGGTTTTCCCGGTGGACGCCGCAGGCGATGGGGCGCACGCCGAATTCCCGGTAAATGAGGGAGATGGCTTCCTCCAACACCGCGCCGCCGATGCCCTGGCCGCGGAAAGACCGGTCCAGGACAAAGCCCATCAGGCGGTAAAAGGGAGTTTCCCGCATTTCCGCCGGATCTGTTTCCCAGGGCAGGGCTTCGCCCAGCAGGATCAGACCGATACAGCGGCCCTCATAGTTTACGGCATAGGTATGTCCGATACAGTGATGGGAAAGCCCGTATTGGGTCAGCTCCCAGATGGTATCGACGGTGTCTACAAAATCCTCGCTGATATCCTCCCGCTGAAGCTTTCGCGCGGCGGCCAGGTTCTTTTCGCTCAAAAGCTCCAGGGAAAGCTTGGAAGGCTTTCCCTTTTTTTGTTCCATCAGGATCCCTCCTTCGGAATCTCCGTGATCTTCAGCGCCGGGGCGGCAAGGTATTTATTGCAAAGGGGCAGCAGCGGGCCGGTGCCGAAGGCCATGATCAGGGTGCCAAGCCCGACCTTCGCGCCGCACAAAAATCCCACCGCCACGCAGAATACATCGCTGAGAATGCGCCACCAGCGGAAGGAGAGCTTCGTTTTATTGGGTACAAGAAAGGAAATACAGTCATAGGGCGCCATGCCCAGGTTGGAGGTAACGTAAAAGGAGCAGCCGATGATCTGCAGCGCCACGCCGCCTAAGGTAAACAGCAGCCGTGCCCACAGGGAAAGCTCACCGGCAGTGAAAAGCTTCTCCAGGATCGGGGTAAAAAAGTCGGCGGAGAAGCCTACGAGAAACATATTTCCCAGGGTGCCGAGCCCCAGCATGGAGCGGTCAAAAAACAGCACCAGTACCAGCAAAATTCCGTTGAATATCGCTTGCCACAGACCAAAGGAAAGGCCAAGCCGGGAAGAAATCCCCAGGTTGATGGTGGAAAAGGGGTCCGCGCCCATAGAGCCAATAAGAAACAGGCTGACCCCCAAGCCCATAACGATAACAGCCAGCAGCATGGCGATGATCCGCCTGGGCAGCCGCTGGCCGGCATACTTTCCCGTATATTTTCCAAAACGAAGCAAGCTCATAAAGGGGAGTTCCTTTCCCGGCGGATTACGCCGCGCAGAAAGCGCTCAGGCTTCAGAAGCGGCGGGAGAAAGGGGCGCTTTTGGAGAGGCCTCCTCCTCCTGCTCTCTTGCCACAGCCAGCATCAGCTTGATGCGGTTTTCCTGGTTGACTCTGGTAGCGCTGGGGTCGTAATCGATGGGAACGATATTGGCTTTGGGGTAAATGCCCTTTACCTTGCGGATCATGCCCTTGCCTACAATGTGGTTGGGCAGGCAGCCGAAGGGCTGGGTGCACACCACGTTGCCGTAGCCGCTTTCAATAAGCTCCATCACCTCCGCCGTAAGAAGCCAGCCCTCGCCCATTTTGCAGCCATAGCCGATGACATTTCCGGCAAGCTCCTTCAAATGGCGGTAAGGGGCGGGAGGCGTGAATTGGGGGAACTTCTTCACCGCGGCGATCAGGTCTGTTTCAAATTTTGTGAAATACCATTTCAGCATGGTGCAAAGCTGCTTTTTCGCAGGGTTTCCGCCGTAAAGGGCAATGTCCTCCAGGCGGTTATCCACCTTGAAGATCATAAAGGACAAAATGCCCGGCACCATGGTTTCACAGCCCTGCTCAAACAGGAATTCCTCCAGGCTGTTATTGGCTAAGGGGGAATATTTTACATAGATCTCGCCCACCACGCCGACTTTCGTCTTCTTTACGTCCCGCAAAGGAAGATCCGCAAAGGACTGGGCGATGGTATCGAAATACTGGCGCACCTCCCGCTGGGTAAAGGCCTTTCCCTGCTCAAAGAGGCTGGTCAGGGTGGAGATCCAGTGCTCCACCAGGGCATCGCTTGCGCCTTCCGTCACCTCATAGGGCTTGGTCTGGTTTTTTAAGAGCATCAGCAGGTCGCCGTAGGTCAGGGCGGCAATGGCCCTGCGCAGCAGGGGAAGGGTGATCTGGAACCCGGAATTGCTTTCCAGCCCGGAAAGGTTCAGGGAGATCACAGGAATGTAGTCCAGCCCGTCCTTCTTCAGCGCCTTGCGAAGAAGATGAATGTAGTTGGAGGCCCGGCAGCCGCCGCCTGTTTGGGTCATGATCAGGGCCACCTTGTGCAGGTCGTATTTCCCGCTGTGCAGGGCGTGCATCATCTGTCCAATAGAGAGCAGGGCGGGGTAGCAGGTATCGTTGTGCACGTATTTTAAGCCCTCGTCCACGATCTCCCGGCCTGTGGTGCGCAGCAGATCCACGTGGTAGCCAAAACTTTGCAGCACGTTTTTTATGAGCTCAAAATGAAGCGGAGCCATGTTGGGAGTGATGATGGTGTAATCCTTCTTCATCTCCTTCGTAAACTCCACTCTGTTCTTTTCATCGGCCATGGGTATCACCTACTTAGTTTAGTTGTTAGCTGTAAGTTGTTAGTTGTTAGAAAAAGGGCTTTGCTCTGTCTGGAAGCTAATCTCGAATTGAGTTATTAGTTGTAGAGAAAAGGCCCTGCCCTGTCTAACAACTAACGACTAATCTCTAACAACTAGAGCCCCAGCGCGGCGAACAGGCTGCGCAGGCGAATGCGCACCGCACCCAGGTTTGTGATTTCGTCGATCTTGATCTGGGTGTAGATGCGCCCGCCCTCTTCCAGGATAGAGCGCACCTCGTCTCCGGTGATGGCGTCTACGCCGCAGCCGAAGGAGACCAGCTGCACCAGGTTAATTCGTTTTTCCTTGCTTTCCGCCACGTATTTGGCGGCGCAGTACAGCCGGGCGTGGTAGGTCCACTGGTTCAGCACGGTGGTGGGGAATTTCTCCACCCGGTCGCTGACGGAATCCTCCGTGACCACCACGGCCCCGCATTCGCAGATCAGCTTGTCGATGCCGTGGTTGATTTCCCCGTCCAGGTGATAGGGCCGCCCGGAAAGAATGATCACGGGAAGGTTCTTTTCCTCGGCAAGGGCCAAAAACTCCCGGCCCTTTTGGCGGATCCGCTCCATGTATGCCTCGTATTCCCCATAGGCCGCATCGGAAGCCGCTTTGACCTCCTGCTCCGGAATGGCAGGGAAATATTTTGCCAGGATCTTCTGCATTTTTCCGGGGAAATCTTTCCGTCGGTGCAGGCCCACATAGTCGTAAATAAATTTCGTTTCGCTCAGGGCCTCGATATTGGCGTCCAATACCTCGGGATAATAGGCCACCACAGGGCAGTTATAGTGGTTATCGCCCTTGTGCTCATCGAGATTATAGCTCATGCAGGGGTAAAAAATGGCGTCCGCCTTTCGCTCCAGCAGGGCCTCGATGTGGCCATGGATCAGCTTTGCCGGGTAGCATACCGTATCGGAGGGAATGGTATGCTGGCCCCGGAAATACAGCTCCCGGTCGGAATCCGGGGAATGGAACACCCCGAAGCCCAGCTTCGTAAAGAAAGTGTACCAGAAGGGGTACAGCTCAAACATGTTGAGCCCCATGGGGATCCCGATGGTCCCCCGCTTTCCCTCACAGGGAGCGTAAGAGTTCAGAAGCTGCCGCTTATAATCATACAGGTTATATTGTGTGGTCTCGCCGTGCTTCTGCAGGGGCTTGTCGCAGCGGTTTCCGGCAATGTACCGGGCGGAGCCGCCTTCCCCCGCGCCGAAGGTATTCACCGTCAGGCGGCAGTGGTTCTGGCAGCCGTTGCAGGTAACGGCCCTTACCTCGTGGGTAAAGGCGGCAAGACCCCGCTCGTCTAAAATCCCGCTTCTTTCTCCTGTTTCATGCTGCTTCGCGTATAAAGCAGCGCCGTAGGCCCCCATCAGACCGGACACGGAGGGACGGGTCACGTTTTTGCCGATCTCCTTTTCAAAGGCCCGCAGCACCGCGTCGTTTAAGAAGGTGCCGCCCTGCACCACAATGTGGTCGCCCAGGCTTTTGGCGTCTGTGACACGAATGACCTTATACAGGGCGTTTTTCACCACGCTCATGGAAAGGCCGGCGGAAATGTTCTCAATAGAGGCCCCGTCCTTCTGAGCCTGCTTTACGGAGGAATTCATAAACACCGTGCAGCGGGAGCCCAGGTCTACCGGGCTGTCGGCAAACAGGCCGCACTTTGCGAAATCGCTCATTTCATAGCCCAGGGCCCCGGCAAAGGTCTGCAAAAAGGATCCGCAGCCGGAGGAACAGGCCTCGTTTAAGAAAATGTTGTCGATGGCCCCGTTTTTGATCTTGAAGCACTTGATATCCTGACCGCCGATATCGATGATGAAATCCACCTCCGGCTCGAATTTCCGGGCGGCGGTAAAGTGGGCGATGGTTTCCACCACGCCCAGATCCAGCCGAAAGGCGTTTTTGATGATCTCCTCGCCGTAGCCGGTGGAGGCCGCGCAGCGGATCACAATGCCCGGGAATTTCTGGTACAGGGCCAGAAGAAATTCCTTCACCAGCGGCACGGGGTTTCCGGAATTCGGCAGGTACCGGGAGAAAATGATCTCCTCATTTTCGTTGATGGCGGTGGCCTTTAAGGTGGTGGAGCCAGCATCGATGCCCACATAGGCGATATTTCCGGGAAGCAGGGGGGCGTCGGTGGGAATGGTGTCCCGTTGGTGCCGGGCGGTAAATTCCTCGTACTCCGCTTCATTCCGGAACAGGGCCTCGCTGCTTTGGTAGTGGTGGCTGGAGCTGTAGTTTTTGATCCGTTCCGTAAGCTCCGGAAGGGAAAATTCCCGACTGGTCTCGCTCATGGCGGCGCCCGCCGCCACATAGTACAGGGAATTTTCCGGGCAGACGCCGCTTACGCCCAGAATGCGGTCAAAGGCCGCGCGAAGCTCCGAAAGAAAGGTCAGCGGGCCGCCGAGATAGACCACTTTTCCCTTGATCTCCCTACCTTGGGCAAGGCCGGCCACCGTCTGGTTGACCACGGCGTTCAGAATGCTCAGGGCGATGTCATTTTTCTGGGCCCCCTGATTCAGCAGGGCCTGAATGTCGGATTTCGCGAACACGCCGCAGCGGGAAGCGATGCTGTAGGTGCGCTCGCTGGTTTTCGCGATCTCATTGAGCTCGTCCGGGGCAATGTTCAAAAGGGTGGCCATCTGGTCGATGAAGGCCCCGGTGCCGCCGGCGCAGGAGCCGTTCATGCGCACCTCCATAGAGCCGGAAAGGAACAGGATCTTCGCGTCCTCGCCTCCCAGCTCGATCACCACGTCCGCCTCCGGCAAATAGGCCTTTACGGCGGTGCGGGTGGCGTAAACCTCCTGCACGAAGGGAATGTCCAGATCCTCCGCCAGCCCCATACCGGCGGAGCCGGAAACGCACAGCCTGGCGGAAGAGGCCTCCGGAAACTGCTCCCGGATTCGGGAAAGCATACCCGAAGCCTTTTCCGCGATCTGGGAAAAATGGCGCTCGTATTCCCGGAATACCGGCGTGCCGGCTTCATCGAACACAACGCATTTTAATGTGGTAGAGCCTACGTCCATACCGATTTTCATGGTTTTGCATCACTGCCTTCTTTAACGGTAAGAGAGCTTCGGCGGCGCGTCCTTTTACAAAGCGGCGCCGGTTCAAAAAAACAAAATAAGAAAAAGAAAAAATTTTTGCTTACTGCCTGAATTTTTCGGAACATAGAGAATCATAGCATTTTTTGACGGGAAAATCAACCTGTCCGCCCATAACAATAAATGGCGCTTCGGGAAATTTGTCCTAAAAAGCTTATGCAAAAGGAAGCCTTTCGATGTTAGAAAAGAGGGGGGAAGAAGATTGCTTTTCGGCGGGAGACTGTGTTATAGTGGATAGCGAAAAAAGCAGGCCTTTGACGGAAAGGAGCGCTTGCTGTGAAAACAGTAGAGTATGAGCGGCCGGTGTACTATTACGAAACAGACCGAATGGACTGTGTGCATCATTCCAACTATATCCGCTGGTTTGAGGAGGCCCGCGTTCACCTGATGCGGGTCTGCGGCATGAGCCTGGAGGGCTTGGAAGCGAAAGGGATCGTCAGCCCGGTACTGCACGCGGAGGCGGAGTACAAGTCCATGACCCGCTTTGGAGAAACGGTGCGGGTGGAAACGGGGATAGAAAGCTATACAGGTACCCGGATCGCCTTTTTCTATACCGTGCGGGACAAAGAGACCGGGGCGCTGCGGTGCCGGGGAAAAACCTCTCACTGCTTTTTGAGCGCCGCCGGGCGGCCGGTGTCTCTGAAAAAAGCAGATCCCGGTTACGACCTGGCGGTGCGCAGGGTCTGCGGCATGGAGAAAGGAGAAAAGGAATGAGCGGGAAAAAAGGTTCTGTATGCAAAAGGGTTTTTCCCATGGAGGAAACGGCGGCGTACCGGTATGTGGTGATCTTTTCCCGCTGCCGGGGAAAGCTTCTTTTGAGCCGCCATAAAAACCGTGTTACCTGGGAGACCCAGGGAGGCCATATCGAGCCGGGGGAAACGCCGGAGCAGGCGGCCCGCAGAGAGCTGTGGGAGGAATCTGGCGCGTCGGAATTTACCCTGGAGCCGGTTTGCGGCTATTATGCCGAGGACGAAGTTTCCGGCGCCGCCGGCGCGGTGTTTTTCGCGGAGATCACAGAACTTGCCGCGCTGCCGGAAAGCGAAATGAAGGAAGTAAACCTTTTCGAGTCCCTGCCGGAGGACCTGACCTACCCAGGGATCACCCCCGTGCTGTTTGAGCGGGTGAAGGAAAAATTCCGCTGAGCGATGGAAACGGGAAAGAAACCGTGGAGTCCGAGGGTAAAATAGCAGAGAGCGCGCTACAGAATGCCACAGAAACTGCTCGATAGCAGGAAGGGCGGCGCGCCCAAGTATAATGAGCAATGGAGGGCAGGAGCAGCTAAATTGGAATTTGCAGCGTACCGCTGCACCCACTCGTGAAGCTGTTTGGTGCGGGAAATCGGTTTCTGACCCGACCAATAGTGATTCGCTTATTTTTCTCCTGTCATTCTGAACGAAGTGAAGAATCTCGCCCTTTTCCCTTCTATTCAGGAAATGAAGGACGAGATTCTTCGTTCCTCAGAATGACAAAAGTGAGAACTCGCCCCTCTCTAACGACTAACAACTAATAGCTAACGACTAGTTCGCTAAACTACAATTTGCCGATTTACTTCCGGTCGGGTCGGAAACCAAACTCCCGCACCAAGCAGGGACACGAGCGGCCGCGGCGCCTCGCCGCTAAACTATAATTTACCGCCTTACTGTTTATTGTTTTGCCCCTGCCCTTCCTTGCTCATTTTTCATTGTCTATGGTCGGTGCCGTCACCTCCAGAATCACGTATCTGCAATAAAACAGCTGCTGCAAAATTTATTCTTTTGCAGCAGCTGCTTTTTGTAAAGCCAGGTTTTTTTCAAACAAGCCCTAAGCAAGGCCTTTCTTTTTGTGAACAGCCTGTAAATTTTTCGTAGAAGCAGGTTGACGGCGGGAAAAAGCCGATTAAAATAAGAGGCAGCGGCCTCTTGCGGGTCGGTTCTATCGGGAAAAGAAGATGCCAGAAACGGTATAGAAGGAGGAAAGGCAGTATGAAACAGATGATAAAGGCTCTAAAGCCCTGTGCGGCATTGGCGTTTTTCTGCCTTGTCCTGTTTTTTGCGCAGGCCCTGTGCGGTTTGGCCCTTCCCGCCCTGATGGGCGGCCTGGTGAACCGGGGCGTTCAGCAGGGAGGCCTTGAGCCGGGCGCGCCAGAGGCCATGAGCTTACAGGGAAAAACGCTTTTGCAAAGCTTTTTGACAGAGGAGCAGCAGCGGCTGCTGGAGGAGCTCTACCTTACCGTTGAGTCGGAAAGCAGCGAGGCCCAGCGCCTGTCGGAGAAATATCCCTACGCTCAGGAGGGAACCATCAGCGTGCTGCGGGAGGGGCTGGAGGAAGCCCGGGTCCAGGAAGCAGGCGAGCTTTATGAAAAGGCGGTCTATGCCCTGCTGCTGTATTTGCGGCAGACAGAGCAGACCGGCGAGCTGAACACCATTTCTCAGGGCCTTGCCGCGGCCCGGGAGGAAAAAAAGGAGATCGGGAAATTCGGCGATAACCTGAGAGATCTGGAAGGAAAGGAAGGCTCTCTGCCGAACGGCGTGCTTACCAGCATGCCGGAGGGCGCGCTGTTTCAGCTTCCGGAGGAAAGCTCTTTTGCGGAAGCGGAAAGCTCCTCTGAAGCGGAGGCGGAAACCATGCTGGGCTCTCAGGAAAAGGCCTTCGGCGAGGAAAACGCAAATAACGGCGAAAAGGCTGGCTCCGGGAAAGAGAATGCAGAAAAGCAGAGCTTTGTTTTTTCCGAAGTAGGCTTTTCCAAACTGGATATCGAGCAGCTTTACGCGCTTTTGCCGCTGCTGGACCGGGCCCCCAGGGAGAGTATGGAAACGGTCATTTCCGCCGCGGAGGAAGCGCCGCGGGCTTTGAAGGAGCGGGTGGGAGTTTCTTTCAAGAGTTTGCTGTATCAGGAGCTCCGCATGGATACGGAGGCCATTCGCTCCGGTTATCTTTGGGGCCGGGGACTTCTTTTGCTGGGGCTCTTCCTTTTGGAAACAGCCCTGGCGGTTTTGGCCGGTCTCTTGTCCTTCCGGGCGGCGGATCAGACCGCCGGCGGGCGGAAAAGCTGGGCGCTTTCCGCCCTGGGCCTCCCCGCCGCGGGCTGCGCCCTTCCCACCTTTGCGGGGGCGCTGATCCTTGCCGTGAAATGGGGGACCGCCGTGCGGTGGGGGATCGTTGCGGGCTTTGCCGCCGTGCTTGCCGTGCTTGTATGGGCGCTGCTGAAAGCGGCGCTGCCCCGGTTCTTGGTGCTGCAACAAGCAAAAGAAAAAGGAAAACAGGTGAGTGAAAGAGTATTTTCCCGGCTGCTTCGGAAATGCCCGGAAAATGGCGAAGCTGCAGGAGAAGGTGAAAAGAAAGCTTTGCCGCTTCTCCGGGTCGGAGCTTCTCTGTCAATGCCTGCCCTGATGCTTTTGATGAATCTTATCTGTTTGATTTTTGTGGGCGCGGAGGGGGAAGGCCTTGCGGCCGCCGCCCGGCGCGCCGGAGACAGAATGGCCTTCGTACAGTATGTGGTGCTGCTGGTGCTGTCCGCTCTGTGGATCGCCGCGTTCCTTGCGCTGTCAGCGCGGGGAAAAGAGCCGCGCCGGCAGGTTTGGGGCCTCTTGGGAAAAAATACGGAACCCCCGGAGGCAGAGGAATTTTCTGCCAAAAAGGGGGAAGGATAATCTGAAAGGGACGATACTCCGGTCATTGTGGGAAAAGGGAGATGAGAAAAGCATGAAAACCGTAGTTGTGGTAAATCCCCACGCGGGGCGTCAAAATATTCTGCGGGAGATCGAGGAAGTGCGGAAGATCCTGAAGGAAAGCGGCAGGGAGGTTTTCACCGTTAAAACGGAAAGCGCCCGGCAGGCCGAGGCGGTGATCCGGTCTTCTTTGGAGGAGAAGCCGGAAACCCTGATCTGCTGCGGGGGAGACGGTACCCTGAGCGAAATGGTGGCGGAGGTCTTAAAAGCTGGCGCTTCTGTTCCCATCGGCTATATTCCGGCGGGCTCCACCAATGATTTTGCCAGTTCCCTGGGGCTTTCCAAGGAGCCGGGAAAGGCGGCCCGGCAGATTGTGGAGGGCTGTCCGAAGCCCCTGGACGCCGGGCGCTTTGGGGAAAGATATTTTATCTACGTGGCGTCCTTCGGCGCATTTACCCAGTCTTCCTACTCTACCACCCAGAGCCTGAAAAATTCCCTGGGGCATCTGGCCTATATTCTGGAAGGGATCAAGGAGCTGCCTACCCTGAAATCCTATCAGGTCAAGGTGGAAACGGCGGAGGGCGAGGTGTATGAGGGAGATTACGTTTTCGGCGCTCTCAGCAATTCCACCTCCTTTGGCGGTATTGTAAAGCTGGATTCCGGCAAGGTGGACCTGTCGGACGGAAAGCTGGAGCTGACGCTGGTAAAAATGCCCCGGAACCTTTTGGAACTGAACCGGGTGATCTTCTCCCTGATGAGCGGAAAGTACGATGAGGAAATGATCACCTTTGTGCATACGGCGGGTGCGAAATTCACTTGTGCCGAGCCCATGCCCTGGTCTCTGGACGGAGAATACGCCTCCGGCGGAGAGCAGGTAGAGGCCGCGGTTCTGCCCCAGGCGCTGCAAATGTACTATTAAGAGTCAGAGCGGCGGGTACAAAGAGAAATTTAGGATAAGAGTAAATAATAAAGTGAAATGCGATAAAGTATAGTTCAGCGGCGAGGCGCCGCGGCCGCTTGTGTCCCTGCTTGGTGCGGGAGTTTGGTTTCCGACCCGACCAGAAGTAAATCGGCAAATTGTAGTTTAACGTCCTTAGGCTCCACTTATTTATAAGGGGAGCTGTCACGGCGAAGCCGCGACTGAGGGGATTAAAACTGGCGGTTTTATCCCACTTTCTGTGTGTGACTATCCCCTCCACCACCTAACGGTGGTCCCCCTCCCCTTGCAAGCAAGGGGAGGCTTTTCTCGTCACTAAATTCCAATTTATCAGCTTACCTGCAATCGGGTCAGAAGCGCCTTTCCGGCAGTACGCCAGAAACCTGTGGAAAAAGGAAGCTCGGCAAAAGTGCCGGGCTTCCTTTTTCCGTCCAGACTCGAGCGCTTTTTTCACAGAATGTTCATCTCTTTTTCTTGATTTTGCCATAGAGAGCGGGTAAAATGAAAATAATGCTGGAACTCTGCGAATAAGCTCTTTCATAAGGGTCCCGCAGGGATGAATTTTCTTCCAAAAATAAGGAAAAAGAAAAGGGGCGGAAAAATGGCTTCCGAAAAAATATTGATCGTGGACGATGATACCAATATTTGCGAGCTGCTTCGGCTGTATATTGAAAAAGAGGGTTTTACGGCGTTTCTTGCCAACGATGGGGAAGCGGCGCTGAAAATGTTTGACGCGGCGGAGCCGGACCTGGTGCTGCTGGATATTATGCTGCCCGGCCTGGACGGCTGGCAGGTATGCAGGGAGATCCGCAAAAAATCCGCCTGTCCGATCATTATGCTCACCGCCAAGGGCGAGGTGTTCGACCGGGTGCTGGGATTGGATCTGGGCGCGGACGACTATGTGGTAAAGCCCTTTGAAACCAAGGAAGTGATCGCCCGGATCAAGGCGGTGCTGCGCCGCAGTACCCAGAACGGAGACAAGCAAAGCGGAAATAAGGCGGTTTCCTACGAAAATTTATCCATCAATTTGACAAACTATGAATTGAAGGTAAAGGGCGTACAGATAGATACGCCGCCCAAGGAGATGGAGCTGATCTACCACCTGGCCTCCAATCCCAACCGGGTATTTACCAGAGACCAGCTGCTAGACGAGGTGTGGGGCTTTGATTACTACGGGGACAGCCGCACCGTAGACGTGCACGTAAAGCGCCTGCGGGAAAAGCTGGAGGGCGTTTCCGACCAGTGGGCGCTGAAAACCGTGTGGGGCGTGGGCTACAAATTTGAAGTAAAGGAATAAGCTGCTTTCTGCGAGGCAGGTTTCCGGGAAAGGATCTTCGGCAAAATGCAGAAAAGCATTTTTAAGCGATATCTCAGCATTACCATGATCATTGTGATCCTCAGCTTTACCATGCTGGGAAGCATGATGATGCTATTTTTTTCCCAATACTGGAGAAATGAAAAGAAGGAGCTTCTCACCCAAAACGCGTCGTCCATTGCGGGTCTGGCGGAAGGATACCTGGTGCAGGAGGAAAAAAACCAGTACCGGCTGCCAGCGGAAGTGCTGCAGGGCTTTATTTCCAGCTTCTCCACCAGTATCGACGCCGATATTTTTATCACGGATCTGAAGGGAAATATCCTGGCGGGAAATTATCCCAACAGCAAACTGCAAAGCCCTGTACAGGTGCCGGAGCAGGCAGTGGCGCTGGCGGCGAAGGGAATGTACGAGGGGAAAAACAATTTAGACGGCTTTTATAAAAGCAGCTATTATATCATCGGCGTACCCATGTACGCCAGGACGGATAATACCTGTGTTGGCGCGGTGTTTGCCGCCACCAGTGTGGTCACGGTAAACAGCTTTCGGGACGAGTGGTTCCGCATTTTCCTGGTGGCGGCGGCAGTGGCTCTGGCGGTGGCCTTCTGTGTGATCGGAATGTTCGCTTACCGGCTGGTAAAGCCCTTGCGGCAGATGTCGGCGGCGGCCAGAAGCTTCGGTGCGGGAGATTTTTCCGTGCGGGTGCCGGTCACCAGCGAGGACGAGCTGGGCCAGCTGGCGGTTTCCTTCAACAATATGGCCAATTCCCTTTCCATTTCCGAGGGGACCCGCCGCAGCTTTATCGCCAACGTATCTCACGAGCTGAAAACGCCTATGACCACCATTGCCGGGTTTATCGACGGCATTTTAGACGGCACGATCTCCCGGGAGGAACAGGAAAAGTATTTGCAGGTGGTGTCAAGCGAGGTAAAAAGGCTTTCCCGGTTGGTGAGATCCATGCTGGACCTTTCCCGCATCGACAACGGGGAAATGAAGCTGAAGCCTGTCAGCTTCAATATCACCCGGATCCTTGTGGATACGCTGCTGACCTTTGAGCAGCGCATCGACGAGAAGCAGATCGAGGTGCGGGGGCTGGAAAACGCCAGGGCCCAAACGGTGTACGGCGACCAGGACCTGATCCACCAGGTGGTCTATAATCTGATCGAAAACGCAGTAAAATTTACGGAGCAGGGCGGCTATATCGCCGTGCAGATCACAGATGGGATCGACCGCACCAGCGTGGTGATAGAAAACAGCGGACAGGGGATTGCCGCTGAGGAGCTGCCCCGGATCTTCGAGCGGTTTTACAAGACGGACCGTTCCCGAAGCCAGGATAAAAACGGCATGGGCTTGGGACTCTATATCGTGAAGACGATCCTGAAGCTGCACAGCGGAGATATCGGCGTAAGCTCTGTGGCGGGGCAGAATTGCCGCTTTGAATTTTACCTTCCCAAGCCCCCGGAGCCGCCTAAGTTGAAGGAGGGGCTTCCCCTGAAGCTGAAGGAGCTAAAGCCCCGGGAGACGAAGGGAAAAGAGGGGCGGCAGAAGGAACAAAAGGAGCACGGGAAAACAGGGAAATAAGGCCTTGTTGTTTGCTATAGAAAGTAAAACCTTAAATTAAGAAAGGGAAGAGAAAGATGATAGACGAGCAGATCCATAAGCTCCCCACAGAGGGAGAACCGCCGGCCGAAGAGCCGGTTTCCGGACAGGAAAATGCGGCCATAGAAAATCCCGCTGCCGAAAACGCGGCTGCCGTGGAAAGTACTCCCGCACCGCGGGAGCAGGCTCCTGTTTCCGTGGAGGCTGTACGGGAAGACGGCTTCAGCGTAGGCCCGGCAGAGCCGGTGCGGGAGGCGGCGGAGGCCCCTGTTCCCAGCGTGGAACAGCCGGTGGAAGCAAGAGAACTTCCGTCGCGGGAGCCTCAGTACGATCCGGCAGAAAGCGGGGCTGCTTCCCTGTCAGGCGAAAACGCGCCTGTGGGAGCGGCCAGGTCTGTTGTCCAGCCTGAAACGGCGGTCCCGCCCCAGGGGGCGCGGCCCATGGAGGGCGCGGCACCCTATCTTCCGCAGCCTGGTGTGTATGGCTATGCGCCGCCTTATCAGCAGCCTCCCCAGGCTCCCTATGGGTATGCTCCTCAGCCTCCGGCCGCCTATCCGGGCGCGGCCCCTTATGGCGGTACCCCCCAGCCCTATGCGCCGGGCTTCCAGCCTCAGCAGCAGGCTGTACAAGTACAGCCTGCGTATTACGGCTATGCCCAGCAGCCGGTTTATTCTCCTTATGGAGCAGAGCCGCCCCGCCCGCCGAAGAAGAAGCTTTCCACAGGGCTGAAGGTTTTCATCTGGATCGCCTCTATTTTAGCTGCCGCAGCGATTCTGGGGCTTTTTGGATACTTGGCCTGGCATGCGGCAACGGCGGAAAAAAGCTTCCCCTACGGAAATACCCCCGGCTTCCAAATGCCGCTGCCCCAGCAGCCTGGCGATGGCGAAGAGGACGATATTCCCGATTTTGACGACGGCGTGATCCCGCCGGACAGCAAAGAGGAAAGCCCCGGCGAGCCGGATGTGGATATCACTCCCAACACCGAGGGGATCACCATTCACAAAAAGCCCCAGGGGCAGGAGCTGACCAGCCAGGAGGTCTATAAAAAGGTGGTAAAATCCACAGTGACGGTGGCCGTTACTCTAACGCGAAACGGCCAGGAGCAGAACAGCACCGGCACCGGCATCATCGCCACCTCCGACGGCTATATCATCACCAATTCCCACGTGGTGCTCAACACCAAGAGCAGCGTGGTGAAGATCATCACCTCCGGCGGCGAGGAATACGAGGCCGTGGTGGTGGGCGTGGACCGTACCACCGACCTGGCGATCCTGAAAACCAACGACCACAACTTTACTCCGGCGGAATTCGGGGATGCGGGGGAATTGGAGATCGGCGATTCCGTAGTGGCTATCGGCAACCCCGGCGGCGAAAAGTTCTCCGGCTCCATGACCGGCGGCTATGTGTCCGGCCTGGATCGGGAAGTAGGCCGCTACAGTGAAAACGGCATGACCTATATCCAGACGGACGCGGCCATCAACCCTGGCAATTCCGGCGGCCCGCTGGTGAATATGTACGGCCAGGTCATCGGGATCAATTCCTCCAAGATCATTACCGACGGCTATGAGGGAATGGGCTTTGCCATTCCTGTCAGCAAGGCCCAATCCATTATCAACGAGCTGCTTTCCGGCGGCTATGTAAAGGGACGCACCCGCTTGGGGATCACCGGTATGGAGGTCTCAGACGCCATGGTGGCCCTTTACCAAATGCCCCAGGGCTTTATGATCTCTGAGATCGGGGAGGAAAGCGCCTTTACCGGCACAGAGGCCAGAGAGGGCGATATCATCACCGCCATTGACGGCGAGACCGTCACAAGCCTTTCGGATATTTCCAACCTGCTTTTGAAGTACGCTCCCGGCGATACGGCGGAGATCACGCTGTACCGGCAAAACGGCACTGAGCTGAAGGTAACGGTCACCCTGTTGGAGGATAAAGGCGAAACACAAAAATAAAGAAGCTATAAGAAAGTGAACACCCGCTGAGAAGCAGTTGCTTTTCAGTGGGTGTTTTGTTATAATTGGTTCGCTTAAAAAGGGAATTTCCCAAGGAAACAAGAGGGCAAAGGAGAGAAAAAGATGAAACCGAAACCCAAGAAAAGAAAGCTCCTCTTAATTGCATTATCCATCGTGGTTGTACTGATCGTTGCCGGTGGTTGGGCATTATCTGTCATGATATATGGAGAAAATTTCGACCAGCGGTTTGAAAGCTATGAGCCGCTTATGCTGCACGTCAATGATTTTGACGGGCTGCGGCGCGAGAAATACGAATTTACTTCCGACAAGGGACAAAATTTAACGGGATATCTGTATCGTTCGGAAGGAGAGCAGCACGGCATCATTGTCATGGCGCATGGCTTTGGAGGCGGCGGGCACAATTCCTACATGGACTGCGCGAATTATTTTGCCCGGCACGGATACTGTGTTTTCGCCTATGACGCCACGGGAAATGATGAAAGCGAAGGAAAGGGCGTGGGGGGCTTCCCCCAGGGCGTGATCGACTTGGACCATGCGATCACCTTTGTGGAAAAAAGCGGGAATTTCCCCGATCTGCCAATTTTTTTATTCGGACACAGCTGGGGCGGGTACAGCGTTTGCAGCGTGCTGACCTATCACCCCGAGGTAAAGGCGGTGATCGCCTGTTCGGGGGTGAACTCTTCGGCAGAGATGTTTGAGGCGGAAGGAAAAAGGCAGGCGGGGGCAGGTATTTATTTGATGATGCCTTTTGTCAGGCTGTATGAGCAGATGAAGTTCGGCAGCTACGCTTCCAACACGGCCATGGACGGCTTTGCAAGCAGTGACGCGGCTGTTATGATCCTGCACAGCGCCGACGACGAGGTCGTTCCGATCGAATACGGCTACGACATTTACTATAAAAAGTACCAAAATGATCCCAGATTTACCTTTGTTCGTTTCGAGGATCAGGGCCATGAGTACTTCAATGACAAAGCATACAAAAATGAGTTTAACGCAGAATTTGACAAATGGCTCAAGACCCTGGCATATGATCCTCAAGCTCCCGAAAACAGGGAACGGTTTGCGGCGGATAAAGCGGATTATATCCACAGAAATTTGGACAGGGAAAAATGGTGCGGCTCATTGGACGAAAAGCTGTTTGCGGATTTCGTAAGTTTCTATGATGAAAATGAGCGGTGACCGGATCTCAGTTTTTTGCGGTTGCTGTAAAATGCTTTTTCTGATTATAGATGCTGGACGGTGGCGCAGGTATAAAGGAACCATTAGGAAAAAGCAAGGGCAAGACAAACCGTTGCGGTTTGTCTTGCCCTTGCTTTTTTTAGAAGGAACTATTCTTCAAAGTAAGTTTTTCCTATGCAGGCATGGAGGGAATCTTTTGGAAAACTTTTTTGCTTCCCCGAAAAGGCTCAATCCAGCAGGCTCATCTGGCCGGGGATCTGCGCGTCTGAGGGCTCGGCGGCTTTTTCCGGCTTTGCTTCCGCCTTGGAGGAGGAAGCGGCGGCCTTTAGGGGCTTTTCAGGTTTGTGCTCCTGCTTTGGGGGCTCCGCTTTTTCCTGAACGGGCGGCTCTGGCTTTACGGGCTTAGGAGCTTCTTTCGGGGGAGAAGGCGGTTCGGAGGTCTCCGGTTTCCGGGGCTTCACCTGGGGCTCGGAAACAGAAGAACCGCTGCTTTTTTCTGAAGAGGTCTGCTTTTCCGCCGGACGCTGGGCAGACTGCCGGAGCCTGGAGGCCATTTGCGGCTTCGGGGCAGGGGCGGGCGCATCCTCCGGCAGAGAAAATTCCTCCGTGTACATAGAGGCCTGCACGGGAACAATGGGCGCGTTCGGGCCGGTTTTGGGGTGGGTGGCGGAGACAGGGTAAGCAAGCGGAGCGGAAGAAACCCGGGGAGAGTTCCGGTGAACAGAAGAAGGAAGAGGCTCTTCTTCCGAAGAAATGGGGAGAGGAAGATGCTGAGAGGCCCCCTGAGAGGAAGAAGGCTGCCTGAGAGAATGCTCCTGTGAGCGGTAAACAGGTTCTTTTGGACGAGGAGAGCCCTCCCCAGAATGCGGCGTGGAAGGAGCATGATTTGGAGAGGTCACAAGCTCCGGCATTCTACTGGGAATTCTTTCAGCAGAATGGTGACGGTTTTCCGCAGCCTCAATTTCACGGAAAATAGCTTCTTTCTCGTCCCGCCGGCGTTTTCGCAGAAAACGCGCCAATAAAATGATCAGACCGGTTACGCCCAGCACCGCGCAGGCAAGGCCGCCGTAAAACAGAGCGATCGCCAAAGAATTATTTTTTGTGTTGAGCTGCGCGAAGGTCACATAATTGGTACCGTCGTCCGGGGCTTCCGGAGAAGAGACCAGAGGCCCATCTGGCTTCGGGGTAATGCTGGGCCGCTGCACCACAGGCTGTTCCGAGGGAACGGGCCGGTTAGAGGGGTGAGGCGTGGGGGCGGGCGTAACCGCCGTGCCACCCCCGTTTGGCCTTCTGGAGGGCGATGGAGTGGGATCATCGGGAACATAAGGCGGATCGTCCGGATCCTCGGAAGGAGTGGGATCGACCACCGGTGTAGGTTCAGGGGTGGGCACAGGTGTGGGCGTGGGGGTAGGAACCGGCGTAGGTGTGGGAGTCGGTTCCGGCGTTGGGGTGGGCGGCGCGGGATTGGTAGGAAATACAATGGCCCCATTATCTCCATTTTCCGTATAGGGAACAAGCCCGCCCTCCTCTGTGGCGAGGGCGGGAACGCTCAGGATAGAAGCCGCAAACAGCAGCGAGCCAAGCAGCACTGCAAAGCGGCGCCGTTTGGGGGCCATGAAGATCCCTCCTGCCAAAAGAGCATACGCCTACTTATACTATTTCATTCTATCACAGAAACCGATACGATTCAATCTTTTTTCTGCCTGAATTCACAAAATTTAGGGGTTTTTTCTTGGTTTTTGGAAATGAAGCCCCAAATATGGGATTTTATAGAAGCGTTTTGCTTGATGATTGCAAGTTGTCAGAGGGAAAATGAGCAATTAGCAATTAAGGGTAAGGACAGAATTCGATAAATTGGGATTTGGCGTGTTAGTCCTTAGTAGTTGGTTGTTAGAAAAGGAAAAGGCTTCTCCAAATTGTCATCCTGAGTCACCGAAGGTGGCGAAAGATCTCGTCCTTTTGCTCTTTGCTTCAGAAGTAAGGGCGAGATTCTTCGTTCCGCAGAATGATAAAAAAGAGAACAACTTGCCTTTCTCTAACGGCTAACAGCTAACAACCAGGGCTTGTTTAAAAAATCGCAAACGCCGTCTTTTTGCACAATGCGGACGGATTTCCGCGTTGGAAATCCTCGACAGGCGTCAGCCTGTCCTGCGGTTTCCGCCTTGAAACCATCTCGCCTTGTACAAAAATCCGCCATTTTCTCTATTTTCAAACAAGCCCTAGTTCGCCAAACATAATTTATCGCATCTGTCCAGCTTCCAGGGTATCCAGCGCCTAAAAAGTCGCCGCCGCAAAAGTTCAAATTTTGCGGCGGCTGTTTTGGTTTACTTGACAAATTGAAAAGAAAAAGAGCGTCATTTTACAAAATGTCATAAGGAGGAAGAGCCTGGAGAATGCCCAGGGCGGCCCTGTCTCTGGCTCCGGTCTCCGGGTTCAGGGTAGAGCGAAGGTTATAAAGATAGCCCGTTTCGCCATAGCGCCCCGGTTTTTCAGTGCGATAGCGTGTTTCGTCACCACCCTTGCGCACAATACCATGCTGTCGCTGCCGGGAAAAAGCTCTCTTTCCCAGGCAAGCTCGCATTCCAAATTCAAAAAAGCATTCTTGAATTCTGGGAGCGTTTACTTTTACGGCGGGCTCTGCGGAAAGGCCGGAAGCGGCGATCTCATCTGTGTCAAAATCATTTTGATGAATGGAGCGCATACAGGCGGCAAAGTATTTCTGGGAGGGGAAATTTACCACCAGACAGCCGGCTTCTCGCACGGAGACGTACATGTGCTGCCGCTTGTGGACATTGGCAAAGATCGTGTAAAATCCGTCCGAACCACCTGAAAAGGTACACCAGGACTGCATTGCCACATTGGGCTTGCCGTTGCTTTTATAGCTCGATACGGCCACCAGAGGAGACGGGATCGCCGTCACATATTCCATCCAGGAAAAGCCGTACAGGGAGCTTTGCTCGATCCTTTCCGGATAGGAAAAGAACTTGCGTTTCACAGGGCGCCGCCCATTTCCCGCTCCAGTGCCGCCATCAGCTCCCGGCAGCGGCGGATCCTGGCCCCCTGAGGCTTGTCGCCGTGCTCGGGGTCGTTGGAAAAGCTTTGCAAAAGCTCGCAGGGGAAGCTTTCACATTCCCCGCAGAAGGTGACGCCCCTTTCCATGGCGCATTTTGCCACCTCGCAGGCTTCCTGATCCGCGGAGACGTGGAAGGGCCGCCCCTTTGTGGCGATACAGCCGCCGCAGTGGCAGCTTTCCACAAATTCGCAGCCGACACAGTCCAGTCCGCAGTATGTGGTGATCTCCTGTTTCAAATCCTGAAGCTTACTCATTTCACACCATTCCTTTTTGAAAAAATATGGGCCTTCTCCCGCCTGCTTCAAAGTATGACGGCAGGATATGTTGTCATTTAATATAACAGAAAAAACAGGACAGCTTACTGTCCTGTTTCAGGTTGAGCTTCTAGTTATGAAAAACGGAAGGGGGAAGAGTGTGAAAAAGCTGCTTTGCAGCTTCTAGGGACCATCAGGGTCCCTCTCTCGCGTTTCAATCAGAACCTCTTGGAAAAATCATAGATTTTTTCAAGAGGTTTGAGCGGGGCGAAAAGCTTTTTCGACACGCTCAAACAGGACAGCTAACTGTCCTGTTTTGCATAGTGGGAAAGAAAAAATTCCCCCTGTTTTTTCAGGTCCTCCCGCAGCTTTGGCGGGGAGAGCACCTGAACGCTGCTTCCAAAGGAAAGTACCCAAGAAAGCATGGAGCTGTAAAAGGTGAAGTCCACGGAAAACCGCAGGCGGCCGTCCGGCTCCGCGGAAAAGCAGCCGGGGCCGTATTCCTCGATCAGCCGGTATTTTACTTCTGGGTCAAAAACGGCCTCCAGCCGGTAGTTTTCCTGCCAGGTCTGTTCAAAATCCAGCTTTTCCTCCGGCACCCTTCTGGGAGAAAAGCCGGTGGAGGTCAGCCGCGGCTCCCACAGCCGGGAAAGCTTAAAAAGCCGAAAATCCTTCCTTTCCGTACACCAGGCCAGCAGATACCAGTCCCCCCACTGAAAAACCACATAATAGGGCTCTACCGTGCGGGCCGACTCTCCTTTTTCCGAGTAATAGCGGAAGGTGACAAGCAAGGAACTGTCGATGGCCCGGCGAAACAGGGAAATTTTTTCCGTCAGGCTGTCGTGATAATGGGAGGCGAGGTCGATCAGCAAGGGCGAAGAGCCCCTTTCCGAGGGGGAAAGCTTTTCCTCCAGCACTGCCCGGTGGGGGGCGGGAGAGACGCTGTCGATCCCCCGAATGCCGGAAAGAATGGCGTGCAGCTCCTCCTCTGTAAAAAGCTGCCTGGAAAAGGTGTAGCCCGGGGCAATGGAGATGCCGCCGTTTCGGCCCTGCTCGGTGACAATGGGAATGCCCGCCATGCAAAGGGTTTCAATGTCCCGGCTGATGGTGCGCCGGGACACCTCAAATTTTTCCGCCAGAAAAGGTGCGGTGACCTTATCCCGGCGCAGCAGCGCCGCCAGAATACCTAAAAGTCTGTCAATTTTCATAAGCGTAAAATCCTTCTACCGGATGCCGGACGGGGGGGGGAATTAGTAATTAGCAATTAGCAAGGTCAAGGGCATAAGCATTGCTGGCAGTATAAGGGTTATCACCAACGCCTGATAAATATGAATTTATCAGGCTTTAAATGTAGGGACAGCCCTCTGGGCTGTCCGCAAATTACGTACAAATTCCCCGGACAGCCCGGAGGGCTGTCCCTACAGCATGTTGCCTTTCCTTATCGATAAACTATAGGGAGTCTCTAAAAACTCAGAAAAATGCACTTGTAAAACCTGTAAAAGGCCGATTTTTCTAAATCGTTTCATCGGAACAATGAGTTTTTAGAGGTTACCTATAATTTAGCGGTTACCCGCTCGCTCTCCACCTGTCATTCTGAACGAAGTGAAGAATCTCGTCCTTTGCCCTTTTTCCGGAATCAAGGTCGAGATTCTTCGTCAAGAAAGCTATAGCTTTCTGCGTTCCTCAGAATGACAAAAGAGAGAGCGTTCCCTTTTCTAACGACTAACAACTAACAGCTAACGATTGGTTCGTTAAACTACAATTTGCCATCTTAACCTTCCGGTCGGGTCAGAAGCCAAACTTCCGTACCAAGTGGGGGCACGAGTGGCCGCGGCGTCTCGCCGCAAACTACAATTTGCCATCTTAATCTTCTGGCCGGGTCAGAAACTATCCTTTCGCACCAAGTAGGGACACGAGTGCCCGCGGCGCAACCGCCGCCGCGCTGGTGATTTTTAGAAATGGATCCGCTCTTCCAGATAGGAAACAAGCGCCTCGATGGGCATGCGCGCCTGCTCCATGGAATCCCGGTCGCGAACGGTAACGCAGTTGTCGGCAGGAGAATTCTCGTCGCCAACAGTCTGGAAGTCCACTGTGACGCAGAAAGGCGTACCGATCTCGTCCTCCCGACGGTAGCGCTTGCCGATGGAACCGGTCTCGTCGTAATCGGTCATAAAGTGCTTGGAGAGCAGGTCGCGAATTTCCAGCGCCTTGGGCCCCAGCTTCTTGGAAAGGGGCAGCACGGCGGCCTTATAGGGGGCCACAACAGGGTTCAGATGCAGAACCACACGGCTGTCATTCTTTTCCGCGTCCAAAAGCTCCTCGTCGTAGGCCTCACACAGCAGGGCCAGCACTGTTCTGTCCAGCCCATAAGTGGATTCGATGATATAGGGAATGAATTTCTCGTTGGTTTCCGGGTCCAGATACTCCTGCTTCTGGCCGCTGTATTCCTGGTGGCGGGTGAGATCGAAATCGGTGCGGTTGTGGGTGCCGTTGATTTCGCCCCAGCCGAAGGGGAACAGGAACTCGATATCGCAGGCCGCCTTGGCATAATGGGCCAGCTTTTCGTGGTCGTGGAAGCGCAGGTGCTCCGCGGGAAGACCCAGATCCTCAAAATATTGCTTGCCGTACTCCTTAAAATAGGTGTACAGCTCCTCGTCGGAGCCCTCCTTGCAGAAGGTCTGGAATTCCATCTGCTCAAATTCGATGGTACGGAAGGTGAAGTTCCCGGGGGTGATCTCGTTGCGGAAGGCCTTGCCGATCTGCCCGATGGAGAAGGGCAGCTTTGCCCGCATGGTGCGCTGAACATTCAGGAAATTGACGTATTCCCCCTGGGCGTTTTCCGGGCGCAGATAAATGACGCTTTTGCTGTCGTTGGTGACGCCGCGATAGGTTTGGAACATCAGGTTGAATTCCCGGATATCCGTAAAATTGTGTTTGCCGCAGTTGGGGCAGGGAATGTGATGATCCTTGATATATTGGAACATCTCTTCCTTTGTCATGCCGTCGGCGTGGGCCTCAGGGTCGAAATCGTCGATGAGATTATCGGCCCGGTGGCGCATTTTGCATTCCTTGCAGTCCAAAAGAGGGTCGGAGAAAGAGGCAACATGGCCACTGGCCTCCCATACCCGGGGGTGCATCAGAATATCGGCGTCCACCTCATAGCTGTTTTTCCGTTCCTGAATGAAGCGCTTTCGCCAAGTGTCCTTTACATTGTTTTTGAGCCTTGCCCCGAGGGGGCCGTAGTCCCAGGTGTTGGCAAGGCCGCCGTAAATATCGCTGCCGGGGAAAATGAAGCCCCTGGTTTTACAGAGGTTCACAATTTTTTCCATGGTTTTTTCCGTTTGATTCATATGTTACCCGCTCCTTTTTTCAAAAGGGCCGCTTACCGTTTTCCGGAAGCGCCCTGTGGGATCTTCGCTAAAAAACCGAACGAGAAAGCCGCTGAAATTTTAAGGCGCTAACCGGGAATTGTGCGGTGGCGCCTTAAGCTTTCTGGTGCCGGAAATGAAGCTCGGTGTTTTTTCAGTATAGCATTTTTCCCCGGCGAATGCAATGAAAAATCGAAGACCGCAATGGGCGGACGAAAAAACAGACTGGCATTGTCCATTTGGACAATGCCAGTCTGCCGAATAAGGGAAATATAGGGAATAGAAATAATCCGTTGAAAGGGGAAAACTATTGCGCGTAGCCTACCGCACGAAGCAGATACACATAATAGCCCTTGGAAGTGGGAACGTCTTTAAAGGGACTTTCGGGGAATCTCTTTGTCAGCTGCTCCACGGTATCGGAATCGGGCTGGAAGCCGGCGGCGGAGGCTGCCACAATGACCGCTTCCGCACGGGTGATCGGGCTGCCGGGGCGGAACTTGCCGTTTCCATCGCCATGCAGGATTCCCTTCTCTACCAGAGCGTTGATGGCCGGAGCCGCCCAGTTTTTCACGCCTACATCGGTAAAGCTAGCGGAAGGAGCGGAAGCAATGTCCAGCTTCAAAATCGCCGCAGCCAGGCTGCTGGCCTCAGCGCGGGTGATAGAGGCCTCCGGATGGAAGGTGCCGTCCTCATAGCCTGCCACCAGGCCCTTCTGTTCCGCAAAGGCGATGTAGTTCTCATACCATTTGCCCAGAGGAATATCGGAGAAGGAGCAGGTGCCGTAATTGTGATCAGGATCGAAATCCTCACAGAGGGCGGAAACCAACATACGGAGGAATTCGGCCCTGGTCACGTTTTTATCGGGTTTAAAGGTGCCGTCTTCGTAGCCGCTGACAAAGGGAACACTGACGATCTCAGGCTCTTTGACACTGTCGTCAGGCAGCTGAGAGGGCTCGTTATCGGAGTGATCGGGAAGATCGCCGCTGTTGTCCGCGCCGTGAGAGGGCTCATTGGACTCGGGCTCATCGGTATAGACCCAATTCATTTTCTGGTCCAGAATGCGCACGGGCAGCAGAGAATCGGAGCCGTTGGATTTGCCCAGGCGGTAGTTGGTGTTGTTTCCGAAGGAATACAGCGAGCCATCGGTGGATACACCGAAGGTGTTGTCGCTGCAGGCAAACAGCTGCACGAAATCAAAGGAAGTTTCCGTGGGGGTGCTGTAGCGTTCAGTATTGCCGCTGCCCAACTGACCAAACATACCGTAGCCCCAAGCGTAGACAGCACCGTCATTGGATACGGCGAAATTGTGATAAGAACCTGCGCTGACGCAGCGAATTCCAGCCATGACCTGCGTGAGACCGTTGGAGGAATAATCTTCTATGCCGATCTGGCTGAAGGTGTTGTCGCCGCCGGCCCACAGAGATCCATCCTTTTTCAACAGACATGCATGCATTTTTCCAGTGCTGATATCCTGTGTATTCTCCGCTATTTTCACGGGATGATCTATAGCCCCTTCTGAGGAATTTTCATCGGAATCCGGAAGAAGAGAGGAAATGTTACCCCAGCCATACACAGAGCCATCGTCCAGTAAGGCCAAGCCAAAGGAATTACCCAGGCTGACCTTTTTTACGCCGCTGTCCAAAATTCGGATAGGTTCAGCAGAGGACTCCACTGAGCCGGTACCCAGCTGAAAGGACCCATTCTGTCCCCACGTGTAAAGGGCGCCCTTTTTATCGATATAGGCGGCAAAAAGATCCTCAGCCTCTACCTGAGCGACATTTCTTGCCAACACAAGGCCGTCCTTGGGAGCGGCAATATCAGTAGCGGGCTCAATTCCATAAGAACGGAGCTGCCCGTCAGAGGATACTGTCAAAGTGCGATTAACGGATACGGAAGCATCTTTTACTCCGCGTTGCACAAGAGTCGGTTCAGGGGAATAAACCAGTTCTGAACCGGGGAACTGACCGCGCTCATTGGTTCCCCAGAAGTACAGCGTGTCGCCGGAAAGAGCGGCGGTGTGGGTGGGAGAGCTCCATACGGAAATGTCGTACTGCGTGGGCGCGGTACCGGCAGCGGTGCTGTTTAAGGCAATCCCAGCGGCCAATACAGCGGCAAGGCCCAGACAAAACAGGCCGCGAAGCTTTCCGCCAGATGGATGATGAGAATTTTGTTTCAAATCAGGTTCCCTCCTTATTGTTAGTATCCAGCAGATCCGCTTTTGTACTTTATTAGTGTATGCAAGACCTCATAAAGCTAAAAAACGGAAAAAGGCCATAGTTATAGAATTACTCGACGTTATTATAGGGGATAAAATTTCCGTTGTCAATGGAGAATTCTCCGAAAAAACCAAGTTTTTTTGAAAAAATTACGGAGCGTATAGCGCGATTCTAAAATTTTTTGTATCGCAGCTTTACCGCTTCTAGAGTCAGGAAATCCTAACACCTCTACATTTTGTATAATTTTGAAAATTCCCACAGAAATTTTCGTGGTTTCTCAGAAGAAAGCAGTTGCTTTCCTGAATTTTTCACAAAGAAAAAGCAAGAAAATTTGCGGAAAAATATTGACGTTTTTTCCATTTTGGATATAATGTTAGTATATGTAATAAATGATAGGGGTACTGTGCCCATTTGGCAAAAAGAAACCGCAAGACCTTGCGGGATAGGGAACGAAATTTACAGAATGTTGATTTTTCGGAGAGCGGCAGGAAAGCTGCTCCCGAAGAACAAAGTGTTTTGAGGAGGCAGGAATTCAATGAAACAGTGGAAAAGGGTGGTCGCACTCATATTAACATTGCTCCTGGCGGTCTACGGGTTGCCGGTGGTTCCTGCTGTGCAGGCGTTAAAAGTAACAGCGGAAGAGGAGACTCCTTTTTCTGATTTGGAAACGGAAGAAACCGCCGCGGTTCCGGATACCCGGATGCGCTTTGTGCAGACCGGCTTTGACGCGACTACCGGTATTCTCACTATGAGTTTACAGATCAAGCCGGAGCCCGGCGCACGGAATGAAACCGTGCGGGAAGGCGTGTTCGTGTTTCAGACGGATGGAAACCGGGTAGTTCCCATTACCCGTCCCCGTGCGGATCCGCAGCCGCCCTTTCTGACAGAAGAGCGCAGAGCGATCCGGGCTTATAATGGAAAGATCGCGGCGGTACTTTCCAACCGCAGCACCATGCCCCAGGCCGTACAGGAATTCCTGGCCACGGAAAAGGCAAAGATCATCTCCGATACGGGAGATTTTGAAATGGCCATGAGCTCTCAGAACCTGTATTCCCGCTATACAGGCTATTTGGTATCCGGCGCCCGGAAGGATCAGGGGAATACCAGCATGCTGGACTGCTATTTCCAGTTCTACTTTAACGAAGGTGAATTTCCGGAGCCCGATGAAGAGGGCTATGTCACAGTAATTGATTTGGATTTTCAATGCTATGACAACATGAACCCTGCTGAGAGTACAGAGATGCTGTTTTCCGGCTCTATTCACGTTCCCGAGACAGCCAAGGAAGCTCAGGAGATCGTAGATCAGTTCTATTATGAGAACTCCGCCGGAGAAAAGGTTTCCCTGGCCATGGGCGGCGCGGGCTTTATTCAGAAGTACAGAGATGAATATTATTCAGCTCAGGAGGGCGAGGCCTATTATTATTACGATGAGCCGCAGCTTTCCACCTGGAGAAAGAATGGCAGCGCTTCCCGCACTACATGGAGCCGGAATCCCGCGCAGAGCATTGCGGGAGAAGAGGCTCCCGGTGTTTGGTATGATAATGTCAATGTTAAATATTTAGTAAGAAGCCTCTCTGTAGGCAATAACAATACTGTCAGCGGCGACACCATAGAAGACCCGGAGCATCCCGGCCAGGGCATTGAAATTCCGGATCCCGATTTCCAAAGACCGACCAATTCTTCCGGCGTGGTGATCGAAAGCGGCCGGTATCCCCGATATGATATTCCCACCTATGAGCAGTCTCAGCAGAACGATACAGAGGGCAACTGGATTCCGGAGGGCCATCAGGGGAACGGCAAAAGACCTGCTTTGAAGTATTACGCGGGCACGGAGACTTCGGGCACGACTTCTCCGGAGCATGACGATTTTGAGGGTTTCTTTACAGGGCTCAAATGGGAATTTATTTTGAACGATGATATTTCCCTGGAAAGCTGTGAGGTCACGGAGGAAAGCGGAGAAGGAAAGCTGGTTCCCACCGTCAACGGGGAATATTACCGTGTAAAGGAAGCTACCCTGACAGACCCCAAGCTGGAAGGCTCGAAGCTGGTGGGGAAAAAGCTGTGGGTAGTATATAAGGTATTAGATCCTGAAGATCCCAACCTGGACGAATACTTTATGAAAGCACCGGTAGGCGTTACGCTGGATATGGTGCCGTCGGAGATCACCTATGCGGATGAATTCCTGGAAGGACCTGAGCAGGAAATCGTTCGTACAGATGTGGCCGCGCCTCAGCTTCATGTGACTCATGAGGCTGCCAATCTGGATAATCTTCTTTGGCACACCGAAGCTGCTGGTCCGGTTATCACCGGGCAAAAAGCCAGGTTTGCCATTCGGGCGATTTTTGAAATGGATGGAAAAGCGATCCATGGAGATATGATCGATATCGGCCTGTATAAGGGTACTGTAGTTCCGTCTGCGGTAGGCACGCAGACGGAGAATTTGGTGAGCAGCGTGACAAACTCTGCCGGAGAACCGGTGGAGGGCTTCTGTGTGGGCAATACGGCGCTGGACGGCTCCGGCCAGGAAACGATCAAGGATGCAATTTCTCAGGGAACCAGCCTTTATGGTTTCCTGTACGATCAGTACCAGGCTGCTTATCAGGATAAATGGCCTGCCTTGGAGCTGGTTCCCACTTCGAATACACAGAAAATCTATACTGCGTTTGGAAAAAGCTGTCCCTTTGAGATCACTCGGGGAATAGGAAATTCGTATACTATTATATATAGGGACGATACAAGTGTAAATGATGTGGTAGAAGGAGAGCATATCCTTCGGGCTACTTATACAGAGCCGGGCGGAACGAAGATCACGGAGGAAAAAACAGTTTATGTCAGCAAGCCAAAGGATCGGCTTTCCTATATGCGCACCTCTCTGACCAATAGTTACCAAATGCTGGGCATGAAAGAGGTAGAGGAAAACGGCATAAAAGGCACCGTTTATCAGTTGAGCTATGAGGTGCCCGCCCGCAATATCGACAACAAGGTTGCCACCAATACCGAATATGTCCGTATTATGGAGTTGGCAAATCAGTGGCGGGATAAGGACGTGATGCCCGAAGAGCTTTTGAGGCACGACTTGGTTTCCGGGCTTCGCCAGGACGCCAATGGGGCTATCGATGTGGCAAAGGCCAGACAAAAAGGTTTTACCATTTCTTATGAGCTTTCTTACCCGGACGGCGGAGCTCCTCAGGGTGTTTATTTACAGGAAATGAACACACAGGGGAAATTTACCTATAACAGCAACACGCTGGAGGGGGCTCGCTTCAACCTGCGCATCACCGCTGCCTTTGAAGGGGAAACCCGGTTTGTGGAATATCAGTTCCAATTTACGAGAAAGCCCAGAAGCCTTCAGCAGATCGCAATTTATCCCCCTGCCCATCAGACCGGGTACACCATTATGGTGCCCTTGAAGGCAGAGGGCACTGCTGACCGGTTATTGGACGTAGTTCCTGTTGACCAGTACGGCAGCCAGTGGGATTGGGGCGCGGTGGAGGAAGCGTATGCGCCCGGTGGCAGGTTGAACCAGGAAGGGGTCCATTACGATCCCTGGAGCGTCTATGTAGAAGGGGAGCTGCCCGATGGAGTTTCCCTGACGGGCGCTAACAATACTCATGTTACGGTAGACACCACGGCAAGAACCTCTGAATTTAAGATCTACGCCCAGTTTGGCTCCTGCCGCTCCAATACGGTAGCGGTGAACATTGTACGGGAGCCCAGCAAGCCCACTACTGTGCAAAATTTGATCTATAACGGCACAAATGAGATCACGCCTTCCACAAAAAATGGAAGGGACGAAACTTATACTCCTTCGGTGCAGGTGTACGACCAGTACGAAGACTTGATGGCGGATTACAGCGCCAGATGGAGATACACAGTTTCCCCTGCCTCCGCCGCGGGAGATATCAGCGTTGACAGCGGCACCGGGGCGCTGACCGTGAAGAAATGCGCAGCGGACTGCGATGTGACCATTACCGGCGTTTTCGTGCAGAACGGAAGCAGCCGTTCCCGAAGCATTACGGTAGAGGTGCGGCGCGAACCTGCCCGCCCGGATTCTGTGGAGATCAAGGAAACGGAAGTTCCCTATGTGTTCAGTACAGATGGAGGAGCTGTATTGCAATATCTGACCGCTTCCGGTACCACACAGTATGGCGATGATCAGGTGTTCCAGCAGGGAGATTTGGCCTGGCGGCTGGATGCGGTGAAATTCCCCGATGCCACCCTGTATCGGACCACGCAGGTGCCAAACCCGGATAACCCCAGTGAAATGATCGATATGGAGACGGGAGATATCCCCCACGACCTCAGCAGCAATTCTTACAGCGCCCGGGGCGTGGTGACCTTCACGGCCGGGGGAGGGCTGCGGTTCTCCAGCACTACCTTGGCCAACAATATTCCGCGGGAGATCACTGTGACGGTGGTCGGCGCCAACAGTGTGCGGAATACCAAGACTATTAAGATCACGAGAGACGCCTCTGTGCCGGACCGCCTGTATTTCCCGCAGGATATGGAGGTTTATAACAACGGCGTGCAAATCCCGGAAAACGGGAAAACAGTAACGGTGCCGCTGGTAGTTTATGTGAGAGATCAGTATGGTGTTGTTCTGGAAAACGCGCCGGTCAGCTGGAGCTACACCGCTCCGCTGCCCAAGGGTGTTACCGTAAACACCACGGCGAAAACCGTTACCATCGATCACACCGCTTCTCCGGGTTCTGTGCCTATTGTAGCGGCCTGTGGCTCTCTGCGGAGCACGCTCTACCTTTCCCTCCGTCAAGACGAGGCGCTGGAGCCCAGAGCGGTAGAATTTACCGGAATCAAAAATTCTTCCGGAACGGTGCAGCCTATTCCGGCGGGGAATGAAGTTACCCTTCCCCTTCCCGCGCAGACCGGGCAGGGCTATGAGACTTATACGGCTGTATGGGTCGTTCGGGACCAGTTTACGAACCCCATTTCCAAAATGGTAAAGTGGACGGTAGAAAATGCCAGCCCCGGAGTACAGGCGCAGATCTATGATGAATATGCCGGAATGGTGCGGTTGTATTATACAGCTCAGGCTTTGCAGGATCTGCGAAACGGCACAGACGTGGGCTTTACCCTGCGGGGTGCCGCGAAAGATGACACCACTGTGTATGAGGACCTGAAAATTCATCTGGATCTGGATGATGCCGCACCTGCTTATGCGGTACCTGTAATGACCGATGCGGGCGAGGGCTCTGTAATAGAAAACGGCGTGGTAAAGCCGGTGGTGCCGCCGAAGGGCGCCGCCGCCAAGGAGATCATTATAGATGCCGAGGTCTACGACCAGTACGGCAGAAAAATGCCGGAAGAAACAGCGGATATCAAGCTTGTTACAACAGCGCCGGGGCTGCGGCTGACGCAGGCGGCCGGTACCAGCCGGGGAACGTTGTACGTGAATTCCACCGTAACGGGCCTTTTGGTGACCTTGCAGGCCACGCCTCATGGAAAACCGGAAAACGTTCGGGACGAAAGCTCCCTGCTGGTGGTTTTGAGCAAGGGTACCGCCTATGCTTATGAATTGTATCTGGCGGAAACCAACCAGTACCGGTTTGATATCCCCTATTGGAACAATAAGCAGATGGCGAATAAACCGGATCCAGATTTTGCCGATCAGCTTACCCTGCGCGCCGAGGTGGTAGACCAGTACGGCGCCTGGATGCGGTCTGATTCCGCCCTGTATCACCCCCTGTGGGAGTTTGTGGGCGACCATACCGGCGTGGAATTTGCCACTGGCGATACTGACGGAGACGGGATCGCGGAAGGCGAGGACGTTACCTTTAACATTACGAACCGGGCGGTGCCTGCCGGGCAGCTGAGCCACACTGTGACCCTGCGGCTGCATACCAGCAATCAGGCCGAGGACCGGTACTTTACCAAAACAGTTACCCTGCGGCTGAACCGCGAGGAGCCGGAAAGCACCTATCTGTATATCACCGGGGCCGATGAAAACGGCGTGGATACGCCCCTGCAAAGACCCTATGCGAAGGATAAGTCTGTGGTCTATCAGTTTGATCCGGTGGTGTATGATCAGTACGGTGCTCCTGTGGAAGATGCTGAGATCGCAATGGATCTGGATCGGTCCGTGCTGGAGGGCCTGGACAATATTCTGGTAGAGGAGATCTACAAACGGGGCGAAAGCGCCGAAAACGGCAATCTGCCCATCGAATACAAGATATACCGAGTGGAGTACAGTGGCCCGGAG
This sequence comes from uncultured Oscillospiraceae bacterium, assembly GCA_910589395.1. Taxonomy (GTDB): domain Bacteria; phylum Bacillota; class Clostridia; order Oscillospirales; family Acutalibacteraceae; genus Acutalibacter; species Acutalibacter caecimuris_A. The sequence continues at coordinate 44,099 of CAJUTL010000004.1, forward strand.
GACGAGACCGGAACAAAAACCCTGATCGCGGAATTTGACCGGCTTACCGGAGAGCTTACCGTTTATACCGAGTGCGATTGTCTTGAGAAGCTGGCTTTCACAGCCAATTATGAGCCCTTGGGCGAGGCTGGCTTTAAGAAACTGACAGTTCCCATTATTCAGGAAGAGCTTCGCCCCTATACAGTGAAGATCAACCGCACTTGCAAAGATTTCGTAATGGCGGGCAGTAAAGATCCCATTCAGGACTATGTTTATACAACGATCTATGACCAGTACGGCGGAATTTACACCGGGAACGTTTCCATTCAGTGGAGCCTGATGCTGCCGGAGAAGGACGAGGGCGGAAATTACCTGCCCTATAATGTGGAGCTGGACGAAAAGGGCAACGAAAGGCCGCCCAGCCAGTTCCTGGTACTGAAAAACGACGCGCCCGACAGCACCACTACCTTGACGGTACAGCCGGAAAGCTTCTATACCAATAAGCTGATCCTGCTGCAGTGCCTGGTGATCGATACCCGGTATATGATGGATCAATCCCGCTGGGTATACGAATATTCCCAGATCAGTGTTCACCGGCCCTACAACAACACCGGAGTGACCGTTACCTTTGATGCCGGAGAGTACGGAAAGCTGGTAGGCGAAAGCCAAATTGCCATCACTTCCGGCGAAGCGCCCCAGAACCCGCCGGGTGTGAAAACAGTGGAGGGCTACGGCTTTGTGGGCTGGACCTCAGACGGTGAGATGGTGGTAGACGCCACGCAGATAGCCGTGTTTACCGATATCACCTACGTAGCGGTCTATAAAGATGTGACCACCACCAGGTTCCTGGAGGGTTATGGCGATAAGACTGTCCGCCCGGAAAATAAGATCACCAGAGCGGAGTTCGTTTCCATGGTGGTAAGGGCCCTGGGCGGCTTTGATTCCGAGAAAAATTACGGAAAAGCCTTCCAGGACGTGGCGCAGGGAAGATGGTATTCCAATTCCATTGCCTACGCGAAGCAGCTGAAGATCATAGACGGCTATGGTGATGGAACTTTCCGGCCAAACGCCTATATCACCAGAGGCGAGGCGGCCAGGATCCTGGCGGACGCCGCGAAGCTCACTTCAGGAAAATCGGGCACCTTCCAGGACGTAAGGCCCGGTGCCTGGTATGAAAAGTATATTGAAGCTCTGGCGGAAGCCAAGGTAGCAGACGGCTATGAGGACGGCACCTACCGTCCGGAAAAGCACATCACCAGGGCGGAGGCCGTGAAGCTGATCGTGATGATCACGAAGAACGCTTTGAACGACCTGGAGCGCACCAACATTCAGAAGTACGCCTATTGTCCATTTATTGATATCGATAAGAGGCATTGGGCTTATGCATATGTCCTACGTGCGGCGGGTATCGCCTAACCGTTGCGGGAACGAAAAGGAGGTACGGTTTTCATGAGTAAGATGAAAGCTAGTTTCAGAAAAGGAAATTTCGGAAGAAGGCTGATCGTAGTAGCCTTGCTGCTGGCTATGCTGATGGCAGTAGTAGGAAGCACAGCCGCGCTTGCCTGGAATGCCGAGTTCAGTATTCTGGTAGCTGGCAGCAGCACTGTGAAGCAGGATGGCGTACTTACCGCCTCCCTTACAGAAACGCTGAACTTTCAGTCGGATAAGGTGTTTGTTGGCACCAGCGGCATGAACAAGGTGTATTCCCTGCGAATTACGCTGACAAACATTGACGAAAACACCCCGCTGCAGCTGCAAGTCAGCAACAGCAGCGGAAAAAACAAATGGACTGAAGAAAGGGATAAAAACGACAGACTGTACTATACGTATAAGTCTCGGGAAGCTTTGACAAAGGGCAGCTTTGATACCCTGATGTCTCAGCTGAGCATTGGCTTTAACAGTAGCAGCCAGGAGAAATACGGCGAGGGGTCTGTTTCCATTAAAGCATACAGGAACGGCTCTGTATCAGACTGGAACCAGATCACAAACAGGCCCTACAGTGAGTATACCTGCAGCTTCAGGTTCTATAACTATGCTCAGGGCGAAGCGAACAGCGACAGCAAGAAAATGGATTATAAGAGCGATTATGCGGCAAGCTATGACAGCTCTTATTCCAGCGATGTTCCCGACGGGCAGGTAAATACGGGTGTTTTGGTAGAATCCCCCGACGCAGCAGGCGGTAAGGCGGAGTTTGACCTGTACCTTACCGAAAAAGGCCGCGGCCTGAAAGCTTCTGTGGGTTATCAGATCAAGAAAAGCACAGAGGCCTGGACTACGTCAGTTACCCAGAAGTATGTAAGGGAAATCGACGATCTTTCTGCTTGGAATCTCGATGAGCCGATCCATATCTCTGTAGAAGGCCTGGAAGCGGGAAAGACTTATGATATCCGGGGTATGATCGCTACAGACGGCAAAACCAATACGCCGAAGTATACCTCGGAGCTGAGCTTCAATTACCGGAAGCCGAATATCAACTCTTTCAGCATCGGCGGTGTTACCACCATTTATCAGGGTGGTAAGGGCCTGATGAACCTTTCCATGCTCACTACCTTCAACGATTCCAACGCGGTTGGCGTGGAAAACTATGTGGGAGCGGACGGCAGGACTTATAGCGGCCCGGCTTTGAAGGCGGATATTTACTTCACCGCAAACCGCGATTTTACAACGACTACAGATGAGGATGGAAACGAAGTTTACGGCGAAGATCATTCCGCTTGGTATCAGATCCCGTCCTACAGCACTACAAAGGAAATGACGGACAGCAACGGAACAGTATCGGCCACTTTTGCGAAAACCTGGCTGAACTTCCATGTTCCCAGCTGTCTTCAGGATTTGGGTGTGGCGGGGAATACAGCGCCCATCAACAGCACTACCTGCGCCTTTAAGCTGGTGGTGACAGACCTGTATACCGGCTATACGGCCGTAAGCTATTCCGACCCCTTTACCATTGACTCCGGCGCGCCTACAAAGCCTGTTATGCGGGCGGTCAGCGGCGGAGAAAATAAGGATCTGTCCCTGGATAAGGCAGTGGTAGTAGGCGGCACAGGAGAAGACGGAGCAGCTCAGGTGAGCATCAATATCGGAGATTCCCAGGATAATGGCGGCTCCGGTATCAAGCAGTACAGCTACAGCATGTACTACCTGCCCACAGACAGCGTTCCCGGCGGGCTTTCCACCACAGCCGCTGTATTGCAGAGGCTCAGCACCTATACGCCCACTACATATGATACCGGGTGTGATTATAAGGATTGGGCCTCCTTGTCCGATAAGCTGGATTCCTCTGGAAACCCTGTAAGCAATATGACCGAGCTGGTGGTTTCCAAGGATGGTTACTACCGTGTAGTGGCGCGGGCGGAGGACGAGGCCGGCTTCATTTCAGAAGTGGTAGAAGGCTACTTCCGTGTGGATCTGACGTCTCCCAAGGCCCCTCAGGCCCGGCTTGCGAAGAAAGAGAGCGGAAGCTTTAAGCCCTATGATAACCGTACTTATACCGAAAGCGATGTCTGGGCGTTCGCTTACTCCGAGCCTCAGACCGGCAAAGCGCTGAAAACCTTTAAGTTCTCTACAAACGGCGGCCTTACCTGGACGGATATCAGCACCATCGCTTCTGATAAAAAGCTGGTAAAGCTTACCAACACCAGCGATACCGTGCCGGTGTATACAGGGAACAACTATACAAGCTCTCAGAATTTTGTATATCAGGTAGGCATTGACCTTACCGGCCTGGGCTATAGCGATTATGTTCCCCTGCTGTTCAAGGCTGTGGATATGCTAGGCAATGAGTCTATGGTATCCAATGAAGTTGCGATGCGTACCTCCAGCAATGTGACCACGGTGGCCACCCTTTCCCATGACCCCATTGAGGTGGCTATGGCTTTGGGTAATACCGAGCTGGAAATGGAACGCAACATTGTTCCGTTGAAAATGCGCGCGGCAAAGATGATCAATGAGAAGTACTACGGTACTTCCGGCAGCAGCAATATCAACGCCGCTGACTTCAACCCCTATCTGTATACGCAGAGCCATACCTGTACCTACACCACAGACAGCGGCACAGGCGCATGTACTCAGGGCGCCAGCTGCCCCTATAATATTGTGGAGGCAAAGGGCTATTCCATTTATAAGCCGGAGTGGATCAATATTTCCGGTTTGATGAGCGGAGATGCCAGCAAAAAGATTACAGAATGGGCGCAATATGACCACGATACTCGTACCGGTTCAAGTGTAGCAATCAACGAGAATGGCCGTGTACGTGCGTATACAGACCGGCATGCCGTAGGGAACGGTGATAATGGTGAAGACACCAATGCCTGTATGATGCGTAAGCGCCATATTATGGATATCGGCGGGAATAGTGACTGGTCCAAAATTCTGTTTGCCGGTGTCAGTGAGGAAGCAAACAGCGACTGGCTGTTCTATCATTTCTCTCAGAACACCAATAAGTCCATTATCTTTACTATGGATACGGCAAAGTGCGACTTCCATACTTACAGACAGTCTGGTTTCTGGTTTAATACTACGATCCGCAAAAACCAGGCGGGAACCTGGGTCGTCTCCGGTTACCGTGTGATGATCGTGCAGGGCGGTGGTTCGTGGAGCCTGACAGACAAACGAGGTCAAACCAGTGCCTGCGGTATTCAGGTGCAGAAGTTTACGGATCAGCCTGTAGAAACGCTGGCAGATAGCGGTGGAACAAATACGGGTACCGTTATTGCTACCGCAAACCTCAGCGGCAGCGGCGCAACGATCCAAAATTTCATGATCGATCTGACCGGTTCGACTTGCTCAATTTATAAAATCGAAAATACCATGGCAGACAGCAATCTGAACGTGAAGTATTTCCGGGCAAATGGCAACAAGATCCTGAACAATGTTTCCACACCTCGTCCTACAGTAGACGGACACACCATTGGCGATGTGGACGATGCTTCCAACCCCTACCGTGATACAGACTGCTACGGTTTCGGCCCGGTTATTGGTTATGACAGCCATAGCTGCCAAATTGAAACTCGCGTAGAATTCAGCAACATCGCTATTTTCTATAACGTAGGCCGTACCTTGTCTGAAGTGGTTACAGAGCCTTCCTGGGGCGAAGGAAAGGCAAGATTTATTATGAACCTTTCCGATGACCCGCAGGGGGATTTCAGCGATCCTATTCTGACAGCACAGATTCAGTGGCGTTTGAATAACGATAAGGCAAGATATGTAGGCTGGGGCAAGGCCAGCCAGCGTCAGGGCACTATCGATTTCTTAAATCGTATGGCGGGCCAGGGCGCGACTGATGCAGACCGGGCTCTGTACGGTATGTATGAAAGCCGACTTGGCTCTGGACCGCAAGGTACTGCTCAAGAATATACAGATATAGCCACTTATATTACGCAGCAGTACTATATTGAGTTGGGCTTCAATACCGACAACGGGCCCATCAAGGATCAGGTATCTCCCAGCGGGGGCCTTCAGAAGGGCGTCGCCTATACCCTGGATAACATTTCCAACCTGCACCTGGCGGTCAATCCGCCGGAGCGGGGCGAATCCTCGGCGAACCCGGACTTCCCCGCGGGCCGCTGGTATATGGTGCACGATCCCAAGGGCATGGGAGATGAGGTGGACGTGCGAAGCGGGCAGTATTCCGACGCGCTGGAAACCGGCATCACCCTGCCCGGGCGGTATACCTATTACTTTGCCCCCTCTGAGGAGGATGTGAAGAACAATACCCTGGATCCCGCCACTGCCGTGTTTGATTTTGTGGTGAACCAGAGGCCTGTGGCGCAATTTGCCGCCACCATTGCCAACCAGGGCAGCACGAAGGTTTTGCAGGTCACGGATGTTTCCTATGACCCGGACTGCCCCAGCGGCCCCATCAGCGAGGGCGGCGTTCAGCTCAGCGGTATTGTCAAGCGGGAATGGAAGTATCAGTTCCTGACAAAGAGTGGAGATAAGCTGGTAGTGTCGAGAGAAAGCGGCTGGTCAACCAGCAGCCTGAACGGCCGTACCCTCAACAGCCTGACCGGCTACAATGATATGCCCTCTGGCACGGTACTGACCATTTACGAGCGCGTTACCGATACCGCGACCCGCAGAGTGGCGGTGAAAAATGCCAGCGGTCAGGTCACGGGCTATCGCTACGAAGCCATCAACGGCGCCGTCAGCGATGTGTGCCAGGTCAACGCCACAGAAGGTGTTACGGTCACCTATGCGCCCCAGAGCGTCATGAGCATGACCCCCACCATTATGTATGATACCGCCAGTGACGCAGGTTCTTCCCACCGGTCTATCAAGGTAGAACGTCTCAGCTCTCACCCCCAGAAAAACTACTTTACTCCGTCCTTTGCCATCAACCTGACAGAGGTCGGCATAGAGGGTGCGAATAAGGAGAGCGGGTATACCCAGCTGACAAAGAGTGGAAACGATTACTATTACGGCAGCCAGCTGGTGCTGAAGTGCGTTACGGCGCCTACTGCCACCGGAAATATCGGCAACGGAGAAATCGGCAGTACCGGCGGCGTGTGGGAGGTTCCTTACTCCTTTATCAGTGCCCGCGGTCAGATCGGCAAGCATATCAAGATCCAGCTTACTGAGAGGACCTATGGCCTTTCCGCCGCATCGGCGGCGCTGGGCAAAACGGAAAAGGATTATATTCCCGACCAGTCTGCTCGTTCTATCCTGTATGAAAAGGATACCCAGGCTCCCACCGCGCAGGTGGTTACCACCGGCATGCTGGTGGCCGGTTCTTCCGAGCAGCAGCCCTATGCGGCCAACAGCTATCTGGATGTAACAAGCAACGATAAGTTTGTTATGATCAATGTGGGCGGCTCTGAAGACCAGGAAGGCGTCCTCAGAGGCTACGGCTATTACTTCTACGATAAGAACGCCTCTGGCACGGAGACCAAGTGGTACAAAATGAATGCCGACGGCACTTTGACCCAGGTTTCCAATGCGAAGACGGCCCTGCAGCAGCTGCCGAAGACCGGCGGTTCTATCAAGATCGGCAGGGCCGCCATGCGGAAAACGCCGGTAGATTCTTTGAACGTGGCGGTATTTGCCTATGATAACCAGACCGGAATGGCTAACGAGACCGGAGGCAACCAGACCGCAAAAACAAGGATCACCGACATTAAGCTGACCATTTCCAAGCCCATGCCGCCTGAGATCTCCGTCACAAACATGATGAACCAGAATGTGGCGTACATCAGCAACGAAAACGGTTCTCAGGCCAATATAGCCGCCGGAAAGACAGACACGCAGACGACCGATCTGTTCGACTTCTCCTCCACCAATGTTACGGTGCGCTTCGATCCCAGAAAAGCAAAGTATGCTCCCAACAGCTCCGGCGATCTGGTATTGAATGCGGGCGGGCAGGAATATTATCAGGATTATTACGGCGCGGCGGATATGACCGGCGTGGCGAATATCCGGTATTCTATAAAGTATAAGGCCAGAGAAGCCCAGGAATGGTGGACCGATGACCAGATGCTGGCGGCAGGTATGAATAAGCTGCCGGTAAATGTTGTGATCCCCTCCGCGCAGACGCTGACCTTGTCTGACGACGGTGTGTACGAGGTGACCGCTTCCGTGGTAAACGGCTCCGGCATCGTCAGTGACACCAGAACCGTAAGATTCACCATAGATAAGACAGCCCCCAGCGGACTGGACGTTCAGTTCCTCAATGAGGACGGCAGCGAGTACGTTTCCAACGTGTGGACAAAAAATGTGCGGATCGTGGCGTCCGGCGCTACCGATATCAACGCGGAATCCGCTGAATATCAGTATTCCACCGATGGCGGCAAAACCTGGATCACCCTGGGCGGCCTGACACAGGGTTCTGCTGAGGTAGAATTTGAAAAGAGCGGAAAATATACCGTTCTGGTCAGGGCAATAGATAAGGCCGGCAACGAAGCGGTTTATCCCCGCACGGTGTTGGTATGTATCGATACCACCCCGCCGGAAACCAAGGGACCGACGCTGACCGCTACCTCCACGATGAAGGACATCCTGGACGAATACGTGATCAGCCTGAGCTTTGACGATACGACCGGCAATATTTATTCGATTCGGAACGATGAGGTCAACGAACTGGATCGGGAAGTAGCTGTACCCGCGGGAGAAAGCATATACTTTGAGTTCCATCCCGCTGAAGGGCATATTTTGGGCACCGTGACCTACGCAGGCCAGGATGTGACCGGAAAGATACAGCACAGCGCCGAGAGAGACGCTGACTATCTGGAGATCGAAAATGTAAGAGAGGACGCGACCCTTTCCGCCACCTTCCCGAAAACGGAGCTGGAGGCCCCGGTGTACCGGAGCCTTACCCGCAGTATGGCGGCTGTACAGTTTGCGGCGGCAAGAACCGTGTCCGATGAAGAACCGAAAGCGAATATCACGCCTTTGGCAGATCCCGGAGAAGAAGGGGGAGAGGGTTCCGAAGAGCCTACAGAGCCTACAGAGCCGGATCCTGTAGATCCCACGGTGATGTACAATGTGGAGGCTCATGAGCTGGATAGCCATGGATTTGTTTCCCTGTCTCAGAATCAGGTGCTCCCCGGAGGAAAGGTGCTGGTGACACTGCGTCCCAACGCCGGGTATCGGGTAGCCACGTTCATGGTGAATTCCGAGGTCATCGATGTGAGCACGCTCACAAAGGTTGAGCACAGCAATGTGCGTACCTATGAGCTTACCGTTGATCAAGACAACACCATTGTCTGGGCAGGATTTGAAAAAGTTCCCACCCGTGTACTGCGCCTGTCTACCTCTGATTGCGGCAGTGTAACGATCTTTGACAGCGAAGAAAACGTGTTGAACAGTGGTGACGGCGAATATCGTGTTCCTGAGGAAGAAGAGATCTATATCCAGATGGACTCCGATGACGGCTACAGTACAAAATCTCTGCTCATCAATGGCGCTCAGCCTGATGGCTTCCTTCCGGGCGCGGCTGTTTACGAGTACTATGTGCCGGCCTACACAGGCGAGGGCGAAGATCCCGGTATCGATGTAAAGGTAGAATTTGATGTGCTCAGTACAGCGCGGCGTGTCTATAAGGTAAGTGTGGGAGTGTCCGCCGAAGACGGCCTGACTCACGGTACCATTGTTTCCGCCGGAGACGCCATCAATCTTCCGATTGGCGGAGCCAGAACCTTTATGATCACACCTGAGCCCGGCTATAAGATTTCCCATCTCTACTTGAGCCATCAGGTCGATGGAGATATGGATACTGAGGACATGGTCGGAAGCAGCGACTTGAAATTATTGCCCGGAGATGTCAGGAAGTATCAATATACCTTGAGAGATCCCGGCAGTAACGGTACGCTGGAGGTCATTTTTGACCGGCAGACCTATAAGATCAGTACCCAACCCGGTGTGGGCGGCGCGATCGGCTTGAAAGCGGCGGATGGCGGAAACCTGGCTGTTACCGCTGTTCCTGAGGGCAAGGACGTATTGATCCTGCCTCTGCCAAAGGCCGGTTACCGGGTCAAGTCTCTCACGATCTTTGAAATGAATGGTGTTACCGCTACAACAAGCTATTCCGTGGGCGCGGTAAGCTCTTACGTACTGAAGAACATTCATTCCAATATTCGCGTGGAGGCCGAGTTTACAGAGAGAACTGTCAATCATATCGAAACTACGCATATGATCACGGCAGTGGCAAATAACGTAAAGGATGCCGATGACGCTTTGGCGGAAGAGCCTTACCAGTTCCGTATTGCTGATGGCCCGGAAAGCGATCATAACAGGAATGTCAGCGAATGGAGCGAGTGGAGCGAATCCAATACCATTTCCTATACGGGAATTCTGACAAAAGGTGCGGAGAAGGAAATTCCGTTGGAGCCCAATAAGCAGTATTATGTATCTGTCCGCACCCGTGACCGGGTAGGAAATATCAGCGATGAAAAGATTTCTACCGTATACGCCATGGCCAACATGCCCGGAACTCTGGGCGCGGAGGCACTGGATGACGCAGGTAACTACGCTACGAAGAGCGTAGCGCTTACTGTGGATACCAGCGGGAACCCAGAGGGAACGGAATACATGGTCTATGTATCCAATTCCAGCTCCATGACGGATATGTTCATCGCTAACGAGGAGGAGCCCGGCGGCGGCTGGGCAACCCTAAGCGATGGTGATAAGTTCATTATTCGGGGCCTGACCCCCGGCCGGTGGTACCATTTGCAGGTAGTGGCGAGAAACCACGATGGGTACAGCACCAGCTTGAACAGTAAGGATATCACCAGCATTATGCTGAGCCCTGCGGCTCCGCCCGCCGACAGCTTCTACTTTGAGGAGCCGGCTTCTCCCATGTCACCTATTGTGTTGAACTGGGATGCGCCTACCGGAGAAGTGAAGGGCGTACAGATCTACCGCGATGGTATGTTCCTGGTAGAGCTGGACACGGAGACCCTGTCCTATGAAGATGCCAGGGTAAACTTTGCGGCGGACGCTGTTTACAAGTACAGCTATGCCTATGTGAACGCCGCGGGTGTCGGCTCCAGCAGAATGGCGGTCAGCGGAGAGTATTACAGATCCAAGTACAGCTCTACCGCAGATCCGGAAAAGTCCTCAAAGATGGATCATCTGATCGAGCTGACAGAGTATGAATATCTGTTCTCCGAGACCATGACCTATCCCTGCTTCCAATATGGCTGCAAGGAGCCTGTTTCCGCCAGCACTGCCGGTACGGAAAACAGCGGCAGGATCACGGTGCAGATGAATTATAATCCCAACGAAAGCGGCCGTTACCAGAAGTACTTCCTGACGCTCAAGGCCTTTGAGAAGGAAACAGACGCGGAAGGCGAGCCTGTGCTGGGTGAAGACGGGAAACCGATCTACCACGAGGTGGATATCACCAAGTGGGATCCCACCAAAGCAAACCGCGAAGCGGACGGCGTTACCCAGAAGGCCAAGGAGACAAAGGTCACTCAGGTATCCGGCGAGACCGCGGCCAGGGCTACCTGGGAAAACCTGAGCACGGCCTATGAGTACAAGATCTATGTGAAAGAGATCCGCTCCAACGGCGCGACCACCTCTGAGAACCTGGGCGGTCAGACCCAGGGTGTAGAATACTCACTGGGCAAGCAGTTTGTGGTGAACCGGGATGGATACTATTTTGAGTATACCAAGGATTCCTCCACGCCTCATCTGAGCACGGCCAGCGGCACCTGGACCGAAGCGGAGCTGGCAGCCTATACCAGATATGCGGAAGAGGGCTGGGACACCCCGGTAAACGAGCAGTATATCACCTTCAATAAGAGCCCCTCCGTGGAGCTGGCGAAGGAAGAGGATCGTTATTACGATAACGATGCCGGAAAGGTTCAGACCGCCGGCGACGGAAAGCCCTATCTCCTGGTAGACCAGAGCATGGCGGATAAAACCTTCCATGTGAATGTGGCTGCCTGGGATCCGGACGGCTCCCGTGCGGAAAGCACCGTTAAGCCTGCTGTCAATGGCACGATCGCCACAGTACCGGGCGCGGCGCCTGAACTCACCGAGGCAATGCCCAAGAGCCAGGAAGCGGCAACCCAGAGAGAGAATCTGTATCCTGTTACCTTTGACGCCAGCGGATTGCCCACCGGAGTATACACCTCCATGGAAATACGGGCATCTGACAGCGACACGGAGACAAAGAAGACCACTGATGAACTCCGGCTGGTCATAAACCGCAATACACCTCAGTCCTCTGTGGTAGGAGGCACCTCCAGACAGCTGGAAAATCAAGCTGTTTATCAGAAGAGCGATCTGGTACAGGTAAAGGCGGCCGCCGCAAGAGACAGCGCGGCTTCCACCAACCTGAGCAAGGTAGCGTTGCTGGTGATGCCCGCCGAATATCAGGCGGCTTTGGGCTCCAGTGATTACAACACGCTGTATCAGCAGCTGTGTGTGACTGGAGACGCCGCTGTGGTGGCAAAGGCAACGGCGCTCCTGGGTGCGGATGCTTCCAGCCCCAGGTTTGTAGTGGGCGGAAAACTGACAGTGGATGGAATGAATTTGGCCATTGCCAGAGTAGCGCCGCCTGTGACCAAATATGTGACCATTACAGAAGAGCAGTACAATGCGCGCTTGGCCACGGCTGGTGATAAGCTCCTGAAGGACGTTGGCAGCAAGACCACCTACTGGGCCGAACTGGAATATGCCTTGGCGGAGAATATCTGCTCCTGGCTGAAAACCGGCGAAGGCGATACGGTAATTCCCGATGTGGAGCTGAAGGCTACCGACAGGGAAAACACCTATATGATGAAGCTGGTCGCCAAGTTCGGCGGGAACAGTTCTTCTCAAACAGTGGACTTCGTAATCAAGGCAGCGCCTTATACTGAGATTCGCTCCAAGAAGAGCTTTATTTGGAGAGATACCTCCAAGGCAGAGTACGATTACTATGTTACGGAAGAGTACACGATACAGAACATCATAGACAAGTACAATGAGTGCTACGATCCCAGTAACATCACCTTTGAAGATCCTCTGCCCGACACAGATAAGGCCTATACCACCAAGGTGGAAAACGGCAAGACCGTTTACCTGGTCTACAAGCTGGTGGATTCGGAAGGAAACGTGGGTAACGACTACATTTCCGGTGAAGTAAAAACCAATTTGGGCGTCCACCCGCAGTTTGATGAGGTAGGCGTGCTGCTGGTAACAGACCGCAGCTATAATCCCAACACAGGAGCAGAATTCCCAATAGGATATATCGATTCTCCTGTGTATGTAAACTACAATCATACGCCGGTTACGGTAGGCGGAAACCTGAAGTTTGGTGTCAGCGGCTTAAGTGAAGGAGCCACTTATTATCTGTGGTCTTACTACAAGCTGCCGGATAAGCCCAGGGTATATAGCGCAGGTCATGTAGTGCTGACTACGGAAGACAGCTTCCAGATGGCGCAGTATGGCTTTACAAGAAGCAAGTACTCCTATAAGGAAGCAGATTATCCGGAGGGCCGGCCTTTGGCGTTCAACATCAATAAGCTGGGGAGCGCCGATGCCAGTGCTACTGTGCGAGTCACTCCGCACTATTATGAGGCGGACGAATTCGGCAATCTGATTCTGGAGGGCGGCAACCCCATCGAACTGACCGGCGAAGCGTTGATAGCGGCAAAGGAGACCTTTGGATTTGCCGGCGGCAGAGAGTATGATACCATTACATTTGGCGCTTCCACCAGTAAAGATGTGTATTTGACCTTGCAGGATACGGATAAGATGCAGGGGCACATGGTTGTAAGGCTGGTACTTTCCATTGAGAATTCTGATGAAGGCTATTGCTATGTAAGTAACGGCGGCGCCTATACCGACGTCTTCATTCAGGACGATGAAAGCCCGGTCACAAGCTATATTCTGGGCGTCATCAACAAGGACGAGAACGGCCAGCCCTTCATGAAAGAGGTGCTGAATACCTCTACCGGGGCGATAGATCGTTATGAATACCAGTTCTCCGGCTTGCAGGTGGATTACAGCCAGCTTACCAGTCTTGTACTGTCCTATGAAAATCGTGGAACGGGCGATCTGGAAAATATTACGGCGGCAGTGTACGACGACCGTGAGGGCGCTACTCCCAGCAGTTACTTTGAAGCGGAGAGGCCCAGCGAGACCAACCTGAAGCAGTCTTTGGGCGGCATCGGCACAGTGGAGATCCACCCCGTGTCCGGCCTGGAGGACGGTGTATATGAGGGCTGGGTATTCCTGAGCGCCGACCATGTGGAAGAACCGGTCAAGATAAAGATCCGTCAGGTAGTGGGACAGAGCACCCTGAAGGGCCGCATCTACATCACACCTGAAATGCCTGCCTTGAACGAACGTACCGGCGTGGCGAAGATCTCCCTGTATGACGCGGAAAACGCAACCCTGCAGGAAGACGGCAGCTTCAACGTGCCTCCGGTTTATACCACGGAGAGCAAGGAATACGGCGGCGAGTTTGAGATTCAGAATATTCTGAATAAGGGCGCCTACAGCGGTGGTAAGTATTACATCGTTGTAGAAAGGGACGGCTTCCTTACCTATAACGGGCGGAAATACCGGCCCAGGCCCACAGCCTATTCTCTGGAGCTGGGAACCACCAGTAAGACCTATACCTTTGACCTTCGTCTGATCGGCGGCGATGTGAACGGTGACCAGAAGGTCAACGATACCGACCTGAATATCCTGATCGAGCACTACAACCGGTATACAGGTCAGCCGGGTACCTCTCCCGAGGAAGAGGCGATCATTAAGCGCTGCGACTTTAACCAGGACGGCGTAGTCAATGCGCTGGACCGCGGCTTCCTGATCGGAAACCTGGGCAATACGGATGAACATTATCCGTACCGCAGCTTCTCCCCGATCCAGCCGGACGCGTAAGAAATAACCTCCCCATTTACCGGGGACTTAAGACGATCCCAAACGGGACCGCCTTGAGCAGAGGGAAAAGCTTTGCTTTTCTCCCTGCTCAGGGCAGCCCCAATGCTCTGAGCAAGAAAGACTTCAAATATTACAGTTCTGCTTATGAAAAAATAAGGAGAGTGGATCACATGAAAAAGAAAATGAAACGGGTGTTGTCCTTCCTTTTGGCAGTGACGCTGCTGCTTAGCAGCGCACCATTGGCATCCGCCAGAATCAGTCCGGACACACAGAATGCCCAGGCGGGTATCCGGTTGGAGCAATCGAAATTTGACTCCGGAAACGGTATTCTGGAAATGAAGGTATTGGCCACAGGTGTGGGCAATTACGGGATCCATTCGGGCCGCATTCTGTTTTCTGTGGATCCGAAGGTGTTGACTCCCTATTTGGCTAGCGGCAAGGAGCCTTTGCAGGTGTCTTCCGACAAGGGAAAGACCGGAGGCTACGGCTTAAAGGGAGAAAGCCCCATCGGCAGTTTTTCCGATGCGGTAGGAGGAAGTGTTACACAGCCTACTTCCAAAATACGGGTGGACGAGTCCCAGAGTAAATATGTGGTGGTTTCTCCGGAAGAAGGAGAAAGCGGAGAGTCCCCCCGTACTTATCTGAGCTATGAATTCACGCTGAATACCAGTGCGGACAGCGGCGTGGAAGTGGAAGCGGGCGTTCTCTACTTCAAAGTGAAAAATAACGATATCGGAAATCTGACGGACAACAGCTTCCGGCTGGGTACGGCAGATGATATTGGCTATGTAGAGGAGACCAGAAGCTATGACGAGGAAAAGGCCATTGTGTCCAGCACAGCGGCCTATACCATCGCGGCTATCGAATACATCAGCACTACTGTAAGCGGCGGCAGCACAAAGCGGAACGAGGTAGGCTATTATTACGATGTACTTCCCGCGGTCGATGCCAATATCGGTGTCAACTATAATGTGCCCCGCCAGATCCGCAACATAGATGTGACTACCGGCCAGGATATTTCCAATGATCCCGAGCGTTGGAACATTGGTATTTATTATACCGGCTGGGATGTTCCGGCCATTACCCATCTGTACGTGGGCGCGCAGAGCATCACGGAAGAGGTTCCCAAGGCCGGGCAGACCAAAACCACCAGCATCGATTATACCGGTAAGATCAAGGGTATCGATGTGAAGGATCGGGTGCGCTCTTTTGCGCCTACCGATTTGTACTGGGAATTCTGCGATGCGGAGGGAAATCCCATTACAAACGAAGAGGACATGCCCAAGGGTGTGAGCTTTGAGACAGAAATGGTGGAAAAGGACGGCGTACAGGTAGAGGCTTACACAGGCCAGCTAAAAATTACGCCGGAAGCTTCTCAAAACGAGGGCGAGAATCTGACCGTGTATTTCAGAGCCTCCAGAAACCTGGTTTACATGGAGGAGCATGTTCCTGCTGTGGACGATAGAATCGGTTTTCGTGCCTATTCTGTTTTGAGCGTTGCTTTGACGAAAGAGACCTCTGTGCCTACTTCTGTAGCGGTACAGGACGAGAAAGGCAACAGTACCGGACAGATTGATATTTCTTCTGTAGAGCCTGGCAGCTTCCAGGAAAAGGGCCTGGATCTTACAGTAGATGTAAAAGATCAATATGGATACTCCATCGGGGCAGGAACCCTATTCCTTTCCCTGAGTGGAGAAAAATCGGATGCTTTTATTCTGACTCCTCAGGACGGAGCGACAGAGGACGAGGACGGCCTGATTGCCTGGAACGGGACGACTCCAATCAAGGTGAAATTCAGCTTTGGAGAAGATAAAACCGCGGCGGATGCACAGGCGGGAGACATGAAAATACAGGCGACCTTCCACCCCGCCGGGATCGGAGATACTTCTCAGGATAAGCAGGGTTTTTATACGGCTGCCCTGCAAAAGGAAGAATCCCGCTTTTCATCTGTGGAATTAGTGCGCTATACCGATGCGTCTTTTGCGAATGTGGAACCTTCCACAGAGCTTGCGCTGCCTGCTACCATAAATGGTATCAAGATTCCACGCCGAACCTATTACGTGGCCAAGCTATACGATCAGTATCACCAGGAGATGCCGGCTGTGACAGATCCGAAGGCATACCAGTGGTCTATTGTAGATGAAAAGGGAGACGTTGTTCAGGATGAGAATGTCGAGATATGGGATTCTCAAGAGCAAGGAAGTACTCCTTACCGGAACTGCTTATCTATTACCAGCAGCTATGCGGAAAAAGAGATCAGGCTCAAAGTGTCCGTCGCAATTGAGGGCGGCGCGAAGGATTCTGATACTGCGGTGCTGACCATTACTCGGGGCTCTTCTCAGTTTGGCCATGTGCGGGTGAAGAGTACTATTTATCCTGATGGCACGGAGGAAAAGCCCTTCCAGCTGAAGATTGCCACGGTGGATCAGTACGGCGCGGACTATATCATGACGGAAGAAGATCTGGCTAAGCTGCAGCTGAAATGGGAAATCGATACCAGCAAGGAACATAATGATCCCGTTCCCTATCAGGTGACAGAGGATGGCCTTTTAACTGTGTACGGGAATCAACATCCCGAAGTGCATGTAAAGGTTACGCCTACCTATAATGGCAAAACGGAAGCCTCTGATACTGGTACATTGGTATGGGGTGGTATCCGGGCTCTGGATTCTATTGAGTTGGCAATAGATAAAACTACCTATGCTGTTCCGGAGGTTTCGGAAACAGGGGAAAATGGTGTTTTATCTGTTCCTGTAACGGCGAAGTTCTTTGACCAGTATGAGGAACCCTGGAGCCTGAAGGACGGGGAAACCGTAGTATACAAGCCTGAGAGAGGCCAATATGATGGTGTTGTATTGGAAACCGGTGCCCTGAATGGGGAGAAAACGGAGCAAAAACTTACGTTTACTGTTACCTCTGAGGCGGCAAAAGGGAAAATAGATCTGACTGCGGAGACTGCTAATGTAACAGGGAGCCGCACGGTAGAATTGACAAAGAACGATAGCAAAGTCGATAGAGCGGAAGTGGTAAACGAAGCTGTAAAGAGCATGGGAACCACCGTTCTGGAAACTAAATGTTATGACCAGTATGGTGCACAGATTCCTGCCGCCAGGCTGAAAATTAATTGGTTAAAAGACGTCTTTGATACCGTTCCGCCCAACCGGATTGATGGCTACCAGTATGCAAAGTTTGACGCAAATGTTGGCAGCGTTACCACTTATAAGGGCGCGGAGCTGGTTCGGGTGCAGTTTGAGGCGTCTTTGCTGAATACTCCGGACGAAACGGTATCCAGTGAGCTCACAGCTTTGCAGGTGTTGGATGCCGGTGAAGCGGCTTCGGTTACGGTGACTACCGATGATAATACTACGGTAGCGATCCCTGAGGCCAAGGCAGATGGTACACCCAATTATGTCAGCAATCTGCAGTTTAAAGCAAAAGTTATGGACAGCAGTGGGTTGGATATTGGCAGCGATACCGTTGTATGGGATATTTTAGGAGAGCACAATGGCGTTTCCATCAGTAAGGATGGACGTGTGACTGTGGACAGCACAGCCGCTGTAGGAACTTATACGGTGGTGGCGATCGAAAGGAACTCCGGTATCTTTGGAACGGCAAAGCTTTTTACCGTGCATGAAAGTGAGCCTTATCTGGCAAGGGTAGACATCAAGGAATCCATTATATTGGCAGAGAGGTATGTTCCTCTTACACCCTTGTACTATGATCAGTATGGAAATCCTTATACTTTGCGGGCAGGCGAGACGCTGGAAAAGAACTATTCACAGCTGAAGGACAGCGGCAGTACGGAATGGCGTTATACGAATAATGTTGTTACAGATACTTATTCTGTGCAGGCCACCGCGCCGGATACCTATACCTTGATCAGGTTAGTGGTAGAGTCCAGGTTAACAGGACATACGGCTGAGGTTATCAAAAAGATCTATGCTATTGGTGAGGGTAACGGAACACCAAGCTATCTTGAAATCAGCGGTCCTGATACCATTACGTTGCAGCCGGGTCAGGAAACGTACCCGGTCACCACAGGGGACTATCAGGTTTATTTGCGGGATCAATTTGGAGCTAACTTAAGCCTGAGAAACTATGTTCAGAAGATCAAGTGGGAATTCTCCGCACCCGGTATGAGCGGTGTTGAATTGACCACACGGGACGGTTCCACCAGCACGACCAAGCAGAATCAGTACGGTAACCTGACCTTGAATCAGCAGGTGCCGGAGGGAACGATCCGTCTTACAGTGACCTATTATGATCGAAGAGGAAATATTACAGATCTGGTAGGCTTTAAGGATGTTAAAGTGGTTCACTCGGCTGAGGGAAAGAATGCCCTGGGCCGTGCGGAGATCACAAACGGCAGGTTGCGGCCCGGCACGACGACACCGCTGACTGCCAGACTGTATGACAGCTTTGGAGAGGAACTGATCGACCTTGACGCCGCAAAGCTGACCTGGACCCTGGTTTCTCCGCCGGAAGGCGTTGAAATAAACAACGGAAACCAGATCCTGGTGCCGGAAAGTGTGACGGAAGGCAGTGTCACGGTAAGCTTGACCGCGGAATATGGCGGTTCTTCCAGAACAGTGGAAAAGGAGCTTGCGATCAGCGCGGAGGAATCTGTGCTGACCGACCTGGAAGTAAGGAATGTTCTGGGCGGCCTTCATATGTATATTCCTCCCGTGGGAAGAGACGGACTCAATGCCGAAAGGCTTTCGGTGTACCGCGCCATTGGGTACGACCAGTTCGGCGATTCCATGGGAACTCCCGCCGGCGTGACGTGGTCTATGCAGAATGAACCTACCGGGCTTACCTATACGCAGCGCGGTGTGGTACATATCAATTCTGTTACGAACCCCAGCGAAGCTACCACGATCACCGCGACAGCTCCCGGGGAAGGGGATACATGGTTCCACGGTTCCGCCACCTTCTCCGTAGGCTATGAGCCGGATGAGCTCACCTCTCTGCGTGTCAAGCAGAAGCAGGTGTATAAGGATCCGGAAAACGGCGGTTCTACCTATTTGAAGGCAGAATATCTGAACCAGTATGGACTGCCTATGCAGCCCACAGGTACTCCTGTATGGGAACCGGGAGACGGAGCCGGTTCCGGCTGGTTTGGCGGCGGTACGGTCACTCTGACGGATGCCGGACTTGCCACTTACACTCAGTATTCTGAGTGGTTCTACGTCAATGTGGCGGTAGGTTCCGTAGAATGCAGGAATCACCGGATCAGTGTCAGCAGCGAAAAGCCTTATGTGGACAAGCTGACCTTGACGGTGGATCCTTCTTCCAGATTGGTAAAGCCCTTCCTGGCGGACGGAACACCTCAGTCTGAGAGCTTTGAGGTGCGTCCTTATGCCAGAGACCAGTACGGAGAGGAATTCAGAGATTTTACAGGTGCAAATAAACTGCACTGGAGCATTGTGGATACTCCTGACCAGGCGATCACCATTACTGGTAAAACCGATCCCGCTCAGGACCCCAGTGCTACTCTGCGCGTGTTCAGCACTACCCCGGCAGGCAATGTAACGGTGAAGGCCGCTACAGAAAGCGCGGCGGACGGCCAACCGGTGGTGGTGGCCACCGGCGTGGCCAAAGTAGAGCGGGAAGAGCCCAATTTGATTGGCATTCGCATGAAGACGCCTCGCTCTCTGGCGGCTGCCGCTCGCCCGATACAGCTGGAATATGAATTTTTCGATCAATACTATGACGCCATTGTGGTAGACGGTGCTTCTGCCTCCTGGAAGCTGGTTTCTTCCGTGGAAGGGGATCCTACGGCGGGAGCCGCTACCGTTTCGGCAGATGGTGTTCTGGTGATGGGCGACACTACGGAAAGTATTACTGTTACCATCACCCCGGTGGGTGATGCGGTAAAAGATGTGGCCCCGATCCAGGAGACCATTACCATTGGCCGGGAGGCGCCTAAGGCCACCCGGGTCGAGATCGTGAAATACAACGGTGAGATCCCTGTGCATGTGCCCCGGTCTGGCAGCAGTGACGCCAAGGTGGAGTACATTGCCCGGGTTTACGATCAGTACGATAAAGAGATCGAGGGACGGCTGTTTAACTGGAATTTTGAAAAGACCGTTGACGGCGTGACCGTGGTGGGAGATACTGTGACCATTGACGGAAAAACGGTCAACCGTGGAACGGTGAGCATTTCCAGCAAGGCTGCTTCCACTTCTGAACAGGGATTGACCTTGACCGCGGTGGACCGCAGCAGCGGCGTCAGCGGGTTTACCTCTTTCAGCATTTTAGCTGAGCAGGAGGACAGTATTCTGACCAATGTGACAACTCGCGAACGCTTCCTGCCCGTTTCCTACAGTGATACCACATATCTGGATCTGACTCCGGTATTTCTGGATCAATATGGCAGGGAAATGGAGTATACACCGGAAGAAATTCTCTGGGAGGTGCTGAGTGCTGAGCCTGAAGAGGAGCAGGCCAGAGCCAATTTTGACCATTCTGAATCCGGCAGGCCAAACCGCCTGATCTATTCCAGAACCGCGTGGGATGTATCGATCCAAATCACGGTGGACGGAAAGGCTTATGGTCCTATCTATCTGTATCAGGCGGGAGAGCGCAGACTCACTACGATCAAGGTACAGGGTGAGACCGATGTGATCAATGCCGGTTCCGGCTCCGTGCGATTCCGTGCCACACCCTATGATCAGTATGGTCAGACCATGAGACAGAGTGTTCTGGACGGTGTGGTGTGGAGCTTGGTAGGGGCGCCGGAAGGTGTGACTATTGACCAGAATGGTAATCTTACCGCTGATATTTATGCGGAGAAGAAGCAGGATGTTGCCGTTCTGGCCAAGGATTATACCACCGGTATTTTGGGAAAAACCTTTGTTGAGATCACCAGAACAGGCAGCGCTTTCCGGGCGGACCGGCTGGAGATCTACAATAAAAAATTCCCCGCAGGCACGGGAGAATATCAGCTGGAAGCTATTGTATATGACCAGTTTAATGTAGAAATTCCTACAGAGCCGGGAGACTTCACCTGGGTAAAGGATAATGGGATAGGTGCGTCAATTACACGGAAAACAGATGGCGCCTCTTGGATTAGATTTGTGAAAAATGAGACTTCGGTTGGCGTTACCGTTTCCTATACAGGCAGCGATCCTGAGGACTTGGGCCTGAGAGATCTTGCTCCAAAGCATGATTACCTGGAAGTAGGAGGAGACCCCTCTATACTGAAGCAGGTTATTGTGCGGCGGGCGTTAGGTGATGGCCCAGTGGCGATCCCTGCTCAGGTAGACGGCACGGATCGTCAGGTTTCTGTAAGTTACGAGGCATATGGTATCGATCAGTATGATCTGGATATTCACGATGGAACGCCCTTGACCAATGTGAAATGGCTGGTTTCCGGCGCTTCCTCCAAGGGGCTTTCCATCAATGAATACGGTGTGCTCACCGTGAGCAGCTCTGCCGAAGAGGGCAAGGCTGTGATCACCGCAGTGGACGAGGCTACCGGTATTTTCGGCACGGTAGAGCTGATGCTGACCAAGGAGGAGTCTGTTTTCTCCTCCATCGGTGTTCGGCAGAAGAAGCTTTTGCCCCGCCAGAATGTACAGCTGGAAGCCATCTATTACGACCAGTACGGCAGAGAGACCTTCCCGCGGGGCTATGAGGAATGGGATAAGATCCGCGCGCTTCCGGAGGAGACTCAGGTAGACGTATCTCAGGGCGGCTATGTGACCTTTGGCGGCTCAGGAGATACCACAAGCCTTACTGTAACAGTAGAAGCAGCCAGGATCAATTCCGGCGAAGTGACCATTCCCGTTTCTGCCGATCCCAAGATGCCCACTTCTGTGGAGGTAGAGTTGGCAAAGGGCAGCTTCCTGCCGGTTCGTATCAACGGCACAACAGCGCGTACTGTCTCTTTTACCGCCACGGTATATGACCAGTATGCGGAAGCGTACACCATAGAGGATCTGGAAAGCGGCAAGGTAAAGATTCAGTGGAGTGTGCAAAACGCTCCGGTAGGAACGACGATCGACGCGAACACCGGTACAGTTACCATTCCGGCGAAAGCGGAAGAAATCCCGGACGTTCGTGTGACCGCTACCTGCTGGATCGGTGACGATATGGATACCGCTGAGCAGACGGAAGCCTCCGGTTATAAGGAATTTGCGGTAGTGCGGGAATCTCCCAGGCTGAGCAGTGTGGAGATCGTGGAAAGCGGCTTCCCTGCCGGAACAGAGACCGGAACACTGACCCTGCGGTATCTGGATCAGTTTGGCGATGAGATGAACCGTCCTTCCACGGCGAATGCCACCTGGAGCACTACTACTTCCGGTGTGACTGTGACAAAGCGGGAGGAAGATCAGAACGCCGATA
This sequence comes from uncultured Oscillospiraceae bacterium, assembly GCA_910589395.1. Classification (GTDB taxonomy): domain Bacteria; phylum Bacillota; class Clostridia; order Oscillospirales; family Acutalibacteraceae; genus Acutalibacter; species Acutalibacter caecimuris_A. The sequence continues at coordinate 66,740 of CAJUTL010000004.1, forward strand.
TCACCTTCGGCAGCAATACCTCCGCCCATGTGAAGGTAAGCGTGCTGCCCGATGCGGGTTCCACAAAGAGCCTTACGGACGAGGCGGATATTACCCTGGGAACAGGAAGATACCTGTCTAAGATCGTAGTAACGTCTCACCCGGCAGGCGGCGTGCGGGTGCCCGACATGGCAAGCACCGATGCCCCCTCCACCAAGGCGTTTACCGCGCAGGGCTATGACCAGTACGGCGTGGAAATGGATACCCATCTGATCTGGAGCCTCAGCGATAAAGAGGCTACTGTGAACATTTCTCAGACCGGTGTTCTGACAGTGACCAGCAGCGCCCCCAATATGAAGATGACCGTGTATGCCACCGACAGCGATACCGGTGTTTACGGTACCTGTGAAGTGGATATTATCCGGGAGCCTTCGGAATTCACTTATCTGGAGGTCAAGCAGAAGGCTTTGCCCAGCGATAAGCAGGTCATGGTTTTAGAGCCGGTATGGCTGGATCAGTATAAAAAGGAAATGTCCCGTCAGGGCTCCGTATCCTGGAAGCTGGTAAAGAATGACGGCTATCTCACCAGTCTGGTGGAAAATTCCGATGGCTATACCGCCAGCTTGAACCCGCTGGATCCCACCACCACATGGGTCGTGGTGGAAGCGAGTTGCCGCGGCGTTTCCACAGGAGAAGTGCTGCTGCAAAGGACCGGCGATGAGTATGTGGATAAGGTGGAGATCACCCGCACTGGCAAAACCGGCGCGGTGATCGTACCGGCCAAGGCAAGCTCTTCCAAGGAGACCGCCACCTATCAGGCCCATGTGTACAATCAGTACGGCGATGAAATGGAAGGCCGCGAAGTGACCTGGGAAGTGGAAAGCTCCACCGGCGGCGTGTCCATTGATCAGAACGGCGTGGTGAGCGTAAGCTCTTCCGCTTACAGCGAAGAAGTGCGCGTCATTGCCAGAGAGTCTGAGTCCGGCAAGTCCGGCACGGCTACTCTGGTGATCAAGCGGGCTTCTCCGGAATTCACCTCCGCCGCCATTAAGAACGATTATATCCCCAGAGCGCAGATGCCCTTTACCCTCACCGCTGTGGCTTTGGATCAGTACGGTGAGGAAATGGCGGGGTATGACAAGGTAGAATGGGTGCTGCCCGACGGCGCCAACGCGAATACCTACTTTGCCTCTCCCGAATCCGGCGTGCTTTACTTTGACACAAGTCTGGAGTCTGTAAAAGTACAGGCCACTGTTACCGTAGGGGACAAAACGCCTGCTGTGGCAAACAAGGTGATCCCTCTCAGTGACGATGCGCCTGAGCTGCGGGAGATCAAGGTGACCCGTACCGATGGTTACGGGATCCTGTATATCCCCTATGGCAATCAAACTTCCGCTCACGCGGAGTATACCGCTTCCGGCATTGACCAGTATTTGCAACCCATGAACGACCTGAAGGTCACCTGGGAGCTGCGGGGCGCGCCGGAGGGAGTTACCTTCCCCGACGCGGACGGTGCGGTGACAAACCAGCTTTCTGTAGCGGCCAATACCGCTCCCGGAAATATTCAGATAGTTGCTACTGAAATCAACGATCAAAAGCAGAACAAGATAAGCGGCAGGACTATTCAGATCCTGGACCGCAGCCCCAGCATACTCAAAACCATAGAGGTGCGGGAGAACTCTCTGCCCTTTGGCACAGAGGTGGCCCAGCTCCATGCGGATTACTATGACCAGTATGGAACGGCTATCGACTATAAGGGCGTCAGCGACTGGTATGTGTCCCAGACTGAGCCGGAGTCGCAGCTGAGCAAGGTCTCCATTACGCCTCACGGCGGCATGCTGACCCTGACAGAGGACGTGCAGGCGGTGTATGTGCGCGTATCCGCTTCCGGCACCATGTCCAGAACAAAGCGTATCGTGATCAGCGGCGATCCTCATACGACGACGGTAAAGATCGTGAAGGATCCCGATGGCAGAATGGTTTCCGTACCCACCTATGACGGAGAAGCCGCAAAGAAAAATACCTATCAGTTTACCGCAACCTCCTATGACCAGTACGGCTCTGAGACAGTGGGCAAGTTCGGCTGGTATTTGGATAACGCTCCTGAGGGTGTTTCCATTACCCAGAAGGGCCTGTTTACTGTGACCAGCGCCGCGCCGGAACAGACACAGGTGCGGGTAGTGGCGGTAGACCTGCTCTCCGGTGTGGAGGGCGAATACATCATTGACTTGGTGCACGGCGTTCCTCAGGTGAGCCGGGCCAATATTAAGGAAGATCTGATCGAAGGTGGGGTGACCACCCAGCTGACCGCCCAGATGCTGGATCAGTTCGGCGAGCCCATGAGCTTTACGGAGCGTCCTGTCTGGAGCTGTGAAAACGATGGCGGCACCGTGATCGACGCTTCCGGCAGAATTACGCCTAAGACCGGTGCGAAGTCTGTTACCGTAACATTGGTGCTGGGCGATAAGAGCACCACAAAGACCTTGACGGTAGGCGGCAGAAGAGTGCTTGACCGCATTGAGGTAACGGGAAACACCGAGATCCCGCTTACGCCCAATGTGGAGCCGCAGCCGGTACGTTACAATGCTGTAGGCTACGACCAGTACGGCAACGAGTTTGCCGCAGTGTTTACCTGGAAGCTGGAAGGCGCGCCGGAGGGTATGGCGGTGAACGATACCACCGGCCGGGTAACGGTGCGCAGCAATGTGCCCGCCACCCGGAATGTGAAGGTAGTGGCCACCTCTGAGGCCGCGGGGATCTCCGGCAGTATCACGGTAGATCTGACCTATGCGGACAGCGTGCTGTCTGCCATTGGCGTACAGGAGACCAGCGTGCCGGGAGGAAAGCACAGCTTTACTCTGACGCCTGTGTTCTATGACCAGTACGGCAGGGAAATGGAGTATTCCGGCCCTGTGTTCTGGGAGGTGCTGGGAAGCCATCCCGAAACCAGTGTCGAGGTGGACGAATTCGGCGTATTTACCCTTTTGAGAGACGACGTGACCGAAATGACCGTGCGGGTCACGGCGGTCAACGAAAGCATTGAGCCCGCTGTGGTCGTGCTGCCGGTAGGCGGCGGCGAGCGCAGGGCGTCCTCTGTGGAGGTCAGCCGGAAGGGCTCTGACGGAGATGTGACCATTCCCGGCTTGGGTGACAGCGCCTTCGCGGTGTTCCAGGCCAGAGTGTTTGACCAGTATCATCAGGAAATGGAGGGCAGCTTCTTCTGGACGATCAGCGGCACCCCCGCAGGCGTATCTATCAGCAGCGGCGGCGTGGTCACGGTAAACAGCAATGCCCAGGAGGGCACCATTGAGATCGTGGCGGTGGATTCCATCAGCGGCGTTTCCGGTGTTGCCTATCTGACCCTGCGCAAGGCGGACAGAAAGCTGACCTTTGTCAATGTCCTTACCACCACTGTGCCCACAGATACCAGAACCGGGACACTGCTGGCGGAGTATAAGGATCAGTACGGCGAGGCCATTGAGTACAGAGGAGCTTCTATCTGGACCATGCTGGAAAGCTCCAGCGATCAGACTACCCTGACCGGAGATCAGCTGTATATCCATGATCCGGACGGCTATGCCATCGTCTTTGTAACGGCCAAGGGAGTGACTTCTCCCTCCGCTAAGATCACAGTGGGCGACGAGAACAGTGACGCCATTGTCTCCATTGCCCTGAGCGGCCCGGAGACTCTGCGCGCGCCCCTGCCTGGAGAGGCGGACGAAACAGCGGAGTACCCGGTAAAGGCATATACGGCTTCCGGCGCTGAGAAGAATGATATCACAGCGGCCTATACGATCACAGGCCTGCCCGCGGATTGCGGGATTACCTTTGATCCGGCCACCGGTGAGCTTACTGTAACAGACAGCGCCAGCGCTCTCGCAAGTCTGCCTCTGCAGGTGGAGATCACGGCCTCTCATACGCCCGCCGCCAGAGCGGCCACGCTCACCAGCACCAAAAAGGTGACCATTACGAGAGAGTTGGCGGTGCTCAAGAGCATTCAGGTCCAGCCCGAGGGCGAGGAGATCTCGAAGATCGCCTCCGACGCGAAGGATCTGCAGCTGACGGCAAAGTTCTACGATCAGTACGATCAGGAAATGGCCTACAACGGCCAATGCCAGTGGATCCTGGAGGATTCTCAGCCCGCGGGAGTGAAGCTAACCTCCGACGGCAAGGTAACGGTGAAGGACACTACCGTTCAGTTTACCGTGCGGGTAACGACGGTTTCCAATAAGAAAGTGATCGGGTCTCCCCTGAAGACCTTCCAAGTAGGCCAGGCCCAAAGCCTTTCCAGCATCAAGGTGGAGGAAGCCACCGGAAGAAAAGACGGCTTTACGGTGGAGGTCCCCTCCCATCTGGATGGGAAGGAGCAGTATGAGGTCAGGCAGTTTGTGGCGAAGGCCTACGACCAGTACGGCTTTGAGATGGAGCTCAGCGCTCCCTTCATTTGGGAGATCGACCCCGCCGTTTCCGGTGTTTCTGTGAACCAGGGCGGCAGAGTGATGATCTCCAGCTCCGCTCCCAAAAATAAAACAGTGACGGTGAAGGCCAGCAGCAATACGGGCATCGTGTCCGGTACCGCGTGGTTCACCACCACTTATGAAAGCGATACCGCCTTCGCGGGGGCACGGGTAGATACCCAGGCTGTTCCCGCCGCGGACGGCAGATTCCGCTTACAGGCTTCCGCATTGGACGAACACGGGCAGGTGCTCGGCGTTTCTACCCAGAGCAGCGGCTATGAGTTCCTGTGGGATCTGCTGGATTACACCTCCTCCATAGAGGGCGTTTCGCCCCGCTTGGTAGATACCAGCGGCGAGCTTTCCTGGACTGCCGAAACACCGGAGGGAGAAACTCTCTCCATGCAGCCGGGCGATACGATCCTGGTGAGAGTAAAAGCCAAGCCGGCGGGAACCGGGGACGAGATGTTCCTGTATTCCAAGCCCGCTACGATCCGTTTGGGCGGAGAAGCAAGAGTGAGCCGCCTTGAGATCGTACCGGAGACCGGCAGTGATCCCGATGTGGTGGTAACAGAAAACGGGATCTCCGTGACCGTATCGGAAAAAGTGGCCGGCACGCCCGATAAGCAGGCCAGAATGACTGTGGTTGCTTACGACCAGTACGGACGCAGCGAGAGTGCGGGCATCCCCTGGGCGGAGCAGTATAAGGCAAACTTTGTCTGGACCTGCAGCGACAACAATAAGCAGACGGTATCCATGGCTGCTGCGGCCGGAGATGACCAGCGGTCCGCCACGGTACAGGTAAAGGCCGGCGCGCCCAAGAAGGACCATATCAATGTGGCCGTGCGGCTGTACGCGGACGGTGTGGACAATGTGCCGGGCACTTCGGTGGAGCTGGCTGTTCGCCATAGAGACAGTGTTCTGACAAAGATCTCTGTGCGGGAAAGCTATCTGCGCCAGATCGTTCATCCCGGTTTGGAGCTGACTCCCATCTTCTACGACCAGTATGAAGACCAGATGCCCTCTCCCGCTCCGGGCGTTGGGCAGTATCATTGGAACGTTTCCGAGAATAGCAGCGGAGAAGAGATGGTCAGCCCCGCCGGTTCTGTTGTGATCTCCGATCCCAGCAAGGGCGTTCTGACGCTGAACGGCGTGGAAGAGGAAGTCTATATCGACGTAGCCTATGACGATGATGCGGACGGGGTCCATATTTCCAAGCAAAAGCATAAGATCACCTTTGGTGATGATGAAAAGCCCTATGCCATTATGCTGGAGCGCACCGGCGGAGATCCGGTACTGGTGCCGGAGCCCGCCAACGGACAGGATCAGACCACACTGGTGGCCTATTCTGCCACAGTGGTGAACCAGTTCAACGAAGAACTGGATACCAGCAATGTAGTGTGGCAGATGCGGCCGGCGCAGCTGGAGGGCGTTACACTGAATACAGCGGGCGATTCCGCCGCTCTGGTCATCACCAGCAAGGCCCCGGGCAACCAGACTGTGGAGATCACGGTGATCGAGAAGGAATCCGGTCTGGCGAAGACCGATATCGTCCATCTGATCCGGAAGCCCTCTGTGCTCAAGAGCGTCAGAGTAAAGGATAAGGTTGCCCCGCCGGAGAAGAACTTCCAGCTGAGCTACGAGGTGCTGGACCAGTACAATACCGTATTTGACTATCAGCCCAAGAATCCTCCTGTCTGGACCCTGGTCGACAAGGGCGTGGACGCTGAGCTTACCAGCGACGGCAAGCTCTCCATGAACAGCTCCGAGGAAGTGACGGTTCAGGTAGAGGTAGACGGCGAGACCTCGCCGGAGCAGGTCATTACCCTGGGGGCAAAGGCCAGGCTGGAAACCATGACCATCACAGGCGCTGAGCAGATCGAAGTCTGGGGTGACCTGGGGATTTTGGTCGGTTCTCAGAACGATACGGAAAAAGAGTACATCTGCCACGGCTTTGATCAGTACGGCCGCCCCTGGAACAATGTGGGTGAGCCGGCCTGGGAAGCCCGCAGCAACTATATCAAAAATCTGAAGATCGAAAGAAATGAAACGGAAAAGGACCATGCGATCCTGACCGTTCCCAAGGACGCGGTGGAAGGTACGTTTGTCACCATCACGGCGGCCACCACGCTGCTGGAGAAGGACGAAAACGGTGAGGACGTAAAGCGGACCGTTACCGGAACCCTGGTGGCGGAAACCGTGTATGAAAAGTCCATCGCGACCAAGGTGGAAATCAACGAGACCGGCTTCCCCGCCGGAACCACTGACGGGCAGTTGACACTGACCTATTACGATCAGTACGGTCAGGTGATCGCCCAGCCCGACGGCGCGAAGATCACCTGGGGGCCCACCAGCAATGTGGGCGAGCATACGGGTCTGTTCCATTTTGACGCGGACAACAAGCCTGTCGATGTTACGGCAACCGTGAAATACTCCGATCCGACAGGCGGTGCCGGGGAAGTTACATTGACGGATACCGCCACCATTACCGCCGATGACGCCGCCAGGGCGGACCACATCAAGGTGACCCGTTTGAACGGCAAGGTGAGCGCTATTCAGATCCCGCCGGTGAACCCCTTCTACGAGGCAATGAGCGCCCAGTTGTACGACCAGTACAACAGGCCGTATACCGACCCCGTATTTGGTACAGAGCAGTATTATTGGAGCCTGGAGGATATCTCCGATAACACCGTAAGCGTGAACTACGACAGCGGCGTTGTGGCCGTAACTGCCCAGGCCAAGGCCGGGCAGGTGCGGGTAAAGGCCATCGGCAGGAATACCGGCTTGTCCGATACGTTCCTGTTGAAGCTGGATAAAAAGCAGGCTGCCGATATTGACACCCTGCTGGATCATGTGAAGATCACCAGCCGGCAGATGCCGCCTGATGACAGCTCCATGACCATGCAGCTTGCCTATCTGAACCTGGAGGACAAGGAGATCGAAAAGCCCAAGGACGCTACCGTGAGCTGGACGATCGACGAGACCAAAACAGAACCCGCCACGGCACACCCTGCCATTGACGAGACCAGCGGTCTGCTGACCCGCAACGGGGCCACCTCCATTACGGTGACCGCTACGGTGACAGATCCCAGCCAGAAGGACGACAACGGCGATGCCCGGGTCTTTACCGATACCGCCGTTTTGACGGTGGGCGATGAAGCAAGGTTCAGTAAGATCGCCCTGACCCTGCAGAACGCTGCGGGCCAGGAAGTGACCGAGCTGGCTGTGCCCAAGAAGGGCGAAGCCGATGCCGCCATCCAGGCGGTGGCTCAGCCTCTGGATCAGTATGGCCGGAACTGGAACGAAGAGGAAGAACTGGTCTACACCATCGATCCGCCTGTAGACGGCGTAACGGTCGGCCAGGAAAGCGGCCAGGTGACAATGGGCTCTTTGACTGCCGCCGGGACCGTGACGGTGAAGGCGGCCAGCAAGGAAGGCGCTGTCACTCCCGGAAAGGCTTCCTTCCAGGCCCTGCGGGAAGAAAGCGTTCTGACCTCTGTAGAGATCCTGCTTTCTCAGCAGGAAGGAGAATATTATCTGCTGCCCAAGGAGGCGGCTACCACCGGCGTGACCTTAAACGCCAAATATTACGACCAGTACGGCAAGGAAATGACCGCCCCCAAGAACGCGGTGTGGTCCGTGACTCCGGAGGAGGGCTCCACGGCCAGCATTCATAGCAAGTCCGGTCTGCTCACCCTGACCGGCGCTGCCTCCGTCACCCTGGAAAGCGGTACCGCAGGTATTTCCGATACCAAGAAGGTAAAGGTCACCGAGGAAGCGGCAAAGGCCACCTCCATTGAGGTGCGCCGTACTGATGGAGAAGGAAACATTACCGTGCCTGCCGGAAGCGGCAAGTCCGGAGCATCCTTCTCGGCAAAGGTGCTGGATCAGTTCGGTACCATTATGACAGGCGAGACGGTGAAGTGGCTGCTGCCCGACAATTATGCCGGCATCACCATTGACCCGGCGGTGGGAACTGTGCTCATTACCAAGGAAGCCCCCGCGAAGAACGGCATTCGGGTCATGGCCATGCATCAGAACGGTGCCGCCGGTTGGACCACCTTCAACACGGTGCGCGGCGAATCGGTGCTGACCAGGATCCAGATCGCGCCGGTACAGTTCGAGTTCGCCCCCGGCGCGGAGGTTACCACGCAGCTGAAGGCTATTTGCTATGACCAGTACGATACCGTCATGGAAGCGCCCGGCACGCTGTATTGGGAAAAGATCGACTCCGACCCCCAGAGCACGGCGGAGCTTACCACGGTAAGCCTTTCCACCGATGGTCTGCTGACGCCTCATATCGACTATTTGAAGACAGTGGACGTTCAGGTAACGGTGAAGGACCGGGATACCGGAGACGCGATCAAGGCCTCCGACGTTACCAGGCTGACAGTGGGCTCTGCTCCCAGACTGGCGGCCTTGGAGGTAACGGCAGATAAAAAATATGTGAATGTACCCGCCAAGGTGAAGGATAATTCCAGCAGCACCATGGAGATCAAGGACGGCAAGGAAGAGCTGAACCTGACGGTCACTCCTGTGGATCAGTACGGCAACGAGTATACCGCTTATACCGGCTCCTATACCTGGCAGGTCAAAACACCGGTAGACGGTGTCACAGTCAAGGCCAATGAAGCCGATGACAGCCGCGGGATCGTCACAGTGACCTCCGGGGCTCCTCAGGAAGCGGGGATCGAGATCGAGGTCACCGCGGAGGGGAATACCAAGGGCACGGTATCCTTTGATACCTATCGTTCCGAGCCCCAGAAGTGGTATCTGACTGTGAAGGAGGACGGTACGGTCCTGCCGCCTCAGGACGGCGCGCTGACTGCCGTATACCGTGACCAGTATGGGGATCTCTTTGAAAAGGAGACTCCGGCTGGCTGCGTTTGGACCGTGGTTTCCGCCAATCCCAAGGATACGGTGGAGCTGGTGGCAAATGCTGATAATACGGCAAAGCTGACCTACAAGGGCGCGAAGTCCATGACCGTCAGCGTGACAGACGGTACGGAGATCTCCCCCAACGCCACCATGACCTTCGGCGATACCACAGAGAGATATCTTGCCTCTCTGGTGATAGAGAAACAGCCCGCCGATAAGTCCGTAGCTGTGCCGGAGCCTGGCAAGGCCGACAACCAGTTCAGCTACGTGGTAAAGCGCTATCTGGATCAGTATGGCAACGATTATCCCGTAGAGGGAACTCCCGAGATCCTTTGGAAGATAAACGGCAGCTACACCGGCGTTACCATAGAGGAAAATACCGGCGTTGTCACTGTGACCAGCACTGCGGCGGACAATAGTACGATCCGTGTAACAGCCACCGAGACCAAGTCCGGCGCGTTCGGTACAGCGGAATTTGTGACCGAGCGCCAGGAATCCGTATTTGACAAGCTGGAGGTCCGCGAGGACGCCATTCCCGCAGGGGATCTGGAGCCCACGCTGACTGCCAAGTATCTGGATCAGTACGGCGCGGAAATGAATTATGAGGCGGCCTCTCCCAGATGGACGCTGATCTCCTCCGTGCCGAAGGGCGCTTCCATCAATGAGATGACCGGCCAGCTCAGCCTTTCCGCCGCCACCACTTCTGTGACGGTGCAGGTCAGCGACGCGGGTTCCGGCAAGATCTCGCCGGAGAAGACCCTGCCTGTAGGCCAGGCGCCCCATGTTGCCAAGATAGAGGTAAAGAGGATCGACGGCACAGAGGATATCACCGTGCCCGCGGTAGGAACGATGGCCATCGGCAAGGAAGCCGTGTTCTCCGCGACCTTCTATGACCAATATAACAACAGCTGGACGCCCGCGGGCGATGAGGTCGTCTGGACTCTGAACGGCGCCGGTGCCGGTGTGTCTGTGGCACCGGATCAGAGCGAGAGCGGACAGGGACGCGCAGTTGTAACAGTGGAACCCGGCGCGGAGACTGCCACCGGTATCAAGGTGACCGCTACCGCCAGAGAAAACGGCGTTTCCTCTTACGATGTGCTTACCGTGCGCAGAGAGGCGAGGAAGATCACCTCCATCGCCATCAAGAACTCCGCGCTGCCTGTTACCGATAGTACCAACAGCGTAGCGCTGCTGGCTATTGCTCAGGATCAGTACGGCACTGAAATGGAGGGCAGGACCTTCCTGTGGTCCATTGATGCAGAAACCGCCGCGGGCGGCCATGCCACCCTGAGCGAAAATATGCTCACATATGATAAGAATCTCAAGCAGGTAGAGGTCACGGTAGAAGATCAGGCCTCCGGTCTGTCGGTTTCCAAGACCCTGTTTGTGAAGGATCTGGGTACGCCCGCGCCTTCCGAGATCTCTGTAAAGCGGATCTCCGGCAGCGCGGTAATGTCCATTCCCACTCTGGAGCAGAAAACTGCCACCGTGACATTCCAGGCCACCGCTTATGACCAGTATGGTCAGGTAATGAGCGGGGAGACCTTTGCCTGGTCTATTCAGGATGTGATGGCAGGGGAAACAGGCGATCCCGGCGTTGAGGTAGAAAACGGAATTGTCACCATCAAGCCTCACGCTCCGGTGCAGAATGTGATCAGAGTGCGGGCGGCGATCGGCACGGTGTTTGGCGAGGCCTCCTTTGCTACCAGCAAGGAGGAAAGCATGCTGACCTCTACCGGGCTGCTGCAAAAGAAGGTACGTCCGGGCACCACTACTCAGCTGACCGCCCTGTATTATGACCAGTACGGCCAGGAAATGGTTTATCTGGGAAGCCCCACATGGAAGAACATCTATACCAGTAATACCATGGTGACAAAGGACGGCGCGCCAGTGGTTCTGGGCGAGCTGGTCTCTCTGGACGAAAAGACCGGTTTGCTTACCGTGGGCCCGATCTCTCCGGAAGAGTTGGAGGGGAAGGAAGCCCTGATCCGGGTAAGCATTACGGCGGAAAGCGCTACCGGCACGGGAGAGCTTACGATCGAGGAGGCCGGAGAGCCTGCCCTGGAGACCGTTCAGGTCAAGCAGGTGGGCGGCGCCGCCGCGGTGATCGGCCCCGCTGTTGTCACCTACACGGCAGAGGGATACGATCAGTACGGCAGCCGGTATCCTATGGAAGAGGTATGGAGCCTGGAAGGCAGCCCCAGTGACACATCGATCAATCAGAATGGTGTTGTCACGGTAGGAGCCGCCGCTTCCGAGGGCACCTACCAGGTGGTCGCCGCCGACCGGGAAACCATGAAGTCCGGCAAGGCTGATCTGATGCTCATCTACGATATGCCGAAGCTGAAGGATATTATCCTGTCGCCCTCGGCGCTGAATCCTACCAAGGATTCCATTACGCTGTCCGCTGTGGCGGTAGATCAGTACAACCGGCCCATGCTGGGTCTGGGAACGCCGATCTACAGCGTGTGGGCTTATGAGGGCGGCACGGCGTCCATCGAAGGCGATGTGCTGCACTATAACCGGGAAGAAACAGTCAGTGTTACCGTGGAGGTCGTCATCGGCGGCACCACGGTCCGAAAGAAGCTGACCAAGGGAGAGCTGCCCCATATCGCGGAGATTTCCCTGAGCGCGGATCCCGATAAGATCACGATCCCCGCCAAGGGCCAGGCTGCGGAGACCGCTGTCCTTACGCCCACTGTACGGGATCAGTACGGCGAGTTGATGACAGCGCCTTACCGCAATACCTATTGGAGCCTTTCCGGCGGCGGTCAGGGAATTACATTGACAGAAAGTTCTACACAGGCTGGAACGGCGATCCTGTCCGTGGAGTCCAACGCGGAGCCTGCCTCTGAGGTCACGGTAACGCTGACCCAGGCGGAAACCTATATCAACGGCAGCGCAAAGATAGAGATCGAGGCAGCGCCTTCGGTGCTGACCACCATCGGTATTGAGCCTAAGGCCGTAAAGAACGGTCAGGGCCGGCTGCGTGCGGTCTATTATGATCAGTATGGGAAAGAAATGGCAAAGCCTGCGGAAGTGACCTCCGTTACCTGGTCCTTGGGTGATGTCGACGAGCAGGGTACCGCCAGCATCACACCGGCAGGCGAAGACGCGGATCTGACCATGAACGGCAGCGAATATGCCGATGTCAAGGTACAGGCGGTACTGGCCGGAGAAATGCTGGAAGCGGCTGCCCGCATCACCAATGAAACGGAAGAGAACAGACGCAGTGAAACTATTCAGGTAACAAGGGTTTCCGGAAGCGGAAATGTGGAGATCCTGCCCAACGCTTCTGTAACAGTGGCCTACAAGGCCACCGTGCTGGATCAGTTTGGCGAGGAGATCAGGCCCACCCTGACCTGGAGCCTGTCCGGCGCGCCCGAGGGCGTTTCCGTAGACAGGAATACCGGCATTGTAACAGTGGGCGCAAATAGTAAGCCTACTGACGGTATCCACGTGATCGCCATGGATATCTCTACCGGGAAATACGGCTATGCCGTGCTGAACCTGGTTCACAGCCAGAGCTATGTAGTCAGTGTGGAGATCACTTCCGAAAAAGTGAAGGATCAGGATGTGACTCAGCTTACCGCCAAGTATCTGGATCAGTATGGAAAACCTGTGGCGGCCCCCGCAACGGCGGTATGGTCCTTGGTGGGAACACCGGAAAACGCGGTGCTTTCCAGCGATGGCCGGTTGGATCTGACTGCCGGCTACGTCCCCGCTTCTATTGAAGTACAAGTGAACTGCGGCCTTGCCTGCCAGGCTAAAAAGACCCTGCAGGTGATCCACAGCGGTGAACCCAATTACAACAATGTGCTGACCACAGTGACAGTCTGTCACCTGGGAGACGGCACAGTTACGTTGAACAGTGAAGGCGAGACCACCGCCAAGTTTGGTTATGTGGCGGCTGACCAGTATGGCAACGTGATGCTTCCCACGGAGGAGAACGATACCGTGACCTGGAAGATCACGGCGCCCACCACCGGTTATACCGTGCCCGACGCCGCTGTCGGTGAAATCGTCGCGGCGGAAGGCGCGCAAGCCAAGAACGCGGTAGGGATCAGCAATTCTGTCCGCATCGCGGGCGTTACAAAGCCCGGCTCCGGCAGTGTGGATTTTGTTCAGGAAGAGCCCAGGCTGGCTTCTGTGGAAGTGCTCAGCACCAAGGTGCCGAGAAAGGCTGTGCAGCTGACTGCCCGGTACCTGGATCAGTTCGGCAATGCCGCCGCGGATCCGGCGGAGGTCCGTTGGACGCTGACCGGGCAAACGCCCGAGGGATCCGGCGCTTATCTGACCGCCGATGGTATTCTGTATCCCGGTACGGCCTCTGCCGTCAAGGTAATGGTAACGGCGGACGGCGTGGATTCTCCTGAAAAGGAGATCCCCGTGGTAGACGACCTGGAGCAGAAGGTAGACCGGGTAGAGGTGTATCAGATCTACGGTTCCTCCACTGTGGCGGTGCCTACGCTGAAGGAAACGCCTCCCACGCTGATCTATGGCGCCAGGATCCTGGACGAGAATAACAACGTGATTTTGGATCGCGCCTGCGATTGGCAAATCGAAAATATGCCCGCGGGTGTGGAGATCCAGAAGACCCAGAAGACTCAAAGCACGGTAACGGTGCAAAGCAGCGCCGCCGCCGGAACGATCACGGTGATGGCCACGGAGCCTGTGAGCGCGAAATTCGGCACCGCGTCTCTGACGCTGCAGAAGGCCGCTTCCACAGTCACCACCGTGGAGATCAAAAACGATATGGTCGCGCCCCAGACCTCCACTCCCTTGGAGCTCACGTGGAAAGACCAGTTCGGCATGGAAATGGATCTGAGCAGCAGCACCGTGGTTTCCCAGTGGGAAGTGACAGATTATGAGATGCGCTCCACAGCGGAAGACGCGATAACGCCCAGCTTTGCCAACAGCGGAAATAACGACAGCACTCTGTCTTCCGGCGATGCGGCGAAGATCAAGGTAAGTGTAACGGCACTGCTGAACGGCAGCTCCTATTCCGCCGCGAAGACGCTTCTGGTAGGTGATGAGCCCGCCAAGGCCTCTTACCTGTCTGTGACAGGTCCGGACGAGGTGCAGCTCAGCAGCAAGCAGGACGTGTATGCAAACTTCACCAGCATTCTGCGGGATCAGTACGGCGGAAAGATGGCCTTTACCGCCGGCACCTACAGCTGGAAAACAAACGCCGGTACCATCGTGCTCAACGGCAGTGATGATGTACAGGTAACTTATGCCGCCGGTACCTCCGCGCAGGAGGATGTGGTTCAGGTCACACTGGCCACCGGCCCGGACAGCGACCCGATCACCGGGAAAAAGCAAACCGCTTTGCGTCAGGAAAGCCAGGTGCTCAGCTCCATCGTGATCACCTCAAACGCTTTGCCCACCAAGGCGGACGGTGATGTTTCCCTGACTCTGGGAGTCAAATACCTGGATCAGTACGGGCAGCTGATGCCCACTCCGGCGGATGCCGTATGGAGCATCGTTACCCAGAGAGGCACGGCGGCGGAAGGAGCCACGGAGACCCGTGAAGCCGAATTCCGGACGGAAGCGGACGCTCACAACGGCGTGCTCTGGCTGCCCACGGACGTGGACAATATGCAGGTCAAGGTGACCGCCGGCGGCAAGGAAGCCACCGCAACACTAGCCCGTGATAACAGCTACAGTGTAGATCCCCAGACGGCGAAGGAGATCCTGGTGACCCGTCTGAAGGGCAGCGGAGCCATCTATATTCCCGTTTCTGGTCAGGACCGTTACGGTTTTGGAGCTACGGTACTGGACGATCACGGGAGTGTGGTAACTCCTATCGCGGAGGGCGCCATTACCTGGCGGACCATGCCTACCATCAACGGCACCGGCATGGCGGCCTCGACCGAAGATGGTTCTACCGGTATTTTCACAGTATCCAACAACGCCGTTCCCAAAAACGGTGTGAAGATCACCGCCCTTTACGGCGAGCTCTCCGGTGATACGGAAGTAAATCTGGTTCGCACGGCCTCTGAGCTCAAGGGCATTACCCTGGAAGCAGGAGATACCGAGGACGGCGTGATCCAGCTGGTTGTAAACTATATCGACCAGTATGGCGCGAAGATGGATAAGCCCGACGGCATTATTCCTCTGTTCCAGATCACCGGAAAAGAGATGGACGACGCCTCCGAGACCGCGGTGGAACCCACCGTTTCCAGCGGCGGTCTGCTGACCTTCCACGACGCCCTGTTGGTCAATGTGAAGGCTGTGACCAGCGATGGCCGTTTCGAGGCCTCCGATACCTTTGACAGAAGCACGGCCCTGCCTGACCGCACGCCTGTTGTCACCGTGACCAGAGTGCTGAAGGAGGGTGAGGCGGACGGCCCGGTCACCGTGCCTACAGGAAATACACCTGTTACACTGACCTTCCAGGCCGAAAGCAAAAATATCGACGCCCCCAGCTTCCTGTGGAGCCTGGACGGCGCTTCCGGCGACGTGACCTGCACGGCGGACAGCACAACGAAGAAGGTCACCGTAACGGTACCCAAGACCGCCAAGGCGGCTCAAACGGTTACGATCACCGCGCTGGAGAACGGCACCAAGGTAAGCGGCAAGACCACCTTCACAATTCTGCGTCAGGAAAGCAAGCTGACAGATGTGGCGGTAAGGCCGGTCCAGATGGCACCTGGAGCTACTTCCGTGACGCTCAGCGCTATTGGGTTGGATCAGTATGGCGAGGAAATGGAGCTTCCGGCGGATTATACCATTGCGGTAGATCTCACGAAGCTGACTACTGAGCCCGAACTGACAGAGGAGCAGAAGGAGAATCTGTCCTACAACGAAGGCACCAGAACTTTGGGCGAATTCCCCTCTGAGGTACAATCCATCACCTTCCCCGCCACCGTGACCTGTACGGACGGCGGCAAGAAGGAATTCAAGAAAACAGTGACCATCACCAGAGGTGAGGAGGCAAGACTTGCCGAGATCAAGGTGACAGGCCCGGCCCGCGGAACGATCAAGGCTGCGGAGCAAGTCAGCCTGACGCCCTTCCTTGCCAAGGCGTATGATCAGTATGGTCAGGAGATCGACCTGCCCGCGGCGGCAGTGTGGGGACTGTTCGGCGAACCCAGCGGCGTAACGGTAGAAGCTGCCGACGGCACTGGAACGGTACAGATCCCCGCCGGGGCGAAGGAAGCCTCCGGCGTTACCCTCCGGGTACGCGATTACGCTTCCGGCGTAAGCGGCTCGGCGAAGTTTGACCTGGTGCGGGATTACAGCGAGGGAGTTCTGCTCTCCGCTGTGGGGATCAAGGAATCCGCCGTAAGGCGCGGCTCCGATACCACCCTGACACCTCAGTACTTTGACCAGTTCGGCGAAGAGATCCCGGGCTATGTGCCCCTGGGCGACGAGTGGAAGATCGATGCTCCCGCCAGCGGTGTTGAAATCGAGAAGGGCCGTCTGAAGATCACCGATGAGTCCCTGACCGGCTTTACCGTGACCTACACGGCGGACGGAAAGTCTGTGACGAAGACCCTCGCCATCTCTGAGGAAGCGCCTGTGGTCTCCAGCATTACCGTTACCAGAAACACTGGCAGCGGTGCGGTGAATATCCCCGTGAGCGGCAGCAATAACGTGGCGTATACCGCGGAGATCCTGGATCAGTACAGCAGGCCCATTACCACGAATCCCAATATCGTATGGGGCGTTGAAAACGCTCCCGCAGGCGTGACCGCTTCCGGCTCTGTCCAGAACGGTATGCTGACGGTGGCTTCCACGGCGCCTGAGGCCAAGGGGATCCGGATCAGCGCTACAGACCGCGCCACCGGAGTTTCCGGATATGCCACGACAGACATCGCAAAGGAAGACAGCGCCTGCGTTGGAATCAAGATCGATCCTACCGTTGTTCCCAGAGACAGCGAGAACTTCCAGCTGAAGGTAAAATATCTGGATCAGTATGGAAACGAGATGGCACAGCCTGTGAATACGGCGCCCATCTGGTCCATGGTCACAGAGGGCCTTACAGATGTTGTGCTGACCGCCGGCGGCAAGTTGACCCTGAACGGCCACGATCAGCCCTTTACCGTGCGGGCCGCCTTGTCAGATTCCGTAAAGGACGAGGCGGAGATCACCGTCAGCGGCAAGACGCTCAGTGAGGAAAGCCTGAAGACTGTAAAGCTTACGGCCCAGAGCCCCGTAACGGTTCTGACCGACGCCGACCTGGAGGTACCGGTATACCACAAGCTCGTAGGTGAGTTCGGTACGGATATGACAGACCGGACCGATATAACTCTCACCTGGACAGGAGCCGCGAACGGCAAGCTGACCGTGCCCGCGAAGAGCCCTGCCAAGACCTATCAGGTCTCCGCTGCCGCGACCCGCGGCACGGAAAAGGTGGAAGGCTCTGTAGAGGTGTACGCCGGCCATGCGGAACCCCAGGCACAGTCTGTGAAGATCCTGACAGAGACAGTGAGCAGAAAAGCGCCTCACCTGGAAGCCGAGGTCCTGGATCAGTACGGTGAGAAGATCACCGGCGCCCAGGTGAAGTGGACGCTGCCCACGCCTACAGAAGGCGTTACCGTAGCGGAAAGCGGCGTGGCGGTCATCGCCGGCGGTGTGGAGAAATTCACCGTCATGGCTGCCTCCGGCAAAAGCTCCGATACCAAGGAGATCCAGGTTTCCGATGAGGAGCCTGTACCCACCGAGATCGTTATCACCCGTCTGGATGTGAAGGGAAGCAACGCCATTACGGCTCCCGGCACGGCCCAGTACAGCGCCGAGGTCAAAGATCAGTTTGGCGGCAGGGTGAATGTGACAAATATGGTCTGGTCCATCGACCCGTATGTGACCGGTGTAGACGTAGACAGAAACGGCAACGTGACTGTTTACAACACGGCCGAAACCGGCAGCGCCAACCTTACCGTTTCCGCCGCCGGACTGAAGAACAGCGTGACCCTTTCGATCACCGGTCAGGAATATTCCGCTATCGCGGGGCTGCAGATCACGCCTTCCGCGGTACAGGAGGATAAAGAGACCGTAGAGCTGCATTCCGCCTTTGTGGATTCTTACGGCAGCTACATGGGAGACGCTTCTGAAACGGTAGGTTATGACGCCCCCGAGGCGCTGGCGCCTGCTGACGCGACTCCCACCATAGATAACGATACCGATACGCTGACCTTGAACGGAGCAACTTCCGTAAAGGTTACCGGCTCTGCCGAGAAGAACGGTACCTTCTATGACGGTGAGACTGTTATCAATGTGGAAGAGGTTGGAACACCTTCCGAAATAACCTGGATCCGCGTGGACGCTCTGGAGGGTGTAAATGAAGATCGCACCATGGCGGTGCCCGTCATGGAAGACGCCGATACTCCCGGTAAGACCACCGCGAAGTTCCAGGCAACACCCTATGACCAGTACGACCAGCCCATGGACGGCAGCGCCATTGTGTGGAGCGTTCAGAGCAGGCCGAAGGGAGTTTCCATCGACCAGAACGGTGTGCTCACGCTGACCAGTGAAGCCGTTTCCGGCAGGTATCTGATCCTTGCCACCGCTCCCAATAATGTTTCCGGCAGTTACACGCTGGAAGTGAAGCGGGAGATCACCGGCGATGACCTGACCTTTACCTTCCTGAAGGTGGATGACGTGGTGTTGAAGGCCTCCGATACCTCGGGCGAGCTCAAGATGAAGTTCCTGGATCAGTATGGCGATGAGACTGCCGCTCCCGTCTTTACCGGCGGGGAGGATACCTGGACAAAGATCAGCTCCAGGCCCGGCGAGACCCTCAGCAGCGTAACGCTTGCCGCAAGTACGGATCACCGGTCCGTCACGGTGGGCATGGGTACCGCGAAGTCCGCTGTGGTACAGGCCTCCATTACGGTGGACGGCACGGTTTATACCGCAAACGGCTCCATCGGGTATCCCTCCGAAAGCATTTCTCCGGAGGCCGGGCTCACCTTCACGGTGTTCAATGCCAACGGTACGGAGAAGGATTCTATCACCTACAGCCAGGCCCACCCTGAGGTGGAAAATGCTTTGGACGATGGCGATGTGATCCGCGTGTATGCCAGAGGCGATTCGGAGAACAGCTTTAAGAAGGTCGGCGAGTTCACCTATACGGTGCCCGCAAACCCCACCGCTCAGCTGAAGGAACTGCTGCAAAGCTACCTGCCGGTGGAAGGCGGCGTGGCCTATATCACCCGCCAGGGCGACGGTATGGAAAGCGAGCCCTATCCCGTTACCATGGACGCTCCCTTCAATGCGGAAACTCAGACTTATGTCGCGGATTATCTGCAAATCACCGAGGGCGAGGGCTCCTCTCCCACGAACCCCATCACGGTAGCGCCCGGCGCGACCTTAGCCGATGTACAGGGATATTTCCCCAGCCTCATCACGGTGGTAAGCTCCACCGGAAACACGCTGACATTGGGCACAGTTGGCTCCGATTATTATGTGATCGGAGCTGGCGAGGAAATGACAAGAATCGACAAATCTTTTATTGACTCGCGCTGGATTGAGAGCTATAATAGTGGTCAGTGGCGTACAAGCCACAAGATGTCGATCACCCTGCCCGATGTGGTAAACAGCGGAAAGCAGGATGTGATCAGTCAGCCCACCGGGAAGGCCTATACTGCCTACTTCTATATCAGAGAAGGCGATAAGACCACCACCGGCACAGTAGTGACCCGTATGGAGGAGCCTCGTACTCTGAACCTCACGGCAGGCATGGTCTCCACCGAGCAGACGCTTCTGGATCTGGTGGCCGATCTGGACGAGGCAGGCTACGCCTATTATCTGGGCGAGTCTGAAACGCCCGAGGAGGATACCCTCCAGAGAATGACCTCTCTGCCGGAAGCCCCCGCCGATCAGGATTTCGTTGGCTGGGTGTTGGGCGAACAGGGCGCGGAAGGCAAGTGGCAGCCCATGGCGGCGCTGCAGGATACCACCCTGGAGCAGGCCGGTCGTGACGCGCTCATTGCCGAAGCTCTGGCAAACCGTGAGAATTCCGGCAAGCTCGCCCTGCTGGCCTGCCCGGACTACGCCTCTCCCGGTTACACGGTAGATGCGGAGAACTATCCCTACATCGCGGTTCCCATCAACCTGTATGTGGGCTACGATCCGGATAATCCGGAGAACCAGAACCCGTTGCAGCTGACAGAAGGCAACAGCGACGTGTGGAAGAGCCTGAAGGCAGACAGCACGGCAGATGACGCCGCGAAGACAGCGGCACAGCAGTATCTGGATTCTGTGAATGCAGCCCTGGAAGAGGGAGCGGAAGCAAGAACTGTGAACTCTTACAGAGATGAGCTGGTGTTCTATTACGGAACCGAAGGTTATTATCAGACCAATGCGAACAACCCGGACTATGTGGCAAAGTATGTAGACGCTACGGTAGATTCGGAGGGTAACGCACAGGAAGCAGACTACAGTGGAATGATAGCAACCGTAGATGGAACCGCGATAGCAGACTGGTTGGCGGCAAATCCGGACGCTGAAATTAAGGTTCAGGAAGTTGTCATAGGAGATGATGGATACGGAAGCAGCCGTGCCCAGTTGTACACAGTGGGCGAGGGGGAAGGTGCGCAAGCGCATATCCAGCCCAACACCGGCGCTGAAGTAACAAACTACTTTGACAGCACTTTGACGACAAACAGCACAGTGCGTGGGGAAGAGTATTACCGGATCATCTACACCATCAAGGTAGATGGAGAACTCTATACGGCATATCGTGACGTAAAGCTGAGATACGAGACTGGCGACGTAGACCTGAGCGATAACATCAATACAGGTGACGCAGCGCTGATTGTCGATAAAGCCAATAATGCATTCTATCCATTCCGCGATGAAAATGGTGTGGAAATCACCAGTCTGATTTTGCAGCTGATGGATGTGGACATGAGTGAAAATGCCAACACGGGTGATGCGGCACTGATCGTCGATAAGGCAAACAACGCTTATACAATACCACCTATGAGGTTCTAAAAGACAATCTAGTTACAGAAAGGTTGTGACAGAAAAAAGGAAAACTGAGGGAAAAAGGATCAAAAATGCAAAAATGGAGGAAAAAGTTTATGAGAACCATGTTCAAGAAAGCTGTAGCCAGCATATTGGCGTTGATGCTGCTTGTAGCATCTTTGCCTATAAGTGCATCGGCTGCAGCAACAGACAAAGTAGACATTGACTTGTCTGTAGTATCACTTACTGATGAAGTGATAACTGCTATTGAAGGAGGCTACTTTCAGGATTATGTTGCCGAAGATGCAGGATTAGTCGACAAGACAAATACTGATTTGGCGAATCTTCCAGGGTATGCAGATGCCATTAACGGTATGGTCGGTGCGGTGGAAGGCAGCGGCACGGCGGAGGATCCTTATATTATTGAAAAGGGTCAGAAGTTTTTCGTAGCCGTGGATATGGAGCTGACCAGTGCAACAGTGACTGATGGCGTGGCCCAACAAGGTATTGCGAACAACAGCAGTATTCGTATGGATTATCCCGGTGGCGCGTTCAGTTATGATAGCATTGTTACAAGCTATATCAATAACCCCGGCTTGAGAGGCCGCATCGCAACCTCTGAAACTGCCATGTGGGATTACTACCCCGGATCGACAGGATTTGAATTTACTGCTTCTGAGACGAAGAATATTCAGACAACCACTCCCGGAACAGGATCTATCCTGATTAATGCCGCCAATGGTAGCGGATTCCTGGCGAAGAATGCGGCATGGGATTTCCTTGTTCGCCTGTCTGCCGATAAGGTTGGTACCCATAAAATTGAAATTGAGAAATATGACAGCACAACGCAAATTGAGAACTGTGCGAGTAGCGCAATGAGCTTGGGCAGCTTAAACTACAAGAGAGCCCGCTCCACTGGAAATGCTACTGGTGGTAGCACGTTGCTGAAGAACTCTGAGTCTATCGTTTCAGAACCTATCTATGTTACCGTTACAAACCCCTCTGAAGCTCCCGATGGTAACTATGAAGGCGCGATCATCAACAAGAAGAACCTGCCTTACATGGCTGCCGCAGCGGCGGCCGATGAAAATGCCCGTACCGACTACCTGAAGTTCCCCTCTGACGAGACGAAGTTCAAGGTGGGCGATACTGTTATGTTCTATAAGACCACCGAAAACGAAAACGAGTACGGAGAGCTGATCGGTGAAACCACCATCACGGCCGATAACTTGGTGGTGTTGAACGCTGACGGCACAGTAACCGCCGCTCCTTCTCTGAATGACGGCGATGCGGTAAACACCACGGAAGGCCTGGCCCTGAAGCTGGTGGATGACCTGAAGGGCAGCACCGAGGCGAATAAGCCTGTATCTGCTGATTACAGCTTCCTGAAGGACGAGAAAGAGATCTACATTGCCCGCCGGGAAAAGGTTGCCGATAGCGAGGAAGCGAAGGATCCCAGTTCTGCGGCAAGCAGCCCGAAGGTAGCGATCAACCCGGAAGAAAACATCTTCTATTACAGTAAGGATACCGATGTGGTGCCCGCTGGCGTTCCCGGCTCCAAGGATAATCCCCTGAAGATCAAGCTCGGAGACACCATGGAGGATGTACTTGATGCCTTAGACGCGGAGAATGTGATTCTTTCCACCAGTGTGAACGCTCCAGTGGAAAGCGGTGTACGTTCTCAGAATAGAGCTGAGACCTATGTGAATTCCTGGATGCAGGCTTCCCTGTATAACGGCACTGCCGGATTGACCCAGAAGGGCATGAATACCGATGGTGTTTATAACAAGCACGGCCTGTTCACCATTCGGAATCCCTACAAGGAAAAGGAAATTGACGGCGTTACTTATAAACAGCCCACAGATTACTACAAGACTCCCAGCGCCATTCCCGAAGGCGGCTATGCCTCTGTAATCTATGTCAATGTGCTGCCTAACCCGGCGGATTACTATCTTGCAGTAAATGATGAAGGTACTTCCCTGACGGTTCTGGGAGATACAAAGGATTTCATGATCGAAAGTGATCAGATCTTCTTGTGGGACGATGAAACAAAAACCGGAATATCATGGGAAGCCCTGTTTACCATTGACGCTGCCGATCTTACCAAAACCGGCATCACTCCTGAAACCTTGAAGAATACTCCTGCTGTAGGAGATATTATGTGGCTGAGCTATCAGAATACTCCGGTAGACGGTGTAACCTATACTCAGAGCGATAAGATTCAGATCCGCGTGGCCGATGGCGATACTGCTATTGTGCTGCAGGATACCGAGGTAGAGGAAACCTTCGGGCCCAAGGAAAAGCTGAATGATTTGTTGAATTATGTAGATCCTGTTAAATTCGTGGTGGTAGGCCCTGTTGAGAAAGGCGGGGAGGTAAAATCTGATGAATTTACCCTCACGGCCGCCCAAATGAAGAAATGGGTCGGCAGTGCAAATGACGCGGGAGAGGATTCCTACGATACCGTGAATTCCAAGCTTTCCGTGAAAAAAGTGGCCGAGGACAATACAACAACCGATTCTGACTTGACCACCTTGAATGGAGAGAAAGTTCTGGATGATCGGTATGAAGTTTCCTTCCCCATTCCCGCAAACGAGGAAGGAAATGCTGAATACAATGCGCTTACCGGAAGCACAGTGAGAACGTATTCAAACACCGATCCGGGAATGCGTTCCGTAAAGATTACTGCCAAAGTAGCAAGATCGATCAGACTATACGGAGCAAACCTTAAATTTGAGGTAACAGAAAATAAGCCTCTGGGTACCAAGGATACGGTACGGATCACCGGTGACGAGGCCGGTCAGCTGGCGGAAGCTCTTGAAGCGGATGCCGGAAAGGTTCAGCTTACTTTGGTAAGTGAGGACGGAACCAAAACCGTAGGTGTGGCCTTTGGCAATTTGGACGGTGTGAAAGACATCACGGTGGAACCGGTCGAGGGCGGCTACAACTACACTGTGCAGTTTACGCAGACCGCCAGAGAGTATAATACAAGGCTCAGGCTGTTTACCGGAATTACAGGTGGAGAAAGCAAAGAACAGACAATGAAAGATAGCGAGGGCAATGAAGTTCCGTTCCTTGTTGCGAAGCAGGAAGAGTACGCGCTTTTCAGTGTGGATCAGCCTACTCCTGAAACAGTACAGATCGTCAAGTCCGATCTGGTAGCCGATCCCGAAACCGACACCTATACCGCGGACGATGTCATTAACAAGATCGCTGATGTATCCGGTGTTACCGGGCCCAAGCTGACCTATGGCTATTATATGTCCGATGAGGAAAACAGTGGCAATACCGCTCCGGTACAGGATCCTTCCGCCACTTGGTCTATGGCGGTAGTACCTGTAACTGGAAATATCTATGCGGCAGCCAACTGGACGGCAGGCGGAACCGATTTTGAGACCGCTCCTGTTACCATCACGTTGAACGACGGCGTAGTAGACTGGACGGCTCTGTCCGCGGCAAATAAGAATACTGCGGATACTGCTGAGACTACCCTGCCCATCAACAAGCCCAGCGCAACCTGGACAGCTCCCGTCATCACCCAGAAGGTGGAAGTGGTAGCGAAGAAGTATGATGAGGAAGAAACTCCGAAGCCCAGCGATATCATTACGAACAGCTCTGATACCGTTGCTAATAACAATCCCTATCCTCAGAACGATGAGATCAGGGTGCACAACGGCCCCGCTGCTGATGGCTATGCCAATCTGGTAGTGGATATCTATACCGCTTATGACGCGGAGAACGACAAGCTCAGCGGGCATATTGCTTCCGCCAAGCTGGGAACTGATGATACCACCGTTTCTCTCCCCGCAGTGTTCGATTCCGGTATTGCTCCCGCCACCGTGCTGAATTCCATGGGCGGTAAGCTCTGGTATACGGTGAGAAAAGAAGCCGCGGCCGGCGTGCCCGGTATGGCTCCCTCCGATCCCATTGCGAAGGCTTACAATGTGGAAGATTACATTCTCTGGACCGGTGCAGGGTTGCCCTCCATTACCCCTGAGACCCTCCAGATGAGGTACAGCGAGACCGGCGCAGTCGATTTTGAGAACAATATCAAGACCAGACTGCCCAATACCGCGAAAGCTGTTGCGGTGCATCTTACTCAGGACGAGAACGGCAAGTATGAAATTCGGAACAGCGAGCAAGTCACTGTCTATCCCACAGTGAAGCAGTGGCTCACCGCCGCAGGCGATCCTGTGACCGATGCGACCTTCTCTGATCCCGCGCCGGACGCCACCGCCGACTATCAGTTGAAGGCTCAGTATGATGCGGCAAGCGTCACTACTCCCGGCGATGATCCCGATGCGCCGAAGAATGAAATCAATGTTCCTGAGGGTCTGAGCGATGACAAGACAGCAAAAATCATCTCTCGTATCGACGCCGTGGGCACAACCTCTCCCGAGGTTACCCCTGCCGCTGGGTATGATATCACCAATGAGGTCACCCTGACCCTCACAGATGATACTACTACTGTGGCGAAAACGGTGAAGCCCGATCCCGCCGCTGTGAAGATCGATCCCAGCACGGATCCCGACCATCCCGAAAACTACACCATCAATATTGATATTTCCGGCGCCACAAACAAGGATGATTTTGATATCACCAAAATGGACGTGATCGTCAAGTATCCCGGCCCTGATGGAAATTATCATTACTTCCTGCTGCCCACTCCGTTTACCGCTGTGGAAGGCGAGGAAGGCAAGATCACTCCCGCTGTGATCAATAAGGACAGCGCCACGGTAACAGGAGATGATCTGGCGGCGAAGATCGGCAACGATCCCAGCTTGGCAGGCCTCACCTTTGAAAGCTTCCAGGGCTTGGATCCCACCGTGAACGGTACAGTGGAAATCTATTTCAAGGAAGCGGACAAGGTCAAGTCTGACCGTCAGGACGCCACTTATGAAAAGGCCTCCGGCGCGCTGACGATTGCGAAGGATACCAGAATTGCGACTTTGAATGTGACTGCCGGTATGATTCTGAACAACCAGAGTCTGCTGGATCTGGTGAAGAGCTATACTTCCGCTACAGCAACCCTCAGCAACAATACGGAATCGTTGCCCATTGCTCTGAAGACCTCCGGCACTGGCGCAAATGTGGATTGGACGCTGAAGAAGGTTTCCTTTGTGAATGAAGGTACAGAGACAGAAAGTGTTAACTGGACCGGTACCGGCGATTGGACCGGAACCGTAGCAGATAACTACAGCGAGGCACTTGCCAATGTACCTGACGGAAACAATGGATTTGCTCTGGTGGCTGATTTTGACGAAACCGCTTTGACAGAGCAAAATATTACCAATGCAGATCCCGAAAAAAAGGTTGCATTTGTCAAGATTAAGCTGTATACTAATTACGACCCCGATAATCCGGAGAACCAGAACCCGTTGCAGCTGACAGAAGGCAACAGCGACGTATGGAAGAGCCTGAAGGCAGACAGCACGGCAGATGACGCCGCGAAGACAGCGGCACAGCAGTATCTGGATTCTGTGAATGCAGCCCTGGAAGAGGGAGCGGAAGCAAGAACTGTGAACTCTTACAGAGATGAGCTGGTGTTCTATTACGGAACCGAAGGTTATTATCAGACCAATGCGAACAACCCGGACTATGTGGCAAAGTATGTAGACGCTACGGTAGATTCGGAGGGTAACGCACAGGAAGCAGACTACAGTGGAATGATAGCAACCGTAGATGGAACCGCGATAGCAGACTGGTTGGCGGCAAATCCGGACGCTGAAATTAAGGTTCAGGAAGTTGTCATAGGAGATGATGGATACGGAAGCAGCCGTGCCCAGTTGTACACAGTGGGCGAGGGGGAAGGTGCGCAAGCGCATATCCAGCCCAACACCGGCGCTGAAGTAACAAACTACTTTGACAGCACTTTGACGACAAACAGCACAGTGCGTGGGGAAGAGTATTACCGGATCATCTACACCATCAAGGTAGATGGAGAACTCTATACGGCATATCGTGACGTAAAGCTGAGATACGAGACTGGCGACGTAGACCTGAGCGATAACATCAATACAGGTGACGCAGCATTGATCGTTGATAAGGCGAATAATGTAACCCTTCCGTTTGTAGATGCGGAAGGAGCAGAAATTATGAGCCTGGTGCTGCAACTGATGGATGTGGACATGAGCGGAAACGCCAACACAGGTGACGCGGCGCTGATCGTTGATAAGGCGAATGACGTATACACGATACCGCCCATGAGATTCTAACAAAGAAGTAGAGTTGGAAACAATGGAAGGGAGAGCGATAAAACGATAAAGGAAACAGCACAGTTCGTAAAAAGAAAAAATGGAGGAAAAGCATTCATGAAGACAAAGTTCAAAAGAGCAGTAGCTAGTTTGTTGGCATTGATGCTGATTGTGGCAGCAATCCCTATGAGCGTGTCGGCTGCTGCATCAGACAAATTCAAGGCAGATTTGTCTGTAGTATCACTGCCTCAGGCAGCAATGGACGCGATTGATGGCGATTACTTTACTGACTATTTTACTGATGAAGGGCTAGTTGATAGCAAAAATAGTGATGTAACTAAGCTTGCTGGCTACGCAACAGCCGTTAATAGCGTACCAACAAAAGTAAAGGGTTCTGGTACGCAGGCGGATCCTTATGTAGTTCAGAAAGGCCAACCCTTCTTTGTGGCTGTGGACTTGGAGCTGACATCAGCAACAGATACTACTGATGGTGTAGCTGGTCAGGGTATTGCCAATAATAGCAGTATCCGTTTAGATTTTCCTAATGGGGCATTTAACTACCAGAAGGTTCTTACCAACTACATTTGTTCTACTGGCTTGAGAGGGCGTATTCCGGCATCAAACAAGGCAGTATGGGACTATCATCCTGGTGCTACTGGGTTTGAGTTTACTGGTGCTTTTACACAGAACATTCAAACTTCCACTCCCGGGACAAGTTCAATTCTGATTAATGCTGCAAACGGTACCGGTTTTGTACCCCGCAGTGCAACTTGGGACTGCTTGGTTATGCTTACTGCTACTGGCAGTGGCACTCATAAGGTTTTTGTTGAGCCGTATGATTCTACCACAGAAATTACTGACTGTGCAAACGGTGCTATGTCACTGGGTGTTGTAAACTATAAGAGCGCCCGTGCCGATACTAATGGAAATACCAGCGGTGCCAGTACTCTGCTGAAGAACTCTGAGTCTCTGGTTAGCACTCCTATTTACGTTACAGTTGAGTCTAATGATCCCGCTATCAGCATCACCGCGAACCAGAAGCTGGATCCCGTGGATACCGCTAAGGTTTCTGTAACGCTGAAGAACGGCAAGTGGGCCACTTCTCTGACCGCTGCGAACTTCGAGGTTCAGGACGGCGGAACTGCTGTAAGCGGTGCGGTAACTGCTGTTACCCGCAAGAGCGATACAGTGGTTGAGCTGACCATCAAGGGTTCTATTCTGAGCAGCGCTAAGAACTATACCATTCAGGCCAAGGCAGCCAGCCATACCGCTACCTCCGGCGATCCCACTTCGGATATTGCCACCACTGAGACCTTCACTGTAAAGGAAGCTCTCATCGGTACGGTTGCTCTGGCAGCGAACAACAGCCATGCCACCAGCCCGGTATACGGCGATACCATCACTGCTACTTATAGCGGCGGCAATGCTGTCAGCGCCAAGTATCAGTGGAAGGTAGGCGGCACCAATAAGGGTACCGACTCCAACACTTATACTCCTGTAGCTGCCGATGTTGGCAAGACCATCACCTGCACCGTTACAGATAAGGGCACAAACGGCAAGTATGGCAGTGTAGTCAGCACCGCTACTTCCGCTGTAGCGAAGAAGACTCTGACCGCTCCTGTGGCAGCCGATATTACTAACGTTCCCGCGATCAAGCAGGGCGCTACTACTCTGACTGCTAACGGCACCTATACCTTCAAGACCAGCAACGGTCTGGTTGGTACCGATACGGTCACCGTAACCTACGTTGCTACCTATCAGAGCTCTGCTACTAAGGGCACTGTCAATAATGTAAGCGTTGCGCTGGGTACTGCCCTGGCTGGCGCTCAGAAGGATGCTTACACCTTCGCTGGCGCTACTGTAACGGGTGTCAAGGGCGAAGTAAGCGAATCCAAGTACACCTTGAACACCACCGGCGGTTCCGCCACCTATACTGGTGACCATGTTACCGGTACTACCGTTTCCAACCAGGGCGGTAAGGTAACAGGTACTGTTTCCGCTGCTACTCTGAACGGCGGTGTTCTGAGCAGCGTAGCCATCACTGGTGTAAACGGTGTAAGCGCTAAGGTTACAAACGATGGCTCTGACGGCAACGATGCTACCTTCGAGTTCACACTGCCTGCCACCACCGATGTGGTGACTGTCACTGTGGCTCTGACCATCGGTAAGGGTATCACCACCGTGGCCTTCGATAGCCTGAACAAGACTTACGATGGCACTACCGAGTTCAAGGGTGAAGTTAGCACCGCCGGTGTAACGCTGGAGGACTTCGGCATCACCGCTATCGAGTATGCTTCCGCCGACGCGGCAAACGGCGTAACCATCAATGTTACTCCCGCCAGCGCTCTGGGTATGGAAAAAGTGATTGGCGATGCAACCTATAAGTTCCCCGCGGCTCTGACCGGCGATATCGCCAAGGCCACTGCCACAACGATCACCACAGAGATTCCTACCGGCAAAATTCCTGCCACTGCTGACGGAGACACCGTAGCGGAAGCGATTTTGAACGGTGCCATTAAGGTAGAGGGTATCGATGTTTCTCAGGGTAAGGTTGGCGATTACTTCACGAAGGAAGATATCATCAACGCTCTGAAGGCTCTGGGCGCGCCCATCTATACGGCAGGCGGCGAGGCTGTAGAGGCTACTGCCCATGACGCGACGGCTACGGAAGCTCTGACTGAGATCACCGAGGGTGTTGTAGGCGATACCTACACCTTCGCTGAGGGTACCACCGTAACGATCGATGGCGTTGCTGTTGATGCCACTACCGGTACCCAGAAGGGCCTCACCTTCACCGTAGATGAGAACGGTATCGTAACCGTGACTGTTGGAGAAAACGTGGAAGCTTGCGAAATCAAGTTCACTCCCGACGGCGGATCCGAGACCACGATCAATGTCAGCGCGTTTACCGCTACTCCTGTTTCCGCAGGCGGCGAAGAGAAGTGGGACTTCAGCTCCAAGGCTGGCCAGAGCATTTCTCTGAACCTGACCATGGCTACCGCTGATGGCGCTACCGCTCTGGGCAAGAACTTTGAAGATGTAGCGGGCAAGACCCTGGCTGTTACCGCTAACATCAATGCCAAGGGCCAGGCTGTTACCTCCGGCATCAGCTTTGATACCAAGGGCTACGGCAAGGCTTCCTTCGATACCGCCGATGTTGGCGCCGATGGCCTGATCGCCGAGCTGCCCACAGTTACCGATGTTGTCAAGGGCGCTGAGTTCGTAGGCTGGTCCGTAGACGGCACCGTAGCGAAGATCGTTGATATCAAGACCTTCAAGCCCAAGGACGGCCAGACCCTCTATGCCGCGTTCCGTGGCTACATGGTTGGCGATGGCAACGGCAAGGTTCGTCCCGCCGCCAACGTGACCCGTGCAGAGTTGGCCAAGATGCTGGTTGTTGCGGCCGGTATCTATGACTCCACCAAGGATTACGGCAAGCCCGACTTCACTGACGTTGGCAATGCATGGTATACTTCCTACATTGCTTGCGCTCAGCAGGCTGGGATCGCTCTGGGCGACGGCAACGGCAAGTTCCGTCCCAACGATAAGATCACCCGTGAAGAGGCCTCCATCCTGATCGCCAAGACCTTCAAGGTTGAGGTAAAGAAAGGCGGCACCACCGATAAGGTAAAGGACTTCGATAAGGTTTCCAGCTGGGCTAAGGATTACGTTGCTGCCCTGTGCAACAACGGCACCATCTCCGGCTACACCGATGGCACCTTCCGCGCTGGTTCCAACATCAAGCGTATGGAGTCTGCCACGATGACCAACCACTACATCGGCCTCACCGATGCGGAGAAGGAAGCCATCAAGACCAGCACCGATATCACGAACCCCTTCACCGATATCAATACCGACGACACCAAGTGGGCTTATGCCGACCTGATGTTTGCCTCCCTGAGTGTTCCCGCTTCCTACTACGGAACCGAGATCACCATGCCCGAGGCGAAGTAAGAACTTGATCGCCCAATGGCGAATTTCGGTTAATCCCGAATAAAAGAAAGACCCATGCGAAAGCATGGGTCTTTCTTTGTGCAAAAAATTCTGTTATACTAAGGAATAAATCATCCTTGTCGTTTTTTGGATTCCTTCTTCCCGCCATTTTAAAGGATGTTCCCCATTATCTTTGAGAATCCCCCCACCTGTCATCCTGAGGGCAGCGCCCGAAGGATCTCGTCCTTAAAGCACTCC
>CAJUTL010000004.1:98454-104334 GCA_910589395.1 uncultured Oscillospiraceae bacterium
AGCACTCCAAAAAGACCAAAGGACGAGATTCTTCACTTCGTTCAGAATGACAGGGAGAAAGTTCAGAATGACAGGAAGAAAGTTCAGAATAACAAGGAAAAGGTTCGAATGACGCAAAGAAAACGCAGAATCTCCCCACCTGTCATCCTGAGGGCAGCGCCCGAAGGATCTCGTCCTTAAAGCACTCCAAAAAGACCAAAGGACGAGATTCTTCACTTCGTTCAGAATGACAGGGCAGAAGGTTGAAAGGAAAGAGAAAAAGGGTTCAGAAGAATCAGTAGAAAAACTCGCAATCTTAAATTTCGGAAAGGAAAAGAAAATGTATTTTGTCTATATCCTTACCAACAAGAACAATACCGTGCTATACACCGGGGTTACAAATAATCTGGAAAGACGAATCTACGAACACAAAAACAGACTGGTGGAGGGCTTTACAAAAAAATACAGAGTCCATAAGCTGGTGTATTTTGATTCCACATCAGATATTCGTTCTGCCATTGCGAGAGAAAAAGAAATCAAGGGGTGGACGAAAGCAAAAAAGATAGCACTGATTGAAAAAGGCAATCCTGAATGGCGAGATTTGGCAGAAGAAATGGGATTCTCATGCTGAAAGATTTTCCCAGTTACCTGGAGAAGTCCTTTTTCCCTGTCATTCTAGAGGCAGCGCCCAAAGTATCTCGTCCTTAAAGCCCTCCAAAAAGACCAAAGGACGAGATTCTTCACTTCGTTCAGAATGACAGGGAGAAAGTTCAGAATGACAGGAAGAAAGTTCAGAATAACAGGAAGAAAGTTCAGAATAACAAGGAAAAGGTTCGAATGACGCAAAGAAAACGCAGAATCTCCCCACCTGTCATCCTGAGGGCAGTGCCCGAAGGATCTCGTCCTTAAAACACTCCAAAAAGACCAAAGGACGAGATTCTTCACTTCGTTCAGAATGACAGAGAGAAAGTTCAGAATGACAGGGAGAAAGTTCAGCATAACAAGGAGAGAGTTCAGAATGACAAGGAGAAAGTTCAGAATGACAAGCCAGAAGGTAGAAAACGACAAAAGGAAAACACCGAAGCCTTTGAAATGCCGATTGGAAAGAAAAAACACCATTCCCTTTTTGATCAAAATCATGTATACTTAAGGAAAACCTCTAAAATTTCTTTTGCACAGCCGGGTGAGAGACTAACCCCGGTCATGCGGGAGGGAGTTTAGAGATTTCCTGAATTTTGATCGATCTTTTCCGGGGGGAAACGAAATAGTATGGATAAAAGCAAAATCAGAAATTTCAGCATTGTGGCCCACATTGACCACGGGAAAAGCACTCTGGCAGATCGCATTTTGGAATTGACCAAGGCGGTTCCCCTGCGGGAAATGGAAAACCAGCTTCTCGATAATATGGATCTGGAGCGGGAGCGGGGCATCACCATCAAGGCCCACGCTGTGACCCTGGTGTACACCGCCAAAAACGGCGAGGACTACATTTTTAACCTGATCGACACTCCCGGCCACGTGGACTTTAACTACGAGGTCTCCCGCTCTCTGGCCGCCTGCGAGGGGGCTATTCTGGTGGTAGACGCTTCCCAGGGCATCGAGGCTCAGACCCTGGCGAATACCTACCTTGCTGTAGATGCCGGGCTGGAACTGCTGCCTGTGGTGAATAAAATCGATCTTGTCAGCGCGGACCCGGATCGGGTCTGCCAGGAAATTGAGAATATCATTGGGATCCCCGCCATGGACGCGCCCCGCATTTCCGCCAAAACCGGCCAGAATGTAGAGGAGGTGCTGGAGCGGATCGTCACAGACATTCCCGCCCCCCAGGGAGATGAAAGCGCCCCCCTGCAAGCCCTGATCTTCGATTCCTATTACGATTCTTACCGCGGGGTCATTGTTTACGTGCGGGTGAAGGAGGGCACGGTAAGGCCCGGTGACACCATTCGCATGATGGCCACCGGCGGGGAATTTACCGTGGTGGAGTGCGGCTTTATGCGGGCTACCACTCTGGAGCCCGCCGATGCCCTGTGCGCCGGGGAGGTGGGTTATATCGCCGCCTCTATCAAGGAAGTGCGCCAGGCCCAGGTAGGCGATACTGTCACCCTGGCCTCCCGCCCGGCGGCGGAGCCGCTGGAGGGCTACCGTTCCGTACAGCCCATGGTATTTTGCGGCGTGTACCCGGCGGACGGCGCCCATTACACCGACCTGCGGGACGCCTTGGAAAAGCTGCGCTTAAACGACGCCTCCCTGTCCTTCGAGCCGGAAACCTCCGCCGCCCTGGGCTTCGGCTTCCGCTGCGGCTTTTTGGGGCTTTTGCACATGGAGATCATTCAGGAGCGTCTGGAGCGGGAATACAATTTAGACCTGATCACCACCGCCCCCAGCGTGGTTTATAAGATCAAAAAGACCGATGGAGAAGAGCTTTCCATCGATAACCCCACCAACTATCCGGATCCCTCCACCATTCAAAGCGCCGAAGAACCCATTGCCAATGCCCATATTTATTCCCCTTCCGAGTACGTAGGCAATATCATGGAACTGTGCCAGGAGCGCCGGGGCGTGTTTAAGGATATGAAATATATCGATACCGACCGGGTGGATATCCACTATGAGCTGCCCTTAAACGAGATCATTTACGATTTCTTCGACGCGCTGAAGTCCCGTACCAGAGGGTATGCCTCCTTCGATTATGAGCTGATGGGCTACCAGAAGAGCGAGCTGGTAAAGCTGGATATTATGCTGAACGGCGAGGTGGTAGACGCCCTTTCCTTTATCCTCCACGCCGAAAAGGCCTATCCCAGGGCCAGAAAAATGACGGAAAAGCTGAAGGACAAGATCCCCCGGCAGCTGTTTGAGGTGCCGATCCAGGCCTGCGTAGGCGGAAAGATCATTGCCCGGGAAACCGTGAAGGCCATGCGTAAGGACGTGCTTGCCAAGTGCTACGGCGGCGACATCACCCGGAAAAAGAAGCTGCTGGAAAAGCAGAAGGAAGGCAAAAAGCGCATGCGCCAGCTGGGCACAGTAGAGGTGCCCCAGGAAGCCTTTATGGCGGTTTTGAAGCTGGACGAGTAAGGGGGAGAGCGGCAATGAAGCTTCGGTTTATGACCTACAATATTCAGCACGGGATCAATTATCACCGGCAAAAGGAGCTGGAGCGCCGGGGCGGAATCTGGCAGGAGCCTGTAGACCTTGCGCTGATGGCGGAAGAGATCCGCCGCCAAAAGGCCGATATCGTAGGGTTGAATGAAATTTTCGGCGGCGGCCCCTCCCCGGAATATACCGGCCAGGCGGAGCAGCTTGCCGCCATGCTGGGCTGCCATTGCTATTTTGCCAGCGCCCTGCGGCTTGGGGGGAACCCCTACGGAAACGCCATTTTGTCCCGGTTTCCCATATTGGAGGCAAAAACCATAGGAATCCCCGATCCCCCGGTGCGGGACGAGGACGCCTATTATGAGACCCGCTGTGTGCTGCGGGCGCGCTTTGCGGAAGGCTTTACCGTGCTCATCAGCCATTTCGGCCTGGCGAAGGCCGAAGCCAGAAACGCTGTGGAAACCGTGCTTTCCCTGCTGCGGGAGGAAAAGGGCCCCGTGGTGCTGATGGGAGATTTCAACCTGGAGCCGGACAGCCCGATCCTTGCCCCTCTGTTTGAAGAGCTGACCGATACGGCGGCGCTGTTTCCCTGCCCCTTGAAAAGCTGGCCCTCCGATGAGCCGGAGCAGAAGATCGACTATATTTTTGTAAAGAACGCTCAGGCGCTGGAGGCGGATATCCCGCCGGTGGAGGCTTCCGACCACCGCCCCCACACGGCGCTGATCGAGCTTTAAGGCAGCGCCGCACCGTGTACGGTCAACGCCTTAAGCGGTATGCCATAAGAGGAGAAGCTGATATGCCGGGAATTTACATTCACGTGCCCTTTTGCGATGGGAAATGCCCGTATTGTGATTTCTACTCTCTCCGCGCCGGGGAAGAGCTGATGGAGCAATATGCTTCCGCGGTGGAGCGGGCCTTACAGCAGTGGGTGGCGG
Source organism: uncultured Oscillospiraceae bacterium (assembly GCA_910589395.1). GTDB lineage: Bacteria > Bacillota > Clostridia > Oscillospirales > Acutalibacteraceae > Acutalibacter > Acutalibacter caecimuris_A. Next base: position 102,459 of record CAJUTL010000004.1, read on the forward strand.
AGCGCGGAAAAGGATCGGTCAAAACAGTGTATTTCGGAGGCGGCACTCCCAGCTTACTGGGGGCGGGCCGCCTTTCCCGGCTGCTTTCCGCGGTGGATCAAAGCTTCTTCCTCGACAGCGGGGCGGAGATCACGCTGGAGGCAAACCCTGTTTCCGTAGACCGGGCGTTTTTTGAAGAGGTACGCCGGGCGGGGTTCAACCGGCTTTCCATGGGCATGCAGTCCGCCGACCCGGAGGAGCTGGCGCTTTTAGGCAGAAGGCACAGTCCCGAGGACGTAAAGGAAGCGGTGGAAGCGGCCCGGCTGGCGGGATTTTTCAACCTTTCTCTGGATCTGATGCTGGGCCTGCCGAAAAGCGCGCCGGAGGAAGGCCCGGAAAGGCTGGGAAGGTCCATTGCCTTTGCTGCTGGTCTGGAGCCGGAGCACCTTTCCTCTTATATTCTGAAGGTGGAGCCGGGAACCCCCTTTGCAAGCCGACAGCTTGTTCTGCCGGAGGACGATGAAATTGCCGACCAGTATCTCTTCTGTGTGCAGGAGCTGGAAAAATACGGTTACCAGCAGTACGAGATCAGCAATTTCGCGAAGCCGGGGCGGGAAAGCAGGCACAACCTTGTTTATTGGCACGGTGAGGAATACCTGGGCTTCGGCCCCGGCGCCCACTCCTTTTTTGCGGGAAAGCGGTTTTACTATCCCCGCAGCCTTTCAGATTTTTTGGAAGGGAAGTCCCCCTGCCCGGACGGCGAGGGCGGCGATTTTGAGGAATACGCCATGCTGAACCTGCGGCTCACAGAAGGCCTGTGCCGGGAAAGCTGCCGGGCACGCTTTGGCGCTGAAGGGGAAAGGGGCTTTGCGAGGCTGCTGCAAAACGCAAAAAAATGCCCGCCCCAGCTCCTGCGGGCGGACGAAGGCAAAATCTCTTTTACTCCCCGGGGTTTTTTGGTGTTCAACGCGCTGTTTTTGAAATTGAGCGCGGAGTAACGCGGTGAGCCGCCGCGCTCGTGCCCCTGCTTGGCGCGGGAGGATAATTTCTGACCTGACTGCAGAGGTAAGCTGATAAATTATAGTTTAATGAACCAGTCGTTAGCTGTTAGTTGTTAGTCATTAGAGAAGAACAAACTTCCCTCTTTTGTTATCCTGAGCGGAGCAAAGAATCTCGACCTTGATTCCGGAAAAAGATCAAAGGACGAGATTCTTCACTTCGTTCAGAATGACAAAAAGGATAGCCTCTGAGCTTACCATAAGAAATCAACCAAATTTATAGTTTAGCGCCCTTAGGCTCCACTTATTTATAAGGGGAGCTGTCACGGCTTCGCCGTGACTGAGGGGATTGAAACTGGCGGTTCTATCCTACTTTCTGCGTGTGACTATCCCTTCCACCGTTCTCGCCTGTCGGCTCGGTTGCTGTGTGCCGGTGGCACACGTCCAGCAACGACCGAGTTGACAAACGAGAACGGGTCAGAGCGGTTGCTGTGCCCCAGTGGGGCACGTTCAGCAATGTCTGAAGCGACAGCTGAGTTCTCCACTGGAGACCTTCCCCCCACCGGGACGCGCTCACCGTTCGGCGGTCCCCGCAGACTGCGAAGCAGTCTGTTTCCCCTCTATAAATAAGGGGGGGCAAAGGGCTGCTAAATTCCAATTTGTGGTGTACTGACTGCCCTCTTTGCCATTGCTGAGCAAAAAGTGAAGTAAACTCCGCTTTCCAGGCAGAGGATCTCGACCTTGATTCCGGAAAAGGACCAAAGAACGAGATTCTTCACAAAAAAGCTATAGCTTTTTGTTCAGCAATGACAAAAAGGATAGCCTCTGAGCTTACCATAAGAAAGCAACAAATTATAGTTTAGCGAACTAGTCGTTAGCTGTTCGTTGTTAGTCGTTAA
>CAJUTL010000005.1:0-80370 GCA_910589395.1 uncultured Oscillospiraceae bacterium
TGGAATTTGTCCTGGCAACACTTCCACTGTCCGATTTAGGGGACTATGAGCCGGAACTGTTTTTAAGCTTTGTGCGAAGCGCCATGCGGGCAAGAGAGGAATTTCCCTGGTGTGCGGCGCTTTCAGAGGAGCTTTTTCTTCTGGGCGTGCTGTATCCCCGGACCAATACGGAAGAGCTGGCGGCTTGTCGCGATCTGTTTCACGACGCCTTAATAGACCGGGTGAAGGGCCTTTCTCTGAAAGAAGCCATTTTGGAGGTGAACCGCTGGTGCGCAGAGGAGGTTACCTACCGCTCTACCGATGACCGCACGGCTTCCCCTTTGGCGGTATACCGCTGCGGCTATGGGCGGTGCGGGGAGGAATCCACCTTTGCCGTGAACGCCTTCCGCAGTGTGGGGATCTGCGCCCGGCAGGTCTATGCGCCCTTCTGGTCTCATTGCGACGACAACCACGCCTGGGTGGAGGTGTTCGATGGCAAGGCCTGGCGCTATTTGGGTGCCTGCGAGCCGGAGCCGGAGCTTGACAGGGGCTGGTTCACCAGCGCGGCTTCCCGTGCCATGTTGATCCATGCAAGAGCTTTTTTGCCCGGGGAACCGGCAGATTTTTCCTTCCTGTTTCCGGAAACGGATCCCGCTGATTTGTGGGCGGAGCACGGAGTAGTGTATGAGGCCGTCACCGCCCGATATGGGGAAACAAGGCCCTTTACGGTTTTTTTGAAGGACGACCGTGGAACTCCCCTTTCGGAAGGAGTGGTGACCTTTTCCATTCTGAATATGGCACGGTTCTTTCCCATTGCAAGGAAGCAGGCCGGAGAAAACGGCGCGGCCCAACTGCCTCTGGGGCTGGGCAGCATCGCCGTTTCCGCAGTATGGGGCGAGCTTTCGGCGGAAGCGCTCGTCGATACCTCGGAAACGGAGGCTGTGGAGCTGGTGCTGCAAAGGCGGGTGGTTTCCGGCGGAGAGGCGGTTTTGCAGGAAGCAGCCTTTTTGGCTCCCGCCGGCGCGCAGGGCTATCCCGCGCCGCTGACGGAAGATGGGCGGAAAAAGCGCCGGGAATGGCTGGATTCCGCCGCTCTGCTTCGAGAAAAAAAGCAGCTTCGTTTGTCTCAGCGGCCTGTGGAAAGCAGAACCCAGGAGGAGCAGCGGATCCTTTCCCTGCTCACGGAAAAGGATCGCGCCGGTGGAATCCGGCGGGAGATACTTCAGGACAGCTTTTCGGCCCTTTCCTGGGAAGCCTCCTATCCCCGGGAGGTTTTTGAGCAGGGCCTGCTTTCTCTCCGGATCGGTCTGGAGCCGCTGCGCCCCTGGCGGGAGAAGCTGGCGGCAGCCTTTTCCCCGGAGGAACAGGGAGAATTCCGAAAGTTCCCCGAAAAAGTATGGGAGTGGATCGGGCGGCAGATCCGGGAAGCGATATGCTACCCGGCCCTTCCGGCCACACCCTGGGGAACCTTTCAGCTGCGGGCGGCCAATCCCACAGGAAGGGCTGTGCTGTTCTGCGCCCTGTGCAGAAGCCTTGGAATTCCCGCCCGGCTTTCCCCGGTGGACGGAACGCCGGAATATTACCGGGAGGGCTGGCGAAAAGTCAGCGGAGAAGAACTCTGCGGTACCCTGTCCCTTACCGCGCCGGAGGAGCAGGAAGCGCTGTGCGGGCAGAATTATTCCTTGAGCCGTTTAGAGCGGGGAGGGGAAGTGTTTCTTACTACGGCGGACCTTTCCCCAAAGGAAAGTGCGGAGATTTCCCTAAGGCCCGGCAGCTATCGGCTCCTTACGGTGAGCCGCATGCCGAACGGAAACCAGCTCAGCCGCCAGCTTGTGTTTTCTCTGGCGGCAGGAGAAGCCCGGCGGTTTTCCCTTTCCTTCCGGGAGGGACAGATCTCCGATATGCTGGAATCCCAGGGCTTGCCGCCTTTTTCGCTGAAGAGCGGAGAAGGGCAGACGGTAAACAGCGGCGAGCTGCTTCAGGAAAGCCCCGCTTCCATTTTCTTTTGGCTGGAAGCCGGGCGGGAGCCAACGGAGCACATTCTAAACGAGCTGCGGGAATCCGCCCAGGTCTTTGAGGCCGCCGATTGCGCGCTGCATTTTCTGCTGGAAAGCCCGGAGCAGGAGGGAGACCCCACCCTGCAAAAAACTCTTCCGCTGCTGCCGAAAGCCCGCCTCTGGCAAGGGGATTTTCAGGACACGGTGTCCCTTCTGGCACGCCGGATGTTTGTAGACCCGGAAAAGCTGCCTCTGGTGATTTTGGCAGATCGTAAGGGGAACGGTCTTTACGCATGCAGCGGTTACAATGTGGGCACCGGAAAGCTTCTTCTGCGGCTGCTGGCAGAGCTTGACAAGTAATTTTGCTTTACAAATAAACCGAGTCCTATCAGGGCCTGTAACGATACAGGCCCTGTAAAACAAAAAGAAGAAAGGATGCTGACCTATGGAAAACAAAATGCTGGAGCTGCTCAAAACCCGGCGCAGTGTACGGCGCTATCAGCCCGTTCCGGTGGAGCGGGAAAAGCTGAACGCCATTTTGGAGGCGGGCACCTATGCCCCCACTGGCATGGGAAAGCAGTCGCCGGTGATCGTGGCGGTGGAAAGCCCGGAAAACCGGCAGGTGGTACAGGAGCTGAACTGTCGGGCCAGAGGCAGCGCGGGAGACCCCTATTACGGCGCGCCGGTAATTTTGCTGGTGCTGGCAGATCCGGAAATCCACACCTGTGTGGAGGACGGCTCCTGCGTGCTTGTTACCATGATGCAGGCGGCCCATGCCCTGGGCCTTTCCTCCTGCTGGATCCACGGTGAGCGGGAAATGTTCGAGCTGCCGGAAGGCAGGGCGTTTCTGAGAAAGCTGGGCCTGGCGGAAACTCTGCGGGGCGTAGGCTCCCTGGCCCTGGGCTACGGTGACGGCCCCGCGCCTCAGCCGAAGGAACGGAAAAAGGATTATATTGTAAGGGCGTAAAAAGTACGTTTGCGCTGCTGGGCTCCGGTCTTGTATTTTCAACCCTGTCCGGTTATAATAAACAGGAAAGTAGCTTGGCTCTAAAAAGAAAGGAATTTGCTATGAAGTGGAAAAAGGCGGCGCTTTTGCTTTTGGCAGCGCTGATCTGTATGAATGCCTTTGCGGGGTGCGGCAAAACGGAGGAGGAAGCGCCTTCGGAGACTCCGGTCAGCCTGAAAAACGACGGCAGAAAGGTCACGCTGGTGCTGGGAGAGCTTTTGGGAGAAAGCCGGCGGATCGCGGTACTGGAAGAGATCGCGGAGAAATACCAGGCGGATTTTCCCAATACCAGGATCGAGGTGCGCTCCTTTTCAGACGCGCAAAGCCTGAAGGCCGCCATGGAGGCCGGGGAAGTGGATATCGGTGAGGTGCCGGGTGAAGAGCAGGCCTCTTTTGTGCGGGACGGCGTTTTACTGGACTTTTACCCCTACCTGCTGGCCTGGAAGGAAAGCGCCACCCTGACCCAGGCGGCAAGAACAGTGGCGGGCTCCATGGGAGCAAGCCGGGCCTATCTGCTTCCCAGTGAATTTCTACAGGATATTCTCTACTACCGGGCCGATTGGTTCGAGGCTTATAATGAGGGCTTGGAGCCGGATCAGAAGGTATACTGCCGCACCTGGGAGGAAATTGCCGGGGGCCCCAACGCCAACGGTACCATCATCACCGGGGCGGTGGAGCAGCTGGGAGAGCGGGGCAGGCTCGCCTTTGCCGGAAAAAGCAATCTGCTGCGGTATTTTGACGCTATGGTGTGGAGCTCTCTGCACCAAAACCGGCTGGCCGACCCCGGCGCAGGCTATTTTTCCGTTGCCGATGAGGGGAAGTCCATTTTTTCCACAGAAAAGGCGTCCGCCGCCGCAGAGGAATTCACCAGAGTTGTAAACGCCGCTGTACAGGGGGCGCTGGACTGGACGGAGGAAGAGGCCGTCAAGGCCTTTCAGGAGGGAAAGGCCGGGCTGCTGCTGGCGGACCGTTCCGCGGCGGAAAGCTTGCGGGCCTCCATGCCGGAGGGCTCCTGGGCGGTAGAGCCCTTCCCCAGGGGTTTGAGCGGAACGGCGGCACTTTCTCCCAATTCCTTTATGGGCTGGGGGATCTCAGCCTCGGCGAAGGAGCAGGAGATCGCCGCGCATTTTCTCACCTTCCTGTCAAACGCGGATAACAATACCCACCTCTCCAGGGAGTGCGGCTCCCTGCCCATTCATTTGGGCGCGGCGGCCATGGAGGATTCCCTGACCGAGGGGGACCTGGCGGCGGAGCTTACCATGGCCGCCAGCGGAGACCGCTACCGCTATGCCTTTGAGCCCACAATGTACAAAGCCTATACGGGCTACCGGGAAGAAGCGGAGGAAAAGGTTTCTCAGTTTGCCCGGGGCGAGCTTTCCAAAGCCGACCTGCTGAGCTATCTGGACGATTATTGGAACACCGCCTGCGCGGAGGAAGGAAAGCTGTGGAAATAGTTTTATAAATTGGAATTTGGCGGCGAGCTGCCGCTGGCACTCGTGAAGCTACTTAGTGCAGGAGGACAGCTTCTGACCCGACCGACGGCGATTTGCTTATTCTCCTCCTGTCATTCTGAGCAAAAGCAAAGCAAGCTTTGCTGCCGCGAAGAATCTCGCCCTTCGGGTCTTTTAAAGGGCTTTAAGGACGAGATTTTTCGTCACTTCGTTCCTCAGAATGACAAAGAGGAAAGTGATCGGCGTACCAATAAATTCTGGGGCGTTGCAAGTAACACAAAGCGTTGCTTGCAACGCCACTTTTTGGTAATCGAATAAGAAAGCAACACCGCACAATACAACGTCTAATGCTTTAGTCGTGATTGTACGGTGTTGCTTTTAAAAATCTTGAAATAATATAATAATATTGGTAGATTTTCGTGAAAAAGCCTATTTTTAAGGGCTTTTACAAATTTTAAATTAAACGTTTAACCAAAACCGAGTATACGAGCCGTGTGCTTTTCTGTCAATACTTTTTTTGCAATTCCACAAAAGATTTTTTCTTCCTTGGAGTTTTCTGCGCACTATTGTATAATAAAAAACAAAACTTAAGAGGCGTTCTCGAAGCCTTGGCCGGGGAGGCAGTTTTATTATGGGCTGTACAATAAAGGATGTGGCAAAGGCGGCCAATGTTTCGGTGGCAACGGTATCGTATGTTATCAACAAAACAAAACCCGTCAGTAAGGAGACGCGAGAACGAGTGCTGAAGGCTGTGGCGGAGCTGGGATACATGCCAAGCTCCGTAGCCAGAAGCATGAAGGGGAAGAAAAGCCGCACGATTGGCTATATATCGCCTACCTATTCCACAAAATTTTATTCCAACGTTTTTTCGGTGTGTGGGGCGGAGCTTGCGAAAAGCGGCTACAGAATTTTGGGAGCAAGCAGTAATTTTGACCTTGAAACGGAGCGGCTTCTTATCAACAGCACCTTAAGCCGCGGAGTGGTGGACGGGCTCATTGTATTTACTTCGGCGCAAAACACCGAAGAGCTGGAAAAGGAACTACCGAAGGATTTCCCCAGTGTAATATTGGACGCGCACTTTCCCTTTTCTGCCGATGGGATCACCCATACCTTTGCGGACGCACTTTCGGAAACGGTTTCTTATTACCAGAGAAACGGTCACAAAAAGGCGGCTCTTTTTTCAGGAGTGCCGGGATTAAGCTCTGTACAGGAGCAGCGCAAAGCTTTTCAGCGGGCGCTGAAACATTATGATATGCCCTGTGACACTGAGCTTTATGATGGTGAAATGCCCAGAACGAAAGAGGCGGTTTTGCAGTTTGCCGAGCGCAATCACTGCACTGCTTTGTGCTTTATCGATTTTGACCGTATGTTCAATATGTTTTACGACGCGAATACGCAGGGGATCCTGATACCACCGGAATTTGACGTGGTGTGCGGCAGTGAGGACGAGACCGACTATATGCTTCAAACATCAATTCCGCGAATCATCGTACCGACTAAGGACATTGGCGTGCTGGCGGCAAAGCAGATCCTTTACCGCATCAAGGAAGAGGAAAGTGGTATGAACCGCGTTCAGGCACAGCGCATTATTCTGCCCTGCGGACTGAGATACCCACAGTAAACGGATCGGAAGCATATCTGTTTTCCTGTGCTGCCGCAATAAAAAAGCCACCGGCACATACAGGCATTACGCCGATATGTGATTCCGGTGGCTTTTTGTTGTTTATAGATTTTCCCCTACAAGGAGGCACTGCTTTCAATCAGATCACAAGATTTTTGTGGAGAACGAAAACTCCGCGGTTCCGCCCGCGGGAAGGAAGGTCATGCCCCTTTTCTGCTCAAAGGTGTCGTCCTCGTCTGTGCGGGTGGCGCAGCCCGTCCAGGGCTCCAGGCACACATAGGGGCCGTCGTTTTGAGCCGACCAGATCCCCAGCATGGGGAAGCCGGAAAAATCCATTTCCACGCCCCTGCCCGTTTTCGGGTTTACCAGCTGTACCTTGGAGGAGCGCAGGTTTTCAAAAATCAGCGCGTCCTCATAGAAAAGCGAATGCCGCAAGGGGATCTCCCGCTGGTTTTCCAGGGTAAAGGCGGTTTTTCCGGGATCGATGAGCCCCTTTCCCATCACGATGGCTGGACAACGCTGGGTTTCCGGCTCTTCAAAGAGGATCACATAGTCCTCAAAGGCGGCGGTTTCGTTTACGGGAAGGTTGAAGCCGGGGTGGCCGCCAATGGCGAAGGGCATCACCTTGTCCCCGGTGTTTTTCACGGAAAAGCCGGTTTCTATGCCGTTTTCCAGCAGGGTATAGGTCACGGTAAGGGAAAACGCGAAGGGGTATTGCTTTTTTGTTTCAAAATCGGAGGAAAGGCACAGAGAAATTCGCCCATCTTCCTGGTTGACCGGGGAAAATTCCCGGTGGCGGGCAAGACCGTGCTGGCCCATCTGGAACCACTCGCCGCCGATTTTTGCCTTGCCTTCCCGCAGCGCGCCCACCATGGGAAACAGCACCGGGGCGTGGCCCTTCCAGTAGCTGGGGTCGCCTGTCCAGATGTACTCAAAATTCTCCGCGTTCTTCAGGGAGATCAGCTGCGCGCCCAGAGAATCCACCTGGGCGGTGAAGGTATCGTTTCTGATTTCATAGATCATAATTTTGCCTCGCTTTTCACAAGGAATAGGTGTTACCTTCATTATAGCAAATTTTTTGGGAAGATACAATCGAATCCGGTTTGCTTTTTAGTTTGCGGTATGTTAGGATACCCTTAAGGACAATTTAGGGGGGATTTCATGCGGGCAGTGATCCAGCGGGTACAGAGTGCTCAGATCACCATAGACCATGGAGAGACCCGGGAGATCGGGCAGGGACTTACCGTGTTTTTGGGGGTACTGGAGGGAGATACGGAGAAGCAGGCGGATTTTCTGGCAGAAAAGATCCGGGAGCTGCGGATCTTTTCCGATGAAGCCGGCAAGATGAACCTGTCCCTGCTGGACATCGGCGGGGAAATGCTGGTGGTCTCCAATTTCACCCTGAGCACCGATTGCAAAAAGGGCCGCCGCCCTTCCTTTGACCGGGCCGCGCCTCCCGTGGAAGCAAAGGCCCTGTATGAGCGGTTTGTAGAGCAGGCAAGGACAGGCGGTGTAAAAAAGGTGGAAACCGGCGAATTCGGCGCTCATATGGACGTGCTGGTGCAAAACGACGGCCCTGTTACTATCATCATCGATACGGAAAAAATCGGAAAATAGGAGGGGCAGCATGAAGCTCGGAGAGGTGTGCCTGCTGACGGAGGACGTGAGAAGGCTGGCGGATTTTTACAAAAAGCTTTTGCAGGTGGAAAACGGCAGCGAGGACGAGACCCATCAGTGTATCTTTGCGGAGGAAACGATGCTGACGGTTTACCACGACGGCGCCAAGCGGGAGAAAAATTTCCAAAATATCCAGCTTGCCTTTACGGTGGAGGATCTGGACGCCGCCTATGAGCGGGTCAGGGCACTGGGAGCGAAGGTGGTGGAGCCGCCCGCGAAAAGGCCTTGGGGCGCGGTGAACATGAGCTTTTTAGACCCGGACGGGAATTTGCTGTTTTTCAGAAGCTTTCCGGAGAAACAGCCCTAAGGCAACGCCGCACAAAGATTGTGCGCAAGTTGTACAGTCAGATTTTTCGTCAGAGTGCACAGATTGAGTGCAGCCAATCTTGCGATTGGCAAACGAAAGCTGTGTGCTATGACGGAAAATATGCAAGCAAATTGTGTACAAAGGCCTCTGGCCGGTCTTTGTGCGGTGTTGCCTTAAGCTTATTTGCTTTTTCAGAAAGGAGAAACACGTTATGAACAAGGATTTTTTACGGCTGCTGATGGAGAAAACCGCTTTTCCGGAGGAGGCCCGGACAGAGCTCTTGAAAAACGCCGATACCCTTACCGCCGCCGGGCAGGAGGAGGCGCTGGACGGCGCGGTGGAGTTTTTTTACGACAATGATTTCAGCATTTCCCTGTCGAAGCTGCTGATCGAAGAGATCGCGGCAAAGGCGGGGCTTTCCCCCTACACGGTATGGCTGTTGTTCCTGGTAGAGGCGGCAATTCCGGTGCGGGAGGCCTTCGCCGCCGAGGGGCTCCCGGAGCAGATCTTCTGGGACACCTTCTCCGACCTGCGTTATAAGGTGCTGGAATGCAAGGAGGTACAGGGCGTATGGGGCAATTTTGTGGCCTTCTGGTACCCCATTTTCTATTCCCGGGATATTGTAAAGCTGGGCAGGCTGGAATATGAAAACGTCACCTATTCCGAGGATATCCCCTATGAAAAGAACGGGTATACCGTAAAGAAGGGGGATAAGGTAAAAAGCATTCATATCCCCGCCAGCGGCGAGCCCTTTGATGAGGCGGCCCGGCTTGCTTCCTACAAAAAGGCCTATGCGTTTTTTCAGGACGAATTAAACGGTGGCCCCCTGGTGTGTGTTTGCCATTCCTGGCTTTTGTACCCGCCCTATGGGGAAATTTTATCCCCCACCTCCAATATTGTGAGCTTCCAGCGGGATTTTGATATTACAGGCCAGGAGGCAAGTGAGGAATTTGATGACGCCTGGCGGCTGTTCGGCGGGGACTATAAAAAGCCCCTGGAAGACCTGCCGGAGCGTACCTCCATGCAGCGGGCCTTTAAGAATTACCTGCTGGCGGGCGGCAAGGCCGGAGAGGGAAGAGGCGTCCTGATTTTTGACGGGGAGAAAATTGTCAATCGCTGATTTGTTTTCGGTCGTTTTCCATGGAGCGCAACGGAAAATTGCGGAAACGCACGGTTGCCGCGGTGGATTTCCCACCCTCTCCATGCTAAAATAGCTGGGAAAGGAGCGATGAAGCGTGAAGCTTGGAGAAAAAATTGCCCTCTGCCGGAAAAAGGCGGGGCTTTCTCAGGAGGAGCTGGCGGCCCGGTTGAACCTTTCCCGGCAGGCGGTTTCCCGGTGGGAAACCGGAGCGGCGGCGCCGGATCTGGAAAAAGTGGCGGAGCTGAGCAAACTCTTTGGGGTAACTACCGATTACCTGCTTTTAGAGGATAGAGAAGAGCCGGAACCCTCTTCCCTTCCGGGGGAGGAAAGGCGGAGCGAACCGGCTTTTGATCCGGTAGCGGAGCGCCGCCGGAAATTCCGGATCGGCTTCGGCGTTGCCGCCGTGATTTTGGGCCTGCTGACAGCGGTAGCCGCCCTGGCCCTGACGCAGCAGTACGCGGAGACCCTGACGGAATGGTGGACGGACCTCGGAAGGTTCGGCACCGCCCTTCAAAGCTGGCGAGGCGGCCTTTTGGCCTTCGGGATCGTGCTGTTTCTAACAGGCGGCACAGTGCTGCTACGGGAATATTTCCGAAAGGACTAAGGTAATAACCCGCAATTCACGGCTACTGTCTTAAGAAGAGAACAACACCCCGAAGATGGCTCTAAAACCATCTTCGGGGTGTTTTGTGTGAGTATTCAGAAAGTGTTTCCCGATGTGCTTTTTCAGCTTGCGGCGGCATGGCCGCCATTGCCGGAGGCGGTGGGGTCGCCGCAGGCGCCCAGGAATAGCAGGGAGCTGTTCCTGGTTTCCTGCTGGTTTTCCCAGGTCATGCCCTCGGAGGCATCGCTGCTGAGAATGGCAAAGAGGAAAGGGCGGTCGAGCTTCATCTCAATGATCTTGTCGGGCGGCGCGGCGGCTCCTGCTTCGAAGCCCAGTTCCGTATAGGCGGCGGCCTCCACACCGTCCTCGTTAACGCCGATGTGGGCACCCTGTCTGGCCTCGGAAAGATACAGCTCTACCTTGCCCATGTTGGAGAAATCGGCGATCACGGGATCAAAGGCTTTTTCCAGGCCCAGATCGATCAGCATGTTTTTCAGATCGTACTCGCAGTCAAAGCTGAATTTCGGAACGCTCCAGCGCAGTTGGCAGCTGGTGAATTCTTCAGAAGCCTTCGGATAAAACATATTTTCAAAGGCGGCGGGGTCTGAAAGCAGCTCTTCGGTGGAAACGCCTTCATCGGGCAGAATGAAAATCATTTCATCGCCGTTCCTCAGGGAAAGGGAGGCTCTTGTAAAGCCGGTTCCCTCGTAAGCTCTTCCAAAGCCTTTCCCCATGTGCATAAATTCCGCGGTAACGGTAGAGCCGTCCGCCTTGTGGAACTCCTCGTTTGTATTGTATTCCTGGGAAAATTGATCTGACCACTGGGCATTGTAGTAAACGGTGTTGATGATGGAAAGCATTTGCTCCTCACTGAAGGTGAATTTCGGATTTAAGAGGCCGCCTGTGTTTTCCGAGACCCATTTGGTCATTTCCTCGCCTAGGGAGGGATCGGTGAAATCCACCTGGAACAGGGCGGAATAGAAATTTTTCTCCGCGCCGGAAATGAAGTCCTCTCCAAAGGAGTAGCGGCCGTCCATCCAAAGGGAATTTGCCAGCCAGAACTTGCTTTCCTCGTTATCGTGATAGTGCTGGCGGTAGTATTTCCCGCACTGGTCTTCCACCCAGCCAACCTGTGCCCCCAGCACGCTTTCAAATTCCCGCTTTGTGGTGCCGCCCGCGCCGGAGCCGGTCAGGGCCAGGGCATAATAGAGGCTCAAAGGGGAGTAGCAGCTGTTTTCCGTAAATTCCTTACTCAGCAGAACTGTGGAGCTTCGGGCAAAATCGTTCAGAACTGTGGAAAACGCCGGGTCGATCAGCGCCGTTTCGGAAAGCTCCTTCAGCTCGCTTTCCTCCAGCCCCCAATACCGGTCCCCGTCAGAGGCGGTCATCGCTTTGGAATCCCCCTCCTTGGAATCCCCCGCCTTTTGCAGCTGGGCGTATTCCGCGGATTCCATCAGGTTGTAAAACGACAGGTCCTTCGGGGCGGCAGGCGTTCCCACCTGCAAGAGCCGGGGGATATTCCCTGTTCTGGGCTGAATGTGCTTTCCGTGGAACAGCCTGGGGGCAAAAACGCTGCCCAGCACTACCAGAAAAGCCAGGGGCACGCAGAGCAGCGCTTGCTTTTTCACGCGCCTTCTGGCGGCTAATTTCCGATCGCGCTTTTCATACACCTCGGCCTTGAATTCTTCAGAGGTCTTCATAAGAAAGCTCCTTTCCCAATTTCTCCCGCAGGGCCCTTTTGCCCCGATAGGAGAGGTTTTCTATTTGTTTTTTGCTTTTTTTCATCACACAGGCGGTTTCCTCCAGAGAAAGCTCCTCAAAATATTGAAGATACAGCGCTTCCCGGTATTCGGAGGCAAGAGAATCCAGGGCCCGAAGCAGGCTTCGGTGCTTTTCGTCCCGGCACAGCCTGTCCTCCAGGGCCAGATCCTCTTCCAAGGGCAGAAGGGAAGCTTCCCGAAAGGCGTCCTGCCGTTTCTGCTTTTTCAGAAGATTCAGGGCCCGGTTCCTGCCCAGGGTAAACAGATAGGTTTTCAGGGAGCTGCCCCTTCCTTCCCGGTAGGGGTGGAGCAGCAGATCCACAAAGGCGTCCTCCGCCGCGTCTTCCGCGTCCTCTATGCTGGGCAGATACCGCAGCAAAAAGAAGATCAGGTTTTCCCGGTACAGCTCAATGAGCCCGTCAAAGCCGCTTTCCTCCCCGCTTCGATACCGGCGGTAAAGCTCCTCGCCCTTTCCCATGGCTCTTCCCCCTTTTTCATTCCTTCACTCATTATACAACGCCGCCGGGAAAAACACTCACCTGTTTTGAAAAAAATTTGCAGGCCCGCCGGGCTTTCGCTTTCTGGGAAGGAATGAAGGAAATGCTTCAGGAGGTGCTTTCCCCGGCGGGCCTTTTCGCAGCTGCACCTATTATACAAGCGGGAGGGGAAAAACACTCACGGGAATTACGAAGGAATGAGCAGTTAGCAATGAGCAATGAAGGACAAAGCTTGATAAATGATAGAATAGCACTTACTCTTGGCTCCCCTGAAAGGGGAGCTGTCACAGCTGCGCCGTGACTGAGGGGTTCTGGCTAGGAAGCTGAAAAGTTTAGTATTTATGCGAATTTCCAGCGAGCTGGAACCTCTCCACCACCTAACGGTGGTCCCCCTCCCCTTTTTTCAGGGGAGGCAAGGGTTGCTGCTATTCGTAAGCCCTGCAAGTTCCAATTTAGCAAATAGTCCCCTCCTGTCATTCTTCGTCAAGAAAGCTATAGCTTTCTTGACGAAGAATCTCGCCCTTCATTCCTAAAAAAAAGTAAATCTTCGCCTGCGGCTCAGAATGACAGAAGGAGGACTGCCCTTCACTGCTCATTGCTCATTTCTAATTCCTCATTTTTTGAAAAAAACAAAGGGTTGCCCCTGGGGGGCGATTTTGATATAATAGGAAAAGAATTTTGAAAAGTTCGCCTCTAGCTGTTTGGAAGGAGAAAAGAAAATGCTGGTAAAGCTGCTTGCTTATACGCCGGAGCCGGAAAAGGCTGTGGCCTGCGCCGCGAAGCTGTGCTATTCCGCGGCGGATATCGATACTCTGTACGAAGGGCTGACGGAGGAAAAGGTTTCTTCCTTTTTGGATCACCTTTCCGCCATCGGCCATGAAAGCCCCATCGAGCACGCCAGCTTCACCTTTGGCATCGAAGGGGTGTCCCGGTCGCTTTTGGCGCAGATCACCCGGCACAGGCTTGCCTCCTTCAGCGTCCAGAGCCAGCGGTATGTTCGGGAGAATGCCTTTTCCTTTGTCCTGCCGCCGGAGATCGAGGCGGTTCCCGAAGCAAAGGAAGAGTTTTTGAAGGCCATGGAGGAAGATCAGAGGCATTATGAAAGCCTGACCTCTATTCTGGCGGCAAAGCATAAGAGGGAGCTGCTGGCACAGGGCGAAGAGGAAAAGGCAGCCGTCCGTAAGGCGGAGAAGAAGGCCATCGAAGACGCCCGCTTCGTTCTGCCCAACGCCTGCTGTACCAAAATGGTCTGCACCATGAACGCCCGCTCCCTGATGAATTTCTTTGCCCTGCGGTGCTGTAACCGGGCCCAGTGGGAAATTCGGGAGCTGGCAACGCAGATGCTGCGGGAGGTCAAGGCCGTAGCGCCCCACCTGTTTCAAAACGCCGGGCCCGGCTGTGTGCGCGGCGCCTGCCCCGAGGGCAGCATGTCCTGCGGAAAAGCGGCGGAAACGCGGGAGAAATTTAAGGCGCTGTAAGGAAAATTCACCCCGAAACGGGAAAACTATAAGGAAAGGGAAGAATATCGCTTTTTTGAAAAGGCGGTATCCTGTGGCGGCAGTATGAGCTTGATCGTATTGGAGGGGCTGGACGGCAGCGGAAAGGGAACCCAGACACAGCTGCTCCTGGAGGCGCTGACCACCCGGTCTGAAAAAGCGGGCGGCTTGGGAGCGAGAAAAATCACCTTTCCGGATTACAACTCTCCTTCCTCCGCCTTGGTGAAAATGTATCTGAACGGGGAGTTCGGCAGCGACCCCCAGGACGTAAACGCCTATACCGCCAGCACCTTTTACGCGGTAGACCGGTTCGCAAGCTTTCAAAAGGACTGGAAGGCGGATTACCAGCGGGGGAAAACCATTCTGGCAGATCGCTATGTCACCTCTAACTATATCTATCAAATGGGAAAGCTGCCGGAAGGCCGGTGGGAGAACTACCTTTCCTGGGTAGAGGATCTGGAATATGAAAAGCTGGGGCTGCCGAAGCCCGATCAGGTGATCTTTCTCAATATGCCCATTGAGATCTCCCAAAGGCTTTTGTCCCAGCGGTATCACGGGGACGAGAAAAAAAAGGATATTCACGAAACCCACTTGGAATTCCTTCGCAGGTGCGCGCAGTGCGCCAGGTTTGCGGGGGAAAGGCTGGGGTGGTCGGTGATCTCCTGCGCGGAGGGAGACGAGCCCCTGCCGGTAACGGAGATCCATCAAAGAGTGCTGAGCTGTCTGAAAGGAGAAAAGCTTTTATGATCGCTATCTTGTTTGCGGAAGGCTTTGAGGAAGTGGAGGCGCTGGCCCCTGTGGATATCCTGCGCCGGGCCGGACTTTCGGTGGTAATGGCCGGCGTGGGAGGAAAAGAGATCACAGGCTCTCACGGGGTCACAGTGAAAATGGACCGCGAGGTTCAGGAGCTTGACCCGGAAGAGCTGGAAGCGTTGGTATTGCCGGGCGGTTTGCCGGGCACCCTGAATTTAGAGGGTTCCCAGGCGGTGCAGGCGCTTTTGGAGCGCTGTGCGGCCCAGGAGAAAACCATTGGCGCCATCTGCGCTGCGCCCTCTGTTTTAGCCCACAAGGGTCTGCTGAAAAACCGGGAGGCCACCGCGTTTCCCAATTTCCAGAAAGACCTGGAAGACGGCGGGGCGAGCCTTGGTGAGCGCTATGTCTGTGAGGACGGCAATTTCATCACTGCCCGGGGCATGGGAGTGGCCACCGAGTTCGGCCTGAAGCTGGCGGAAAGGCTTGCTTCTCCGGAGAAGGCGGCGGAGATCCGGGCTTCGATCCAAATGGAGAGAAACTGAAAACGCTTTTGCACCGCAAAGGGGGAGGGCCTTCTGCAAAATCGGGAATTTTGTGAGCCGATGCGGGAAAAGGAACGGCTGCGCCGGGAGCTTCTTGCAAGGCGGGCCGCTCTGCCGGAGCGGGAAGCAAAAAACCGCGCCATTTTTGAGGCGGTTTCCGCACTGCCCAGTTACCGCCGTGCGGGCCGGATCCTGTTTTATATCAGCTCTTCGCAGGAAGCGGATACCCGCAGGCTTCTGAAGGCGGCATTGCGGGAGGGAAAAGAAGTATTTGCCCCGGTCTCCCTGCCGGGAGGGGAAATGGTGTTTTACCGCCTACTGTGGGAAGAGGGCCTGCGCCCCGGGCGCTTCGGCATTTTAGAACCTCCGGCTCTGCCGGAACGGGCGCTTCGGCTTCGGGAAGGGGAAAGCTGTTCCGATACGCTGTGCCTGGTGCCCGGCCTGGCCTTTGACAGGCTTGGATATCGCCTGGGATATGGGAAAGGCTATTATGACCGCTTTTTGGCGAAAGCTCCCGTGCTTTCATTGGGCCTATGCTATCAGGAGCTGGTACTGCCCGCTTTACCTGTTGGAGGCTATGACAGGAGGGTAACGTATTTGGCGACAGAGCGGGGAGAGCTTTTGGAGGGATAAAAAACCACCCTTGTTTTGAGAAAGGAAGATGGTGATCGCAGTGAACGAAAATCCTAATCTGAACCGGAGAGATCCGGGAAAGCCCGGCGCTGCCGGAGGCTTCAAGGTAAATATCGATGAAAGAGATCTGGCAACGGGAACCTTTGACCCCGCCCAGTATCCGGAGAGCCGCCCTTCCTACGGAGAGCCCGCCCCCAGCAAAACTGCCTATTACGCTTCCGAAAAAGAGCGCAAGGCGGAGCAGAAGGCCCACAAGAAGCGGGATAAGCTGAAGGCGCGGAAAAATAAGCGGGTCTTTTCTCTGGTGTGGCTGTGCATGGTGCTGCTGCTTTCTTTTACGCTGGCCTCCTACCTGATCGGCGGCTCCAACGATTTTTTCGCGGTGGGGCGTAGCGAGGGCTCCACAGAAATAGAGCTTCCCGCCAAGCTGGACGCCGATTCCCTGGCGCAGCTCCTGTACCAGCGGGGCGCTATCAGCAAGCCGGAGTTCTTTTCTCTGTACTGCAAGGTCACCGTGGACGATGATGAGTGGGAATGGTTTCAGCCCGGTGTGTATCGGATCGGCACAAACCTGGATTATGAGGACCTCATCAATACCTTGCAGGGCGGTAACGAAACAAAGGAAGAGGTGCGCGTCACCTTCCCCGAGGGCGTGAATATGCTGGAGATCGCGCAAATTTTGGCGGAGAACGATGTTTGCACCCAGGAGGATTTTCTCGCGGCCGTAAATTCTGTGGATTTCAGCAGGTATGACATGATCGGAAGCCTAGGAGATACCTCTGGAAAATATTACAAGCTGGAGGGCTATCTTTTTCCCGACACGTATGATTTCTATAAGGGCGAGGAGCTGGAATCCGTCATTGGAAAAATGCTCAATAACTTCCAGTCTAAGCTGTCCGATACCACCATGAGCCTGGTAGAGCAGTCCGGCATGACGCTGGATCAGATCATTACTCTGGCTTCCATTATTCAGGGCGAGGCCGCCAACGCCAGCGATATGTACAATGTTTCCGCCGTGCTCCACAACCGTTTGAACTTCGGCGCGGATTACGGCATTTACCGGCTGCAGTGCGATTCCACCAGCACCTACCCCTATAAAAACCCCCAGGCAGTGCCGGAAACAGGGGCGCTGTCCTATGGAAATTACGACACCTACCAAATCGACGGCCTGCCTGCCGGAGCCATCTGTAACCCCGGTATGGAAGCCATCATGGCGGCGCTGAAGCCCAGTAAGGAAGGGGACGCCCCGGATTATCTGTATTTCTGCCACGCGGACGATGGCACGGCGTACTATGCCACCAATGAGGAAGATCACTGGTATAACCGGGAGCTGGCCGGTTTGAACTGAGAACCTGATAAAGAGGGTACATGGAAATGAGCCATACAAAATTGGAGCTGCTGGCCCCGGCGGGGGACATGGAACGGTTGGTTTCCGCCGTGCGGTACGGGGCAAACGCAGTCTATCTGGCGGGAAAAAGCTTCGGCATGCGGGCCGCTCCTCAGAATTTTGGGGAGCGGGAGCTGGAGCAGGCGGTAGCATTCTGCCACGAAAACGGTGTGAAGGTCTATGTGACCTGTAATACTCTGCCCCGAAATGGAGAGCTTTCGGAGTTGCCGAAATTTCTCAGCCTTTGCGGAGAACTGGGGGTAGACGCCTTTATCATTTCCGATTTGGGCGTGCTCAGTATGGCCAAGCAATACGCACCCCGGGTAGACCAGCACATTTCCACTCAAACGGGAATCGTCAATTACGAAGCCGCCAGAACCTGCTTTGAGCTGGGCGCCAGCCGGGTAGTACTGGCAAGGGAGGTCACTTTACAGGAAATTGCGGAAATTCGGGCAAAAACCCCGCCTGAATTGGAGCTGGAAGCCTTTGTGCACGGGGCTATGTGCGTCTCCTTTTCCGGCAGATGCCTGCTTTCCAATTACATGACAGGCCGCGACGCCAACCGGGGCCAGTGCGCCCAGCCCTGCCGCTGGGAATATTTCCTTACGGAAAAGGAACGGCCCGACCGGCACTTCACCATTGTACAGGAGGAAAAGGGCGCTTACATTTTCAACTCCAACGATCTGCGCATGATCGAGCATATCCCGGAGCTTGCGGCGGCAGGGGTTACCAGCCTGAAAATAGAGGGCCGGGCAAAATCTGCCTATTATGTGGCGAGCGTGACCTCCGCCTACCGGCAGGCGATAGACTTTTTTGAAGAGCGCCCCGGTCAGCCTCTGCCTCCCGAAATTTTGGAGGAAACGGAAAAAATCAGTCACCGGGAGTATTCCCATGGCTTCTATTTCGGCGGAGAGCCGGGGCAAACGCCGGATCGCAGCCAATATACCAGAAAGTATGAGCTGGCGGCGGTCTGTGAGGGCCGCCGGGGAGAATACATAAAGCTTCGGGAGCGGAACCGCTTTTTCCGGGGGGAGATCGTGGACATTTTGCAGCCCGGGAAGCCTTCCTTTACAGTGGAACTCACCGAGCTTTTCAATGAGGATTGGGATCCTATCGAAGCCGCGCCCCATGCGGAAATGACCGTTTACTGGAAAACCGGTGCGGAAATCGCGGAGGGCGCTTTCCTGCGGATCAGAAGGGAGCAGCCATGCTGAAAACAGAGCGTTTGACCATCAAGCCCTTTGCGCCGGAGGATCAGGCGGACGCCATCGAGCTTTTGACTAATGCGGAGATCGGCAAAACCTACATGCTCCCGGAATTCCGGGAAAAGGAAGAGGCAATTCCGCTGTTTCAACGGCTGTGTGAGCTTTCCCGTTCGGAGGAGCACTATCAGAGGGGGATCTATCTGGAAGGAAAGCTCATCGGTTTTCTGAACGATGTGGAAATTTCAGCCGAAACCATTGAAATGGGCTATATGCTCCACCCGGACTACTGGGGCCGGGGATATGCAACAGAGGCCTTTTCCGCCGTGATTCGGGAGCTGTTTCGCCGGGGCTTTTCTCAGGTGACGGCAGGAGCCTTTGCGGAAAATGCCGCCAGCCGCAGAGTCATGGAAAAATGCGGCATGCGCCGGCTGGAAAAGGAAGAAGACCTGGAATACCGCGGAAAAACCTTCCACTGTGTCTATTACGGGATCCAAAAGGAATAGAGAAACAAAAAGCGCTGTGAAGACAATCTTCACAGCGCTTTTGCGGGTTTATAGATGATGGATGGGAGGTACAATGGCAAGAAAGAGTAAAACAATAAAAGGTGAGGCGGTAAATGATAGCTTAGCGGCGAGGCGCCGCGGCCATTCGTGTCCCCGCTCGGCGCGGGAGAATACTTTCTGACCCGACCGCAACTGAGCGATTGTAGTTTAGCAAAATAGTAGTTAACTGTTAGTTGTTAGAGAAGGGTGAGCTTCCCTTATTGTCATTCTGAGGAGCATAGCGACGAAGAATCCCGCCCTTCATCTCTGAGAAAAGGATAAAGGGCGAAATTCTTAATTTCGCTTTAACTAACAAAAGAGCACTTTAATTTCTCATTCCTCATTGCTCATTTCTAATCCGCCCTGTCACATCGCCTCCGGCGCGGTGACCTTAAAGAGTGCCAAGGCGTTTTCGATGACGGTGCGGGCCGCCACGCACAGGTACAGGCGGGCGGCGGTAAGGCTTTCGTTTTCGCCCTTTACGCGGCAGTTGTTGTAGAATTTGTGAAACAGGGTGGAAAGGTTTGTCACATAGCGGGTAATGCGGGCGGGCTCCCGGTTTTTCGCGGCTCCGGCGATCTCTCCGGTGAAGCCGGAAAGGAAGCGGATCAGCTCAATTTCCTCCGGGGAGGAGAGCAGCAGCAGCTCTTCCGCAGAGCACTCTCTGGGCTCTACGCCGTCCGCCTTCAGGTTTTTCAGAATACTGCAAATTCTGGCATGGGCGTACTGTACGTAGTAGACGGGGTTCTGGGCGTCCTGCTGTACCGCCAGATCCAGGTCGAAGTCGATCCGGGTGTTGGGTTCGTAGGAGTTAAACAGGAAGCGGGCCGCGTCTACCGGCACCTCCTCCAGCAGGGTAACCAGAGTGATAGCCTTGCCGCTGCGCTTGCTGGCCTTGACGATCTCGCCGTCCCGCACCAGCCGTACCATCTGCATCATAACCACCTGTAGGCGGTCGGCGTCCACTCCCAAAGCGGTGAGAGCCGCCTTCAGCCGGGGCACATAGCCGTGGTGGTCCGCCCCCAGCACATCGATGGCCAGGTCAAAGCTTCGGGTAACAAGCTTGTCGTAATGGTAGGCGATATCCGGCACCACATAGGTGGGTACGCCGTTGGAACGCACCAGCACAAAATCCTCCGAGCCGTATTCCTCGCCCTTAAACCATATGGCGCCGTCCTTTTCATAGGTCGCGCCCTTTTCCTGGAACAGCTTTACCACGCGCTCCACCGCGCCGTTTTCATGCAGGGTGGATTCCCGGAACCAGTTGTCGTATTCCACCCGGTAACGGAGAAGATCGTCGTGAAGGCCCTGAATGTTCAGGGGCAGGGCGTAGTCCACCAGCGCCTTTCTTCTTTCTTCCGACGACGAGTTTACATAACTATCTCCGTGCTTTTCCGAGAAGCCCTTGGCGTTTGCGATCACGTCCGGACCGAGATAACCATCTTCCGGGAACTCTACCGCATTTTCTCCCTGGTAGATCTGGAGGTACCGGGCCTCCAGGGACAGACCGTACCGGTTGACCTGGTTCCCAGCATCGTTTACATAAAATTCTCTTTCCACCTGATATCCGGCGGCCTCCAGCACAGCGGAAAGGGCGTCGCCCAGCACGCCACCCCGGGCGTTGCCGATGTGCATGGGGCCGGTGGGGTTGGCGGACACATATTCCACCAGAACCCGCTTGTTCTCTCCGGCATTGCTTGTCCCATAGGCGGAGCCCAGGCGGTGGATATCCTGCAAAACCTCACCGTAAAAGCGCTCGTCATAGGTGAAATTCAAAAAGCCCGGCCCGGCAATCTCACAGGACTTGAAATAGGTGCCGGAAAGCTCCAGATTCTCCGTGATCGCCTCGGCGATCTTCCGGGGCGCGGCGCGGAAGGTCTTTGCCCCCGCCATGGCGGCGTTGCAGGCCCAATCGCCGTGGGCACGGTCGGCAGGCACCTCCAATACAAATTCCGGCAGGGCCGCTTCCGGGAGGGTTCCCTGCTTCATGGCCTGCTTTAAAGCGTTTTCCACCGCTTCCCGCAGCTGCCGCTGCGCCTGTTCCACTAATTGAGACATACTGTGATCTACCCTTTCCTTTTCTGTTTGCTAGTCAATAAAAGAACTTTTCTTTGCGCAGGAGCTTGCAAAAATCGTATAAGCCTTCTCCTGTTATCTCAAAAGGCAGGCGAAACTGAATCCCGATCTCAGCTTCCCCGCTATTTTTCAGGTTGGTATGAAACTGCTCCATGGTCATTTCTTCTGTGTAATAGTCCACAAGATAGTCCTTCACACTGAAGGCTTCAAAGGGAATTCCGGAAAATTTTGAAAAAGAGTATTCCAGGGCCGTTTCCCGGTTCAGCTTTGTACTGACTGTGATTTCCGAAAGGCCGATCTCAATATCACAGAGGTTTGTTACGGTCAGTACGGGAATAGGATAAAAATCCATTTGCCAGGCTCCCGCCGCCCCTTTGGTGTAATGCCCGTTATGCTAGCCAGCCTCCAGCCGAAAAATTCGGTGAGAAAGTCCTTGGGTAAGCTCTGTCAGCTTGTCCTGCAGGGCGGAATAGACCCGGTTCAGCTCC
This sequence comes from uncultured Oscillospiraceae bacterium, assembly GCA_910589395.1. GTDB lineage: Bacteria > Bacillota > Clostridia > Oscillospirales > Acutalibacteraceae > Acutalibacter > Acutalibacter caecimuris_A. The sequence goes on from CAJUTL010000005.1 coordinate 21,163, forward strand.
GGAATATCGGCTTGTATCATAAGCGCTCCACTTTTCCTTTCGCAAAAATTCCCGCCTACTGTGCCAGCCCGGAATAAGGCTCGACCTTGATTTGGATCTCGTTGCGGCTGGAAAGGTTGGAATCGATATCCAGCGTATATTTCACATTGAGCTTTCCGCCCCGCTTGCCTAAAGAAGAGCGAAGCTCGCTGGTGAACACCCCCACGGAAAGGGTGCCGTACCCGGTATCGTACAGGCAGAGATGCCTGCGCCCCTGCTCCAGGATCAGACGGGTGGCGGAGCCTGCCCGCATCATGGTGACCCTGCCGGGCTCTATTTTCAGCACAGAGGTATAGGAGACCTTGGGGTCATCCTCATCATATTCCTTATAGGCGATAAAGCGCGCGCCGCCTCGCTCGGTATAGGTACCCGTGGTGCGCAGCGTGATCTCGCCGGGCCCCGTATCGGCGCTTTCCTCATAGAACTGCCTGCCGGTAATGTCGATTTTATAATCTTCCTTTAGCATAAAATGTCTGTTCCTTTTCTGTTGCTTTGTGCCGCTTTGGCAGAAGCCTCAGCAGCCTTCCATGGTGATCCGTTCGGTGCGCCCTTCCACGCTGTGACCTAAAAACAGCTCGGCCACCGCCGTAAAGCTTTCCGGAGCGTCTGTCACATAGTAGCTTGCCCGGCGGGGGGAAGCGCCGTCGCAGAGCAGCTCCTTTTCCCGCAGCGCACAGGCCAGCGCCAGGGCTGCTTCCCGCCCGCTGTTTATCAGGGTGACGCCACGGCCCATCACAGAGCCGATGATAGCGCTGATAATAGGATAATGGGTACAGCCCAGGATCAGGGTGTCCACCCCCATTTCCCGAAGGGGGGAGAGATACCGTTCCGCCACCAGCCGGGTGACCTCGTCCTGGGGAGAGATAAAGGCGTTTTCCACCAGCGGCACAAACAGGGGACAGGCCTGGGGGTACACCTCCAGGCTGTAGTCCAGTGCCAGCAGAGCTTTTCGGTAGGAATCGCTGTGAATGGTGGCGCTGGTGCCGATCACGCCGATTTTTCCGTTTTTCGTGGCCGCCGCCGCCGCTTTGGCGGTGGGCGCCACCACATCAAAATAGGGAACGGGCAAGGCCGCCCCAATGTCCGCTGCGGTGGAGCTTACGGTGCCGCAGGCCGCCAGCACAGCCTTTACGTTTTTGCTCATGAGAAAATCCATATCCTGCCTGGCGTAGGAGCGCACGATCTCCCTGCTTCGGGAGCCATAGGGCACCCGCCCCGTGTCTCCGAAATAGATAATGCTTTCCGCCGGCAGGGCCTTTTCCAGCTCCTTTACGGCGGTGAGCCCGCCCAGACCGGAATCAAATACGCCGATGGGCCGATGATCCATAAGAGATGAAGTCACTTCCTTTTTCAGACTGAAAACGAGATTTGTGAAAAAGCAGCCCTCAGCCCTGGGCGGCTTTCTTTTGCAGGGCCAGCGCTATCAGCCGGTCTAACAGCTCGCTGTAGCTCATGCCCGCTTCCATCCACAGCTTGGGGTACATGCTGATGGAGGTAAAGCCGGGGAGGGTGTTGATTTCGTTCAAAACAACTCTGTGATCGCCCTCGGTGACGAAGAAATCCACTCTGGCAAGGCCGGAGCAGCCAAGCCACCGGTAAGCGCGCACAGCGGTCTGCCGGATCTTTTCGGCAATTTCCGGCTCCAGCCGGGCGGGAATGAACAGCTGGCTGGTGCCGTTTACATACTTGTCGTCGTAATCATAGAAAACGGCGGAAGCGCCGATCTCGCCTACCGGGGAGGCGTCCGCTTCCCGGTTTCCCAGCACGGCGCATTCTACCTCCTGGCCCACAATGCCTTCCTCCACCACGATTTTGAAATCCTCGGCGGCGGCCTTGCGAATGGCGGCGTCCAGGTCCTCCCGGCGTTCCACCTTGCTGACCCCCACGGAGGAGCCGGCGTTGGCGGGCTTTACGAAAACGGGGAAGCTGAGCCGGGCCTCGATCTTGCTTTTGATGGTGTCCGGCGCGGCGTCAAAGCGATCCGCGTAAAACCACAGGTAGTGGGCCTGCTCGATATTGGCGGCGGAAAGCAGCGTGTGGGTGACCGCCTTATCCATGCACACGGCGGAGGAAAGGGTGTTGCAGCCCACATAGGGAATCCCCGAAAGCTGCAAAAGCCCCTGTACCGTGCCGTCCTCGCCGTTTTTGCCGTGAAGGGCAGGGAACACGCAGTCCAGCCGGAGCACTTCGGCGCCTTCCTTCTTCAGAAGCAGCAGGCCGTGCACGGTGGGGTCAGGGGAAAGAAAGGCGGGGGCGGTGTACTCCGGCTTTTCCCAGCTGCCGTCGCGGAGGCTGGAAACAGGGCCTGTGTAAAGCAGCCATTTGCCTTTTTTGGTGATCCCTATCATAAAGATCTCGTACTTTTCCCGATCCAGATTTTCCAAAATGGAAGTGGCGGACATCAGGGAAACCTCATGTTCTGAGGAAGCGCCGCCGAAAAGCACGGCAAGCCGTTTTTTCTGTTCCGCGGAATTTATCACAGGATCGCACCTCGATTCAGATTTTTAGTTTAAGAAAGAGACTATAGGAGAAACAATATTATACTATATAGAGGAGGAATTATCAACCTTTTCCGGCCCGCCGCTGCAAAAAGCGGTCCAATCTCCGGCAGAACAGCGCCATCAGCCCAATGGCAAGGAGAAGAAACCAGGGAAAAACGGAAACGGAGGTATACTGGGCAAGCAGCCCCAAAAGAGGCGGCATTACGGTAGAACCAAAGTAGGCTACCGCCATTTGCAGGCCCATGACGGTTTGAGAGGCCTCCCTGCCAAAGCGGTTGGGGGTTTCCTGAAGCATGGCGGGATAGAGGGGCGCGCAGCCCAGGCCAAACAGCGCCATGCCGAAAACCGTAACGGGCAGGGGAAGGGGCAGAAGCAGAAGCAAAGCACCCAGCGCGCAAAGGCTTTGCCCCAACCGGATCATCAGCCGGCTGGAAAGCTTTTCGGAAAGGAGCCCCGCCAAAAATCTGCCTGCGGCGATCCCCCCGTAAAACAGAGAGGTGCATAAAGCCGCGTCTCCGGCGGGCACTCCCCGTTTTTCCACCAGGTAGCTGCTGGACCACAGTCCGGCGGAAAGCTCTAAGGAGCAATAACAAAAGAAGGCCGTCAACCCAAGTTTTACTCCCGGCAGCCGCAGCGCTTCCAAGTTGCCCAGGGGCTTTTCTCCGGCTTTCCGTTCCTTCAGCCGTTCCGGCTCTTTTTGCTTCCACAGCGGCAGAGACAGGCCCAAAAGCAGCACTAGAAAAAATTGGACGCAGGCCACTGTGCGGTAGCCCATACCCCAGCGGTTTCCGGAAGCGATCCAGAAGGACATGATCACGGGGCCGCTCATAGCCCCCAGCCCCCAAAAGCAGTGAAGAAAATTCATGTGTTTCGGCCTGTAGTGCAGCGCCACGAAATTATTGAGCCCCGCGTCTACCGCGCCGGCTCCCAGCCCTAAGGGAACAGCCATCACCAAGAGCCAGAAAAGGCTGTGAGAGCAGGAAAATCCAAACAGGGACAGGGCAGTGGAAAGCACGCTGAAAAAAGCGACAGGGCCGGTGCCGAATCGGCTTAACAGGCGGCTGCCCAGCAGGCTGGAGACCACGGTTCCCAGGGAGATCACCAGGGAAACTGCTCCGGCTGTGCCAAGGCCCGTACCCAGTTCTTCCCGCATGGCGGGCCAGGCGGCTCCCAGCAGAGTATCGGGCAGGCCCAGGCTGACATAGGCAAGGTAAATAATGAGAAGCAAAGCGATTGCCATGAAAATTCCTCCTTCAGGCACGGCAGGGAAAAAAAGATAGACTTTCCCACCAAATTATGCTATACTGTAGCCCATATCACATAGGTGGAGTTGATTTCATTTTGGATTTTAACGCGTTTTCACTGATACAGGACGGTCTTGCGGAAGAGCTCTCCAAGCAGGGCTTTCACGGGCCGGAGCCTTTGGAATACGAGGGCGGCCGGGCGGCCTCCTACGCCACGGAGGAGGTAGCCTACTGCCTGCGGTATGACCGGGGGCACCAGCGCTTTGAGCTTTGCTCCGCCACGATCTCCGCTTCCGGCGAGGTGGGGGATTGGCGAAGCCTTTCCCTGTGGCTTTTCGATGAGAAGGAAGGGGACAAGCGGGATGCGGAAAGCATTCTGAACGACTTTCTCGACGTGGTGCGGGGCCCGAAGCGCGTGGCCGTTGTGCAGCAAAAGCGCAAGCGCGGCAAAGACGAGGAGCGCAATGTGGATCCCCTGTTCTTCCTCAATCGTCTGGTCAATATTTTTCCGGAGTTGAAAGACGAACTGAACGAGGAAAAGATCGTGTACGGCCAGGTGCGGTTTGTCACCTTCGTCAAGCAGCTTGTGGTCCCCAAATGCGAGGGGCTGGCCATCAAATACCCCGGCAGCGAGCCCTATAAAAAGCTCTGCGCCCTGCTGGACGATATGTACAAGAACGGCGACCTGGATCTGCGTGCTGTCGTTACGGTTTCCCTCCTTAATACTATGAGCGACGAGGCCTTTGCGTCACTCCGGGAGGGCCTGGGCGAGGAGCTGCAGAAGGATCTGAAATATACCCGAAAGCTCAAGGGAAAAAAGATCAAGCCAGAAAAGCAGAAGAAGCAGAAAAAGGTGGAGTCCAGGCTGAAGACCTGACGCGGTAGTTGTTAGTCGTTAGATGGGCTCCTTTTTGGGGCCTTTCTCTTTGTTGGAAATTCCGCGAAAAAAGCGGTTGACAGGCTTTCAGGGGTATGATATACTGTTATTACCTCGGAAAAGAGGTTCTTTTTTTGTTGCCTTTTTCACGGCGTCATAGCTTTTCCCGAGGGAGGCAGGGGACGGGTTTTTGCCCGGGTTCCCACAAAATTTATCCGAATCACGGAGGTGCCGAAACATGCGAGTGAAGATCGTGCTGGCCTGCACTGAGTGCAAGCAGAGGAACTACCTCAGCAAGAAGGAAAAGAAAAACAATCCCGACAGGCTGGAAATGAACAAGTATTGCAGATTCTGCCGGAAGCACACCCTGCACAGGGAAACCAAGTAAGGAGCGGAGAACATGGCGGAAACCGAAAAGAAAAACGACAAGAAGCCCAACGCTGTTGTCAGGTTCTTTAAGCGCATCGTAAAGTTCTTCCGCGATTGCAAGGGCGAGCTGAAAAAGATCGTGTGGCCCACACCCCGGGCGGTGTTCAAAAGCACGGTGGTGGTATTGATTACCATGGTCGTGCTGGGTTTGTTTGTATTTCTGCTGGATACAGGCTTTATGAACCTTTTGGGCCTGGTGATGAATGTTGCCAAGGTTTAAGACCCCGGCGGCGTGTCCGTCCGGCTGGAAACGGAGGTAACTGATGGCAGACGAAGCAAGATGGTATGTGGTGCATACCTATTCCGGCTATGAGAACAAGGTGGCTTCCAATCTGGAAAAAACAGTGGAAAACCGCCAGCTTCAGGAGTTGATCCAGGAGATCCGCGTTCCCACCGAAACGGTAACGGAGATCACGGAGGCCGGAAAGCGGAAGGAAGTAGAACGCAAAATATTCCCCGGTTATGTCATTGTGAAGATGATCATGACCGATGAATCCTGGTACGCGGTGCGGAATATCCGCGGCTGCACAGGGTTTGTAGGTCCCTCCTCCAAGCCTGTCCCTCTCACGGAAGAGGAAGTGGCTAGGCTGGGCATTGAGAAGCGGTCCATCGAGGTGAGCTATCAGGTAGGCGATTCCGTGAATATCGTGGATGGCCCCCTGGAAGGTTTTATCGGTGTTGTGGAGGAAATGGACGTGGAGAAAAACCGCATTCGCGTGGTGGTATCCATGTTTGGGCGGGATACGCCCGTGGAGCTGGAGCTGGATCAGGCCGAACCGGTCTAGGAAAAGCGTTCCGGCTGTCTTTTCAAGTGTACGAAAAGCTCAGGTAAGAAACTCAGCGGTTTTCCGCTTTGAGGAGGAGCAAGCCCTTTTCGGGGCCTGTTCCCTTGTGGGAGGCGCAGACGAAATCTGATTCTCACGGCTGTGCCGCAGACCCGGCCGCAAATTGCGGGCGGTTTACCACGAATTTTGGAGGTGCAAAACATGGCACAAAAGGTTACGGGCTTTATCAAGCTTCAGATCCCTGCCGGAAAAGCGACCCCGGCACCGCCTGTAGGCCCTGCTCTGGGCCAGCATGGCGTAAACATCATGGCCTTTACGAAGGAATTCAACGAGCGTACCAAGAACGACGCCGGGCTGATCATTCCGGTAGTGATTACGGTATACGCGGATCGTTCCTTTACTTTCATCACCAAGACCCCGCCTGCCGCCGTTCTCATCAAGAAGGCCTGCGGCATCGAAACGGCCTCCGGTGAGCCCAACAAGAAGAAGGTGGCGAAGATCACCCGCGAGCAGGTGCAAAAGATCGCCGAGCAGAAGATGCCCGACCTCAACGCCGCTACCATTGAAACGGCTATGAGCATGATCGCAGGCACCGCCCGCAGCATGGGCATTGAAGTAGCAGACTGATTCCCGGGTGGGAGGAAACAAACTTCATCCGATATTTACCACTGGAGGAAAAAGATATGAAGCATGGAAAAAAATATGTGGACGGCGCGAAATTAATCGACCGTTCCAAGCTGTATGATACCAACGAGGCGCTGGATCTTTGCGTCAAAACTGGTACCGCCAAGTTCGATGAAACGGTAGAGCTCCACGTGAAGCTGGGCGTTGACGGCCGTCACGCCGATCAGCAGGTGCGCGGCGCCATCGTGCTGCCCAACGGCACCGGCAAGAACGTGCGTGTTCTGGCGATCTGCAAGGGCGATAACATTGAGGCTGCCCAGGCCGCTGGCGCCGATTTTGTAGGCGCGGACGAAATGGTGCAGAAGATCCAGTCCGAGGGCTGGATGGACTTTGATGTGCTGATCACCACCCCCGATATGATGGGCCTGGTTGGCCGTCTCGGTAAGGTGCTGGGCCCCCGCGGCTTGATGCCGAACCCCAAGGCCGGCACCGTAACTCCCGATATCGCCAAGGCGGTTCAGGAAGCCAAGGCCGGTAAGATCGAGTACCGCCTGGATAAGACCAACATTATCCACTGCCCCATCGGCAAGGTTTCCTTTGGCGCTCAGAAGCTTCAGGAGAACTTCGATACCTTGATGGACGCCATTGTGAAGGCAAAGCCCTCCGCCGCCAAGGGCCAGTATGTGCGTTCCTGTGTGGTCAGCTCCACCATGGGCCCCGGCGTAAAGATCAACCCCGCCAAGTTCCTGTAAAAAAACAAAAAACTGCCCGCCGAAGCATTCGCTTCGGCGGGCGTTTTTGTTTTTTCAGTTGCTGGCCGTAAGACGTCAGTTGTTAGAAGAGGTGCAAAAATAATGGGGAATTAGCAATGAGCAATGATTAGTTTGATAAATTCGAATTTGGCGGTTATTTGCACACCGCCCTCTTGTCATTCTGAGCGAAGCGAAGAATCTCGTTCTTTGCCCTTTTGTCCTGAGGTTAAGGACGAGATTCTTCGTCACTATGTTCCTCAGAATGACAATAGTGATAGCGGAATCAGGACGCTAAACTATAATTTAGCAGGCGAGTGCACGGTGCGAAAGCCTTCCCTTACTTGTAAGGGAAGGGGGACCGCCGAACGGCGGTGGAAGGGATAGTCACACGCAGAAGGCGGAATAAAACCGCTAGTTTTGATCCCCTCAGCCAGCCTTCGGCTGGCAGTTTTCTCCGCTTCGCTCCGGTCAGTGCTGGCTGTGCCCCACTGGGGCACAGCCAGCACCCCTTACTCGCGCAAGGGGTGCCTAAGGGCACTAAACTATAATTTATCGGCGAACCACTTGCTTTCTTCCTGCCATTGCAGGACAAAAAGTGAAGCTTGTTTTGCTTTCTCGGCAAAGCAGACTTTGCTTTTTCGGAAAATCTTGTCTCTTGGTTTTTAGTCAGGAATTAGCAACGCAATTTCTTTGTGAAAAGTGCGGCCTCATTTTTCACCTTTTGGAAGGGTGCTTTCAAAAATCAAAAAATGATTACTTATACTATATTGATGAAAATGTTTTGTTCTGAGTGATCGCGAATACACCACTTTTCTTTTTTCTTATTCTGCGGTTTTTTGGTTCTCGTCATTTTTCTAAAATTTAAAAGCTGATGAGAACTTAAAAACAAATGGTGACAGTGATATTCATTGACAAAGCAAAAATGTGTGATATTATAAAAAAAGAGAAATCTATATGCTAACGAAGGGAAGATGAATCCAATGCAGACTGAGAGAGTGAACTAAATTATTGGCGTTTTGCTTAAAAACCTTTTACCTCAAAATTTTGGAGGTGGATTTTATGCAGGCTGTCAAAAATCGGGAACGTAGGGTTTTGCTGGCGCGGCTGCTTTCTTGTTTGTGGCTGCTGGCTTTGTCTGGCTGTGTAACGCCGCAGCAGGGGAAAGCCCCGGCTGTGGAAAGCCGGCTGGTAGAAAATTTCAGTAAGCCCAGGGAGGCGGTTCTGAAAGCTTTGACTGCTCAAGAGCTCCCCGATGGCAAGGGGTATCTGGCCCAGTTCTCCTGGTGTGGGAACCCGATGGATACAGAGCTGCATTTTGCCGGGGAAGCGCCCACGCTTTTTGAAGGGAAAGAGGAATACCCCGTCACGGATGACACAAAGCAGTTGGCCCTGGAAGCCATCCGCAGCTTTCAAAAGCAGTTCCCGGAATTTCGGGATAATTTTCTTCATACCCCAGAAGGGCAGCAGGGCGGAGATGAGCAGGAACTGAACGAAACGCTTCTTGATCGCTTCTGGGAAGCAGAGCCCCCAAAAGCAGAAGGAGAGGAAGCCGTAAGCCTCACCTACCGGTTTTCCTTTCCCGGCGGGGAAGTGGAGCAGGAGTTGCTGCCCGAAGGCGCGGCGCAGCTTATGGTCTGCGCGGAATGCATTTTTGAAAAGCGGGCCCAAGCACCGGAAAAGGTGCGCTTTCATTTCAGGTTATCTCGTTATATGAAGCTGAACGGAAAGTAAAAACACAGAAAAAAGAGCGCGGAGCCGGCAAGAGAGCTCCGCGCTCTTTTTGATAAGATAACACCGCACAAAGATTGCGCGCAAGAAGTTGCGCAAGAGTTAATCTCCGATTAACTCTTCAGATTTTTCGTCAGGGTGTACAGATTGAGTGCGGTCAATCAGACCATTTATGGTCTTGCGATTTGACAAGCGAAAGCTGCGCGTTATGACGGAAAATCTGCAAGCAAATTGTGTACAAAGGCCTCTGGCCGGTCTTTGTGCAGGGCTGCCTTAAGCTTTCTATTCCTTTGCCCCTGCATTTTTCAGCCGCAGGGCTTTTTTCAGGCTCCTTGCCTGGGAAAGCATCAGGTACACTTCATCGGGCGTGCAGTTCTCAAACACCTCCGCCACGTCCTGTAGCAGGAGAGGCGTTGATTGAGTGACGGAATCCATTAAAATATCGTTGGGGGTCGTGTTCAGGGCGTTGCAGAGCCGCACCAGGGTAGGCAGAGAGACCTTTGCGCTTCCGGTTTCGATCCCGCTGAAGTGCTGGGGAGAAATATTGGCCAGCTCCGCTACCTGCTCCTGGGTCAGCTTCTGCTTTTTTCGGATCGCCCGCAATCTTTGCCCCAACAGGTGGTAGTTCAGATCTATTTTCATAGAAACCTCCAAACAAAGGATATTCCCTATTGTAATTTAATCTATGCTGTGATATAATCGTCTATGTAAAGGAACTTCTAGAATATAGAAGTTTCAAAAATGATACTGATGGAGGAAAAGGTATGAAAAAGAAAATCTTATCCGCTCTGTTGGCAGTGTGCCTGCTAATAGGCTGTTTGCCCTTAGGGGCCGCGGCAGAGGCGGCAGGAGCGCCGGATCTGGAAAACAGCTTCGCGCAGAGAAAGTCTGACTTTTTAGAGCAGTGTGAATTGCGGGCAAATGATGCTCCTATGCTGAGCGCCGCAAGAACCAATAGAGCAGCGTTAGTCTTAATTTCTTATATACAGAAAAACGGTGACTTTGATCCTGAGGGGGATCAATATGTTGACATTCCCTATTTTGATGGCGAACACCACTCAATAACACGAATCTACTATCTGCCACATTATCAGGAGATCATGTTTATTGGCTTTCACTATCTTACTTCCGCCACCTCTACGGCAACTATGGGCTACAATTTGCAAACGCAAAATATCACAAATGGAATGGTGATTGCTTCTCTTACCACAGATGACGGAGTCGAAACAAAAGGAAAATGCACCAGCTTTGATATGTATTCTTATACAAGAAGTACACAGCTGTATTTTTCTATCATTGAAAACGGAGACAGAATAAGCTTATCAGTTTTTCAGGATTTGTGTAATGCGATTGTGCAACTTTCGGTAACTACTTGGGAATTGGCATTGATGGAAACAGGTACGGGAGTATCTCTATATGATATAGGTTTTGTTCGCTATTTCCCAGAGTTTTTTCCTACGCCTGACCCGGATCCGAATCCTGACCCCACGCCGGTCACTCCCAGCTTTGCCGATGTGAAGCCCAGCGACTATTTCTATGACGCCGTGAATTGGGCGGTGGAGCAGAAGATCACCGCAGGTACGGACGCCACCCATTTCAGCCCTGATCATTCCTGTACCAGAGCTCAGGCGGTCACCTTCCTCTGGCGTGCCGCCGGGGAGCCGGAGCCGGAGAATACGGCGGTGACCTTTACTGACGTAGCCCCCGGCGCATATTACGCGAAGGCTGTGAGCTGGGCGGTAGAGCAGGGGATCACCGCCGGTACCAGTGCCACAAAATTCAGTCCGGAGGCAGTTTGTACCAGGGCCCAGGTGGTAAGCTTCCTGTATCGGTCCGCAAATTCTCCGGAGGTATCCGGCGAAGGCTCTTTTTCCGATGTGGCTTCCGGCGCTTACTATGAGAACGCTGTGAGGTGGGCAGTGGCAAACGGGATCACCGCCGGTACCGGGCAAAACAGGTTCAGCCCCGACGCCCGCTGTGTTCGCGGCCAGGTAGTGAGCTTTTTGTATCGGTACTACGCGTGAGAAATTTTTCCTTGACAAAAGAGCCTTCTCATGCTATGATAAACAAGCTGTCCAACCAAAGACAGCAGGCGTTCGCTTTGCGAACTGAAATGGGAAACCGGCCTGCCGAGGAAAGATAAGCGTATGGAACAGGGGAGACTCCCCTTCATTTGCTTGAATTCCAGCGCCTTTCCCCGTCCTTTGGGGAAAGGCGCTTTTGATTTGGACGGATCTTTCTATAACGGAGGTGAAGATCATTGCCCAGCGAGAAGATTCTGGAACAGAAAAAGCAGCATGTCGCGGAGCTGGCGGAAGCCTTTAAGGCTGCCAACGTAGGTGTGCTCGTGAACTACCTCGGCATCAATGTGGAGGACGATACCAAGCTGAGAAAGCAGCTGCGTGAGGCTGGCTGCCAGTACAAGGTAGTCAAAAACACTCTGCTGCACCTGGCTTTTGAGCAAGCTGGTATCGAGGGCCTGGACGAGTCCCTGAAGGGTACTACCGCTATCGCTTACAGTGAAAACGGCTATACTGAGGCTCCCAAGATCCTTTCCGACTATGCCAAGGGTCACGAGAATTTCACGATCAAGTCCGGCTTTATCGATGGCAGCACAGTAGATGCCGCCGGTATCACCGAGCTTGCGAAGCTGCCTTCCAAGGAAGTGCTTATCGCTCAGGTTCTGGGCGGCTTCAATGCCCCGATCCAGGGCTTTGCCAATGTGCTCAACGGCACACTGCGCGGCCTGGTGATCGCCCTGAATGCCATTGCCGAAAAGCAGTCCGCTTAAGAAGGTGTCTCAGGCTTTGTGCCTGAATGTCTGAAAACAAAAACTAAAAAAGAAAAATCTATTTCGGAGGTATTATCCATGTCTGAGAAAGTAACCAATCTGATTGAAGAAGTAAAGGCCCTTACTGTTCTGGAGCTCTCTGAGCTGGTCAAGGCTCTGGAAGAGGAGTTTGGCGTATCTGCCGCTGCTCCCGCCGCCGTTGCCGTTGCCGCTCCCGCCGCTGGCGGAGCTGCTCCCGCCGCGGAAGAGAAGACCGAGTTCGACGTGGTTCTGAAGTCTGCCGGCGCCAACAAGATCAACGTGATCAAGGTCGTGAAGGAAGCTACCGGCCTGGGCCTGAAGGAAGCCAAGGAACTGGTCGACGGCGCTCCCAAGACCGTGAAGGAAGCTGTTTCCAAGGACGACGCCGAGGCTCTGAAGGCCAAGCTGACCGAGGCTGGCGCCGAGGTAGAGCTGAAGTAAGCTTTTCTGCCGGATCAAAAGGACGGGTATTCTGCCCGTCCTTTTTTGTATGCGGAAAAAGCTTTTCAGGGGCGGCTGCGGGCTGTTTCCCTTTTCTTCATTTTTTAAAAACTTTTCATTGTATCTGCGGGGGAAGTGTGCTATGATGGCGAAGTGCAGCGGCAGGAGAAACACTGTGCCGTAAAAATTGCGAAAAACCGGAAGAGAGGATTTTATCATGCATGACAAATATCTTGGCCTTACCCCGCCCATGGGTTGGAATTCCTGGAACACCTTTACCTGGAACATCAACGAGGAGCTGATCAGGGAGACTGCCGATATCATGGTGAGCTCCGGCCTGAAGGACGCCGGGTACGAGTATGTGGTCATCGACGACTGCTGGAGCCTGAAGCAGCGGGACGAAAACGGCTGTCTGGTGGCGGATCCGGAAAAGTTTCCCCACGGCATGAAGGCTGTGGCGGATTACGTGCATTCCAAGGGCCTGAAATTCGGCATGTATTCCTGCGACGGCACCCATACCTGCGCGGGGTATCCCGGCAGCTTTGAGCACGAGTTTCAGGACGCCGCCACCTTTGCCTCCTGGGGAGTGGACTATCTAAAATACGATAACTGCTATAAGCCCCATCACATGGACGGCGAAACCCTGTACCGGCGCATGTCCCTGGCTCTGCGGAACTGCGGACGGGATATCATGTTCTCCGCCTGTAACTGGGGGCATGAGGACGTGCATAGCTGGATCCAGGGCTCCGGCGCGCACCTGTTCCGCTCTACCGGGGATATTCAGGACAACTGGGAATCCATCAAAACGCTGGCCCAGTCTCAGCTTGCCAAAATGCCCTTCTCCGGCCCCTTCTGCCACAATGATATCGATATGCTGGTGGTGGGAATGCACGGCGGCAGCAACAACGAGTATATCGGGAAAATCGGCGGCTGTACCGACGAGGAGTACCGCACCCATTTCTCCCTGTGGGCCATGATGGATTCTCCCTTGATGATCGGCTGTGATATCCGTTCCATGAGCGAGGTCACAAAAGAGACCCTGACAAACCCTGAGGTCATTGCCATCAATCAGGATATCGAGTGCCGGGGGCCCTATGTGATCTCCCATGTTGATAACACGGTGTTTACGCTGGTAAAGCCCCTTTCCGAGGGGGATCTCGCCATCGGCCTGTTTAACCTGGGAGACCAGAAAACGGAGCTTCCTCTGCAGTTCTGGGATATGGGGATCCCCGCCGCGGCCGGGCTGGGCCTGGAAATGCGCAACTGCTGGACCCATGAGAACGAGGGCGTATTCACCGAGCGCTATGCCGGGCAGCTTGAGCCCCACGGCTGCCGGATCTTCCGTGCTAAGCTGGTGAAGGTACGTTGAGCAATTTTGAGACCTGCCGGCAGTGCGGCGCCCCTCTGGGCCTGGACGATATCGCCATTTACCGAAAGCTGGTATTCCGTGCCGCTGAGGATTTTCTCTGTATCGGCTGCCTGGCGGACTATTTCAAATGCCCCAGGGAAGAGATCGAAAAGCGGATCCGCTACTATCGGGAAAGCGGCGAATGCACCTTGTTTCGCTGATTTCTGGGTAAAAAGCGCGGCATAGAAAGTATAAGAACTTGTACACGTATCCTATCGGTACAAGCTTTGAAGCTGCAAACGGTTTTTCCGGGGGACTGCTGCAAATGTCAGCCTGTCGATAAACCCTCTAGCTAAAAGAAACGGAAGGGGGAAGAGTGTGAAAAAGCTGCTTTGCAGCTTCTAGGGACTATCAGGGGTGAGCGCGTCCCGGTGGGGGGAAGGTCTCCAGTGGAGAACTCAGCTGTCGCTTCAGACATTGCTGAACGTGCCCCACCGGGGCACAGCAACCGAGCCGACAGGCGAGACCCCTCTCGCGCGTTTCAATCAGAACCTCTTGGAAAAATCTGTGATTTTTCCAAGAGGTTTGAGCGTGGCGAAAAGCTTTTTCGACACGCTCAAATGTGTCATTTTACGGCAGTCCCTTGTGCTTTTTGAAGGCTTCAAGGCCGTTTACCCCCTACATCTTGCGCAAAAGTATGAATATATTGTGAACATTTTGTGATTTGGTTGCAATTCCCAGACAAGCGTGCTACAATGTAACCAAATTGTAACACTTGTTATGAAAGTGTCATTTCTTTGGCGAAGGGAGCGAAGCAGATGCGGAGAAGTATATGGAAAAGTCTTCTTACCTTTGTGTTGGTTCTGGCCCTTACTGTGGGAACGGTAGCGGCGCTCAGCATGGCGACCGCGGCAAAGGCGGAAACCGCTCCCGCCCGGTATTCCCAGCAGGTACGGGAAACACAGATGCCCCCGGCAAAGGAATTGTCCGCGGCGCTTCCTGAGGAAGCATCCTCTCCTGTTTCCGGTATGGCCGCTTTTGCGCTGGTTCTTGTGATTTCCGGTCTGGGCTTTTCGCTGTTTTTGGTTTCTTTGCGGAAGGGGCGTTCTGCCGCGGCGCATTCGGGGCGCCGTTACAGCCCCAGGGCTGATATGACGTTTTCAGATCCGGTTTCTACAAAACGAGTGTGATTTTTTGTGATCATTTGAATCGGGCTGGCTGAATGAGCCGGTCCGTTTTTTATTTCCGGGAAGGGGCTTCAAGCTGGGGAACTTCTTCCAAAAGCAACAGAGGCCAGGCCGGAAATCTTCCCTGGAAAAAATTTCCGATGAAAGGGAAAAGAAGCGGTTTTTCCTGTGTTCATGGGGCGTTTCAGGGGGTGGAATTTTTCACAGATCCCGGTACTTCGAGAAATTCACAGAAAATAACTTGAAATTTTCCCTTTTTCAAGGTATCATGGAACAGGAAAGAATTTTGTAGAATGCTCACCCCCTGAGAAATAGGAGGATCTTTGATGATGATTGTGAAAAAAAGAAATATGGTTCGATTTTTTTCTATATTGCTTGCCCTTATGCTTCTGGTCTCCGCCTTGCCGCTGCCTGCCTTTGCGGCGGACACATTGATTTATCAGGTGGGAGACCGGGCCTTTTTGGGGCTGAACCGGTTGACCGGCGCTTTGGAAAACGCGGTAAACATTACGGGAGAGCTGGTCATTCCGTCCTCTATTCAGGGTGTGCCAGTAACCTCTATCGCTGACGGCACCTTTTACGGCAGTGATGAAATGACCTCTGTTACGGTACCTTCTTCCGTTCAGTCTATCGGAGACAGAGCTTTCGGCGCCTGCACCTCCCTGCGTTCCGTAAAGCTGGGGGAAGGCCTCACCCGTTTGGGAAAAGATGCCTTCCGCTATTGCTATGCCCTGACAGATGTTTCTCTGCCGTCCACATTGCTTTCTATTGAAAGCTATACCTTCTCTTCCTGCCTGGCCCTGCGGTCCATCACGGTTCCCTCCGGAGTGACCAGCCTGGGAAGCTACAGCTTCTCCGAATGTAAGAATTTGTCGTCTATCACACTGCCTGATAATATCACCACGATCGGTGATTATGCTTTCGCCGGTTGCGCCGCGCTGAGCAGCATTACTCTTCCGTCCCGCCTGCACGCTCTTTCCACCGCTCTTTTTAATGGCTGTTCCTCTCTTTCCAATGTGGAGCTTTCCGGCGCGGTGGAATACGTGGGAAAATCCGCCTTTGGCGGCTGTACTTCTTTAGAGCGTCTGGTTTTGCCGGAGGGTGTGGAGAAAATTTATGAAGGCGCATTCGACGGCTGTAAAAACCTGAAGGCCATTTCCGTGCCTGATTCGGTCAATGGCATTGCCTTTGACTCCTTTGACGACTGCGAAAATCTGACCTTTTACGTGAACGCGGGCTCCTATGCCCAGGTATTTGCTTCCGCCAATAAGATCCCCTTTGTGCTGGGAGCCATGGAAAATCCAGCTCCGCCCGATGGGCCGGGAGAATATCCGCCCACGCCTTTCCGGGACGTGCAGAACCATTGGGCCAAGGCCTATATTGAGTGGGCCTATGCCAAAGGCTATTTTGCCGGAACCAGCACTACCACCTTTTCACCGGACGCCCCCGTGAACCGGGGCATGCTGGTTTCTCTGCTGTACCGGATCGAGGGCAGCCCCGCCGTGGGCAGCTCCAGCTTTACCGATGTACCGGCAAAGGCGTATTATGCCAATGCCGTGGCCTGGGGAGAAAGCGCGAAGGTGGTCAGCGGAGTGGGGGATGGAAAATTCGCTCCTTCTACAAATATCACCAGAGAGCAGCTGGCCGCCATGCTGTACCGCTATGCTCAGCATAAAGGCTACGATACCTCTGCCCAGGGGGATCTCAGCCAGTTTAAGGATGTTGACCGGATCAGCAATTTTGCCGGAACCGCCATGAACTGGGTAGTAGGCAGCGGGATTATGAGCGGAAAGGGAAACGCCACACTGGATCCCAGGGGCAAGGCCACCCGTGCGGAGGCTGCCGTCATGCTCCAAAAATTTGAAAGCCTGTATCAGAAATAATTTTTCCGTAAAAGTACGCCTTCGTTTTTTGAGAGGCTTGAGCGTGTCAAAATGGCTTTTTGGCACGCTCTTATTTTTTCCTAAAATCATGGATTTTTCCACTAGGCTGAGATGAAAGAGAGAAATTTCTCTTGGTCTCAGCTGTCACTTTTCTGTTCGGCAATGACAGGAGGAAGGCGGGCGGATTATAGTTTAGCGTATCAGTTGTTAGTTGTAAGATGTTAGTTGTTAGATGAGAGCCTCCTCACTGTCATTCTGAGCCGTAGGCGGAGAATCTCGTCCTTCATTCCCTGAATAGAAGAACGAGATTCTTCACTTCGTTCAGAATGACAGATGGGAAGTGAGCACCTCGCTGTCGGTCGGGTCGGGAACCAGTCTCCTGCACCAAACAGCTTCACGAGCAGGTGCAGCGTTACGCTGCAAATTCCAATTTATCTGCTTACTAATGGTCGGGTCAGAAAGCAATTCCCCGCACCAAGCAGCTTCACGAGTGCCAGCGGTGCAACCGCTCGTACTTTTCCTCCTTTTACTTTTATGACAGGAGAGCTTATCGACAGTTTGAAGCCTTCCTTTTTCTCGAAAGCTTATTTTATTTTCAAAAAAAGATTGACAAAATCAGTGAAATTCCGTATATTTATCTCATTGCGTTTGCATCTGAAAAACGGCCTGCCTCGGGAGGTGAGCAGGTTATAAAAGCGGTCTGGCTTTGCTGCCGTGGTCGTCCTTTTTCCGTCCTGAGGCGGAAACGGGAAAGACGCTATTTTATCCTTTGCGGGAGGCAGTCAGCAGAAATTACGGCCGGACCGGGTTATTTGTGTGCAGCAGGAGCTCAGCTTCCATACGAAGACTGCGTTTTCCTGCCGGAAAAGGTTATCTTTTCTCAAAGAATAATTGAAGACACGCAAAGCTGATTTCGGCGCGCACGCGCCACCGCAAAGGAGATGCATGAAGATGAAGGATACGATCATTTCTTTGAAGGACATCGCTGTCTCGTATGATGGCGAGCAGGTGCTGAAAAACTTTAACCTGGATATTCGGGATGGAGAATTCGTCACGCTGCTCGGCCCCTCCGGGTGCGGAAAAACTACCGTACTGCGAACGATCGGAGGCTTTATCACACCGGACACAGGCGAGGTCTTTTTTAGTGGGAAAAATATTACGGCCCTGCCGCCTTATAAGCGGGAGGTCAATACGATCTTCCAGAAATACGCTTTGTTCCCGCATTTGAACGTGTACGATAATATTGCCTTTGGTATGCGGCTGAAGAAGAAAAGCGAGCGGGAAGTAAAGGAAACCGTCCACAAAATGCTCACCATGGTAAACCTAAACGGCTATGCTCACAGAGGGGTAGGCCAGCTTTCCGGAGGGCAGCAGCAGCGGGTGGCCATTGCCCGGGCCTTGGCCAACGAGCCCAAGATCCTGCTGCTGGACGAACCGCTGGGGGCTCTGGACCTGAAGCTGCGCAAGGATATGCAGGTAGAGCTGAAAAAGATCCAGCAGCAAACGGGGATCACCTTCATTTTCGTCACCCACGATCAGGAAGAGGCCCTTTCCATGTCCGATACAGTGGTGGTGATGGACGGCGGCGTGATCCAGCAGATCGGCACACCCATCGATATCTATAACGAGCCGAAAAACGCCTTTGTGGCGGATTTTATCGGAGAATCCAATATTTTGGACGGCGTGATGCTGGAGGACTACCGGGTAAGGTTCGCCGGGCATGAATTTGCCTGTCTGGATCATGGCTTCGGCACCAAAACGCCGGTAGATGTGGTGATTCGCCCGGAGGATATCGATGTGGTGGAGGCTGCCTCCACCCATATTACCGGCGAAGTGACCGCCGTTACCTTTAAGGGCGTTCATTACGAGATCATTGTGGACGTGGCGGGTTTCAAATGGATGATCCAGTCTACAGACTGCCGCCAGGTGGGGGACAAGATCGGCCTGTCCCTGACGCCTGATGATATCCATGTTATGGCAAAATCGGAATATTCCGGCACCTTTGGCGATTATAGCACCTTCAGCGATGAGATGGAGGAGGATATCACTGCCTCTGAGGAAGCCGCCAGCGAGGAGGGAGAGGAATGAAGCGCTCCGGTTCCAAGCTCCTTTCCGCCCCTTACACCATCTGGATCACGATTTTTATTGTGATCCCCATGCTGCTGGTGGTTTGGTTTGCTTTCACTGACAAGTCTGGAAACTTTACACTGGAAAATATTCTCAGTGTGGGCCAGTACTCCAATGTATTTCTGCGCTCGATCTGGCTGGGGGCCGTGGCAACGGCGATCTCCTTGCTGCTGGGCTATCCGCTGGCCTACGGTATCGCCAAAATGAGCGAAAAGCGGCAAAGCGTTATGGTGATGCTGGTCATGCTTCCCATGTGGATGAATTTCCTGCTTCGCACCTATGCCTGGATGAGTCTCTTGGAGGATAACGGGCTGATAAATGCTCTGTTTACCAGCTTGGGTCTGCCCCGGCTTCACATGATAAACACTGCGGGCGCGGTGGTGCTGGGAATGGTCTATAACTATATCCCGTATATGATCCTGCCGCTGTACTCCGTTCTCACCAAGATCGACCCCAGTGTGATCGAGGCGGCCCAGGACCTGGGAGCCAGCGATAAAAAGGTATTTCTCAAGGTGATCGTCCCCATGAGCATGCCCGGGGTGATCTCCGGCGTGACCATGGTGTTCGTGCCGGCGGTCAGCACCTTTATCATTTCCAAAATGCTGGGCGGCGGGGCAAATCTTTTGATCGGCGACCTGATCGATATGCAGTTCCTGGGAAGCGCGTATAATCCCAATTTGGGCTCCGCCATTTCCCTGGTGCTGATGGTGATCATTTTGATCTGCATGGGCATTATGGATCAGTTTGACGATGGAGAATCCGCAGGGGGAGGTGTCATGCTGTGAAAAAAGCGATCACAAGGCTCTATACCTTTCTGATCTTTCTGTTCCTGTACGCGCCCATTCTGGTGCTGATGGTTTTTTCCTTCAATGATACCGAAACCTCCAGCCGCACGGTGTGGAGCGGTTTTTCCCTGCGCTGGTATCAAAAGCTGTTTGAGGATCGCTTGATTTTAGAGGCCCTCCGGAACACGCTGATCATCGCGGTGATCGCGGCGGCTGCTGCCACCGTTCTCGGCACAGTGGCGGCAGTAGGTATCAATTCCATGAAAAAGCTGCCCCGGCGGGTGATGATGAACATTACGAATTTCCCCATGGTGAATCCGGAGATCGTTACCGGCGTTTCCTTGATGCTGCTGTTTGTTTTTGC
This sequence comes from uncultured Oscillospiraceae bacterium, assembly GCA_910589395.1. Taxonomy (GTDB): domain Bacteria; phylum Bacillota; class Clostridia; order Oscillospirales; family Acutalibacteraceae; genus Acutalibacter; species Acutalibacter caecimuris_A. The sequence continues at coordinate 41,089 of CAJUTL010000005.1, forward strand.
GGTGGGGCTGTTTGGCGGCAGGTCTCTGGGTATGGCTTCTCTGATCGCCGCCCATATCACCTTCTGCCTGCCCTATGTGATCCTTTCCGTGCTGCCGAAGCTGCGGCAGATGAACCCGAATTTGTATGAAGCGGCTCAAGACCTGGGCTGTCCGCCGGTGCGGGCCTTTTTCAAGGTGGTGCTGCCGGAGATTGCCCCCGGCATCGTTACCGGTATGATCATGGCCTTTACCCTGTCCATCGATGATTTTGTCATCAGCTATTTTACCAGCGGCACCACCCAGACGCTGCCAATTTACATTTACTCCATGACCAGAAAGCGGGTCAGCCCGGAAATCAACGCCCTGTCCACCGTGCTGTTTGCGGTGGTGATGGTGCTGCTCATCGTGGTCAATGTCCGGCAGTCAAAGGACAAAGGTGTGCCCGCGGCGGAGAAGGAGGAAAGCTTATGAAGCAGTTTTTTTCCTGTTTTTTTTCCCTGCTCCTGCTGCTGTACTGCGGCTTTGCTGCCTCTGCGGAGGAGCTTGATACCGATGTGATTTTGAATGTCTATAACTGGGGCGAGTATATCGCCAACGGCACGGACGGCTCCCTGGACGTAAACGCCGAATTCACCCGGCGCACGGGGATCCGAGTGAACTACACCACCTTTGACAGCAATGAATCCCTGTATTCCAAGCTGGCAGGCGGCGGGGCGGATTACGATGTGATCTTCCCTTCGGAATATATGGTCTCCAAGCTCATTCAGGAGGATAGGCTGGCGGAGCTGGATTTTGAGAATATTCCGAATTTTCAGTATATCGATGAGCAGTTTCGGGACCCCGCCTACGATCCCGGCAGCCGGCATTCCGTGCCCTATACCTGGGGCGTGGTGGGGATATTTTATAACAGGGACTATGTGGAAAAGGAAGTAACCGGCTGGGATATCCTGTGGGATACGGATTACGCGGGAAAGATCCTGATGTTTGATAACCCCCGGGACGCCTTTGCCATTGCCCAATTCCGGCTGGAGCAGTCTGTCAACAGCACCGATCCGGAGGAATGGGAGGCGGCCGCGGCGCTGCTGAAGGAACAGAAGCCTCTGGTACAGGGCTATTATATGGATCAGATTTTTGACAAAATGGAAAGCGGAGAAGCCTGGATCGCCCCGTATTATGCGGGAGACGCCGCCATTCTGGTGGATAACAGCGACAGCATCGATTTTGTTGTGCCGAAGGAGGGCACAAACTTCTTTGTGGACGCCGCCTGTGTTCCCGTTACCTCCAGCCACAAGCGGGAGGCGGAGGAATACATCAATTTCCTTTGTGATCCGGAAATTGCCGGGGCCAATATGGACTATGTAGGGTATTCCACCCCGGAAACCGCCGCCAAGGAATACATTGACCCGGAGATGGTAAACAGCCTCGTTCATTACCCCGACAGTGAGATCCTGAAAAACACGGAAGCGTTTGTCAATTTACCGGAAAACATCAGTAAGCTGGCGGACACCCTTTGGGCGGAAGTAAAAATGGGCGGCCCCGGAGAAGCGATTGTGCTGGTGCTGATCATTTTGGGCTTTTTAGCGGTATATCTTGCTATCATTTTCTATAAGCGGAGAAAGCGGAAGCGGGAACTGACTTGATTCCCCTGAAAAGCTTATTTGCTTTACACGCCTTGGAAGCAGCCGTTGCAAAACGTCAAATTTGCAACGGCTGCGCTGCACAGCAGCGCCGAAAGCGATAGCTTTCGGGCATAATGAGCAATGATGAATTAGCAATTATAAGGGCGAGGACAAAATAGTAGATTATAGTTTAGCATCTACTCTTGGCGCCCCTGAAAGGGGAGCTGTCACGGCGAAGCCGTGACCGAGGGGTTCTTGCCGGAAAGTTGGTAAAACGTAGGTTTTATATGATTTTCCAGCGAGCTGGAACCCTTCCACCACGCAAAGCATGGTCCCCCTCCCCTTTCAGGGGAGGCAAGGGGTTAGTGCTATTCGTTAGTCAGTTAAATTCCAATTTATCAAACCAATCTTTTGCCCTTAATTGCTCATTTCTCATTGCTCATTCCTCATTTTTGTTGGGCGGCGCACTGCTTTTACAGAGCCTATGAAGCGAACAGCTTTCCGTACAAGGCAAATTTTTTGATTTTTCACAAAGAAATTTTGCAAAACCCCTTTACTTTTCCTGTACGTATGCTATAATGCGCAAAGCCTGAAAACATTTTGTGAAAGCAAAATGGGCGGGGCTTCTTTGAAAATGGAGAAGATATGGAATTTTTGTCCGGAAGGCGGTGCTTTCGGATAGAAAAGCAATATTTGCGATTTTCAAAGAAGCCCTTATTTTATGATTCCTTTTGTGAAAAAGGAGGGGTTTTATGTTTCAGTTGAAATGGCTTTGGGCGAGAATGAAGGGCTTTCGGAAGCGCTACATTTTCGCGCTTTGCTCCACCGTGCTGCTTTCCATGCTGTCCCTGGGAAATTCGGTGATCACGGCAAGCATCATGGATCTGGTGTTTGATCCCTTGCAGGCCACCGGGGTGGTGACGGAGGAAATCAAATCCCAGCTTGTGGTGCTGGTGGCGGTGCTGATCGGATTTACACTGTTCCGAACCGGCTTTGGCTATTTCTCGGTGATGACCTATGAGGGCTGTTCCCAAAAGCTGATCTACGGACTTCGCCGGGATCTGTACAAAAACATGCAGGAGCAAGATCAGGCCTTTTACAGCCGGAACCGCACCGGTGACCTGATGACCCGTCTTACCGGCGATATGGACATGATCCGCTTTATGGTGGCTTGGGTCATTCGCCAGCTGATCGACTGCGCCTTTATGTTCCTCACTGCTTCTATCGTATTCCTTGTTACGGATTGGCTGTTTGCTTTGAGCATGCTGGCGGTAACGCCGATCATCTTTGGCTTGACCTACCTTTTCTCCAAGCGGGTGCACCCCTTGTATGTGGAGCTGCGGGAAAAGCTTTCCCGGCTGAACACCGCCGCCCAGGAGAATATTTCCGGAAACCGGGTAGTGAAGGCCTTTGCCCGGGAGGATTATGAGATCCGGCGCTTTGATGAGAAAAACCGGGAGTATAAGGAGGCCAACAAAAACGCTTCCCTGATGTGGCTGAAATTCAGCCCTTATATCGACACGCTGTCTCAGTCCCTTTCCATTGCCGTGCTGCTGGTGGGCGGCGGCTTTCTTATCAGCGGGCGCATTACCATCGGCACTTTTACACTATTTAACGCCCTGACCTGGACGCTGACAAATCCCATGCGAATGCTGGGAATGCACTTAAACGATCTGCAAAGGTTTTTTGCCAGCGCCGGAAAGATCATTGAGCTGTACTATGCGAAATCCACCATTGCCAGTCGTCAGGACGCCGTAAAGCCGAAGGAAAGGGTGAAGGGAGAGATCTGCTTCCGAAACGCGGGGCTGACTCTCCATGGAACCCAGGTGCTGCGGAATATTGACCTTTCCATCAAGCCCGGCGAAACCGTGGCCATCATGGGCCCCACCGGCGCGGGGAAAACTTCCCTCATTAGCCTGATCCCCCGGTTTTCTGATGTTTCCGAGGGAGAGGTCACGCTGGACGGCGTGCCGGTGAACCGGTATGATCTTCGCAGCCTTCGCTCCTCCATCGGTATCGCCACCCAGGAGGTATTCCTGTTCTCCGATACGGTGGACGGAAATATTGCCTATGGTAATACAAAGCTTTCGGAGGAAGAGGTAAAGCGGTACGCGAAAATGGCGGATGTGGACTTTGCCGAAAAGCTGCCGGAGGGCTTTGATACGGTGATCGGCGAGCGTGGCACCGGGCTTTCCGGCGGCCAGAAGCAGCGTATCGCTTTAGCGCGGGCCTTGGCAGTGCGGCCTTCTGTGCTGATTTTGGACGATACCACCAGCGCGGTGGACCTGGAAACGGAAAAGTATATTCAGGAGCAGCTGGCAAGCCTGGATTTCCCCTGTACGAAGGTTATAGTGGCCCAGCGGATCTCCACCACCAAACGGGCGGATAAAGTAGTGGTCATTGAAAACGGCGCCATTACCGAAATCGGCACTCATGCGGAGCTTTCTCAGAAGCCCGGCTACTATCGGGAGGTATTCCTGCTGCAAAACGGCAGCAGTGAAGAAGAAGCAGGGCTCGAAACAGGAAAGGGGGAATAACAGATGGCGAGAAACAGATTTGATGTGGATGAAAACCTCGAAACTCCGTTTAATATCAAGCACCTTCTGCGGGCGGGCTCCTACATTGGCCGCCACAAGAAGAAAATGATCCTGGCTCTGCTGTATTCTGCTATTTCCGCCGCCGCGGCGCTGTTAGGCCCGCTGCTCATTCAGCGGAGCATCAATGTGTCCGTTCCCAATCGGGATTACGGCGAGCTGGTGCTGCTGGCCTTCGTAATGCTCGGCGCGATTCTGGTTTCCGTCCTGTTTTCCAGGGTGCGCTCCAAATACATGATCGAGGTGGGGCAGGAGATCATTTACGATATCCGCAAGGATCTCTTTGAGCACCTGCAAAAGCTGCCCTTCCAGTTCTATGACGACAGGCCTCACGGCAAGATTCTGACCAGGGTGATAAACTATATCAACAGCGTATCAGACGCGCTTTCCAACGGCATTATCAATTTTGTGCTGGAGATCTTCAACCTGATCCTGATCGCCGTGTTCATGCTGCTGTGTGATGTTAGACTGTCGCTGGTGGTCATGGCTGGCGTTCCGCTGCTGGCGGTGGTGGTATTCCTGGTAAAGCCCGCCCAGCGCCGGGCCTGGCAGGACAATTCCAATAAGAATTCCAACCTGAACGCCTACCTCCATGAGAGCCTGGACGGCATGAAGATCACCCAGGCCTTTATCCGGGAAGAGGAAAACGCCGAAATTTATGACCGCTTGAATCAGAACTGCAAGCGCACCTGGATGAAGGCGCAGTATACCTCCAACTTGATCTGGCTTTCCGTGGACAACATCTCTACCTGGGTGGTGGGGGCCATGTACCTTACCGGGCTGATGATGCTGGGGCCCCAGGTGCAGATCGGTACGCTGATCGCCCTGGCCTCTTACGCCTGGCGGTTCTGGCAGCCGATTTTGAACCTTTCCAACCTTTACAATACCTTCATCAATGCCGTGGCCTATCTGGAGCGCATCTTTGAAATGATGGACGAACCCGTTACGGTAGACGACGCGCCCGATGCCGTGGAGCTGCCGCCTATCAGCGGTGCGGTAAAGTTTGACGATGTGACCTTCTCCTACGACGGTTCCATCAATGTGCTGGAGCATTTTGACCTGGAGGTGGCTCCCGGGGAATCCATTGCCCTGGTAGGCCCCACCGGCGCGGGAAAGACCACCGTGGTCAACCTGCTTTCCCGGTTTTACAATATCAACGAGGGCAAAGTACTGCTGGACGACCACGATATCGCGGGGGCAACACTGCATTCCCTGCGCTCCCAAATGGGCATCATGCTGCAGGACAGCTTCATCTTTTCCGGCACCATTATGGATAATATCCGCTATGGCAGGCTGGACGCTACAGACGAGGAGGTCATTGCCGCCGCCAAAACGGTGTGTGCCCATGAGTTTATTAGCCAGATGGAGGACGGCTACTACACCCAGGTAAACGAACGGGGTTCCCGGCTTTCCCAGGGCCAGAAGCAGCTGGTGGCCTTTGCGCGTACCCTGCTTTCCGACCCGCGCATTTTGGTGCTGGACGAAGCCACCTCTTCCATCGACGCAAAAACCGAGCGGCTTTTGCAGGAAGGCCTGCAGGCCCTGCTGAAAGGGCGCACCTCCTTTATCATCGCCCACCGGCTTTCCACCATTAAAAACTGCGACCGCATTCTCTATATTTCCGATAAGGGCATCGCGGAAATGGGAAGCCATGAAAAGCTTTTAGAGCAGAAGGGGAAATACTACCAGCTCTATACCGCCCAGGTAGAGGACTGACAGGAACTCGGTTTTTGAAAATTAATTCTCTGCTATGAAAACGCTCCCTGAACCAAAATTTGGTTCAGGGAGCGTTGGTGTTTCAATCAAAATAAATTGTAGTTTTACACACAGTTCCCTCCTGTCATTCTGAGGAACGAAGTGACGAAGAATCTCGTCCTTTATTGTCTGAGTAAAGAACTGAAGAACGAGATTCTTCACTTCGTTCAGAATGACAAAAGGAAGGCCAGCGGGTAACCGTAAAATTGTAGTTTGGCACACACTCTTGGCTTTCTCGCCTGTCGGCTCGGGTGCAATGCGCCAAGAAAGCTATAGCTTTCTGCGCTTTGCACCCGAGCCGACAGGCGAGAAAGGCAAGGGGTTAGTGCTATTCGTTAGTCAGTTAAATTCCAATTTATCGAACAGTTCCCCACTGTCATTCTGAGGAGCGCAGAAAGCGATAGCTTTCCTGACGAAAAATCTTGCTCTTTGCCCTTAATTCCTCATTGCCAATTCCCAATTCAGGCCTGCTACTGAAACTCCGTCATATTGGGCCAGTAGCGCATGGGCATGTTGCCCCGGCGGAGCTTGGGGTTTAGGCGCCCCTCAATGGCGATGGTTTTGTAAAAGCGCTTCCACAGGGCCCGGTACTTTTCCTCCTCCTCGTCCGGCGGGGGCAGGTCGATGCTGTCCGCCTGAAAAAATTCCCGGCTTCCGTTTTTGCGGTAGAGAAAGCCCAGCTTGTGGGTTTTGTCATAGATCACCAGGTTCTCTCCGGAGAATCTGTCGCAGAAATGAGAGGCAATGATAGGCAGCACGTTGTTATTGGGGGTGATCTCCGCCGCCAGAAATTCTCCCAGGTCGGAAAAGCGCAGGAATTCCACGTGATAGTGAGCTTCATTTTTCAAATACAGCAGCGCCTTGTTCATGGCGTGTACGTGATCGTTGGCGGCAAGCTTTGTGACCTTCGGGCCATGCTTGTAGCCCAGCAGCAGAAAGCGGAGCATGGTCAGCTCCTTTTCCTCCATGCAGGTCAGAAAAGCTCTGCGAAGTATGTGGTAGGCCTCCGGGGAGACCTTTTTCGGAATAGACCGTTCCACCCGGCTTGCCAGCTCCGGCACGGTATCGATGGCCTTGATAGGAAACAGGGTCTCCTGAGGCTCGTCCAGAGGTTGAATTCCCTGGGGAAGCCGCTTGTCCTGAAAGCATTCTGCCACACAGCAGAGAAAGCCGGGAAAGGTGCCGTCGTAGCGGTATACTAAATTTGACCTGTCAGACATTTTACATGATCCTCCTTGCTGGGTGAAAACAACGACAACTGCTCCGGCGGCGCCAAATCCCTCTGGGAAAAGCCCCGTTCACTGACGGCCCCGGCAATAACCGCCGGGTTGTCGGTGGGCAAGGGAGAAATGCTTTTGCCGTTGCAGACAATGAAGTATTTTGCCCGCTTCAGCACCACGCCCAGCTTTTTCAGGGCGTCGAAATCCAACTTGGCATAGCGCCGGGCGGAGCGGATCCGCTGGGCGCTTTTTACCCCAATGCCCGGCACCCGCAGCAGCATTTCATAGGGGGCGCGGTTGATCTCCATGGGGAAATGCTCCATATGATTTACCGCCCAGTTGCATTTGGGGTCCAGCAGGGGGTTGAAGTCGGGGTGCGCATCGTCCAGAATTTCTCCGGCCTGAAAGCCGTAAAAGCGCAGCAGCCAGTCTGCCTGGTAAAGCCGGTGCTCCCGCAGCAGAGGCGGAGGCGTGTCTCTGGCCGGAAGGTTCCGGTCGTTGACCATGGGCATATAGGCGGAGAAAAACACCCGCTTCAGGCTGTACTTCTTATACAGCCCCTCTGTAAGGGAAAGGATCTGCCGGTCTGTTTCCGGGGAGGCCCCGATGATCATTTGGGTGGATTGGCCCGCCGGTACAAATTTGGGGGCCGCCCGGTATTTTACCAGGTCGGTGGTATTTTCCCGAATGCCGTCCCGGATCTGCCCCATGGGGGCCAGAATTTTTTCCTTGCTTTTCTGCGGCGCCAGCAGGGAAAGGCTTTTCTGGGAGGGCAGCTCAATATTTACGCTCATGCGGTCGGCGTAAAAGCCCAGCTGCTCCGTGAGCCGGGGGTTTGCGCCGGGAATGGCCTTCACGTGTACATAGCCCCAGAAATTTTCCTCCTCCCGCAGCTTTTTCAAGGCTGTAAGCATCAGCTCGCAGGTATGATCCGGGTTTTTCACCACCGCCGAGCTGAGAAACAGCCCCTCGATGTAGTTCCGGCGGTAAAACTGAATGGTCAGGCTTACCAGTTCTTCCGGGGTAAAGGTGGCGCGGGGCCCATCGAGGGAATGGCGGTTGACGCAGTAGGCGCAGTCATAGGCACAGTCGTTGCTCATCAGCACCTTCAAAAGGGAAATGCACCTGCCGTCTGCGGCAAAGCTGTGGCAGATCCCGGCCTTTACCGCGTTTCCCAGCTTTCCCGGCTGGCCGGGCCGGTCTACCCCGCTGGAGGTGCAGGCCACGTCATATTTGGCGGCGTCTGTTAAAATTTCCAGCTTTTCCAGTAATTCCATGGTTTCGTTCCTCTTTCCGGTGTGGTGCAAGCAAAGGCTCAATCCGGGCAATAGGCGACGGCGTCCGCCTGAAACAGCAGAGCGCCCTCTCTTCCACCGCCGGGAGCGGCAAATTCCGTCTGGATTGATTTTCGGACAGGGTAATTTCCGTGAAACCGCTCCCGGATCACCCGCTCCATCACAGGGATATTCCACACGTCCCGGAACAGGCAGTCCATTTGAACCACGCTTTCCAGAGTCAGCCCGAAAAGCCTCAGGCGCTGTTCCATTTGGTCAAAGGCGCCGTTTATCTGTTCCTCAATGGTTCCTCCCATGTTGCCGACGCAATACCCTAAAAAGCAGAAATTCCCCGCTTTGATAATGCCGGAATGGGCCCATTCCTCATTGTGCTCTTTTCTGATGATCTCACTCATGTCTGTGACCTCCTTTGGTAGAACGCTTTTTCTCTTTGTCAGGGCGGATCGTCATCGCCCGGGAAACGCTTCCTTTGCCGAAGCGCTCCCGCAGGGAATCCACTGTGGTTTCCAGCCGCTCCAGCCGCTCGTTTCCGCCTGTGCTGTCAAAAAGACTGGTCTGTGCTTCCTGGGCGCTGAGGAGCTTTCCGGCCCGAATTCCCAAAAGCCGCACGGCCCAGCGCTTGTTTTCCCGGCGGTACAGGGCGAGAGCGGCCCGATAAAGGGAAGCGGAATCGCATACGGCGGGCTCGATGCGGCACTGCCGCTGGAATTCTTCAAAATCCTTGCTCTTTACGGTGATCTGTACCTCCCCGGCCTTTACGCCGTGAGCCCGAAGCCTTGAGGCCACCGTTTCCGCCAAGGAGAGAAAGGTTTCCCTGATCTCCTCTTCTGTAGAAATGTCATGGGGCAGGGTAACGCTGTTTCCGATGGACTTTGCAGGCTCTCCGCCGTCCGCGGGGCAAACCGGCGTTTGATCCAGCCCGTTGGCGTAGATCCACAGAGTTTCGCCGATCCTTCCCAGCATGCTCCGCATGGCGGAAAGCTCCATGCGGGCGATATCCCCTATGGTGCGAATGCCAAATTTCTTCAGGGTCTTTTCCGTGTGCGGGCCTACAAACAGCAGTGTCTCGCAAGGCAGCTTCCAAATGACGGATTCCATTTTGTCCCTGCCGAACACCGTAACGGCGTCCGGTTTTTTGTAATCGCTGCCCAGCTTGGCGAACACCTTGTTGAAGGAGACCCCGATGGAAACGGTAAGCCCCAGCTCCATTTTGATCCGCCGCCGAAGCTGCTGGGCGATCTCTTCTCCATCGCCGAACAGCCGCTCGCTGCCGTATACGTCCAGCCAGCATTCGTCCAGGCTGAAGCTTTCCACCAGGTCGGTGTACTCGCAGTAGATCTCCTTCGCCAGCCGGGAAAAATGGGAATAGCGCTCGTGGTGGGGCGGCACTAACCGCAGCTCCGGGCATTTTCTTTTCGCCTGCCAGATGGGCTCCGCCGTTTTTACACCGCACTGCTTTGCCAGCATGTTTTTTGCCAGAATGATCCCGTGCCTGCTTTCCCGGTCCCCGGCCACAGCCATGGGTACATTCCGGTACTGGGGCGCGTACAGAGTTTCCACGGAGGCGTAGAAATTATTCATATCCACATGCAGAATGCCGTTTTTCACAAGCCATACCTCCTGTAAACTCAAACATGCGTTCGCAACCCACACTTCTATTATAGAACGTGCGTTCGGAATGTCAAGAGGGAATTTTTGAAAAATAAAATTTTTCAGGCAGCGGGCGGAGGCGTGTTTTCGGTTCGGGAGCAAGAAGAGCGGTAAGCGGACTAGTTGTTAGTCGTTAGAGAAAGACAAGCCCCCTTTTTGTCATTCTGAGGAACAAAGTGACAAAGAATCTCGCCCTTGATCCCGGAAAAGGGCAAAGGACGAGATTCTTCACTTCGTTCAGAATGACAAAAGGAAAGAAAGTGGCTTGCTGCTAAATTATAGTTTAGCACTTACCCTGGCTTTCTGCTATTCGTTAGCCCTGCAAATTCCATTTTAGCGGACTCTTCCTTTGTCCTTAATTGCTCATTGCTAATTGCCCACTGCACTTTGCCCTTTCTAAACCACCTACGACTAGCGCCCTTCCAGCAGCTTTTCCATACAGGCCGTCAGGGTTTTTTCGCTGAGCGCACCCAGGTAGGCGTCCACTACCATGCCCTCAGTGTCGATAAATACCGTGGCGGGAATGGAATAAGCGCCATAGGCTGTGGCGGCGTCTTGCTTTGTGTCAAAATAGACCGGAAAGGTGTAGCTGTTGTCCGCCATGAATTCCTTTACCACCTCTTCCGTGTCCCGGCCATCGGTCATATTCACCATCAGGAAGGTTATGTCCTCTCCGTAGGACTCGTAAATCTTTTGAAAGGCGGGCAGCTCCGATTTACACGGCCCGCACCAGGTTGCCCAGAAATTGATCACGATGGGTTTTCCGAAAAAGTTGGACAGCGATACGCTTTTTCCCTCGGGATCCAAAACCGTGAAGTCCGGCGCCGGGATCTTTTCGGGAGTGGAGCCTTCTGCGGAAGAGGAAGCCGGGGAGGATGCCTCTGAAGAGGCTCCGCCTGCAAAGCTTTGATCCGCTGTGTATCGCTCCGCCAGGCGGGGATAGAGAAATGCCGCGGCTGCCAGCAGAAGCACCAGCGCCGCCGCCAAAAAAATGGTCGTTTTTTTCTTCATGATACGATCCTTTCTTCTATTGGGGGGGGATCCCGGTTTTCAGTTCTCAGGAAAAAACAGCCAGCAGAGCATTCAGCCAGCCGAAGGCCATGGCAATGCCGATGAGGATCAGAAATCCACCGCACAGCAGGTTGACTACCCGCCCGTGCTTTTTAATAAATTGAAACGCGGTATTCAGCTTTTCCAGTAAAACGGCAGAAAGTAAAAACGGCAAGCCCAGCCCCAGGGAATACACCAGCAGCAGCAGGGCACCCTTCGCCGCACCGCCGCTGGTAGAAGCCAACATCAGGGCCGAACCGAGGAAGGCCCCCACGCAGGGAGTAAGGCTTACGGAATAGATCACACCGAACAGAAAGGCGGAAAACACGCTTTTGATCTCCCTGCCGGAGCGCATGCCCTGAAAAAAGGGCAGCGGCAGGATCTCCAAGTAACTCAGTCCAAACAAAATTACGATGCAGCCGCAAACAATATTCACCGCTGTTTGATACTCCTTCAGAAAAGCTCCCAGTGTTCCGGCAAAGAGACCCAGCGCGGAGAAAACGATGGTAAACCCCAGAACAAAGGCCAGGGCACGGGGCAGTGTCCGGCGTTTTTCTCCTGTGCCGCCCGCAAAGTAGGAAAGGTACAGGGGCAATAGGGGCAGCATACAAGGCGATAGAAAGGAGATGACTCCTTCCAGAAAAGTGATAAGATACTGCATAAAAAGCTTCCTTTCGGTGGTTTCCAGAGAGGCTTCTTTCAGTATAAGGGAATATAGCCATATGGGTCAAGCCCTGTAGGCAAAGTTAAAACGTTTTTCTTTACTTTTTGAAGAGACAGTTTTACAATGAGAGAAAAAGGAGGGAAAGCCTGTGGAGATGAGGCCCATTGGCTGGGTGAAAAGCGATTTTCAAAGCAAATTCGGGATCCCCCGGCAAAGCGGACTGGTGGAGGAGCTTCAGGCCCGGGTGTTTTTTTCTCCGGAATACCGGATCAAAGAAGCCTTTCGGGGATTAGAGGGATTTTCTCACATTTGGCTTTTATGGGAATTTTCCCAAAGCGTGCGGGAAAGCTGGTCGCCCACGGTGCGTCCGCCCCGGCTGGGCGGCAATAAGCGCCTGGGCGTGTTTGCCACCCGGTCTCCCTTTCGGCCCAATCCCCTTGGCCTTTCCTGCGTGAAGCTGGAAAAGGTGGAGCTGGAAGGGGCCGAAGGCCCGATCCTGCATATTCGCGGGGCGGATCTGCTGGACGGTACGCCCGTTTTCGACGTGAAGCCCTACCTGCCCTATGCGGACTGCCGCCCCGAAGCGTCTGGCGGTTTCGCGCCGGACACCCCGGAAAACCGGCTTACGGTAGAGCTGCCGCCGGAGCTTGCGGAAAAAGTGCCCGCCGAAAAGCTCCCCGCGCTTTTTGGCGTACTGGCGGGAGATCCACGCCCCTCCTATCAAAACGACCCCCAGCGGGTTTACGGCATGGCCTTTGCCGGGCTGGAAGTGAAATTCCGGGTGGAAAACGCCACACTGTTTGTTTTGGACGTTCAGAAATAGAGAAAATAAGAGAAACCTCACAGGCTTCTGTGTGTTTCATAAAAAATTCTGAGAAAGGTTGTGGGAAAGATGAATTGGAAAAAGCAGGCACGTCAAAAAAAGAGGCGGCCTGCGGCCTGAGAAAAGCCGCAGCCTGCCGGAAGGAGAATTTATGGAACCGATCGTCATTCGAGAGTACGACCCTTCTCTGGAAAAGCTTTGGGTAGACCAATTTGTCCGCTACGCAAGGGAGGATCTGGGAGATACGCTGCCGGAGGAGATCCTGCGGGAAAAAATTGCCCGGGGCGTGATTTTGCGAAACCAGGAAGCCGGCATTTCCTCCATTGCCCTTGTACTGGTGGGGGACGCGGTGGCGGGCTTCGCTTTCTATCAGGTAGATTCCCCGGAGAGCGACTGGTGTAAGCGGCCCGGCTGGGGACTGATCCGGGAGTTCTGTGTGCTGCCGGAATTTCGTCGCCAGGGCTGCGGCACGGCGCTGGCACAGTATGTGGAACAAAAGCTGTTTGAAAAAACGGACCGCTTATATCTTACCGCCCACGACGAAGCCGCGATCTGTTTTTGGACCGCCTGCGGATACCGTGATACGGGAGAGGATTTTACAAACGGCCATCGCCTGATGGAAAAAGAGAAATAGGAATTTCCGAAAGTTCAAAAGATGGGTCACTCTTGGAGTGCCCCATCTTCTATTTTGAGAACAGTTCCCAGAAATTTCGTAGGGGAAATGGAAAAGCGCTCGTAAATATGAAGCAGCGCTTCTGTGGTCACTTCGGAGGAAACGACTCCCTGTTCCACCTGCTTGTAGCACTCCACACTGATCTCCAGGATCTCCGCCATGGATTCCTCGGAAAGCCGATAGTAGCTTCGCAGTGTCGCCACGTTACCACAAAAATTTTTCAAAGCCTGAGATGCTTCTTTGCTTTTCATAAATAGAAAACTGCTCCTTATAGCGAATTTCCTCTATTATACAACCGGCAGGCAGCTTATGGTATGCCGGATTCCCGGTTTTGCAAAAAATTTTCCGTGCGGAAAAAGGGGCATTTTGCAGAACTATGGAGAAGAAAGGAGAGAAAAGGGACTGCTGTAAAATAACGCGTTCTGCAGCGGCCCCTGATCTCAGACGCTTTTCTTAGATGCTGGACAGTGGCATGCAATGAGGAATTAGCAATGATAGGCGAAAACAAAGAAATAAATGATAGTTTATGGAACAGTTCCCCCTTGTCATCCTGAGGAGCATAGTGACGAAGGATCTCGTCCTTAATTTCTAGGGGAAGGACAAAGGGCGAGATTCTTCACTTCGTTCAGAATGACAGGTGGAGAGCGAATGGATAACCGCTAAATTCCAATTCATCGAGTTCTCTCCCTGCCCATAAATTTCTCATTGCTCATTACTAATTCTCCGCCGCTCTGCCGCGGTTTCTTACTTTTTGTGTTTTTCGGTTGTACGGGGAATGCTTTTATGCTATACTAAACGTCAGATGCTGAATACTAAAAAAACAGGATTGTTTAGAGTATCTTCTGGGAGGATAGGAGTATGGCAAGCGGCTATTATCAGCCTTGCGCGGAGTTGGACAGGTGCAATGAGCTGATCGAAACATATTTTTTGAAAAAACGGTATCGGGAATGCTTTGAGGGTCATCTTCCCCTGGCGGAACAGGGATATCCTCTGGCGGAATGCCAGGTGGGATATTTTTATTACGAGGGTCTCGGGGTGGAAAAGGATCTCGAAAAAGCCTTCTATTGGACAGAACGCGCGGCAGAGCACGGAGACTGGGACGCTCAGTGCAATCTGGCCGAATTTTATGAAGATGGTATCGGCACGGAGAAAAACCTGGAAAAGGCGAAGGAATGGTACCGAAAGGCCGCAGAGCAGGGCCATGATATGGCGCTGGCGAAGTGTAAAGAGCTGGGAATTACACTGTAATTGCCAGCGGGAAGGCGGAGTGGACAACCTATGGGGGAGCAAAGCTTAAAAACAAGACTCACGGCTTATACAGGGGAATTTATGGCGGCGCTGCTGCTGATCCAGCCCCTTTTGGACGTGCTGTCTTATTTCATGCAGGAGCACGGCTCCACTGTGGTGACTACCGCTCTGCGCACGGCGCTTCTTCTTGTGGTGAGCTTTTACGGCTTTGTCATTTCCAACAGAAAGCAGCTGTATGCCGCCTGTTATGCTTTGATCGGGGGCTTTTGGCTTTTGCATATGCTGAACTGTTTCCGCACAGGCTATCTTCAGCCGGTGGGAGACGCGGCGGAATATTTGAAGCTGGTACAGTTCCCTTTGTGGACGCTTTCTTTCGTCACCTTTTTTCGGGAAAAGGACGGGCTGGATGCCCGGACGCTGGGGATCCTCACAGCGAATTTTGCCATCATTTTGCTGGTGATCGGCCTTTCCTACGTGACCGGTTTTCCCGTATACACCTATGATTTCCCGGAGCGTGAGATCCAGATCGGTGTTCTGGGCTGGTTCGGCGTGGCAAATGCCCAAAGCGCGATCCTCAGCCTGCTGGTGCCCGCTGTGCTGCTATGGGGGCTTCGCACGGAAAAGCTGTGGGTGTTCTGCCTGTGCGGCGTATCGGGGTTCGGCCTGCTGTATTTTACCGGGACCCGCCTGACCTTTTACACGGCGGTGCTGGCAGCTTCCGCGTTCCTTGTTTTGATTTTCCTGTGCAGAAGACCCTGGGTGTTCGCTTTGCCCCTTTTGGCGGCGCTGATTTTGCTGCTGGCGTTCCGGGGCGCTTCTCCCATGGAGGCGCGGCAGAAGGTTTCCGGCACCTCTTTTTCCGTATATCAGGAAAAGATCGACGCCGTCATGGGAGAGGATAAGGATTTCGTTTACAAAAAGGGTGAGGAAATTCCTCCGGCGGTTTTGGAAAAGATAGAAACAGTGTACCGGGAGATCTACGGAAAGCAGGGCGTTTACAAGGAGGTTCTGCTGGAGGACCTGCTGAATCGGTTTGGGCTGCCGAAGGTTTTGGAGAAATTTGAGTATACGATCAGTGCGAAAACCTTGAACAACAGCCGTATCAGAAAGCTGAAGGCCATGGAGCTGGTGTGGGAGGAGCAGGACTTTCTTACCCACCTTTTGGGCATGGAATACGAAAAAGCCCAGATCGGCGGGCACAATTACGACCCGGAAAACGATTTTCCCGCCTTGCTTTACAATACGGGATATTTGGGCTCTGCTCTCTATCTTTGTTTTGTGCTGGGGCTTCTTTTCTATGGGCTGCGGGAATTTCTGCGCAGGTTCCCTTCTCTGCTCACCCCGGAATTTGCCACCGCCGCTATGATGCTGGTGCTGGCGCTGGGAAGCGCACAGCTTTCCGGGCAGGTCCTGCGCAAGCCCAATGTTACCGTATATGCTTCTCTGGCGGCTGCCATGCTGTATGTGCAGGCCCGGGAAGCGCCTTCTCAGACCCGATTGCGGCCCGGCTATAAACGGAACCCCGCGGTGTATTTGAAAAAGATAGGATAAACCGGATCGCCCCTGTCTGGAGCTTCTGAGGAAAAACATGCCGGAGTTTCCGGCCAAGGAGCATGGAGAAAAGAGATATGATAAAATCGCTGCAAACTGCCATTGAAAACAAAATGTCCGCCGTGGTGCTGGCGCTGCTTGTGATCCAGCCGGTAATGGACGTGCTCTCTTATTTCCTGGGGGAAATGGGGAGCAACGCCCTTTCTACCGCTTTGCGCTTCCTGTTGCTGGCAGCGGTGGCGTTTCTGGGTTTCTTTGTCAGCAGCAAAAAGAAGATCTACTTTTTATTTTACGGAGCGGTAGCCCTGTTCTGGATCGCCCATATGCTGAACTGCCGCCGGATCGGCTACCAGTCCTTTGTGGCGGATATGGCGAATTTTCTGCGTATTTTGAATTTCCCCATCTTTACCCTTTCCTTCGTCACCTTTTTTCAAAAGGGAAAGGAGATCCAGAAAAGCATTTATCTGGGCTTTGCCGTCAATCTGGGAGAGGTCCTGCTGTTTACGGCCCTTCCCTGGGTTTTGGGCCGCCCGGTTTACACCTACGGCGTTTTGCAGGTTGGGGTGCTGGGCTGGTTCAGCGTTCCCAGCGCTCAGAGTGCCATTATTGTTTTACTGGTTCCCCTGGCGCTTTTATGGGCGTACCGCACCGGGAAATATCCCGTGTTTTTGGGGGTCATGCTTCTCAGCTTTGGCCTGATGTTCGTCACGGGAACAAAGCTCACCTTCTATTCCATTTTCATCATCGCGGGGGCCTTTGGGTTCCTGTTTGCCCTGAATTTGAAAAAGAAATCGCTGAAATATGCTGCTCCTTTACTGCTTCTTCTGGTGCTGGTGTTCCTGTTCCGCCATCACTCGCCCATGGCCCTGCGGGAGCAGATGTCCGCCTATGCCCGGAATAATTACGGCGCTCTGGTGGCGGAAAGCCTGGAAAACAGCGGCGCGGACGCGGAACTGATCCGAACGATCCAGAACGGCTTTGACGCGGCAAATACCTCAGAGGAGAAGCTGGAGCAGATCCGCCGAAGCCTGATCGGCGTGTATACGGATAAAGAGGTGTACGGCGTTTTCCTGAAAAACCTCCACGATCGTTTTGGCGTGTACAATGTGATGGCGGCCTATGGGTACACCACAGAGCCCTCTATTTTGTCGGATTCCCGTATGCGAAAGTCCATTTTTGCCAAGTTGGTGTGGGAGGAAAAGGATTTCGCTACCCGGCTTTTGGGCTTTGAATACAGCGATATGCTGATGGGCGGGGAAATTTACGACCTGGAAAATGATTTCCCGGCAGTGTACTATTTTTGTGGCTATTTGGGCTTTGGCCTGTACCTGCTGTTTTTTGCCTACCTGGCCTTTATTATCCTGAGGGCCTTTTTCCGGGATATCGCTGCCTGTATTGCGGAGCGAAAGGGAAAGCCCGGAAACCCCGTGCTCAAGGGGGCGGGCTCCTTCTGGCAGGGAGTGCAGCGTTTCCTTACTATAGAAATGGGAGCGGTGGGCATGACCTTTTTACTTGCCATTATCGCCGCCCAGATCTCCGGCAATGTACTCCGCCGCCCCAATGTGACGGTGTATTTTGCCGCCGCCTCAGCCTGTGTGTACCATCTTACGGTGGATCTGCGGCGAAAGGAAGAGCCCCACGACCTGATCGGGGGGTTCTAGATACTAGATGCTAGACGCTGGATTGCACCGGAAAACCGAGCGCTGCTCGGTTTTCCGGTGCAATGCCACATGATGGGGAATTAGCAATTAGTAATTAGCAATGAATGGCAAGTCTCCCTCTTTCCGTCATCCTGTTCTTTCTCTGTCATCCTGCTTTTTTCTGTCATCCTGAGCAAAAGCAAAGCAAGCTTTGCTTTTGCTCAGGATCTCGTCCTTCAGCTCTTTACTCAGGAATTGAGGTTGAGATATTCACCAAGAAAGCAGGGCGAGCCCCGCTTTTTGCTTAGTAAGACAGCAGAGGCTGCCTTTTTCCCTGACCTTACTAATTGCTCATTCCTAATTTCTAATTTCTTAATTGCCCTCGCGCCTTTTCTAACAACTAACAACTAAAGACCGAGATCCTTCGCTTCGCTCAGGATGACAAAGTGGGGGCCTTTTCTCTTTCTAAACAACTAACGACTAATAACTAACAACTAAAAGCCCAGAGCCTGTAATTCAGTACAGGCTCCGGGCTTTTAGAGAGTATATGAGTGATGAAAAAAGAGTTGTACGCAATTTGGTTTCACTTAGGCTACAAAGAAGCCGTTCTGGAAGGGAGAGAGCCCGCCCTTTACTACAGCATAGTTTGCCATGTAACCGGCGCTGCCGTTTAAGAAGCGATCAAAACGGGAAGGCTTGTGAGCAGCTTTCTGACTGCCCGTGGTCTTGTGAATAGTTCTGGAGGTGTAAGTGTTGTTTGTGTTTTTCATGAAAACTACTCCTTTGCTGTAAGATACGCCTGTCATACTGTTTGATAGGCGGTTTGCTTTTTTCTATGGCTCTATTATATGCCGTGTTTATAAATTTGTCAAGCGTTTTTATAAAGATTTTTGAAAAATTTTTTGGAAGTTCATAAATCTATAAAATTCCAGGAAATTAGCGGGATTCAGCGAGGTGGATCATATGAAAAGGAGGGAGATAGATAAAAAAATTTAGAAAAAGCTTTAGAAAAAACAAAAAAAGGAAGAGGAAATCACCTCTTCCTTTATAAACATATTTAGAGCCTTGCGTTCTACTGAAACAGAACGCAGGATATGGTGCTTGGGAGCGCTCCTTCCGGAAAATGTGCCTTATTCCGCGTTTAAGTCCTTTACGCTGTCCCGAATCACCAGCTCAGCGGGAAGCTCGTATTTCAGCAGGGTAGAAGAAAAGCCCGACCGCCGCAGCTTACGAAGATCCTGAAGAAGCAGAATGCAGGTGCGGCCCATCAGCTGGCTGGAATTTTTTACGGTAGTCAGCCTGGGAGAAACCATTTTGGAAATGGGGTTATTGTCAAAGCCTGTTACAGAAATGTCTTCCGGTACGCGGTATCCCAGCTGCCGTAAAGCGTTTACGGTACGCATGGCCTGCCGGTCGTTTTCGCATACCAAGGCGGTGGGCAGGTGCTCCGCCTGGGAAAAAGCCTGCACCAGCTTCTGATGATCGTACAGATCGTCGTCTACTCCGGCCCGGAAGAAAAATTCCCGGTGCTCTTCCAGACCCAGCTCGGCAAGAGAGCAGCGAAAGCACTGGCGGCGGTCCTTTTGCCAGCCGAATTCCCAGCCGCTGGAAATATAGCCGATCTCCTTGTGGCCACAGCTTTTCAGATAGCTTACAATATTGTACATGCTTTGGCGGTTATCGACCCGAACACTGTTGACAGGCAGCGCGGGATCGTAAACATCGATGAACACCGCGGGCACTTCTATTTCCTGGATCTCCCGCAAAATCTCTTCGGTGATCCGATGGGTCTGTACCACCGCGCCCACAATGCTCCCGCTGCGCCGGAACAACTCCGCCGGGCTTGTGCCGTTTTGGCACTTCATGTGAAATACCACCAAATTCAAATGATTGTCCCTGGCCTCCGCCTCGGCGCCCTCCAGAATACCGGGGAAAAAGGAAAAATCGTCCTCCTCATCATCGCAGTCCAAATAAGAAAGAAAGGCGATGGATTTGCAGCCGCTTTCGGCAGAAGCGATGGCAGGAGCTTCCCCCTCCCGGCAGGATTCGCACATCATGCTTTCACAGTCCAGCTCCCGTATCTTTTTCAGCAAAGACTGGCGCAGAGAATCGCTGATCCCGGGCTTGTTATTCAGCACCAATGAAATGGTGGCGGGCGATACACCCAGCTTTTTCGCAAGATCCTTGGCTTTCACAGGCAACACCTCAAAAATACGCAAAGACTGTTTTATAAAGTTTATAAACTTATTATATCAGATTCCCCGAAAAATGCAAGAGGCGATTTTGCGCAAGGAAGGGAGAGAGCTTTGCGCAGGCCTCCGCCCGGTAAAAGGGAGGCTTCTCCTCCAGTTCTCCAAGGATCTCCCGAAGCCGCCGGGCGGTTTCCTGATCCGCGATAAAGGGCTGTATCTCCTCTTTGGGCATATCCCGGACGGCTGTCAGAAGGGGAGACACTAAAAAATAGCTGTACCGGCAGAATTCCGGCGCATAGAAGGTGTGCAGGCGGTTGGGATTGATCACCGCCAGCTCGCCGGCCTTGATTGGGATCTTCAGGGTATCCGATACGGCGATCCCACTGCCCTCCGTGCAGAAAAGCAGCTCCGTGGCCTCGTGCCAGTGCAAAAAAGCGCTTTCTTCATTGTGCTCCAGCACGGCTGAGGAAAAAAACGGGAAGCTCGGAATCGTCGTAAACGTCAGCATCGTATTCATAGAAATTCATCAACGTACCTCCTTGTGCAAAATCGGACAAGCTTTCTGCAAGACTCTTGCTTTACTTCACAGGAATATCCAAGGTAAAATAAAGCCAGAGAGGAGTGAAAAAATATGTTCCAATTTCCAATCGGCGTCTTGCTGGATTCCTTCCGTACCGACCCGGAAACCGCCATGAAGCGGGCCTCCCGGCTGGGGCTGAAGGGAATACAGGTGTATGCCACATGGGGTGAAATGGCCTCCGAAAACATGACTTCCGCCCGCAGAAAGGAATTTCTTTCCATGGCGGACTCCTATGACCTGAAGATCTCCGCCCTGTGCGGCGACCTGGGGCACGGCTTTTTTAATCCGGAAACGAATCCGGAGGCTATTGAACGCTCCAAAAGAATTTTGGAGCTGGCAAAGGAGCTAGGCTCCAATGCCGGAACAATCCTCTGATTTTTCCGGCTGCATTGCCCGAATGCGGGAACTTTCCCGGGGGAAGGACACCATTACCGGGCATTGGGAGATCGCGGGAATCTTATCGGAGCAGGCTCTTCCCACCTATCCATTGGGCTTTCCGGAAGAATTTTGCCGGGAGTTTTCCCGGCAGATCGGGCGGGGGCTGCTGTGTAACCGGCCCTATTCCGGCACTCAGATGCTTTGCGATTATGGCGAGCGCCATTTGCAAAGCGGAGACCTGATCCTTTACACCTCCGCAGACAGCGTGTGCCAGCTTGCCGCCTATGAAGAGCTGGTTCCGGTGGAACAGCTTTATGAATACTGCGAGATCGCCAGAAGCATGCTAAAGGTGGGCAGGGTGATCGCCCGTCCCTTCCGCGGGAAAGCCCCCGCGTTTGAGCGCACCTCGGCCCGCCGGGATTTTTCTCTTTCTCCCCCCGGTACGACCATGCTGGACGTTTTGCGGGAAAACGGTCTGGAAACCATTGCCGTTGGGAAAATCGAGGATATTTTTGCCGGGCGCTCCATCAGCCGGGCCATTCACACGGAGGATAACAGAGACGGCATGGAGCGAACTGCGGCCATTGCCCGGGAGGAATTTCAGGGCCTCTGCTTTGTGAACCTGGTGGATTTCGATATGAAATACGGCCACCGCAACGATATTGAGGGCTACGCCCGGGCTCTTTCCGAATTCGATCGGTGGTTGGGAAGCTTTCTTTCCCTTCTGGGGTGGGAGGATCTGCTGCTCATCACCGCCGACCACGGCTGCGATCCTTCGTTCCCCGGCACGGACCACACCCGGGAGTACACGCCCATGCTGGCCTGGGGCGCTTCCGTGAAGTACGGCGGGAATTTGGGAACTCGGGAGGGCTTTCTGGATCTTGGCAAAACAGTTCTGGAATATTTTGAATTGCCGAACACGCTGCCCGGAAACTCTTTTTGGCGTGAGATCAGTCTTTCGTAATTTTGAAAAGATCATTGACAAATCTTTTGGGGAATACTACAATAAAAGGTGAAAAATGAAAGAAGGGGTGCAAAAGATTGTCTTTGCGGAGCAAAGCCAATCTTCTTGGAGTTTGCGAAGCAAACTCCTCAAAGGAGAAGGGTTTTGTCTTTGCGGAGCAAAGCCAATCTTCTTGGAGTTTGCGAAGCAAACTCCTCAAAGGAGAATGGTTTTGTCTTTGCGGAGCAAAGCCGATCTTCCTGGAGTTTGCGAAGCAAACTCCTCAAAGGAGAATGGTTTTGTCTTTGCAATGTGTGGACGATCTTCCCGGAAAGTTGATTTA
The DNA here is from genome assembly GCA_910589395.1 of uncultured Oscillospiraceae bacterium. Lineage (GTDB taxonomy): Bacteria > Bacillota > Clostridia > Oscillospirales > Acutalibacteraceae > Acutalibacter > Acutalibacter caecimuris_A. Next base: position 63,287 of record CAJUTL010000005.1, read on the forward strand.
TTTCCTTTCCGGGTGCTGAGAGGAGCTTCGAGCTTAAACCCTTTGCCCGACAGGGCAGGAACCTGATGCGGATAATACCGACGTAGGGAGCATTTCATGATAGGCCGGGCGAGAAGCCCGAACTGGGTTTTGCGTGTCTGCCGCAAAGCGGCTTGTGAATGCGTTCTATGTCATTTGGGAGAAATTCTCAAGTGGCATTTTTTCATTTTTCAACATACTTTGTCCGAAGAAAGGAAAAATGAAAATGAAGCAAAAAACGAAAAATCTGGTGTTGGGCGGCGTTTTGGTTGCTCTGGGAACGGTGTTTTCCTTTATCAAGGTGTTCGAGCTGCCCCAGGGCGGATCCATTACCCTTTGTTCCATGCTGCCGGTGATGCTGTTTGCTTATCTGTGCGGCACAAAATGGGGCTTGGCGGCAGGGCTTACCCACAGCGTTTTGCAGATTTTATTTGGGCTGAACGCCTTAAAGGGTATTACAGCCGGAGCGGTGGTGGGCTCCATTCTGTTGGATTATATCTTGGCCTTTACCGTACTGGGGCTTGCCGGTGTTTTGAGAAACAAAATAAAGCACGATGGCCTTTCGTTTACGTTGGGCTGCCTGATCGCCGGGCTGCTTCGGTATTTATGCTCCTTCCTGTCTGGTTGGATCCTGTGGGGTGAATTCGCCGACGCGAATTTTTCTCCCATGCTGGCAGGCATGAGCGGCAACACCCTGGCCTGTTTCTATTCTCTCGTTTATAACGGCAGCTATATGCTGCCCGAAATTGTCATCACCTGCATTGTCGCATTCGTTATTATGCAGACCGCAGGCCCGCAGCTGAAAAAGCTGGCGGGAGACACGGCGCAAGCATAGCCTTCAAAGCTTGTACGCCTTATTCTGTTGGGAGAAGCGCTCAGAATAAGGCGGCGGGTTTCGGGAAAACTAAGGCTGTAAAACATGGTTTTACAAATCTCATCAAACGAGGTGCCTTAGTATGAACAGATTGGAATGTCAGGTCACGTCCTGCCAGCACTACTGCGATAACCTTTGCTGCCTCCCCGGAATTCAGGTGGACGGCCCCGCCGCTCGGGAAAGCAGCCAGACCTGCTGCGATTCCTATGAGGAGCGCAGACAGGGCTCCGGTCAGAACTCCACCGACCATGTTCCCAGTGTGGACAGCTCCATCGATTGCAGCGCCGAGCACTGCGCCTACAACAAAAATTGTAAGTGCGAAGCGGAATGCGTTTGTGTGGGCTGCTGCTGCGGGGACGTGTGCTCCAAGGGCGGTACCGAATGCTGTACCTTCCAGCCTGAATAAGCAGACGATTCGGGCAAAGCCCTGCTCCCCCTGCGGGAAGCAGGGCTGCTTTTTGCTCTTTTCTCAAAGGGAAACTTGTGTTATACTGACTGCGAAAAAGTTAGAACTTGTACCAATGGAATAAAATGTACAGCTTTCCGGCAGATTTTATCGGGAACTGCGTTTTGTTCCCCGGTAAAGTCCGTTCAAAAATCTGCACGTGTATCCTATCGGTACAAGTTCTAAGAAAGAGAGAAGAGATCATATGATAAAGCTTTTGGCCTTTGATTTGGACGGCACCACCATTACAGAGCACAAACACCTTTCCCTAGGCAACAGGGAAGCGCTGCTGGCGGCGGCGGAGAAAGGTGTTGTTTTGGTTCCGGCCACCGGGCGCATGAAAAGTTTTCTGCCGGAGGAGATCACGGCCCTGCCCGGGGTGCGGTACGCTATTACCTCCAACGGCGCGGCGGTTTACGACCTTTTGGAGGATCGGGCGGTGCATGAAAGCCTGATCCCCAACGAAAAGGCCCGTCAGGTTCAGGAAATTTTGGAGGAGTACGATATTTTTATCGAATACTACCGAAACGGCGGCGCCATCACAAAAACAGGCTATCCGGAGATGATGAGAACACATTTTGGACTGCCGGAATCCAAATGGCACTTTGTGAATGGCAAGGGATACTCCTTTACAGATAATTTCAGGGAAATGTTGAAGGAAACCGGGCTGTGTCCGGAAAAAATAAACCTTCCCTATTTGAAGGGCGGCCTGCGGGAGGAGCTGTGGGAGCGGCTGGAGGGCCTGGGCGGCCTGCGGCTGACCTCCTCGATCCCCGATAACATAGAGGTAAACGCGGAAAACGCCCACAAGGGCGCGGCGGTGCTGGCCCTGGCGGCTCAGCTGGGCGTTTCCCGGGAAGAGATCCTGACCATCGGGGACAACGGCAACGATGTGACCATGCTGAAAGCCGCCGGCTGTTCCGTGGCGGTGGAAGACGCCTCCCCGGAAGCCCTGGCCGCCGCGAAATACATCACCGCCGCCCATGACCGGGACGGGCTGGCAAAAGCGATCGAAAGGCATATACTGCTCAGAGGTTAACTGCGAGAGAAGAGCCCCCAGGATATGCTTCTCCGAGTTTTGCCACCGCCTGCGGGAGAACGCGCTGGAAAATAAGTGCAAGGGAAAGCGGTAAAACGGTGCGGATCCCCTCTTGTGAAAAAAGGCGTAAAAATCTTTTTCCCCCACTTGACAAGGGGTTACTACCTTTTTATAATATGTTATAACATTATGATATTATGACTTTAGAAAGGCGGAGAGGCAAATGGAATTCTATCCCGGGTTTCCCATTTCAGCAGTGACAGAGCCTATGGGGTTTCATTATGGGGAAGGGGCCTATGGGCCGGAGCCTGAGCTGCGGAGGCTGGACGCCATCAGAGCTTCTCTTTTGGAGCCTCGGTGCCAGGGGCCGGAGAACGTGTACTGCATTGCTATGGACGTGGGGCTTTCCGAGGACCGCTCCGATCTGCTTGCCCGAAATCTGCTGTACGGGGCGGTGACCTACGCCAAGGGCAGCCTCGGCAGAGAGCCCGTCCGGTCTCAGGGCCATATTCATGCCGTTTCCCCCTCCTGTGGGGCCTCCACCTGCGAGGTGTATGAGATCTGGGACGGTGAGGCCTGCATTTACATGCAGGAAAGCGGCGGGGACGATGCGGGGAACTGCTATGCCGTGACCGGAAGGCCGGGAGATGTGATCATCGTTCCGCCGGACTGGGTGCACGCCACCGTAAACCTGGACCCCAAAAGGAGCATGACCTTCGGCGCCTGGTGCGTGCGGGATTACGGCTTTGTCTACGATGAGGTGCGCCGCCACGGCGGGATCGCTTATTTCCCGCTGCTGTCAGAGCGGGACGGCATTGTCTGGGAGCCCAACCAAAGCTATTCCAGCGCCCGCCTGACCGTAAAGCCCGCCCGCGCCTATGAGGACTTTGGCCTGCGCCCTGGCGTGCCGATCTATCAGCAATACCGGGATGACCCGGCGCTTTTTGAGTTTGTCACCCAGCCCCGGAAATTTTCACAGCTTTGGGAGAACTACAGGCCGTAAGGGCAGATTTGAATTTGGAATGAGGAATTAAGGGCAAGAGCTTAGTTCGACAAATTGGAATTTAGCGAACTAACAAATAGCAGAAACTCCTTGCCTTTCTCGCCTGTCAGCTCGGTTGCTGTGCCCCGGTGGGGCACGCCCAGCAACGACCGAGTTGACAAACGAGAACGGGTCAGAACGGTTGCTGTGCCCCACCGGGGCACAGCAACCCTTTCAGGGGAGCCAAGGGTATGCGCTAAACTATAATTTACCGAACGTTGCTTGCAACGCTTGTGCTCCTGCTCTTAATTCCTCATTGCTCATTGTATCTGCCACCCTTGCCCTTTTCTAAAAAACAACTAAATTTTGAAAGGAAGCGAATGGGCTTTATGAATTACTGCAAAAATCCCGTTTATCACAGCAAAACGGAAACCACTCAGGCCTGGGCCGGGTATCCGGCCATTCTGGAGGCTTTGTCCCGGAAGGTGACCGCGTGTTTGGAGGAAAAGGGCTCCTGCCTTTTGGCGGTGGACACCTACCCCGGAGTGGACGAGGCGGAGCTTTTGGAGGCCCTTTCCACTCTTCAGCCCGCGCTGTTTCTGGATATGAGGGAGGCCCTTTGCCCGAAGGAGGAGTTTGCGAAACGGATCGCGCCGTTTTTGACGGACGACCGGGTGTTTGGGCGTATGTATTTCGGCACGCTGCGGGATTTTCAGGTGGAGGAAAAGCTGGAGGCCCTAAGGCGGCAGGCGAAGGAGGCCTCCGGCCTGGTGCTCGTATTCGGCTTTGGCGCAGGGTCTCTTTTGGAGCCGGATCTGCTCCTGTATGCAGATGTTTCCCGCTGGGAGCTTCAGCTGCGGTACCGCCGGGGCATGACCAACTACTATACGGATAATCCCAAAGAGGATAACCTGAAAAAGAACAAACAGGGCTACTTCTTTGAATGGAGGATCGGCGATAAGCAGAAGCGCCAGGTATTTGACCGCTTTGATTTTTATCTCGATACAAACAAAAAGGGCGAGCCCGCCATGGCGGCGGGGGACTGCTATCGACGAGCCCTTGCGGAGATCACCCAAAGGCCCTTCCGCACCGTGCCGTATTTTGACCCCGGCGTGTGGGGCGGCCAGTGGATGAAGAAGGTCTGCGGATTGGATCCGGAGGAAAAAAACTATGCCTGGTCCTTTGACGGCGTGCCGGAGGAAAACAGCCTGTATCTGGAAATTGGCGGCGTTTTGCTGGAAACCCCTGCCATGAACCTGGTGCTGTACCGCCCGGTAGAGCTTCTGGGGCCTCAGGTATACGCCCGGTTCGGCGCGGAATTCCCCATCCGCTTTGATTTTCTCGATACCATGGGCGGGCAGAACCTGAGCTTGCAGGTACACCCGCTGACCGATTACATTCACAACCAGTTCGGCATGAACTATACCCAGGACGAAAGTTACTATATTCTGGACGCGGAGGAGGGGGCCGAGGTCTATCTGGGTCTGAAGGAGGGTATTTGCCCCCGGGAAATGATAAACGACCTGAAAATTGCCCAAACCGGGGAAAAGCCCTTTGACGCCGGCCGATACATCAACCGGTTCCCCGCCAAAAAGCACGACCATTTTTTGATTCCCGCCGGAACGGTGCATTGCTCCGGAAGTGGCTGCATGGTGCTGGAAATCAGCGCCACCCCCTACATTTTCACCATGAAGCTGTGGGATTGGGGCCGCCTGGGGCTGGACGGCAGGCCCCGCCCCATTCATATCGAGCACGGGGAAAAGGTGATCCAGTGGGACAGACAGACCCGGTGGGTGGAGGAAAACCTGGTCAGCCCCACCTATACCATACGGGAAACAGAGGATTATAAGGAAGAGCACACCGGGCTGCACGAGCTGGAGTTCATTGAGACCCGGCGGTATGAGATCAAAACCGCCTGTCCCTTAGATACCTGCAATAACGTGAATATGCTGAACCTCGTGGAGGGTGAGGCCGCTGTGATTGAAAGCCCCGTGGGCGCCTTTGAGCCCTTTGAAATACACTATGCGGAAACCTTTATCCTTCCGGCGGCGGCAGGGAAATATACTATTCGTCCCATAGAGGGACAGCCGGTGAAGGTGATCCGCGCCTATGTGAGAACGCCGAAGGGAGACTGAGAATGAAAAGCCTGGATTACGGAAAGGGCGCGCCGCCCTTATACATGCAGATCTATCAGGATCTGAAGGAAAAGATCGCAGGAAAGGAATACGAATACGGGCAAACGCTTCCCACAGAGGCGGAGCTGCAGGAGCATTACGGCGTAAGCCGCATTACGATCCGGCAGGCTTTTTCCTCTCTGGAGCAGGAGGGGCTGGTGGTGCGCACCCGGGGAAAGGGAACCATTGTGGCCCGGCAGCAGGTCATTGAAGAGCTGTTGACCAGCATCAAAAGCTTTACCGAGGAAATGCGGGAGCGCAATATGGCGCCGGGAACGAAATTTGCCCAGTGCAGTCAGACAGAGGCCGACGAAGAGCTGGCAGAGCTCTTTTCCTGTAAAGTGGGAGACCCTTTGTATCATATCCGCCGGGTCAGGACCGCCAACGACCGGGTGATCGTTCTCTTTGACACCTACCTTTCCGGCAAAGCGGAGCTGCCGCTGGAGGACAGCCGGTATTACGGCTCTCTGTATCAGCTGCTGGAGGATTGCGGTATGCACCTGCCGGTGGGGATCGAGGAGCGGTTCGAGGCCATTGTGGCGGACGAAGAGCTGGCGGCCGCCTTAGCGCTGAAGCCGGGAGCCCCTATCATGCGGCGTACCAGGATCGCCTTTGATAATGATCTGAACGTACAGGAATACACTCGCTCCTTTTACGACGCTTCCCGGTATGCCTACGTGGTTTACGCAGGCGTTACGGATAAACCGGGGGGAGCGGCCGATCAATAGCTCTTGCGAAACGACCCGGCCCTGCCGGGAATTTATAGCCACACACCAACTCTTTGGAGGAGAAATCTATGAGTTTGCAATTTGACAAAGCTACAAAGGAACTGTTCCGGATCGAAAAGCCCTTCGCCATTACCATGTGGGAATTTTCCTGGATCGAGCGGCGATGGCCCGGCGCAGGGTATGAGGACTGGGATCAGGCTTTAACAGAGCTGACCGACCGGGGCTATGACGCCGTGCGTATTGACGCGTTCCCCCATCTGATGGCCTGGGACGCCCACAGGGAGTGGACGCTGAAGCCCGTATGGAATTTGCAGACCTGGGGAAGCCAGTCTGTAAATAAGATCACCCTGCACGATGATTTTCGGGATTTTCTGAAAGCCTGCCGCCGCCACAAGGTACGGGTAGGGCTTTCCACCTGGTTCCGGGAGGATCTGGACAACACCAGAATGAGCATTCTCACGCCGAAGGACCATGCCGATATCTGGATCAAGACCCTGGATTATATCAAAGCGTGGGGTGAGCTGGACAATATTCTCTATGTGGATCTCTGCAACGAATGGCCCCTGAGCGCCTGGGCCCCCTTCTTTACAAAATATTGCGGCGACCGGCCGGGGCGCTCCACGGAGGCCCTTGCCATTGAGTGGATGCGGGGAGCCACCGCGGAGCTCAGAAAGGCGTATCCTGGGATCCCCCTGACCTTCTCCTCCTGCGGGCACATTACCGATCTCGATCTGGATGTAAGCTGTCTTGATTTCCTTGAGCCTCATATCTGGATGGCCCAGGCCAGCGAGTTTTATGAGAAGGTGGGGTATGATTACGGCCGGTTTGACGATACCGGCTATACCAATCTTGCCCTAAACGGAGAGCGGATCTATCGGGAGTCCAAGGAGCACTACGACCGCTGTCTGGTGGAGGAGATAGAGCGCGCGGCGGAGTGGTCCCGGCGTTCCGGCAAGCCGCTGGTCACCACGGAATGCTGGTCTATCGTGGACTATAAGGATTGGCCTCTGCTGAACTGGAACTGGATATTGGATCTGAATGAGCTGGGAGTAAAAACCGCCGCCGCCACAGGACGCTGGGCCGGTATGGGCACCAGCAATTTCTGCGGCCCGCAGTTTGTAGGCATGTGGCGGGAAAAGGATTGGCACAGCGAGTTGACCGGCGTGATCCGCAATTCTGAATGGAAGTAAGAGAAACGAGAATGGAAATAAAAAAGAGCACGGAACGGTATGACCTGCAAACAGGACGCTTGGAAGGGGAAAACGCCTCTTTTTCTCAGAAAAAGCTTTTCCAGCTGGAAGGTGTTTTTGACGATGAGACGGCTTTCCGGGCAATGGACGGACAGCAGCTGGTGTATGAGGTCAGCTCTCATGCCGCTGTAAAGGAGGGGACTCCGGGCGGGCTGTTTTTCGGCACCAGCACCATTCATCCCGGGAAAGTGGGAAACGAATACTTTATGACAAAGGGCCATTTCCACCAAAAACGGGAAGCGGCGGAATATTATTGGGGCATTTCCGGCGAGGGGCTCCTTCTTCTGATGGACGAAAACCGAAGCTGTACTGCGGAAAAGGTGGAGCAGGGTTCCCTGCATTACATCGGCGGGTACATTGCCCACCGGCTGGTCAACACTGGAAACGAAGACATGGTGGTGGGGGCCTGCTGGCCCTCTGACGCCGGGCACGATTACGGCTCTATTGAAACGGCGGGCTTTTCGGTCAGGGTACTTTGTGAAAACGGGAAAGTCGTTTTCCAGGAAAGCAAGTAGCTTTCCGGAAAGGAGCGGTTATGAATACCATTTCCATTGATTTGGGAGGCACCCGGGTAAAGCTTGGGGTGGTGTCTGAAGGCCGGGTGGTGGAATCCGCAAGGCTTGCTTCCAACTCCCAAAACGGATTCCAGCCTTTGATGCCGGAGCTGGAAAGGATCTGCAAGGCCTGGCAGGAGCAGTATGAAATTTCCAGGATGGGGATCGCCTTTCCCAGCCTGGTGGATGTGGATAAGAAGCAGGTGCTGGGCCACAACAATAAATTCGCGGACTGTGTGGGCTTTGATTTGGAGGGCTGGGTGAAAGCCTCCTTCAGCCTGCCCATGGTGCTGGAAAACGACGCCAATGCCGCAGCCCTGGGAGAACTGGGCTATGGTGCCGCCCGGGATACGGAGAATTTCGTATTGATGATCCTGGGCACCGGCATTGGCACCGCGGCCGTGATGGACGGAAGGCTGCTTCGGGGAAAGCATTACCAGGCGGGCGTTCTCTTCGGGCATATTCCCTTACAGCGGAACGGCCGCCCCTGCGAGGGCTGCCCTGGCGTGGGCTGTGCCGAGGCCCAGGCAAGCACCTGGGCGCTGAAGCATATGGTAGCCGAGGCCGCGCTGGAAAGTCCCTTAAAGCGGGAGCCCACCATGAATTTTGAGGTGCTTCAGCGCCATTACCGCGCGGGGGACAGGCTGGCAAAGGAAATTTTTGAGGAATGCTGTGAGTATTGGAGCAGCTGCCTGATCGCCCTGATCCACGCCTATGACCCGGAGGTGGCGGTACTCAGCGGCGGCGTGCTGAATTGGGGGCCGGAGCTGACGGAGCGCATCATTCAAACAGTGGAACAGCGTGTCTGGACGCCCTGGGGGAAGCTTCGCTTCCGTACCGCGGAAGCTCCGGAACGATCTGTGCTGCTGGGACTGCATTATCTCAATGAAAAACAGGCGGAAAAGGAGAAAAAAGCTTTATGAAACACAAGGAAGCAAAAGAATATTTGGGCTGTCAGCTGTGGGTGGAGCCCACCAACAGCCCGGAACGGGTGGACAGCCTGGTAAAAGAGGCGGCGGAAAGCGGCCTGGGGTGGCTGCGCATTTTTCTGACTGTGGCCCTGGATCGAGGCTCAGCCCGGCAAATGGGATTTCACAGTGTTCGATCTGGTATTTGACGCCTGCGAAAAATATGGGATCAAGGTAAAAGCCACATTGACGGCGAACTCCGGCCCCTGGCATATCGGCACGCCCTCGCTGCTTCATTCCCATACCGGGTTCCTGGACGAAAGCCAGTGGCCTGCCATGGCGCGCTATGTGGAACAATGTGTCACCAGGTACAAGGATCATCCAGCCTTGGGGCAGTGGATTCTGTGGAATGAGCCCTCCGCCGGAAAAGAGCGGGGAAGAGAGCACAGCGACCAGGCCCGCCGTCACTGGCAGGCCTGGCTGAAGGAAGCGTACCGGGGAGAGATCGGCGCTTTGAACACCCGCTGGCGTACAGGGTATCAAAGCTTTTCCGAGGCGCAGTTCCCCCACGAGATCATTCACCCGGCTCAAACCGGCAACAGCTGGGCTTCCTACCGCCCAGTGATGGACTATGACCGTTTTGCCATGAAATGGCTGGAATGGGAATTACAGCAGATCCAGGATCTGGTGCGGAAGTACGACGCCAAAACGCCTACCTGCATCAATCCCACGCCCCTGTTGGAAAATCAGGCCAATTCCGGCCTGGATCAGGAGGAGCTGGCCAAAATTGCAGATGTGGTAGGCGCAAGCTATCACCCTGCCTGGCATTTTACCTTCTGTGACCGTGAGCTGTTCCCGGCGCTGATGTCCCTGGGTGTAAAGAAAACGGCTTCTCACCCCAGCGTGCGCAGGGTAGAGGTCACCGAGGTGCAGTGCGGGAACACCCTGAGCTCGTCTACACGCCCCTCCGATGTGGAGCCCGCGGAGCTGGCGCGGTTCTGCCTTTCCGGCATTTTCGCCGGGGCGGAATCCGTTACCGGCTGGTTCTTGAACCAGCGCACCTATGACTGCGAGGCCGGAGATTGGGGCCTGCTGGACAACAACGACCGGCAGACAGGCCGCAGCAGAATGATGAAAAAGGTGCGGGACGTCATGGAAACGGTGGATCGCGTTACGGGGGGGTTATACGCCCCTGGAAAGCGATGTGCTGGTAGCCTTTGACCAGGATTCTCAAATCGTAGAGGTGCCCGACAGTGAACGCGGATCCGACGTAAAGGGCCGCCGGGTGCATGATGGAGCCTATGGCGGAGCCATGCTCACTGCCCGGCTGATGCAGAGCGGTGTAAACGCCTCTCAATGCAGGCTTACGGATATTCCCTGTGAAAAAAGTGCCGGAAAAACCCTGTTTTTATCCTATCTGGTAGCCTGGTCTCCGGAAAACGCCCAAAAGGTGCTGGCCTTTGCGGAAAACGGCGGCGCGGTGGTGCTGGACGCCACCACCGGGCGAAAAACGCCGGACGCCGCCATGTACTGCCCCTGGCCCGGCGGTCTGGCAGGGGTCATCGGCATGACGGCCTCTGACCTGGAAACCGACTATAACGGCTACGAGCTTTCCCTGTTTGGCGAGCCTGCGGGCAAGTGGCTGTTGACCCGGATCGTTCCCACCTTCGCACCGGGCGCGCCCTGGGCCGCCTGGGACAATATCTGTTTCCAAAAGGACGGCGCACCCCTTGTGTGGGAGCGGCCCCTCGGAGCCGGAAGGTTTGTGCTGGTAAACGGTATGATGGGCCCCTCCGCCATCTATGAGCAGGAAAACCAGCTGGGGCTGAAGTACGTTTTGAGCAGATTGACCGCCGGTTCTCTTTTGCCGGTTCGTCCCGTCGCCTTTGAGCAGGGAGCCCATGCCCTGCTTCTCGTCTGCGAAACGGGAAGCCTGACCGCGGTTTTGGCAAATTCCGGAGCCTGGCGGCAGGGCAGAACATTACAGCTCATCGCCCCGGCTGGGGAATATACCGACCTTTGGACAGGAGCAGCCGTGCGGGTACCCGGTACCGGGCGCGTTTCCCTTCCGGCGGAGGACGGCGTGGTTTTGCTGTGGAAGAAGAACGGCCGTTAGTCATCAGAGGCTGGTTGTTATCGTCAAAAGGAGCAGGGCGTAAGGGCAGGAAGCGTGCTCTTACGCCTCTTTTCTTGACGGGGGAACAGCTTCATGGTAAGATAGAGCTTAAGTTGAAAATTGCCGAAGAAAAATTTTGCAGCTTCCCCTCCGGAGCCGGGGGGGATATCTGACCGTTTGACAAAGGAGCCTGGCTGTTCTATGGAAAAAGAAGTCATTTTGTTAAAGCAGGGAGAAATTGCCCTGAAGGGCTTGAATCGCAGGGCTTTTGAGGAACTGCTGCTGAAAAATATCCGCCGCAGGCTGAAGAGCGCCGGGGATTTTAACGTTTCCGCGCTACAGTCCACCGTGTACGTGGAACCGAAGAACGAAGAGGCCGATCTGGATCTGGCGGAGGAGCGCTGCGCGAAGGTGTTCGGCGTGGTGGGCTGTACCAGGGCCGGGGCGGCGGAAAAGGAGCTGTCAAAGATTTGTGAGAAGGCGGCGGATTATCTGAAGGACACGCTGGAGGCGGCCTCCACCTTCAAGGTGGAGTGCAAGCGCAGCGATAAGAAATTTCCTTACAAATCCCCGGAAATTTCCACCGAGGTGGGGGGATATCTTTTGGAAAGGTTTCCTCATCTGCGGGTGGACGTGCACCATCCGGACATCACCGTGCGGGTGGAGGTACGGGAGGCCTGCGCCTTTGTTCACACCGATCCCAAACCCGGGGCGGGCGGCATTCCGGTGGGCTCCGGGGGAAAGGCCGCGATCCTCATCAGCGGCGGGCTGGACAGCCCCGTGGCGGCCTGGCAGATGGCAAAGCGGGGGGTGGAGCTTACCGCCATTCACTTCGCGAGCCCCCCTTATACCAGCGAGCTGGCCCACGAGAAGGTGGTGCGCCTGCTTCGGAAGGTCAGCGAATACGCCGGGCGCGTGAAGCTGATCACCGTAAATTTCACAAAGCTGCAGGAGGCCATTCGGGATCACTGCCGGGAGGATCTGAACACCGTGATCCTCCGGCGCTTTATGCTTCGGGCGGCGGAGCACGTGGCCCGGGAGGAGGGCTGCGCCGCCCTGATCACCGGAGAAAGCCTGGGCCAGGTGGCGAGCCAGACGCTGCAGGCCATCGCCTGTACCGACGCCGCGGTCTCCATGCCGGTGTTCCGCCCCTTGATCGGTGCGGATAAAACCGATATCGTAAAGCTTGCCTACCAGATCGATACCTATGCGATCTCCATTGAGCCCTATGAGGATTGCTGTACCATTTTCACCCCCAAGCACCCCCGCACCAGGCCGATTCTCCATTTTGTGGAGGAGGCGGAACAGGCCATTGACGGGGAAGCTCTGCTTCAGGAAGCGCTGGAGCAGGTGGAAACCATGATGATCCAGGCGGAATAGGGGGCGGGCTTTATCAAACAGGAGGCAGTCATGAAGAGCTCGGAAAGAAGGAAAACGGCCTTATGGGTTTTTCTCGTTTGGTTCTTTTCCTTTTTGTGCTATACGCCCATGCTTTTGGATCAGCTTGGAGCACCGGTCCCCGCCGCGTTTTTTTCTTTGAAATATGGCTTTCTTCTCATTCCGGCGCTGGTGACGCTTTTGTTTTCTGCCGGAAAACCGGGCGGCCTGGCCCGTTTTGCCCGGGGGTTTCGGAGGATCACCCGGAAGGAGGCTGTTTTCTGCGGATGTGCCGCCTTGGCAGGTATTTCATTTACCTCCCTTTGCTCTCTTGTGAAGCAGATCGATTTTTTCGGCAGCGCCTATTCTTCCCTGTTATCGATGGCGGGAAGCTGTGTGTATCTGTTTGTGACGGCGCTGCTGGAAGAATTTGCGTGGCGGGGCTGGCTTTTTCAGCATATCCTGGCGGTGGGTGGCAGGCCGGCGGCCCTGTTCTTCACGGGAGCCGCCTGGGCGGTTTGGCACCTTCCCATGTGGCTGATCCGGAATTCCCTGGGCCTTCGTGAGGTCGCTCCCCTTTTTCTCTGGGCGATGCTTCTTTCCGTGGTGCTGGGGCTGTTTTATGAAGCCTTCGGCAATTTGATTTCCGCCGCTCTTTTGCATATGCTTTTCAATACCTGCTTTTTGGCCCCCACGGCCTATCAGAACATTCTTGTGCTTTTTGGCATTGTGCTTTTCCTGTCTTTTGAAAAATGGCGCGGGAAAACACAAAACTAAAGGCAACCCCGCACAAAGACCGGCCAGAGGCCTTTGTACACAATTTGCTTGCAGATTTTCCGTCATAGCGCACAGCTTTCGCTTGTCAATCAAGAGATTGACTGCACTCAATCTATGCACTCTGACGAAAAATCTGACTACACAACTTGCGCACAATCTTTGTTCGGTGTTGCCTAAAAATAATCCCAATTCGGAGGTTCCCTATGAAAAATGAAATCGGTTGGCAGAACAGCGCTGTCTTTTATCAAATCTATCCCATGGGCTTCTGCGGCGCGCCTTTTGCGAACGATGGCGCGGCGGAAAACAGGATCCTGAAGGTCAGGGAGTGGGTGCCTCACCTGCAAAAGCTGGGGATCGGCGCGGTGTATTTTTCCCCAGTGTTTGAGTCCGATACCCACGGCTATGACACCAGGGATTACAGCAAAATAGACTGCCGCCTGGGAACGAACGAGGCGTTCGGAGAGGTGGCAAAGGCCCTGCATTCCGCCGGGATCCGGGTGGTGCTGGACGGTGTGTTCAACCATGTGGGCCGGGGCTTTTGGGCTTTTCAGGACGTGCTGAAAAACCGGGAAAGCTCTCCCTACCGGGACTGGTTTTACATCAATTTCGGCGGCAATAACGGCTACAACGACGGCCTCTGGTACGAGGGCTGGGAGGGCCATTTCGAGCTGGTGAAGCTGAATCTCCAGAACCCCGCCGTGGTCGATCACATTTTAAGCTGTGTGGGGGGCTGGATCGAGGAATTCGGCATCGATGGTCTCCGGCTGGACGTGGCCTATCTGCTGGACGAGGTCTTCCTTCGGCGGCTTCATTCCTTCTGTAAGGAGAAGGACCCCGCCTTCTTCCTTTTGGGAGAGATGATCCACGGAGATTATAACCGGGTCATGAACCCGGAAATGCTGGACAGCGTCACGAATTACGAATGCTATAAGGGCCTGTATTCCGCCTTTAATTCCATGAATCTCTTTGAGATCGCCCATTCCCTGGCGCGCCAATTCGGCCCGGAGAACTGGACGCTCTATAAGGAAAAGCACCTGCTCTGCTTTGCCGACAACCACGATGTCACCCGGATCCACAGTATTTTACAGGAGAAAAACCAGCTTTTCCCCCTGTACGCGGTACTGTTCTGCATGCCAGGGATCCCCTGCCTGTATTACGGCAGCGAGTGGGGGGCGGACGGTGAGAAAAAGGACGGAGACCCCGCCCTGCGCCCCTGCTTCGACGCTCCCGTGGAAAATGAGCTTACAGAATTTCTGGGAAGGCTTTCCAGGGCCAAGCGAGAGAGCAAGGCCCTGTGCTATGGAGATTTCAAAAATGAAACGCTGCTCAATAAGCAGTGGGTAATGCGCCGCTCCTGCCCGGAGGAAACGGTGCTGCTGGCGGTAAACGCCGAGGGCGCGGAATTCACCATCGGGTGCCAGCATCACGGCCCCGCCACGGACCTTCTTACCGGAGAGCAAACGGAGTTACAGGGCAATATCACCCTGCCCCCCTATGGGGTAAAGCTGTTCCGGCTGGGATAAAAGAGAAAAGCCGCAGGGAGCGCTTCCTTTCAGAAGCTAGTTCTCCTGCGGCTTTTCTTATAGGGCAGCGGTGAGCAAGGCTGAGTAGTCGGAAGCGGTAAGCGAAAGCCTGCCCTTGCTTGCAAGGGAAGGGGGACCACCGTTAGGTGGTGGAAGGGATAGTCACAAGCAGAAAGTGGGATAAAACCGCCAGTTTTAATCCCCTCAGTCGCGGCTTCGCCGTGACAGCTCCCCTTATAAATAAGTGGAGCCTAAGGACGTTAAACTACAATTTGCCGATTTACTTCTGGTCGGGTCAGAAACCAAACTCCCGCACCAAGCAGCTTCACGAGTGCCTGCGGTGCAACCGCCTTGCCGCCCGCAGACTTATCCTTTTAGAATTTCTAAATATGTGTCAAGGCGCTCCTTTACATACTCTGAAACAAGCAAAACCATATCGCCCGCGTTACCGTCACGATAATAGACATCGAAAGCGTCATAATAACGTTTTCGATCAGCAAACTTCACGTTGATGGCAGGATAACCGTTACGGATCAGCTCCAGATTCAGAAGCAGGCGTCCTGTTCTGCCGTTGCCGTCAATAAAAGGGTGGATTCCTTCAAATTCAAGGTGAAAACGGGCAATGCGCTCAATGGGGTGCATTGCCTTTTTCCTTTTTTCGTTTTCGGCGAGCAGCCCTGTCAAGCTTGGCTCTATCAAATAGGGCTGGACCGGTTCGGTATAGGCTCCGGCAATGGTAACGGGAATTCGCCGGTAAACGCCCTTATCCTCAGGCCTGTCTATCAGCACCAGTGAATGGATAGCCTTGATTTCCGTATCGCGCAGGGCGCCCTTCCCTTGCGCGAGCTCTTCCATATACAGGAATGCATCGCGGTGCCCTACAGCCTCCAGATGGTCTTTCAGAGGCTTGCGGTCTATGGTGATCCCCTCCAGCACCATGGCGGTTTCCTTCAGTGTAAGCGTATTGCCTTCTATGGCGTTGGAGTTATAGGTGAAGTCGATCATAAATTCATCACGTAGCCGCTGTATTTCTCCCGCGGTAAGCGGGCGCATTCCATCGAGCAGAACCTTCTTTTGATCTATTTCTGTCAGGATATCCGAAAATCTGCCGCATTTCCCTTTGTTTGGCAATCTGCGTTTATCAAAGGGCTTTTCTGCGTCTGCGGGGATCAGGTAGGCTTTGCCTTTCCGAATCACGCCGTCAATTTCTCCACCGGCGCAAAGCAAACGGACCCGGCGGGTAGAAACGCCCCATTTTTCGGCTATCTGTGTAACGGTGAAATATTCCATCTTTTTTCCTCCCGGCTTAGGGCTTGTTTGAAAAACCGCAATTACCTTTTTGCATAATGTGGACAAATTTCTGCGTTGGAGATCTTGTAGTCCTCCGCCTTGAAATCGTCTCACCTTGTACAAAAATTCAGCACTTTCTCTATTTTCAAACAAGCCCTAAGAATACAAGCTTTACAGGTAGTATCCTACTACAGAATCGGAATAATTACAACCGGAATTTTGAGTTTTTTAAAGCGATTATTCCGAACGAAAGGCGCTTTGAAGCACTTTTCAGACTATCCTTTTGGCTCCGGCTTTACAAAACCTGCTCAAAAGCGATCCGTTCGCTGCCGTCCTCCACGTAGATCACACCCCGGGGAGAAAAGCCGTTTTTCGCGAGGGCCCTCTGCATGGGAAGATTATCCCGGTGGGTATCGCACCGCAGTACGAAAACGCCCCGTTCCCTTGCCTGGCGCTTCAGCTCCTCAAAGAACAGCCCGGCGGCGTTTTGGCCCTTGGCGCGGGGCGCAATGGAAATGCGGTGAAGAAAGCCGTATTCTTCGGGGTCGGCTTCCCACCGGCCCTGCTCTATGACCTCGTAGGTGGGCTCCCGTCCAAAAGCGATACAGGCCACGCCAAGCACCTCGCCGTCCTGTTCCAATACATAGCCTACCCCGGCTTTCCTGTCCGCTTCCGCGTCCTGGGCACTGGGGTAATCCCCGGTTTGCCACTGATCCACGCCCATGGCGCCCAACGCCGCCCGGGCGGCTTCATACAATTTACCGATAGCGGGCAGGTCGGCTGGGAGTGTCTTCCGAATGTTCATAAGCGATCTCCTTTTCAGGTGGGAGGAAAAAGCTCCTCTCTCCGGGGCAATTTTTAAGTTTCTCCTGATATACTACCAATTTCCTCTTGTTTTTTCAAGCGGGAAACGGTATAATAACCATGATATCGTTACTATTTCAAATTGCGGTCGGCGCAGAGAGTGTTTCCTCGCAGAAAAGCGGGGGCTCAATTGCCCACCGCAGAGAAAAGCATCAGTTTTAATTT